>JBCLSF010000003.1:0-74177 GCA_041225335.1 Atopobiaceae bacterium 24-176 | reverse complement strand
CCCATTCGGCCCCTTTCCCTGGCCCCAACCCCCCCCACCTTAAACGGTGGGGACAGCCCCCCCCGCCCCCCCCTGCGCCTGAAAGCCGTGGCGGGCACCCTCAACGGCTTTCAGGCGCAGGAGGGGGAGGCGCAGGGACGGGCAGGGCTGTGCGCTACAGGCAGCAGTCGGCAGCCAGGCGGCTGAGCACGCGGCGCACCCGCACGAGGTCGGCCACGGGCACGTGCTCGTCCGGCTTGTGGGCCACTTCCAGGCTGCCGGGACCGTAGCTCAAAAACTCGAGGTTGCCTGTGGCGGCGGCCATGACGGCAGTGTCGGTGTAGCCCGTGAAGACGTCCACAGGGGCTTCGGCGCCCGTCTCTGCCAAAGACGCTTCTTCCAGGGCGGCAAGCAGGCGCGAGCCAGGGTCGCGCTCTACAGGCGGACGGCTGCCGGTGACGGTGTAGGTGCCGCGTGATCCAGAAACGGCCTCGGCGGCGCCATCCAGGGCCTTCGCCACGAGCTTTTCGGCCAAGGCGGTGTCTGCCGGCGGAACGAGGCGCATGTCTATCCAAACCTTCGCGCGGTCGGGCACCACGTAGGGCCGGTAGCCGCCCTCGATCTGGCCAAAGGTCACCGTGCTTTTGCCTAGCTCGGGATGGGCTGGCAGCGCGGCCACCGCCGAGCGCAGCCGACAGACGAACTCCGCTGCGGCGGCCACGGCGTCGACGCCCTTCCACGGGGTCGATGCGTGGGCTGTCGCTCCCTCGATGTCCACCTCGAACCACGTGCGCCCCTTATGGGAGATGCGGGCCCGCCCGTCCGTGGGCTCGGTGTCCACGACCCAACACCCCTCGTCGAGCCACCCGGCATCGAGAACTGCCTCGATGCCGCGCATGAAGTCCTCCTCGTCAACGGTGAGAAGCATCGAGAGCGGTCTTCTCGGCAGCCAGCTTCGGTCGTCTGCGCCCCCGTTGTCGCCGGAGCACACGCAGGCACCGTGGCAGCCGGCTTCCCAACGCGCGCGGGAGACGGCCCGAAGGGCATCGTCAAAGGCCAGCAGGGCGCAGGCAAGGCCGCCTTTCATGTCGCAGGAGCCGCGGCCAAAGACCAGGCCTTCCTCAATCTTTCCGCCAAAGGGGTCAATGTCCTCTGACCAGCCGTCACCCGCCACTACGGTGTCCATGTGACAGCAAAAGACCAGGGCGCTGTCTGAGGAGCCGTTGCGGGCAGGTATGGTGGCCGACAGGCAGGTGCGCCCCGGCAGGGCCTCGAGCTCCCGAAAGACCACGACGTCGTCGAGGCCGGCGCTACTGACGCGCTCCTCAAGCCACCCTTTGACCAGTCGCTCCATGGCGCCTTCGTAGGCGCCCGGGTCGGTGCTCTCGCATTGCACGAGCTTTGCGCAGAGCCGCGCCTCTTCCTGACCTTCCATGGTGCCTCATCTCCTCGTGCCGCGGCTCAGCAATCGTCGCGGGCGTTTGTGGAGGCTCCTACCCAAAACCCTTGCGATCCCTTGTGCCTGACCATCTGCGCCTGAAAGCCGCTGAGGGCACGAAGCGCTTGCCCTCAGCGGCTTTCAGGCGCAGATGGGGCACCGCTCGCAGCGCCCACAGGACCGCTCGCCGATAATTTCAAAATAAGTGCAGATAAAAAGTAAGGGATTCAGAAAAAAAGTAGGAGATTGAGGCGGGGTCCAGTAGGATGGTCATGTCTTGAAGCTTTGATTCAGGAGGAACCATGGCCCAAGAAGACCGCTCCAGCGTCCTTTTCACCCAAGAGGGGACGCCGGCCGTCTCCCAGCTGGTCCCGCTCTCTTTGCAGCACGTGGTTGCCGCGGTGGTGGGCATCATCACTCCCGCCATCATCGTCGCCAACGCCTTCGGCCTGGACCAGGCCGACCGAAGCCTTCTCATCCAGGTGTCACTGGTCATGGCCGGCGTCTTGAGCCTGTTGCAGAGTCATCCGCTCTTTGGGTTTCTGGGGTCGGGGCTGCCTGTGTTCATGGGCGCGGCCTTTGCCTACGTGCCCACCCTCACGGCCGTGGCGGGCATGGGCGGCATCGGCGCAATCTTTGGCGCCCAGGTGATTGGCGGCCTCGTCGCCGTGGTCTTCGGCCTGTTCTTCAAGTACATCCGGCGCCTCTTCCCGCCCGTGGTCACCGGCACGGTGGTGTTCTCCATCGGGTTGTCGCTCTACACCGTGGCCGTGGGCTACATGGCGGGCGGCGCGGGCGCGGCCGATTTCGGGAGCGTCCGCAACTGGGCCGTGGCGCTCGTGACCCTTGTGGCTTGCGTGGCCTTTGCCAACTTTGGCAAAGGCGTCCTCAAGCTCGGCTCCCTGCTCTGGGGGCTTCTGGTGGGCTACGGCGTGTCCCTGGCCTTGGGCATGGTGAGCTTCGACGGCCTCGCCCAGGAGTCTTGGCTCGCGCTTCCCACCTTCATGCCCTTCGCCCTCGAGTTCCAGCCGGCGGCCATAGCGTCGCTCTCCATCGTCTTCATCGTGGGCGCCGTCCAGATTGTGGGCGACCTCAACGGCGCGTGCGCCGGCGCCCTCGACCGCGCGCCCACTGAGCGCGAGGTCACCGGAGCCATCCTCTCCCAGGGGCTGCTCTCGGTGGTGGGCTCGTTCTTCGGCGCGCTGCCCACCGGCACCTATTCGCAGAACATCGGCATCGTCAACCAGAACAAGGTCATCAACAAGAAGGTCATGGTGTGCGCCTGCCTCATCATGCTCTGCGCGGGCCTCATGCCCAAAGTGGCCTTTGTGCTCTCCGGCATCCCCAAGGCCGTCATCGGCGGCGCCACCATCAACGTGTTCGCCACCATCACGATGACCGGCGTGCGTCTGCTTACCAAAGACGGCCTGTCCCAGCGCACCGCTTCCGCCGCCGGCCTTTCCGTGGCCTTGGGCATGGGTATCGCGCTCACCGGCGGCGCCTTGGCCGGTCCCGGCATGCCCGAGTGGGTGCAAGGCGTCCTCGGGTCCTCGTCGCTCGTGGTGACCACGGTCACGGCTATCGTGCTCAACCTGGTGCTTCCGGGTGCCGAGAAAGTCGCGGCCGACCCTGTGCCCGCGGCGGCAGCCGAGAGGGGCGACGGTGACGGGGGAGGGCTCGCCCCCGGAGGGCCCGGCCTTGCGGCGGGCGCCTAAGCCGGGTGCGGCCCCTATATGCGCCTGAAAGCGATTGAGGGCGACCCCGCCACGGCGGGGTCGCCCTCAATCGCTTTCAGGCGCAGTGGCACGCTTGCCCAGGCGTGCGGTCAGGCCTAGCCTAGGGCGTGTAAGAAAGTGCATCCTTTAATTGTCAAGGGGTTGCCATGATTTATCTCAACTGCGCGGCGACGTCCCACGACCGCCCTGCCTGCGTTGCTGACGCCGTACTGGAGGCCATGGGCGGCCTCGGCAGCTCCGGGCGCGGTGCCGGCGCGGCCGAGCTGGGGGCGGCCCGCACCGTCGCCCGCGCCCGCGACGTGCTGGCGCGCCTTCTGGGGGCCGCCGCTCCCGAGCGAGTGGTCTTTACCGCCAATGCCACAGAGGCGCTCAACATCGCCATTTTGGGCTGCGTGCGCCCGGGCGACTCCGTGGTGGCCACCGACTGGGACCACAACTCGGTGCTCCGCCCCCTCTACCGCCTCGAGAGGACGCAGGGCGTGCGCCTCTCCTTCTGGCGCGCCGACAGGCAGGGACGCCTCGACCTCGCCGACCTTGAGCGCCTCTGCGCGCCCGGCACGCGGCTTGTGGTTGTCACCCACGGCTCCAACCTCACGGGCAACCTTGTGGACGTGGCGGCGTGCGCCGAGGTGGCCCACGCCGCGGGCGCCCTTTTGCTGGTGGACTGCTCTCAAACGGCCGGGTCGGTGCCTTTTTCCATGGAGGAGGCCGGCGCCGACCTCGTGGCGTTCACGGGCCACAAGGCCCTGCTCGGCCCCCAGGGCACCGGAGGCCTCATCGTGGCCCCTGGCGTGGAGGTGGAGCCGGTCCTGTCCGGCGGCACCGGCGTTGCCTCGTCCCTTTCCCACCAGCCCGACGCCTACCCCGAGCACTTGGAGGCGGGGACCCTCAACGGCCATGGCATCGCGGGACTCGCCGCCGCCGCCGAGTGGCTTGCGGACAAGGGCGTCGACACGGTGCACGCCCACGACCTCGACCTTGTCCGCCGCTTTGTGGCGGGGCTGCGCTCTATTCCCGGCGTGACGGTCTACGGTGACTTCCCCGACGACCTCGCCTGCCTTGACGGCGTGCGGGCCGACCACGGGGCCGTGGTCTCGATGAACCTGGACGGCTGGGACTCCTCCGAGGTGGCCGACGAGCTTGACGAGGTCTACGGCATCGCGGTGCGCGCGGGCCTCCACTGCGCCCCGCGCATGCACGGTGCCCTCGGCACCTCGCGCACCGGCGCCGTGCGCTTCTCCTTTGGCGCCTTCACCGCTGCGGACGATGTGGATGCGGCCTTGGCAGCTCTGACGGCCATGGCTGCGGAAGGGGACTGAACATGGGCAGACGCAAGCGATTGAGGGCCGTGGCGACGTTTCCCTCCACTCACGACGCCGTGGAGGCGGAGGCGCTCTGTCAGAAGAGCGGCATTGCCGGGCGGCTCATTCCCACGCCGGTGGCCATTCGCGCCACGTGCGGGCTGTCGTGGTCCATGGACCCGGCAGACCGCCCCGCCTTTGAGGCACAGGTGTCGGGTCACTTTGCCGTGGAGAGCATCCGGGAGCTGCTTCTCTAAGGTGTCCCTTAGTTTAAGCTCTATGCAATATTAACTCCTACTTTATGGGTAGGAATTTAGATGATAGGTTGCTATGGGCCTGTGGAAACAGCCTGAATTCAACGGTCTGTATGGGAAGGACCCGTAGCATGACTCTCATATCGATTTTGGGCAGGGCGCTCGCCGCCGGCGGTGTCGTTTTGGCTTTGGTCCTCGCTGCCTTCGGATTTGCCGGAGGCCCTGGCGCCTCGGCCCCCGCTGCGCTCGGCTCCGAGGCCTCCTGGCAAGACGCCCTCAACGTGGGCATCGTTGCCAATCCGCCCGCCCTCGACGTGCACGGCGTCAACTCCAACATCGTGAGCTGCATAGGCATGCACATCTACGAGCCTCTTTTTGCCCTCGACAAGGACCGCATGCCCAGGCCTGTCCTCGCCGAGTCCTACGAGGTGTCCGACGACGGCCTTGCCTACACCATCAGGCTGCGCGAGGACGTGAAGTTTCACAACGGCAAGGTCATGGACGCCGGCGACGTTGTGGCGTCCATGAACGCCTGGCTGGCCCGCTCCGCAAAGGCCGAGCTCCTCGCAGGTTCGTCCTTCTCTGCCGTCGACGACCTCACGGTGCGCCTCGACGTCCCCGAGCCCATGGCCGACGTCGTCAACCAGCTGGCGACCCCTATCCAGTTCGCGGCCATCTACCCGGCGTCCGCTGTGGAGGCGGCCGCTGGCGGCGACGTCACCGAGTGCGTGGGAACGGGCCCTTACCGTCTGGCCGAGTGGGACGCGGACAAGTTGGTGCGCCTTGAGCGCTTTGAAGGCTACAGCCAGCCTGCGGGCGAGCCTTCCGGTCTCACGGGTCGCAAGGCCGCCGTTGCCCCCACGATCAACTTCAGGGTGCTCCCCGACGACAACGCCCGCCTGAGCGCCCTGCGCGCGGGCAGCCTGGACGTGGCCGAGGAGCTGCCGCTGAAGCGCCATGGCGAAATCGCCTCCGACCGCGGCCTTCGGGCCAGCGTGCAGACCGGCGGGACGCTCAGCCTGTTCCTCAACACCTCCGAGGGCCCTCTCGCCAGCCTCGACCTGCGTCAGGCGGTGCTCGCCGCCCTCGACATGGACGAGATCATGCAGGCGGCCTACGGGAACGAGAAGCTCTATGCTCTGGACCCGAGCTGGTGCCCCCTTGCCGACGTCCAGTGGCGCTCCGCGTCGGGCGCCTCGCTCTACGACCAGAACGACCGGGCCAAGGCGAAGGAGCTCATGGACAAGGCGGGCTACCGCGGCCAGACCCTCACCCTTGTGACCACGTTCGACTACAGCGACATGTACTTGGCCTCCCTCGTGGTCCAGGAGCAGCTGCGCCAGGCGGGCTTCAACGTGGAGATGGAGGAGAGCGATTTTGCCACCTTCATGGAGCGCCGCGCCGACCCGGGCCAGTACGACCTGTTCATCACGAGCAACGCCTACAGCCCCTCGCCGGTGCAGCTTCCCGTGCTGAGCCCTGCTTGGGCCGGCCTCGACACGCCCGAGCTGGCCGCGGGGGTCGCCAAGATCCGCGCCTCCAAGACGCCTGAGGAGGCCAAGGCCGCTTGGGACGAGACCCAGGGCCTTCTCTACGACTGCGGTGCCGCCACGGTGCTCGGCCACTATGCCAGCCTCTACGCCATGGACACCGATGTGGAGGGCTTTGCCTACCTGCGCTACCCCGTCTATTGGAACGCCGGCGTTCGCGCCTAGCCGTCCTTTTCCCGGTGCGGTCCGTACAAAAGTCCTCTAGTTTCAACTCTGTGTAAGTACAAATCCTATCTTTTTCGCCGGGCGGTCGCTGTTAGATTCTTTTTTGTCATTTGATATCAGGCTGAACATTTGCAGCCTCGGAGCAGAAGGGAATCTCCCCATGAACCTCAGGTCACGCATGGGAGCGGGCGCCGTTGTAGCCGGCCTCGCCCTCACCTTGGGCCTTAGCGCCTGCGGCACGCCCGCCGATCCCGCCACGGCCCTTGGCGACGGGGCCTCGGTCATCTCCAAGGCAGACGCCGAGGCCTCCTACAAGGACGTTCTCAACGTGGGCATCGCCGCCAACCCGCCCACCTTGGACGTGCACGGCGTGAATTCCAACATCGTGGACGGCATCGGCATGCACATCTATGAGTCGCTGTTCTCCCTCGACGAGAACTACAACCCCACGCCGGTTCTGGCCGAGTCCTACGACGTGTCCGAGGACGGGAAGACCTACACCATCAAGCTGCGCGAGGGCGTGAAGTTCCACAACGGGAAGACCATGGACGCCGACGACGTTGTGGCGTCGATGAACGCCTGGCTGGCGCGCTCCTCCAAGGCGGCCCTGCTCAAGGGCGCCGAGTTCAGCCGCGTGGATGATGCCACGGTGCGCCTTGTGGTGCCCGAGGCCACAGGCGACATCATCACCCAGCTCGCCGGCCCCATCCAGTTCGCGGCCATCTACCCGGCCTCCGTGGTGGAGTCCGCCGGGGAGGAGGGTGTCACCGAGTTCGTTGGCACCGGCCCCTACCGCCTCTCCGACTGGAAGCAGGACCAGTGCGTCTCGCTCGTCCGTTTTGAGGACTACAGCCAGCCCGAGGGCGACTCCAGCGGCCTGACCGGCCGCAAGCTCGCCATCGCCGACACGCTGAACTTCAAGGTGATCCCCGACGAGACCACCCGCGTGGCCGCCCTCCAGTCCGGCGAGATCGACGTGGCCGAGGAGGTGCCCCTGGAGCGCTACGAGGAGCTCTCCGGCGACGACCGGATCAAGCTGAGCGTGCAGAACGGCGGCACCATGAACCTGTTCCTCAACACCTCCGAGGGCCCGCTCGCAAACGCCGACCTGCGCCAGGCCGTGCTCGCCTCCCTCAACATGGACGACATCATGCTGGCCGCCTACGGCGACGAGAGCCTTTACTCGCTCGACCCCAGCTGGAGCGCCCTCGGCGACGCCCAGTGGGACTCCAAGGCCGGCGCCGAGCTCTACAACCAGAACAACGAGGCCAAGGCCAAAGAGCTCATGGAGAAGGCTGGCTACAACGGCCAGACCCTCACCATCGTGGCCACCCCCGACTACGCCGACATGTACGCTGCCTCCCTCGTGATCCAGGAGCAGCTGCGCCAGGCGGGCTTCAACGTGGAGCTGGAGGAGAGCGACTTTGCCACCTTCATGGAGCGCCGCGCCGACCCGGGCCAGTACGACCTCTTCGTGACGAGCAACTCCTACAACCCGCTGCCCGTGCAGCTCTCGGTGCTCAACCCCACGTGGGCCGGCCTTGACGCCCCCGAGGTGACCGAGGGCGTGGCCAAGATCCGCGCCGCCGAGACCCCCGAGCAGGCCAAGGCGGCCTGGGACGAGCTCCAGGGCTTTATCTACGAGCATGGCGCCGCCACGGTGCTCGGCCACTACACCGGCCTCTACGCCGTGGGCGCCGATGTCGACGGCTTCGACTACCTGCGCTACCCGTTCTACTGGAACGCCGGCGTCCGCGCCTAGCGGCGGCGCGTGCGGGGAGGGGCGCCTTCCCGCATGCGCCCTTGTTCCCCTGTCGGCCTGTCAAAGGAGGTGCCTATGGCCCGCTACCTGATCCGACGCGTCCTTGCCACCGTTCCGGTGCTCTTCGTGGTGTCGGTGGCGGCGTTTCTCGTAGTTCGGCTTGTTCCCGGTGGCCCGGCCACGGCCCTTCTCGGCATGGAGGCGTCTCCGGAACAGGTTGCCACGCTGAACGCGAGCCTCGGCTTTGACCGGCCGCTTCCCGTGCAGTACGTGGAGTGGCTGGGTGGCGTGCTCACCGGCGACTGGGGGCGCTCCTATTTCCTTCAGATGCCGGTTACCGAGGCCTTGGCCCAGTACATGGGACCCACGCTGTCCCTTGCCATGCTCGCCCAGGGCATCGCCACGCTCGTTGCGGTGCCCTTGGGCGTTGCGGCCGCCCGCCGGCGGGGAAGCGCCGTCGACGGCGCGTGCGTGGCAGCCTCGGTGGCGGGCTCCGTGGTGCCGAGCTTTCTTGTGGCCATGGTTCTCATGGCGGTGTTCTCCCTCGGGCTTGGGTGGTTCCCGGTGACCGGGTACGCCGGGCTGGAGGAGGGGCTTCTCGAGCACCTTCGCTACCTGATGCTGCCCGCCTGTTCGCTGGCCTTCGCCCAGGCCGCGCTCATCGCCCGCATGACCCGTTCGGCCATGCTCGACGCCTTGGCGGGCGACTACATGCGCACGGCCCGGGCCAAGGGCCTCAAGGAGCGCGCGATGCTGTTTGGCCACGCGCTCAAAAACGCAGGTCCTGCGGTGCTCACGGTGCTGGGCCAGTCTCTGGCGTCTCTGGCCACGGGGGCCATCGTGTGCGAGACCGTCTTTGGCATCCCGGGCCTCGGCATGCTCATGATGGGCGCCGTGGAGCGACGGGACGTCTTCTTGCTCCAAGGCGCGATCCTGCTCGTGGCGCTTATCTATGTGATGGTAAATCTGGCCGTGGACCTGCTCTACGGTGTGGTGGACCCTCGCATGAGGCTTGCCGGCGGTGAGGGCCGATGAGGGCCCGGGCGGCTGTTGCTCGTCTCGGCGGGGCCTTGAGGTCCTGTCCCGCCATCGCCGTGGGCGCCATCCTGCTTGGCGCGGTGATCCTGTGCGCCCTTTTGGTGCCGTTTCTCTCCGACGTGGACCCCAACGAGATGGCCGTGGCCCAGCGCCTGCGGCCCCCGAGCGTCGCCCATCCGCTGGGCACCGATGAGTTCGGCCGCGACCTGTTCGTCCGCGTCATGGTGGGCGCGCGCTCGTCTTTGTTCGTAGGGTGCGCCGTCGTGGCGCTCTCGTCGGTGGTCGGCTGCGCCATGGGGGTGCTCGCCGCCTGGTGGGAGCCGTGGGACAGCGTGTTGATGCGCGTGGCAGAGGGCCTCTCGGCCATTCCGGGCATCCTGCTCGCCATTGCGCTCGTCGCCTCTTTTGAGGCCGGGACGACCACCGTCGTGGCGGCCCTCACCGTTGTGTACACGCCGTTGGTGGCCCGGCTGGCGAGGGGGAGCGCGCTGGCCACGCGCGGGCGCCCCTATGTGGAGGCCGCCCGGGTGAGCGGCGCCTCGGAGTGGCGGATCATCTGGACCGTCGTGGTTCCCGAGGCCCTTCCCACCATTGTGGTGCAGGCGTCGTTCCTGTTCGCGCAGGCGGTCGTGGCCGAGGCGTCCCTCAGCTTTTTGGGCGCCGGCATTCCGGCCCCGGACGCCAGCCTTGGCAACATCCTCCATGCGAGCCGCGCCGTCCTGGCCAAGGCGCCGTGGATGATGGCGGCGCCCGCCGCGGTGATGATGCTTTGCGTACTGGGGCTCAATCTGCTGGGCGACGGGCTGCGCGACCTTCTGGACCCCCGCGTGCGGGCCGGCGCCCAAGGCCGCCGCGTGGGTGCCAAGGCCGCCGGTGCCTCTCTCGTGCGCTGCCTGACGGCCTTTCTGCGACCGGGCCGCTCGCGTGGCGTTTCATCAAAGGCGCTTTCCAGCCGCGTGGAAGGCGCCGAGCTCGGGTAGAGAAAAACCAAACGATCGCTTAAGGAAGGGGCATCTATGGCTCAATCGATCAAACTCACCAAACTGGCCGAGTGCGCCGGCTGTGGCGCCAAGGTGGGGGCCGGCGAGCTGGCCAAGCTTTTGGAGGGCCTCGATGTGCGCCGCGACCCCAACCTGCTCGTGGGCTTTGACAAGAGCGACGATGCCGCCGTGTACCAGGTTACGGACGACCTGGCCATCGTGGAGACGCTCGACTTCTTCCCGCCCATCGCCGACGACCCCTACGTCTACGGCGCCATTGCCGCGGCCAATGCGCTGTCCGACGTCTGGGCCATGGGCGGAGAGCCCAAGGTGGCCCTGAACATCATGGCCGTGCCCGAGGACATGCCCAAAGACGTCGTGCACCAAATCCTTCGCGGCGGCTACGAGAAGGTCTACGAGGCCGGCGCCTCCATTGTGGGCGGCCACTCTATCTATGACGAGGAGCCCAAATACGGCCTGTCGGTCACGGGCTTTGTGAATCCGGACGCCATGTGGACCAACGCCGGTGCCAAGGAGGGCGACGTGCTCGTGTACACGAAGCCCTTGGGCATCGGCCTCGTGGTGACGGCCGCCAAGGGAGGCCTTGCCACGGCCGACCAGCTGAAGCAGGCGGAGGACGCCATGATGCGGCTCAACCGCTGGCCGCACGACGTGGCCCTGGAGGGCGGCTTTACGGTGGACGCCGCCACCGACGTCACCGGCTTTGGCGTGATGGGGCACCTGCTTGAGATGGCCCAAGGGGCAGACCTTGCCTGCGAGGTGGACGCGGCCGCCTTTGACGTTTTGCCCGGTGCCCTCGAGGCCGCCCGCCTGGGGCTGCTTCCCGCTGGCACTTACCGCAACCGCCACTTTGCCGCCGACTTCGTGGATGCCGGCGACACCGAGCTCGCCGTGCTCGACCTGCTCTTCACCCCCGAGACCTCCGGCGGCCTGCTCTTTGCCGTGCCTGCCGACGAGGCCGACGCCTTTGTGGCCGCCTTGGCCGCCGACGAGCGCGTCCTTGCGGCCTGCGCCGTGGGCCGCATGACGGCGATGGGGGAGGACGGAGCGCGCATCCGGGTGCGCTAAGTGCGTGCGCGAGCGCTTGTGACCCGGCATTGCGCCTGAAAGCGATTGAGGGCGACCTGACGAACGTCAGGTCGCCCTCAATCGCTTTCAGGCGCACTCGTGCCGCACTCGCAGCTCAATCGCGTACAGGGTGCAGCGCGCCCGCAGCAGCGCGGGTACGCTACTTGTCGCCGCCCTGCACTTCCTTGCCGCTCGTCATCTGATCCCACTTCTCCAGCACGGCATCGCGCATCTCGCCAAACTGGGAGATGTCCTCCTTCATGAGGGCGCTCTCGTTGAAGTCGAGCTCGACGCCCTCAAGCGACGGGATGCAAAGCTTGATGGTGTTCTTCTTATCGATGGAGGCCAGCTCTTTGAGGTTCTCGTCGCTCGAGAAGAGCCACTCGATGAACTCCTTGGCGCCGTCCACGTTGGCCGCGCCCTTGAAGGCGGCCACGCCGTCGGGCATGTAGGGCATGCCGTCGGAGGGCTGGATGGTGTGGATGCCGTCGGTGAGCAGGTCGTCGAGGGTGCGGTCGAGGTAGGTGATGCCCACGGCGATCTCGCCCTGGGAGACGCGGGTGGCCGGGTCGCTGCCGCGTTTGGTGTAGAACGGGATGTTGGCGTTGAGCTCCTCGAGGTACTTCCAGCCGTCGGCCTCGCCCATGGTCTGCAGGATGGCGGCCACGGCGGCGTAGTTGGTGCCGGAGACGGCCGGCGAGCTCATCACGATCTCGTCTTTGTACTCGCTCTTCACGAGGTCGGTCCAGGCGGCAGGAGCGGTGGCGCTCTTCTCCTTCAGCAGGTTGTCGTTGGCGATGAAGCCCACCACGGTCACGCCCTTGGAGAACCAGTAGTTATCGGGGCTCTTGAAGCCCTCGGCGAACTTGTCAGCGGCAGGGAAGTCCACGGCCTCGAGCAGCCCGTCTTTGGCGGCGGCCATGAACGAGTCGATGCCGCCGCCAAACCACAGGTCGGCGCTGGGGGTGCCGCCCTCGGCGCGGAGCTTGGAGAGCACGTCGCCGCTCGACATGGAGACGAACTCCACGGGCATGCCCTTGTCCTTGGTGAACATGTCGAACAGGGCCTTGTACGACTCGTTCGTGCACACCACCTGGAGGGTCTTGTCCGAGGAGGAGCCTTGTTCCTGGCCGTTGCCGGCGTCTTGGCCTTGATTGCCGCATCCTGCGAGGACCGCCATGGGCACGAGGGCGCAGGCGCCAGCGATGACGGTTCTTCTCGAGACGTTGGCCTGCTTCATTACGCTTGTCCTTTCCATATGAGCCTATGGGTTATGTCCACAAACACGGTCGCGCCAACGTCGAGGCGCTCCCGGTTTTGTGACCGAAGGGTGATGGGGTGTCCCTGCACCGACACCTCGTAGGAGAGTTCGTCGCCGAGGAAGGTGCACGACTCCACGGTGCCGCTCCAAGGGCCCGACTCGGCCATGACCGTGTCCTCCACGCGGGCAAAGACGGGGCCCGCGTCCTGCGGCAGCTCGTTCACGGGGCCGAGGAACTCCGCGCAGAAGCGGTCGGCCGGATGGAAGTAGACCTCCTCGGGCGTGCCGTGCTGCAAGATCTTGCCGCCGTTCATGACGGCAACGGTGTCGCCCAGGGCCATGGCCTCACGGCGGTCGTGGGTCACAAAGAGCATGGTGAGGTCGAAGTGCCGCTGGATGGAGCGGATCTCGTCGCGCATGGCGGAGCGCAGACCCGTGTCGAGGTTGCTCAGGGGCTCGTCGAGCAGGAGCACCTTGGGCTTCAGCACGAGGGAGCGCGCCAGGGCCACGCGCTGCTGCTGGCCTCCCGAGAGCTCGCCGGGATAGGCGCGCCCGTAATCGGCTAGCCCCACGGAGTCGAGCATGGCGGCGGCCTCGGCACGGCGCTCGGGGTCGCCCAGGCCATGGCATTTGAGACCGTAGGCCACGTTCTCCGCGACCGTCATGTGGGGGAAGAGCGCGTAGGACTGAAAGACCGTGGAGACGGGCCGCTCCTCCGGGGGAAGGTCCGTGACGTTTGCGCCGTCTACCTCCACGGTTCCGGCGTCGGGCGCCAGATAGCCCCCCACCATCCGCAGCGTTGTGGTCTTTCCGCAGCCCGAGGGGCCCAAAAGGCAGCAGACGGTGCCGCGCTTCACGCCCAGGTTCATGGCGTCCACCACGAATGTGTCGCCGTAGCGTTTGGAAAGGCCGGAAAGCTGAAGGAACATGTCAGTGACGCCCCCTTTTTGTCAGGCGCCATGAGACGAGGTCCACGGCGAGCGTGATGGCGATGAGGACGACGGCGATGGCGGCGGCGTACCCGTAGCGGCCGCCGGACAGCGCGTCGAAGAGCTGGACGATGCCGGTCTTGGTGCTGGGCGCAACCAGGAACACCACGGCGCCGTAGGCCATCATGGCGCTGGAGAAGCCGTTGAGCAGGCTTACCGCCATGGCCTCCCGCAAGTTAGGCCACAAGACGCCGGCAAAGCGGGAGAGCTCTCCTGCCCCGAGGTCGGCTGCGGCCCGGTCGAGGTCGCGGGGCACCTGGGCCAGGGCGTTGGAGAAGGCGTCCACCGACACGGTGAGCTGCTTGGCCGCGAGCACGGCCACGATGACGGCGCCGGTGCCCGTGAGCTTGAGCGGGCCGGAGTTGAACGAGAGGATGTAGCCGAGGCCCAGGCAGGTGCCCGGCAGCATGTAGGGCATGGCGGCGGCAAAGGACAGCGCAGCCGACCCCGGCACCTGCCGGCGGCGGCAGAAGTAGGCCACGGAGGCGCCCACGACGCAGCCTGCCACGGCGGCCGCCGCGCCATAGACCATGCCCCGCAAAAGCGGCGTGAGGTCGAAGTCTACAAGGTGGGCGAAGTTCTCGAGGGTGAACGGCGCGTCCCAGCCCATGCCGTGCACAAAGGCGCAGCGGACGATCGTGAGGTAGAGCACGGCCACAAACGCCGAGAACACGGCTGCCACGGCGCCGAGGGCCCATCCGGCGGGCCCCTTCAGGCGCCAGGCGGGCCCGCTCCCTGCGTCCATGGTGCCTGCCACGAGCTTCTCGGAGCGGGCGTCCAGGCGCCGGCGCGCGGCGTACACGCCCACGGCGCATACAAGGAGGCAGACGTCGAGCACGGCGGCGCCCGAGAGGTCGGAGTAGCCGGTGAGCTGCACGTAGATGCGCGACGCCACGGTCTCAAAGGCCCCACCGATGACCACGGGGGTGCCGTAGTCGGATATGGAGCGCACGAAGGTGAGCAGGAAGCACGACACGAGGGTGGGGCGCACCAAGGGGAGCACAACGTCGCAGAACACGCGGCCCTTCGACGCCCCGAGGTCGCTTGCGGCCTCCATGAGTCGGCGGTCGATGCGCGACAGGCTGGCCGACAGGAGCATCACGTTGACGGCGCAGAAGAACAGGCCCTGCATGATGACGATGCCCAGCCATCCGTAGGGGTCCCCGGCGATGCCGAGCAGCCCGTGGGTCACGAGGCCGCGGCGCCCGAAGAGCTGTATATAGGCGAGGGAGGCGACGAACGGCGGCGACACCATGGAGAGCAGGGCCGCCCCTTGCGAGACGGCGCCGAGGCCCCGGGGGCCAAAGGCGCCCATGACGGCCACGGCGAGCGCCACGGCGCAGGAGAGCGCGGAGGCCGCGGCGCCGGTGAAAAGGGAGTTCCAGATGAGCGGGGCCGAAGAGGCCACAATGTCGCCGTAGCGTGCGGCCGCCTCGGCCGGGCCGCCGTCCAGGCTCTGGGCGAGCATGGCCACGATGGGCCACAGGGAGAAGACCGCCACAAGGGCGACGGTGACTCCGAGCGCCGCGTCTGCGCCCGCGCCCTGCAGGGCCAAAGATCGGCGGTGGGCGTCGCTGTTCGCGGGTCTTGCGGTCAACGGGCTCTCCAAGGGGGTCGGGGACTTGCGGCAAACCATGGGTCAAGGCCCATTGATACCCAATATGCTTCAGGAAATCCAGAGCGTTGTGCATTTAATAGGCGAACGGTTGCCATAGGGGCGCACCGGAAGGGTGACGCTCAGCATCTTTTCAAAATACATTCAATCGATAATCAGGTATACCACTTATCGACAAGAAGGGACCGTCCGCCCGGAATCCGTCCATTTTTCTGTGCAATGGACGGACTATGGGGCAAACCGAAAGGCATAGGAACTAACAAAGAGTTCGGTCATCGAGGACCTCACCCTGCCCTCGGTCACCCGGTCTGCAGTCCCCTGTATGGAGGTGATGGACGGCTCCCAGGACGGCGCGTCCTTGTGCGCTCTAGCGGATGTCCTCGGGAGAGGGGCTGCAAGCAAGTCAGCCACCCACCCTGATTGGAAGCGCAATGGAAGAGAAGCTCGACTCCCTGTTCCACCTCAAGGAGCGTGGAACCAACGTCAAGACGGAGTTCATCGCCGGCCTCACCACCTTCGTGACGGTGGCCTACGTCCTGGCCGTCAACCCCTCCGTGCTCGCCGACGCCGGCATGGACCACGGTGCCGTGTTCACCGCGTCCTGCCTTATCTGCATCATCGGCTCGCTGCTCATGGCGTTTCTCACCAACTTCCCGTTCCTGCTGGTGCCGTCCATGGGCCTCAACGCCTACTTCACCTACACCATCGTGGTGGGCATGGGCTACTCCTGGCAGGTCTCCCTGGCCGCCGTCATCGTCGAGGGAATCGTTTTCGCCATCATCTCCCTCACCAAGCTGCGCGACCTGCTCGCCGACGCCATCCCCTTCGGCCTGAAGAAGGCCATCACCGCCGGCATCGGCCTGTTCATCACCATCATCGGCCTCAAGGGCTCCGGCCTTTTGCAGCCCAATGAGTCCACCTACGTCTCCATGGTCTCGTTCAACGGCACCGTCCAGGACGGCACCTTCTCCACCCTGGGCATCTGTGCCCTGCTCGCCCTCGTGGGCGTCATCATCACCGCCGTGCTCATGGCCAAGAACGTCAAGGGCAACATCCTCATCGGCATCGTGGCCACCTGGGTCCTCGGCATGATCTGCGAGGTTTGCGGCGTCTACACGCCCAACCCCGACGCCGGCTTCTTCACCCTGTTCCCCGACTTCTCCAACGGCCTTGCCGTCCCGTCCCTGGCCCCCGTCGCCTTCCAGGCCGACTTCACGCAGTTCGCCACCGTGGGATTTGTGGCCGTGGTCATCGCCATTCTGTTCGCCTCCATCTTCGACACCCTGGGCACCCTCATCGGCACTGCCACCAAGGCCGGCCTGGCCGACGAGAACGGCAACATCCCCGGCATCGGCAAGGGCCTGCTCGCCGAGGCCATCACCACCGTGTGCGCCGGTTTCATCGGCTCCAGCCCCACCTGCGTGGCCGTTGAGTCCAACGCCGGCGTGGCCGAGGGCGGCCGCACGGGCCTCACCGCGGTCTTTGGCGCCATCATGTTCGCCATCGCCCTGCTCCTCAGCCCCATCTTCCTGGCCATCCCGAGCTTCGCCACCGCTCCCGCCCTCATCATCGTGGGCTTCCTGATGATCGGCGCCTGCTGCGCCGTGGACTGGGACGACCCCACCGAGGGCGTTCCCGCCTTCATCACCCTGGCCGCCATGCCGTTCTTCTACTCCATCGCCGAGGGCGTCTTTTTGGGCATCATCTCTTATACGCTCATCAACGCCTTTGCCGGCAAGGCCAAGAAGGTGAGCCCTCTTTTGTGGGTCCTCACCGTGCTCTTCATAATCAAGTACTTCTTCATCTAGCTCTGCGGCCCGCTAGGGCATGAGGCGGCCCGCGCCCCAAGACACAGGGCGCGGGCCCTGTGAAGGAAAGGAAGCACCATGGCTCAGAAGACCTTCGCTATCAAGGGCGACATCATCTGGTCCGCCGGCCCCGCCGAGCTCGCCGCCGTCAAGGACGGCTACCTTGTGGTCGTGGACGGCCTCGTGGCGGGCGTGTTCCCCGTGCTGCCCGCCGAGTATGAGGGCATTGAGCTCGTAGACAAGACCGGCAAGCTCGTGATGCCCGGCATCGTGGACGCCCATGTGCACGCCCCCCAGTACGCCTTCCGCGGCACGGGCCTCGACCTCGAGCTTCTCGACTGGCTCAACACCTACACGTTCCCCGAGGAGGCCAAGTACGCCGACCTCGACTACGCCGAGCGCGCCTACGACATCTTCGTGGACGACCTCAAGAACTCCGAGACCTGCCGCGCCATCATCTTCGGCACGCTCCATGTCCCTGCCACCGAGATGCTCATGGACAAGCTCGAGGCGACCGGCCTCAAGACCTACGTGGGCAAGGTCAACATGGACCGCAACGGCGCCCCGGGCCTTCAGGAGGAGACGCGCCAGTCTCTGGCCGACACCGAGCGCTGGCTCACCGACACGCGCGACCGCTACGAGAACACGAAGCCTATCCTGACCCCGCGCTTCACCCCCAGCTGCACCGACGAGCTGATGGAGGGCATCGGCAAGCTCAAGGCCGCCCAGAACGTGCCGCTCCAGAGCCACCTCTCCGAGAACCTCTCCGAGATCGACTGGGTGGCCGAGCTGTGCCCCTGGGCCACGTGCTACGGCGACACCTACCTGCAGACCGGCCAGCTCGCAGGTCCAGCCAAGTCCATCATGGCCCACTGTGTCTACTCCACCACCAACGAGGTCGAGATCCTCAAGGGTACCGGTTGCTATATCGCGCTGTGCCCCGAGTCCAACGCCGACCTTGCCAGCGGCATCGCCCCCGTGCGCATGTACTTCGACCTGGGCATGAACCTGGCCCTGGGCTCCGACGTGGCCGGCGGCCCGCACCTGTCCATGTTCTCGGCCATCTCGCACACCGTGTCGCTCTCCAAGCTGCGCTGGCGCTGCGTTGACGAGTCCCTGAAGCCCATCACCATCCCCGAGGCCATCTACATGGCCACGGTGGGCGGCGGCTCGTTCTTTGGCAATGTGGGCACGTTCGAGCCCGGCTACGAGGCCGACATCCTCGTGCTCGACGACTCCGGAATCCGCTCCACCGTCGACCTCGACACCCAGCACCGCCTCGAGCGCTTCTGCTACGAGGCCAACGCTGGCGGCCGTATCGATGCCAAGTACGTGGCCGGCAAGCAGGTCCTCTAGGGCCAATACCGCGCCAAGAAGCGGGCCGCGTCCCTCCTTGTGAGGGGCGCGGCCCTTCTTTGTGCCTGAATGAGCTGGAGGGTATCGACGAGCGCAAAAAGCGCCGACAAACGAAGGGCGGGCGGCGGGCCTCTACTCGTCCTTTCCGTCCTCGTTTCCGTCCGTTTGCTCCTGGATGGCCGCCGTCTTGGCCTCGTCGAGGTAGCTGTAGAGCGTGTACTTGGAAATGCCGAAGTACGAGCACACTTTCTGGCTCGACTGCCTCACAAGGAACGCGCCGGAGTCGTTGAGGAAGCGGATGGCCTTGATGCGCTCGGCCTTGTTCATGAGGGCCACGGGCTTTCCCGCGAGGCGAACGCTCTGCTCGATGAGGTCGTCGAGCAGGTCGGAGACGTTGTGGGGAATAGTGGGGGCGTCCTTTTCGGCGGAGGGCTCATGGGCGGTGAGGGTGCCGATGGAGTTCTGTGCCGCCACGAGCATGGTTATGTCGAAGTTGATGGAGAGCAGGGCGGCGGGGCGCCCGTCTTCCTCCCGATAGAAGATGGTGCTCGACTTCAAGATCCGACCGTCTTCTGTGCGCGTGATGTAGGCGTAGCGGTCCTTAAGCGCGTCGGGGTCGCCGCTCAAGGACTGGAGCACCACGTTGGACGGGCCATCGCCGATGAAGCGGCCGCTCACGTGCCCGTTCTCGATGGCCACGACCGTGTGCTGGGGGTCTTTGGCAAGAAGGTCGTGGATGACCACCTCGCAGTTGGAGCCGAACTCGGTTGCCAGTCCCTTGGCAAGCCTGCTGAGAAACTCGATGCGCTCGGAGGTCACGATGTGCTCCCTGCTCTATATATATGAGGTCCCAAGTATAGACCGACGGAGACCGATTCCCCTGCTTCCGTATCTAGATTCTCACATGTCGAAAAGTAATGGGGACTCCGCCCCGCTTTGGGGTCCGTAAGTTAACCGTGGTGAACGGTAGGTGGGAAAATTACCCTCCTCTTGCTGCCGGTTTTTGTCCGCTCGCGCCCTAAATCGACCGCACGCCGAGAGCGCGTGTGTCTCCTTTACAACCCGTGCCAAGATGGGATACAGACAAAAAGTTAGGTTGCAAGACCGAATCTTGAATTTGTCTGAACGTTCGGACATCCGGTCCGGGCCCGACCTTGGGCGAACACGGATGGCGGGGCACGAGAGGGCCCAGGCCACACTGTTTTCGTCGTAGCTGATCTGCGACACGGCACGAGGAGACTCCCTATGCTGCTCATTGGTAACGGAAGGGTCATCACGCGCGACGCGGCCAACCCCTACCTCGAGGAGGGCGCCGTTCTCATCGACGGCGACACCATCGTCGAGGTGGGCGACGAGGCGGCACTCAAGGCGGCCAACCCCGGCGCCGACTATGTGGACGCCCGTGGCGGCGTCATCATGCCCGGTCTGGTCAACTGCCACACGCACATCTATTCGGGCCTGGCCCGCGGCCTTGCCATCAAGGGCTGCGACCCGCACAACTTTCTCGAGAACCTTGAGCAGCAGTGGTGGAACATCGACCGCCACCTCACCCTCGACGGCACCCGCGCCTGCGCCTACGCCACGGTGCTCGACTCCATCCGCGACGGTGTGACCTGCATCTTCGACCACCACGCCAGCTTCAAGGAGATTCCGGGCTCGCTCTTTGCTATCAAGGACGTCTGCTCCGAGCTGGGCATGCGCGCCTGCCTGTGCTATGAGGTCTCCGACCGCGACGGCATTGAGAAGCGCGACCAGGGCATCAAGGAGAACGCCGACTTCGCCCGCTGGTGCGCCAAGGAGAACTCCTCCATGATCGCCGCCATGTTCGGCGGCCATGCCACGTTCACCCTCTCCGACGAGACCATGGATCTCATGCGCGAGGCCAACGACGGCCTCACCGGCTTCCACATCCATGTGTCCGAGGGCATGAACGACGTCTACGACTCCATGGAGAACCACTACGGCGTCCGCCCCGTCGAACGCCTGCTCAACCACGGCCTTCTCGGCCCCAAGACTATGCTGGGCCACTGCATCCACGTCACGCCGGGCGAGATGGACATCATCAAGGAGACGGGCACCTGGCTCGTCAACAACCCCGAGTCCAACATGGGCAACGCCGTGGGCTGCTCGCCCGTGCTCGAGTTCTTCCGCCGCGGCATTCCCGTGTGCCTGGGCACCGACGCCTACACCAATGACATGCTCGAGAGCCTCAAGGTCTTCGTGGCCATCCAGCGCCACAACGCCGGCATGCCCAACGTCGCCTGGGGCGAGGCCATGACCATGCTATTTGAGAACAACCCCGCGATGGGGGAGAAGTACTTCGGTCGCACCCTGGGCAAGCTCGCCCCCGGCGCCGCGGCCGACGTCGCCATCTTCGACTACAACGTGTTCACCCCGTTCTCCGACGAGAACGTCGACGGTCACATGCTCTTCGGCATGATGGGCAAGAACTGCCGCACCACCGTCATCAACGGCCGCGTCGTCTACCGCGACCGCGAGTTCGTGGATGTGGACGAGGCGGCCATCAACGCCTGGACCCTCGAGCAGTCGAAGCTCCTCTGGGGCGACCTCAACGACCGCACGTACTAGGCACGCGAACCTGACACGTTTTGTCGGGCCGGCATCCTGCGGCCCTTAAGAGTGAGGACATCAATGAGCGACATCATGCGCCCCATCGGCTTCGACCACCTCATGACCTGGATCCTCGACGAGTACCGCACCTGCGGCACCGTCTTCGGCGAGCAGCGCGTCGTGCGCTGCGACCCCGAGCGCGCCTTCCCCATCTTCGACGAGCGCATCGAGACCCCCTTCGGCATGGCCGCCGGCCCCAACACTCAGCTGGCCCAGAACCTCGTGGCCGGCTATGTGTGCGGCGCCCGGTTCTTCGAGCTCAAGACCGTGCAGAAGATGGACGGCGCCGAGCTCTCGGCCTGCGTCCCCAAGCCCTGCATCCTCGCGTCCGACGAGGCTTACAACTGCGAGTGGTCCACCGAGCTCACCGTGCCCCAAGCCTTCGCCGAGTACGTCAAGGCCTGGGTGGCCTGCAAGCTCATCGCCCGCGAGTTCGGCTTCGGCGACCCCGACGGCTTCGTCTTCAACATGAGCGTGGGCTACGACTACGAGGGCATCACCACCCCTAAGATCGACGCCTACATCGAGGGCATGAAGGACGCCTCCGACACCGAGGTCTTCAAGGAGGCCATCGCCTGGACCCTCGACCACCTGGACCTCTTCGAGGTGGTCGACGAGGACTTCGTCAAGTCCATCACCCCCCATGTCTCTGCCTCCATCACCGAGTCCACCCTCCACGGCTGCCCACCCGCCGAGATCGAGAAGATCGCCACCCACCTCATCTGCGAGAAGGGGCTCAACACCTACGTCAAGTGCAACCCCACGCTCCTCGGCTACGAGTTCGCCCGCACCACCCTCGACGGCCTGGGCTATGACTACGTCGCCTTCGACGACCACCACTTCGTCGAGGACCTCCAGTGGGCCGACGCCGTCCCCATGATCGAGCGCCTGCGCGCCCTCTGCGACGAGCGCGGCCTCGAGTTCGGCGTGAAGCTCACCAACACCTTCCCGGTCGACGTCACGGCTTCCGAGCTTCCCAGCGAGGAGATGTACATGAGCGGCCGCTCCCTCTACCCGCTCTCCATCGCCCTGGCCGCCAAGATCGCCGAGCACTTCGACGGCACCCTGCGCATGTCCTACTCCGGCGGCGCCGACGCCCACAACATGGCCAACCTGGTCTCCGCCGGCATCTGGCCGGTCACCGTGGCCACCACCATCCTCAAGCCTGGCGGCTACGAGCGCCTCTCCCAGATCACGGGCCTGCTCACCGAGCTGCCCGGCGAGGCCTTCACCGGCGCCGACCCCGAGCGCATCGCCGAGCTCGCCGACGAGGCCGCCCACGGCGATGCCTGCCGCAAGCCCATCAAGCCGCTGCCCGAGCGCCACATCCCCGGTGAGCTCCCGCTCACCGACTGCTTCACAGCCCCGTGCCGCCACGACTGCCCCATTCACCAGGACATCCCCGGCTACCTCCGCGCCGTCGACGAGGGTCGCTATGCCGACGCCCTGCGCATCGTTCTTGAGCGCAACGCGCTGCCCTTCATGACTGGCACGCTGTGCCCGCACCACTGCACCGACTCCTGCATGCGCAACTACGTGGACGCCCACGTGCTCATCCGCGAGGCCAAGCTCGAGGCCGCCAAGCGCGGCTTTGCCGAGGTGGCCCCCGCCCTCGCCGCCACCGAGAAGTCCTCCGACCGCCGCGTGGCCATCATCGGCGGCGGCCCTGCCGGCCTGGCCTGCGCCTGCTTCCTCACCCGCGCCGGCGTGCCCGCCACCATCTTCGAGCGCTCCGAGTCGCTCGGCGGCGTCGTGCGCCATGTGATCCCCGGTTTCCGCATCGACGACGAGGACATCCAGAAGGACATCGACCTCTGCCTGGCCTACGGCGCCGAGGTGCGCTGCGGCGTGGAGGTGGATTCCGTCGACGCCCTCAAGGACGAGGGCTTCACCGACGTCGTCGTGGCCACCGGCGCCTGGGCCCCCGCGCCCCAGGTCCTCGCCGAGGGCGACGAGCTCGACGCCCTGGAGTTCCTGGCCCAGGCCAAGGAGTCCCCGGAGACCCTCAACCTCGGCACCGATGTCGTGGTCATCGGCGGCGGCAACACCGCCATGGACGTGGCCCGTGCCGCCAAGCGCGTCCCCGGCGTCGAGAACGTGCGCCTGGTCTACCGCCGCAACCGCCGCTACATGCCCGCCGAGGAGGAGGAGCTGGTCTTCGCCCTCGAGGACGGCGTGGAGTTTATGGAGCTCCTGAGCCCGGGCAAGCTGCACGACGGCAGCCTCACCTGCGACGTCATGGCCCTCGGCGCCCCCGACGCCTCCGGACGCCGCCGCCCCGAGCCCACAGGCGACTCTGTCGAGGTGCCCGCCACCGCCGTCATCGTGGCCGTGGGCGAGAAAGTGGAGCGCGGCCTGTTCGAGTCGGCCGGCGTCGAGCTCACCGACCGCGGCATCCCCGCCGTGTCCGCCAACCTCGCCAGCAATGTCGAGGGCGTCTGGGTGGCCGGCGACGCCCGTCGCGGGCCGGCCACCATCGTGGAGACCATCGCCGACGCCGCCGTGGTCGCCGCATCCATCTCGGGCTGCGACTTCAACGGCCAGTCGGCCCAGAACATCGACCCCGAGTACGGCCGCGCCCTGGCCACCCGCGGCGACGTGGCCCACGACTGCAGTCGCTGCACCCCCACCCGCTGCCTCGAGTGCCCCACGGTGTGCGAGGCCTGCGTCGAGGTCTGCCCCAACCGTGCCAACGTCGCCGTGCGCGTGCCCGGCATGCGCCAGCGCCAGATCGTCCACGTGGACGGCATGTGCAACGAGTGCGGCAACTGCGCCGTCTTCTGCCCCTACTCCGAGGGCCGTCCCTACAAGGACAAGCTCACGGTGTTCTGGTGCGAGGAGGACTTCGAGAACTCCGAGAACGAAGGCTTCCTGGAGGTCGACGGTGGCGTGAAGGTGCGCCTCGACGGCCAGGTGGCCGTTTTCGACCCCGACGACGGCGCCTGCGGGCTCCCCGAGGGGGTCCGCAGAACCATTCAGGCGGTCCGTAGGGACTACGCCTACCTCCTCTGCAGGTAAGGGAGAACGAGGACCGTTCGACTTCAATTAGTCGAACGGTCCTTCTCATAGGATCGAAATTCAAGGGAACAGATATTTCAGTAGGAAGGAGTGCCCTGTGGAAGACGTCTACACCTTCACCGTCAACGGGTGCCAGGTGAGCACCTCCGAGAAGAAGCCCCTGTTGCGCTTCTTGCGCGACGACCTGCACCTCACCTCCGTCAAGGACGGGTGCAGCCAGGGGGCCTGCGGCACCTGCACCATCGTCGTCGACGGCAAGGCCCAGAAGGCCTGCGTGCTCAACACCGCCAAGGCCGAGGGCAGGGACATCGTCACCTGCGAGGGCCTCACGCCGGCCGAGAAGGACGCCTTCGTCTATGCCTTCGGTGCCAAGGGCGCCGTGCAGTGCGGCTTCTGCACTCCGGGCATGGTCATGGCCGCCAAGGCCCTGATCGACGCCAATCCCAACCCCACCGAGGACGACGTCAAGCGCGCCATCAAGAACAACATCTGCCGTTGCACCGGCTACAAGAAGATCATCGAGGCCATCCTTCTGGCCGCCGAGGTCCTGCGCGGCGACGCGCCCGTGGACGAGGCCCTTGAGAGCGGCGAGGACGGTTTTGGCGTGGGCGACCTTGCCTTCCGCCTCGACGTTCGCGAGAAGGTCCTGGGCTACGGCCAGTACCCCGACGACATCTACGCCGACGAGATGGCCTTCGCAAGCGCCGTGCGCACGCCTCACCCTCGCGCCCGTGTGGTCTCCATCGACACGTCCGACGCCCTTGCGGTCCCCGGCGTGCTCGCGGTGCTCACCGCGGCCGACGTGCCCGTGAAGCAGGTGGGCCACCTCCAGCAGGACTGGGACGTCATGATCGCCGAGGGCGACATCACCCGGTGCGTGGGCGACGCCGTGGCCCTTGTCGTGGCCGAGAACGAGCGCGCCCTTGCGCAGGGCAAGGACGCCGTGAAGGTCGAGTACGAGGTGCTGGAGCCGGTGCGCAACGTCCATGAGGCCGCGGCCGAGGGCGCCCCCGCCATCCACGAGGGCGGCAACCTCTGCCAGCAGCGCCACATCACCCGCGGCGACGCCAAGGCGGCCTTGGCCGAGGCGGCCCACACCGTCACGGAGAGCTTTACCACGCCCTTCACGGAGCACGCGTTCCTCGAGCCCGAGTGCGCCGTGGCCTGGCCCACCGAGGACGGTGTGCGCATCGTCACCACCGACCAGAGCGTCTTCGACACCCGCAAGGAGGTCGCCCACATGTTCGGGTGGGACGACGAGCCCGAGCGCGTGGTGGTGGAGAACGCCCTTGTGGGTGGCGGCTTCGGCGGCAAGGAGGACGTCTCCGTGCAGCATCTGGCGGCGCTGGCGGCCCGTGCCGTGGGCCGTCCCGTGAAGGCCAAGCTCACGCGCGACGAGTCCATCCGCTTCCACCCCAAGCGCCACGCCATGGAGGCCACGTTCACCGTGGGCTGCGACGAGAACGGCGTCCTCGTGGGCCTCGACTGCGACGTCTACTTCGACACCGGCGCCTACGCGTCGCTCTGCGGCCCCGTCCTCGAGCGAGCCTGCACCCACGCCCCGGGCCCCTACTGCTACCAGAACACCGACATCCGCGGCTACGGCTACTACACCAACAACCCGCCCGCCGGCGCCTTCCGCGGCTTCGGCGTCTGCCAGACCGAGTACGCCCTCGAGGTCTGCCTCGACCTGCTGGCCGAGAAGGTGGGCATCTCCCCGTGGGAGATTCGCTACCGCAACGCCATCGAGCCGGGCAAGGTGCTGCCCAACGGCCAGATCGCCGACTGCTCCACAGCCCTCAAGGAGACCCTCGAGGCCGTGCGCGACGTCTACGAGGCCAACGCCGACCACGCCGGTATCGCCTGCGCCATGAAGAACGCCGGCGTGGGCGTGGGCCTGCCCGACAAGGGCCGCGCCCGCATCGTGGTGCGCGACGGGATGGCCTGCGTCTACTGTGCCGCCTCCGACATCGGCCAGGGCTGCAAGACGGTCTTCGCCCAGATGGCCTGCGAGGCGTCGGGGCTGCCCCTGGACAAGGTGCGCATGATGCCCGTGAGCAGCGAGCTCGGCCCCGACTCCGGCACCACCTCCGGCTCGCGCCAGACGCTCATCTCCGGCGAGGCCGTGCGTATGGTGGCCGCCGACCTCAGGGCCGACCTCGACGAGGCGGGCGGCGACCTCGCGGCCCTCGAGGGTCGCGAGTACTACGAGGAGTTCTTCGATCCCACCGACAAGCTCGGCGCCGACGTGCCCTATCCCAAGAGCCATGTGGCCTACGGCTTCGCCACCTCCGTGGCCATCCTCGACGAGGAGGGCTACGTCGACCAGATCTGGCAGGCCCACGACTCCGGCAAGGTGGTCAACCCCATCGCCATTCAGGGCCAGATCGAGGGAGGCGTGCTCATGTCCATGGGTTACGGCCTTACCGAGGACTTCCCCCTCAAGGACTGCGTGCCCACGGCCAAGTACGGCACCCTGGGACTGCTCAGGGCCGATCGCATCCCCGACATCCACGCCATCTATGTGGAGAAGGACGAGCTGCTTCCCTTTGCCTACGGCGCCAAGGGCATCGGCGAGATTAGCTCGATCCCCACGGCCCAGGCCATTGCCGGCGCCTACATGGCCCGCGACGGACATGTCCGCAACAAGCTCCCCATGGAGGACACGCCCTACGCCAAGAAGCCCAAAAAGACCGCCAAGATGACGCCCGAGCAGATCGCCGCGGCCGTCGCTGCCAAGAAGGCCGCCAAGGCCAAGGGCGAGAAGTAGGCTGGTTTCGTTGACACGCCCGCCCCGGAGTCGGGGCGGGCCCGGGTTCTTTTGAAAGAAGGTCAATCGATGAAGGAGTTCAAGGAGGTAGGAAGGCCGCTCAAGAGAGTTGACGCCTTCGACAAGGTCACGGGCAGGGCCAAGTACTGCTACGACCTCCTGCCCACGGACCACCTGGTGGCCAAGATGGTGCTCGCCACCGTCGGCAACGGCCGTGTGGTGTCCGTCGACACCGCCGAGGCGGAGAGGATCCCGGGCGTGGTGGGTGTCTACACCTGCTTCGACCCCGACCTTCCCCAGCAGCCCTTCGGCACCGCCGGCCACCCTTGGTCGTGCGACCCGGGCCACCAGGACATCCAGGACCGCAACATCCTCACCCAGCGCGTGCGCCAGTACGGCGACGTCGTGGCCGCGGTCGTGGCCGAGGACACCGTGGCGGCCGACCGCGCCGTGCGCGCCGTCAAGGTGGAGTACGAGGAGTACCCGCTCGAGCTCACGCGCTTTGAGGCCGTGGACCGTCCCGAGGACTTCCCGCCGCTGCACGAGGCGCGCCCCAACAACATCATCGCCCACGTGGACAACCGCACCGAGGTCCAGGGCGGCTACGAGACCATCGAGCAGATCCTCGACGACCCCCAGTGGCACCGCACCCACATCGAGGTCAAGACGCCGCGCCAGTCCCAGGCCCACATCGAGCTCTGCCTCTCCTTCGCCTACGGCGAGGGCGACCGCATCGTGGTGGTCTCCTCCACGCAGCTGCCCCACATCTGCCGCCGCATCGTGGCCCAGGCGCTCGGGCGCCCGTGGGGCGACATCCGCGTGATCAAGCCCTACATCGGCGGCGGCTTCGGCAACAAGCAGGACATCCTCTACGAGCCCCTCAACGCCTGGCTCTGCGAGAAGGTCGGTGGCCGCTGCGTTTTGCTCGAGCTCACACGCGAGGAGGTCTTCTCCTACACGCGCTCCCGCCAGCCCAAGGAGTGCCACATCGACGCCGCGTGGGACGACGACATGAACCTCAAGGCCCGCAGCCTCGAGGGCTGGTCCAACCAGGGGTCCTACGCCGCCCACGGCCACGCGCTCATGGCCAACACCGCCAACTCGTTCCGCCAGGAGTACTCCGCCAAGGAGCTCGCGCACCACGGCGTGGCCACCACGTTCTACTCAAACGAGACCTGCGCCGGCGCCATGCGCGCCTACGGCGTGCCCGAGGGCAACTGGGCGGCCGAGGTGCTCATGAGCGACATCGCCTACGACATGGGCTGGGACGGCGCCGAGTTCCGCCTCAACAACTTCATGGAGCTCGGCTACAAGGACCCGTTCTGGCCCGGCCCGCTCTGCTGCTACTCCCGCGGCATCGACGAGTGCGTGGCCAAGGGCAAGGAGCTCATCGGCTGGGACGAGAAGCGCGCCGCCTACAAGGACCAGACCGGCCCCGTGCGTCGCGGCGTGGGCATGGCCCTCTTCTCCTACAAGACGTCGGTGGCCGGCCTCTCGCTGGAGACCTCCAACGTCCGCATGCACCTCGCCCAGGACGGCTCCATCATGCTGCAGATGGGCGCCACCGAGATCGGCCAGGGCGCCGACACCGTCTTCTCCCAGATGGCCGCCGAGACCGTGGGCGTGCCCACCGAGACGGTCCACATCGTCAGCCAGCAGGACACCGACGTCACGCCCTACGACTCCGGCGCCTACGCCAGCCGACAGACCTACGTGGCCGGCACCGCCTGCCGCAAGGTGGCCGAGGAGCTGCGTGAGAAGATCCTCGACTACGCCGCCTTCCTCAACCCCAAGCGCCAGGGCCCCTTCGACATGCGCGACGGCGTCATCTACGACGTCGCCGGCAACGAGGTGACCACCATCGGCGAGGTCTCGATCCAGTCGTACTACCACCCCACCAATGCCAAGCAGATCGAGGCCCAGGACGGCATCAACGTCCAGGAGAACACGTTCGCCATGGGCGCCTGCTTCGTCGACCTCACCGTGGACATCCCCATGGCCAAGGTCACGGTCAACGACGTGGTGGAGGTGCATGACTCCGGCGTGATCATCAACCCCAAGACCGCCGAGCAGCAGGTCCACGGCGGCATCGCCCAGTCCGTGGGCATGGCCCTCTCCGAGGAGCTGCTCACCAACCCCAAGGACGGGTCCATCCGCAACAACAACCTGCTCGACTACAAGATCCCCACCATGATGGACCTGCCCGACCTCACGGCCGACTTCGTGGAGACCTACGACCCCACCGGCCCCTACGGCAACAAGGCACTCGGCGAGTGCCCGTGCATCCCCGCCGCCCCCGCGGTGCGCGATGCGATCCTCAACGCCACGGGCGTCAAGTTCTACGAGGCGCCCATGACCCCTCAAAGGCTCTTTGAGGGATTCAAGAAGGAGGGATTGATCTAACCTATGTATGACATCACCTACTTCCACGAGGCAACGAGCGTCCAAGACGCCGTGAGGCACCTCACCGAGCACCCCGAGGCCAAGGTGATCGCCGGTGGCACCGACGTCTTGGTCCAGATCCGCGAGGGGCGTTTTGGCCCCACGGAGCTGGTGTCGATCCACGAGCTCAAAGACGAGCTCTGGGGCGTCACCCTCACCGACGACGAGACCATCTGTATCGGTCCGATCACCTGGTTCCAGGCGGTGAACCAGGACCCCATCTGCCAGGAGCGCATCCCGGTGCTCTGCGACGCCTGCGACACCCCCGGCGGCCCCCAGCTCCGTGTCTCGGGCACCATCGGCGGCAACGTGGCCAACGGCATCACCTCGGCAGACACCGCCTCCACGCTCTTCGCCTTCGGGGCCAGGATGGTGCTCGAGGGACCCGACGGCCAGCGCGTGGTGCCCATCGAGGAGTGGTACGCGGGCCCCGGCAAGACCGTGCGCGAGCAGAACGAGCTGCTCGTCTCCATCCAGATCCCCCGCGACCATTACGAGGGGTTCACCGGCGACTACATCAAGTACGGCAAGCGCAACGCCCTGGAGATCGCCACCATGGGGTGCTGCTGCCTGGTCAAGCTCGCCGCCGACCATGAGACCATCGAGGATGTGCGCTTCGCCTACGGCGTGGCCGGCCCCAACCCGTGCCGTTCCAAGGCGGCCGAGGACGCCGCCCGGGGCAAGACCGTGACTGAGGCGGCCGCCGTCGTGGGCGACGCCGCCCTGGAGGACCTGCACCCCCGCGACTCCTGGCGCGCCTCCAAGGACTTCCGCATGCAACTGATCAAAGAGATGACCAGGCGCGCTCTGGTGAACGCCGCCAACAAGGGAGGTTCCAGCGCATCATGGAAATGAGAATCCTGAGCTGCACCGTCAACGGCAAGCCCGTCCAGGTGGGCTACGACGTCCGCGAGTGCCTTCTCGACACCCTGCACGACCGTCTCGGCCTCACCTCCGTCAAGCGCGGCTGCGAGGTGGGGGAGTGCGGCGCCTGCACCGTCCTCATCGACGGCGTGGCCACCGACACCTGCCTCTACCTCACGGCATGGGCCGAGGGCAAGACCATCGAGACCGTGGAGGGCCTCCAGGCCGCCGACGGCACCCTCGACCCCGTCCAGCAGGCCTTCATCGACGAGTTCGCCGTCCAGTGCGGGTTCTGCATCCCCGGCATCATCATGTCCGCCGAGGAGCTCGTGCGCTCCGGCAAGACCTACACTCGCGACGAGATCCGCAAGGCCCTCTCGGGGCACCTCTGCCGCTGCACCGGCTACCAGAACATCGTCACCGCGGTGGAAAAGGCCGTGAACCTCGTCAACGGGATGGTGGGGGAGGACGGCGACGCCGCCTGACGCCCGGAACGTGACCGTGCGGCGCCCCGGGACCTGGCGGGAGCGGGGCGCCGCACGGAATGCAAGGAGACAGGGGACCAGCGGGAGGGCCCGAGGGCCCGCCGCTCGGCCAGCTGTACCTTAGCTTCGAGCATACTCCTCGGACTCCCGCCATAGCACCCGCGTCTACACTCACGTTTTCCCGAAGGGGTAACTATGGCCATAGGAAGAAGCGTGACGCGCGTCGATGCCATCGACAAGGTCACCGGCCGTGCCCAGTTCACGGCCGATCTCGTACCCAACCCCCACCTCGTAGCCAAGGTGGTGCGCTCCACCATCGCCTCGGGACGGGTGGTGTCCATCGACACCTCCAAGGCCGAGCGGCTTCCGGGCGTGGTGGGCGTCTGGACCTGTTTCGACCCCGACCTGCCCAGCTACCAGATCTATACCGCCGGCCACCCGTGGGTGGTCGACCCCGAGCATCGCGGCGATATTGAGGACCGAAAGATCCTCGACTCGCGCGTGCGCCAGTACGGCGACAACATCGCCGCCGTCGTCGCGGAGGACTCCGTGACCGCCGACAGGGCCGTGAGACTCATCGAGGTGGAGTACGAGGAGTACCCCATCATCTTCGACTACGAAGACGCCGTGAACCCGCCGGCCGGTGCCCCTCCCGTCCACGAGGAGTGCCCCGGCAACGTACATGCCGAGTGGGACACCCGCACCGACCTTGCGGGCACCGGCTACGGCTCCATCGAAGAGATCCACGCCGACCCCCGGTGGCACCACGGCTCCTACACCATGTCCACGCCGCGCCAGCAGCAGGCCCACATCGAGACGTGCCTGTCCTACTGCTACATGGAGGGCAAGCGCATCGTCTGCGTCACCTCCACCCAGATCCCGCACATCATCCGCCACTCCATCGGCCTCGCCCTCGAGATCCCCTGGGGCGACGTCCGTGTGATCAAGCCGTGCGTGGGCGGCGGCTTCGGCAACAAGCAGGACGTGCTCTACGAGCCCCTCAACGCCTGGCTCTGCAAGAAGGTGGGCGGCCGCTGCGTTTTGCTCGAGCTCACCCGCGAGGAGGTCTTCTCCTACACGCGCTCCCGCCAGCCCAAGCGCTTCGCGGCCGAGGCCAGCTGGGACGACGACATGAACCTCGTGGCCCGCTCCTGCGAGGGCTACTCCAACTCCGGCGGCTACGCCAGCCACGGCCAGGCCATCGTCGCCAACGGCCAGGGGTCGTTCCGCTACATGTACTCGGGCCAGGAGAAGGCCTGCTACACCAAGGCCCTCACCTACTACTCCAACCAGTCCACCGCCGGCGCCATGCGCGCCTACGGCGTGCCCGAGAGCACCTGGGCGGCCGAGTGCATGATGAGCGACATCGCCTACGACATGGGCTGGGACGGTGCCGACTTCCGTCTCAAGAACGCCATCAAGCTGGGCTACACAGATCCGTTCTGGCCCGCCCCGCTCGTGTGCGTCTCCAACGGGCTGCCAGAGTGTGTCGAGCGGGGCAAGGAGCTCATCGGCTGGGACGAGAAGAAGCGCCTCTACGCCGACGAGACCGGCTCCGTGCGCCACGGCGTGGGCATGGCCCTGCTCTGCTACAAGTGCTCCGTCGCCGGCCTCGAGCTCGAGACCGCCAGCGCCCGCATGCTGCTGGCCGAGGACGGCTCGGTCATGCTCGAGCTGGGCGCCACCGAGATCGGCCAGGGCTGCGACACCGTCATGTGCCAGATGTGCGCCGACGCGGTGGGCGTGCCCTTCGAGGCGGTGCACATCCTGTCCACCCAGGACACCGACGTGAGCCCCTACGGCGCCGGCGCCTACGCCAGCCGCCAGACCTACGTCACCGGTATCGCCATCAAGAAGGTGGCCGCCCAGCTTCGGGAGAAGATCCTCGCCTACGCCGCGGGCCTCATCCCAGACGGCCAGAACCTCGACCTCGTGGACGGCCAGATCGTGGGCGGCCCCGACAGGGACCACCTCGAGCCCCTCATGAGCCTGGGGGAGCTCTCCTGCATCGCGTACTACTCCCGCACCGACTCCCAGCAGATCAGCGCCGAGGGAACGGCCCAGACCGACCTCAACTCCTTCTGCCTCGGCGCCTGCTTCGTGGAGGTGGAGGTGGACGTCCCCCTGTGCAAGGTGGAGGTGAGAAACGTCGTCCAGGTCCACGACTCCGGACGCATCATCAACCCGGCCACGGCCGCCGGCCAGGTCCACGGAGGCATCGCCCAGTCCGTGGGGTTCGGCCTGTTCGAGGAGCTCATCGAGGACCCCGCCACCGGCCGGACCCTGAACGACAACTTCCTCGACTACAAGATCCCCACCATGCTCGACCTGCCCGACCTCACGGCCGAGTTCGTGGAGACGTGGGACCCCACGGGCCCCTTCGGCAACAAGTCCCTGGGGGAGCCACCGGCCATCCCCGCCGCCCCGGCCATCCGCGACGCCATCCTCGACGCCACGGGCGTGAAGCTCTACGAGGCCCCCATGACGCCCCAGCGCCTCTTCGAGGGGTTCAAGGAGGCCGGCCTGGTCTGATGTTCTTCCAAACAGTGTGCCCATAGCACAAACGTGGGCCGCGCCCTTCGGTTTCCCCTTATTTTCCATTCGCAGAACCAAACTGAACGTTTGGGGAACGGGCGTGTAAGGTGGATTGAAAATGAGGGATGTACCTCAACGGGTTCCCTTATTTTCCCTGTACCGCGGGCGCGGCCCACGCCCGGCACCGGATCGTCGTCATCCCGAGAAAGGCGGTCGTATGGAAGAACTGCTGCGGATGGAGGGGATCAGCAAGCGCTTCGGGACGTTCTACGCCAACCACGGCGTGAACCTCGATATCAGGCGCGGCGAGGTCCACACGCTCCTCGGAGAGAACGGGGCGGGCAAGTCCACCCTCATGAACATCCTCATCGGGCTCTACCAGCCCACGGAGGGCAGGATCTTCATGGGTGGCGAGGAGGTCCACATCACCTCTCCGGCAGTCGCCGTCGAGCACGGCATCGGCATGGTGCACCAGCACTTCATGCTCATCGAGGCCATGACGGGCTTCGAGAACATCATCCTCGGCTCCAAGGTCAACCCGTCGCCCCTCATCGAGGAGGCCAAGGACAAGAAGGCCATCATGGAGCTGGCCGAGCGCTACGGCCTCGAGGTCGACCTCGACCTTCCCGTGAGCGAGATGTCCATCGGCATGCAGCAGCGCGTCGAGATCCTCAAGGTGCTCTACCGCGGTGCGGAGCTGCTCATCCTCGACGAGCCCACCGCCGTCCTCACCGACCAGGAGGTCGAGGGCCTCTTCGAGATCATGCGGTCGCTTACGGCGGAGGGCAAGTCGGTCATCTTCATCTCCCACAAGATGCGCGAGGTCACCCGCATCTCCGATCGGGTCACGGTGCTGCGCGCCGGCGAGTCGGTGGAGACCCTCGAGATGGCCGACACCACGGGCCAGGAGCTCTCCGACCTCATGATCGGCCACCACTACGTGGAGAGCACCTACGAGAAGGTCGCGGGCGAGCGCCCAGTCCTCGAGATCAAGGGCGTTTCCTACCACCCCGAGGAGAAGCACGGCGGCCTGAGGGACGTCGACCTCACGGTGCACAGCGGCGAGATCGTGGGCATCGCCGGCATCGACGGCAACGGCCAGTCCCAGGTCGCGGCCCTCGTGGCCGGGCTCATCGCGCCGGAGTCGGGGGAGGTGTGGCGCAACGGCGAGAAGGTGGCCGTGTTCTCCCCCGAGGACTTCATCGACCAGGGTCTTGGCAACATCCCCGAGGACCGCAACAAGATGGGTCTCGTGGGCGACATGACCGTGGCCCAGAACCTCATCCTCAAGGAGACCGACTCCGACCGGTTCTCCCTCGGCCACGGCCTCTGGCTCAAGTCCGGCGCCATCCAGGAGTTCGCCGAGACCAAGCGCGCCGAGAACGACATCCGCTGCACCTCGGTCAACCAGACCGCGAGGAGCCTCTCCGGCGGCAACCAGCAGAAGGTGATCCTCGCCCGCGAGCTCGACGGCGACCCCGAGGTGCTCGTGGCGGTGTACCCCACCCGCGGGCTCGACATCGGCGCCACCAACTTCATCCACGACTCCATCGTGGCCCAGCGCGACAAGGGCTGCGCGGTGCTCCTCATCTCCGCCGACTTCGACGAGGTCCTCAAGCTCTCCGATCGCATCGCGGTGCTGTTCGAGGGCGAGATCATGGGCGAGTACCCCGGCGACAACCCGCCCATCGATCAAATCAGCCTCGCGATGGCAGGAAAGTAGGTGAGAGGCAGTGAGTAGATTCAGATTCACCAAGTTCGGCAAGCGCTACCGCGACAAGGCCCTCGGCATCGTCATCCCCGTCGTGGCCATCCTCCTGGCCTTCGTGGTGGGCGCGATCATCATTGCGTGCCTGGGCAAGAACCCCATCGAGGGCTACGCCCTGCTCTTCTCCGGCGCCCTCGGCAACCCCGGGCGCGTGGCCCAGTCGCTCATGAGCGCGTGCCCGCTCATCTTCACGTCGCTCGCCGTGGCGTTCGCCTACAAGTGCGGCGTCTTCAACCTCGGCGGCGAGGGCCAGTTCATCATGGGCGCCACGGTGACCATGATGGTGTTGCAGGTCACGGGCGCCCAGGGCGTGCCCGGCGTCCTGCTCGGCATCCTCGTGGGCATCGTCGCCGGCGGCGTCTGGGGCCTCCTGCCCGGTGTCATGAAGATCACCCGCGGCCTCAACGAGCTCATCACCACGATCATGCTCAACTACGTGGCCACGCTGTTCATGAACTACATCTACTCGGGCCCGTTCCACGACCCCGACTCCGGCAACCTCCAGACGCCCGCCGTGGCCGACAGCGTGAACCTCATCCGCGTCGACCGCATGCACTTCGGCGTCATCATCGCCATCCTCATGGCGGTCGTGGTCTGGTATGTCATCTACAAGACGAGCTTCGGCTTCAAGATCCGCGCCGTGGGCATCAACCCCACCGCCGCGCGGGTCGCGGGTTTCCCCGTCAAGCGCCTCGTGCTCCTCTCGTTCGTGATCTCGGGCGCCATCGCCGGCTTCGGCGGCTCCGTCGACCTCCTCGGGCGCCAGTACCGCCTCATGACGGGCTTCGGCTCGGGCTTCGGGTTCTCGGGCGTGGCCATCGCGCTCATCGCCCAGCTCAACCCGATCGGCTCCATGGTGGTGGCCCTATTCTTCGGCATGCTCACCACCGGCGCCTCCTCCATGCAGGTGGGCATTATGGTCCCGTCCGCCATCCTCGACATCATCCGCGCCCTCATCATCATCTTCGCGGTGTCCGGCATGGCCCTCATGAAGCTCCCCACCTTCAAGAACCTGCTCAACCGTCGCCCCATGGACCAGGAGGGCCTCGTGCCCCCGACCCCCGGTGACCAGAAAGTGGAGGTGAGCGAGTAATGGATGCCTTCCTCAGCTCCATGCCCGACGTGTTGGCCACGACCATCCGCATGACGGTGCCGCTGCTCTTCGTGGCCCTGGGCGAGCTCTTCTCGGAGCGCGCCGGCCTCGTGAACATCGGCCTTGACGGCCTCATGACCATCGGCGCCTTCACCGGCTTCGTGGTGGGCTACCAGACCGGCAACCTCTGGCTCGGCGTCCTGTGCGGCGCGGTGGCCGGCATAGCCGTGAACATGGTCTACGCCTTCTGCACCGTCTCGCTGCGCGTGGACCAGACGGTGACCGGCATGGCCATCAACATCCTCGCGCCCGGCATGGCCACCTTCGCCTACAAGGTCATCTTCGGCGACGGGTCCACCCTCGTCCAGGGCACCACCATGGACAAGCTGGCCATCCCCGGCCTCTCGGCCATCCCGTTTGTGGGCGACATCCTGTTCAACCAGACGCTCCTCGCCTACCTGGCCTACATCGCCGTGCCCCTCTGCTGGTTCTACTTCGCCCGCACCCGCGGCGGCCTCAACTTCCGCTCCGTGGGCGAGAACCCCCAGGCGGCCGAGACCCTGGGCATCGACGCCATCAGGACCAAATACCTCGCCTCGGTGGTCTGCGGCGCCCTTGCCGGCATCGGCGGCGCCTTCCTCACCCTCTGCTACACGAGCACCTACGCCACCGGCGTGGTGGCCGGCCGCGGCTTCATCGCCCTCGCGGCCGTGATTTTCGGGCGCTGGAGCTCGGTGGGCATCCTCGGCGCCACGCTGCTCTTCGGCTTCTTCGACGCCGTGCAGATCGCCCTGCAGGTCTCCGCCCCCGTGGTCCCGTACCAGTTCTTCGCCATGATCCCCTACGTGTTCACCATCGTCGCCCTGTTCTTCTTCAACGCCCAGAAGGGCGGGCCCAAGGCCAACGGAAAGCCCTACTTCCGAGAGGAACGCTGACCCAGGTCCCAAGGGGCCCTGGTCCCAGGGCCCAGGAGAGCGCCCCGCACAAGAGGGGCGCGCAGAGAAAGGTGTGTCTATGAAGAACGTCAAGAGATGGCTCGGGCTGTTCATGTGCGGCCTGCTCGCCGTGGTCTGCGTGGCCGGCCTCAGCGCCTGCGGCGGTTCCGGCGACTCCGGCTCCGGAGACTCGGGCACCGAGGGCGGCGGCTCCGGCAAGAAGGTCGCCATGATCCTCGACGGTCCCGTGAACGACGGCGGCTGGGGCGCCTCCTGCTACGACGCCATGGTCCAGGCCGCCAAGGACCACGGCTGGGAGACCGCCTACACCGAGAACGTCGCCCAGGCCGACTGGACCACCACCATGCAGGACTACGTCGACCAGGGCTACGACCTGGTCATCGCCCCGGGCAACCAGTACACCGCCTCCGTGGAGGACTGCGCCAAGTCGACGCCAAGTTCTGCATCTTCAACGACGAGGTGAGCGACTACGACAACATCGAGTGCACCATGCCCGACACCGTGCAGATCGGCCAGATCGCCGGCATCATGGCGGGCCTGACCTCCAAGACCAACAACATCGGCTTCATCGGCGCCATGGAGCTCGACACCACCCTCAACAAGATCAAGGGCTACACCGAGGCCGCCCAGAAGATCAACCCCGACATCAAGGTGACCACCGCCTACTCCAACAGCTTCTCCGACGCCGCCAAGGGCAAGGAGCTGGCCACCACCATGATCAACTCCAACAACGTCGACGTCATGTTCGGTGACGCCTCCATCGTCGACACCGGCGCCCGCGAGGCCCTCAAGGAGGCCGGTGCCGGCCACTTCGACATCGGCCAGCCCGGCGACATCACCGACACCGACCCCGAGCTCATCCTGGTCTCCGTGGTCACCGACAACGTGAAGATGACCAACGAGGTGATGGACGACGTGGAGAGCGGCTCCTTCGGCAAGAAGACCATCAAGGGCGACCTGTCCAACGGCGGCGTCTACGCCGGCGCCGTGTCCGACAAGATCGTCGACGCCGACACCAAGGCCAAGTTCGAGGAGTACGTGGCCCAGCTCAAGGACGGCAAGTTCTAACGCAAAACCTCCAACCGTCCCCGAACAACCCCTTGGTCAGGTCCGAGAAGGCCCCGGAGCGAGCGCGTCTGCCCGGGGCCTTCCCCTATGGAGCCGACGAGGAGAGGGAGGAGCGAAAATACCCGCTCACGGCCCCTGAACAACCGTCCACCGGTAAACGGCGCCGATTGGGGGGACTCTTGGGGATGAGCCTTGCAACCCCCCATGAACAGACTATAGTTGAGGTGTCCAAACAAAAAGTTTGGCTCCCAAATTGAACGTGTGGTCAATGTCGCAGGGAAGGGAACGTCCATGCAGCTGCCAGAGATGAAATGGGTCCTCAACAAGTGCCCCAAGAGTGAGGACTCCAACCTTCTCGTCATGTCCCTGGAAAACGTGGCCGCGGCCCGTGCCTTCCACCAGGGCTTCCCGCAGTACTCGGTGACCCCCCTCGCCGACCTCGAGGGCATGGCCGGGCGCCTCGGCCTCGGCGGCCTCTACGTCAAGGACGAGAGCTACCGCTTCGGCCTCAACGCCTTCAAGGTCCTCGGTGGCTCGTTCGCCGTGGCCCGCTACATCGCGCAGCAGACCGGCCGCGACATCGCCGACACCACCTTCGACTACCTCACCGGTGACGACCTGCAGAAGGACTTCGGCCAGGCCACCTTCTTCACCGCCACCGACGGCAACCACGGCCGCGGCGTGGCCTGGGCCGCCAACCGCCTCGGCCAGAAGGCCGTCGTGCATATGCCTAAGGGCTCCACGCAGACCCGCCTCGAGAACATCGCCAAGGAAGGCGCCGAGGTCACCATCGAGGAGCTCAACTACGACGACTGCGTGCGCCTGGCCGCCAAGGAGGCCGACGAGACCGAGCACGGCGTCATCGTCCAGGACACCGCCTGGGACGGCTACGAGGAGATCCCCTCCTGGATCATGCAGGGCTACGGCACCATGAGCTCCGAGGCCGCCGAGCAGCTCCGCGCCCTCGAGGTCAACCGTCCCACCCACGTGTTCGTCCAGGCCGGCGTGGGCTCGCTCGCCAGCTCCGTCGTGGGCTACTTCGCCAACCTGTTCCCCAGCTGCCCGCCCACGTTCGTGGTCATGGAGGCCGGCGCGGCCGACTGCCTGTACCAGAGCGCCAAGGCCGCCGACGGCGAGCCGCGCATCGTGGGCGGCGACCTCGAGACCATCATGGCCGGCCTCGCCTGCGGCGAGCCCAACACCATCGGCTGGGACATCCTGCGCAACCACGTCGCGGCCTTCATCAGCTGCCCCGACTGGGTGAGCGCCAAGGGCATGCGCATGCTCGCCGCGCCCCTGGCCGGCGACCCGGCCGTCACGTCCGGCGAGTCCGGCGCCGTGGGCATGGGCGTGGTCTCCACCATCATGGAGGACCCCGACTACGCCGACCTCAAGGAGGCCCTGGGCCTCAACGGCAACTCCCGTGTGCTGCTCTTCTCCACCGAGGGAGACACCGACCCCGTCCGCTACCGCGAGGTGGTCTGGGGCGGCGCCTACCCGACCGAGGACATCGAGCGGTAGGCATCCATCGCCAGAGTGTGGCCGGGCCGGCTGCGGGCCGGGTCCAGCCACCCCCTTCGACCCTCCCAGACACGAGGAGGCCCGCACAGGCACCGGTCCCATAGCGAGGAGGAACTGCAGTGAACAAAGAGCTCGACTACCAGAAGATCAAGGACGCGGCCGAGGCGTACCGTCCCCAGATGACCGCCTTCCTGCGTGCCATGATCTCCAAGCCCAGCGAGAGCTGCGAGGAGGGCGAGGTCGTCGCCGTCATCAAGGCCGAGATGGAGAAGCTCGGCTTCGACGAGGTCAAGGTCGACGGACTCGGCAACGTCATGGGCTTCATGGGCGACGGCGACAAGATCATCGCCCTCGACGGCCACATCGACACCGTGGGCATCGGCAACATCGACAACTGGAACGCCGACCCCTACGAGGGCTATGAGACCGACGACATCATCTACGGCCGCGGCGGCTCCGACCAGGAGGGCGGCGTCTGCTCCGCCACCTACGCCGCCAAGATCATGAAGGACCTCGGCCTCATCCCCGAGGGCTACAAGATCATGGTCGTCGGCACCGTCCAGGAAGAGGACTGCGACGGCATGTGCTGGCAGTACATCTACAACAAGGACGGCATCAAGCCCGAGTTCGTGATCTCCACCGAGCCCACCGACGGCGGCATCTACCGCGGCCACCGCGGCCGCATGGAGATCCGTGTGGACGTCAAGGGCGTCTCCTGCCACGGCTCCGCCCCCGAGCGCGGCGACAACGCCATCTACAAGATGGCCGACATCATCGACAACGTCCGCGACCTCAACAACAACGGCTGCGACGAGTCCACCGAGATCCGCGGCCTTGTGAAGATGCTCGACCCCAAGTACAACCCCGAGCACTACGAGGACGCCCGCTTCCTGGGCCGCGGCACCTGCACCGTCTCCCAGATCTTCTACACCTCGCCCTCGCGCTGCGCCGTGGCCGACTCCTGCTCCATCTCCATCGACCGCCGCATGACCGCCGGCGAGACCTGGGAGAGCTGCCTCCAGGAGATCCGCGACCTGCCCGCGGTGAAGAAGTACGGCGACGACGTCCAGGTCTCCATGTACAACTACGACCGTCCCAGCTGGACGGGCGAGGTCTACGAGACCGAGGCCTACTTCCCCACGTGGATCAACAAGGAGTCCGCGCCCCACGTGGCCGCCATGGTGGAGGCCCACAAGGCCCTCTTCGGCGACGAGCGCCAGGGACCCGACTGCGCCATGGACCTGCGTCACCGCCCCCTCGTGGACAAGTGGACCTTCTCCACTAACTGCGTGGCCATCCAGGGCCGCTACGGCATCCCCTGCGTGGGCTACGGCCCCGGTGCCGAGTCCCAGGCCCACGCCCCCAACGAGGTCACCTACAAGGATGACCTCGTGGCCGCCGCCGCTCTCTACGTGGCCTCCGTCAACCTCTACGACGGCGACGCCGTCTGCGAGTCCGCCACCGAGTTCCGCGCCGATAACCTCGGCACCGACAACGACGGCGAGTAACCCCGGTTCCCTGCGGCGGGGCCCTGCGGCCCCGCCGCCCCATCGACCACGAAGAAAGGCACCCATGGACGCTCAGCTTCAGAAGCTCATCGACAAGCTCGACACCCTCGACTTCTCGGACATGTACGAGAACGACTTCCTGCTCACTTGGGACAAGTCTAAGGACGACCTCGAGGCCGTCATCGCCGTCGCCAACGCCCTGCGCAACCTCCGCGAGCGCAACATCAGCCCGCGCATCTTCGACTCGGGCCTGGGCATCTCCATCTTCCGTGACAACTCCACCCGCACCCGCTTCTCCTTCGCGAGCGCCTGCAACATGCTCGGCCTGACCGTCCAGGACCTCGACGAGAAGAAGTCTCAGATCGCCCACGGCGAGACCGTGCGCGAGACGGCCACCATGGTCTCCTTCATGGCCGACGTCATCGGCGTCCGCGACGACATGTACATCGGCGAGGGCCACAAGTACCAGAAGGAGGTCATCGCCTCGGTCGACGAGTCCTACAAGGACGGCATCCTCAACCAGAAGCCGACGCTCGTCTCCCTCCAGTGCGACATCGACCACCCCACGCAGTCCATGGCCGACCTCCTCTACATCGCCGACCAGTTCGGCGGCGTCGAGAATCTCAAGGGCAAGAAGATCGCCATGTCCTGGGCCTACTCGCCCAGCTACGCCAAGCCCCTCTCCGTGCCCCAGGCCATCATCGGCCTCATGACCCGCTTCGGCATGGATGTCGTCCTGGCCCACCCCGAGGGCTACGACGTGATGCCCGAGGTCGAGGAGGTCGCCAAGAAGAACGCCCAGGAGTCCGGCGGCACCTTCACCAAGACCAACGACATGGCCGAGGCCTTCAAGGACGCCGACATCGTCATCCCCAAGAGCTGGGCTCCCTTCGTGGGCATGGAGGAGCGCACCAAGCTCTACGCCGCCGGCGACTTCGACGGCATCGACGCCCTCGAGCAGAAGCTCCTCGAGCAGAACAAGCAGCACATGGACTGGGTGACCACCCCCGAGCTCATGGCCACCACCAACAACGCCATCTACATGCACCCGCTGCCCGCCGACATCGAGGGCGTCTCCTGCGAGCACGGCGAGGTCACGAACGACGTCTTCGAGGCCCATCGCGTTGGCATGTACAAGGAGGCCAGCTACAAGCCTTGCGCCATCGCCGCTATGATCTTCCTGGCCAAGTGCAAGGACCCGCAGGCCACCCTGCGCGCCCTCGACGCTGCCGACAAGCCCCGCCTCTTCCAGGAGAAGTAAGCTGGTCTTGCACGCCCGTGGGGCCAAGCCCCAGCGGTTATGCCGGGCCGGGCGCGTGTCATGCGTGCCCGGCCCTTTTTGATGTAGGCCTTCACGACAGGGGGGGGGAGCGGATGAGGCCCTCGGTACACGCGTCGATTGTCGACGGGCAAGGGGCCCGCTTTTTTGGGCCCGGCCCCTACCGCCTGTTGGAGGGCGTTGATAGGCTAGGGAGCCTTTCTGCCGTGTCACGCGAGATGGGCATGAGCTACTCCAAGGCAAACCGCGTGATCAAGGCGGCCGAGCAGGCCTGCGGCTTTTCCCTTTTGGCCCGCCGCATCGGCGGCGCCGACGGCGGCTCCTCGGAGCTCACGCCTGCCGGTGCCGACCTTTTGGCCCGCTACCTCGCGTTCGAGCGGGCCTGCAACGACGCCGCCCAGCAGGCGTTCGACTCCTGCTTCGAGGGGCTCTTCGGCACCATGCGCTGCGCCTGCGTCGTGCTTGCCAACGGCCGCTCCGAGCGCTTTGGCTCCCAGAAGCTCTTGGCCGACCTCGACGGCTCGCCGGTGCTCGCCCACACTCTGGCCGCCCTTCCGGCAGACCTGCTCGACGTCGTGGTGGCCGCGGCCCCGGGGCCCGTGGCCGACCTGGCCGCAGACCTTGGTTTTCGTTGCGTCGCCCCGCAGGGCCCCGACATCTCTGACTCGGTCAGGGCAGGCCTCTCCGCCGTGGGCGAGGCGGGCGGCTGCCTCTTTGTCTGCGGCGACCAGCCCCGGCTTTCCTCGGATGACGTGCGGGCGCTCGTGGCCTGCCATCAGACGAACCCGGGGGCCGTGGTGCGCCTGGCCGTCGACGGAAAGCCCAAGAGCCCGGTGCTTTGGCCCCGCGACCTGTTCTCGGCCCTGGCCTGCGTCGAGGGCGACAGGGGAGGGGCGTCCCTTATCGAGGGCCGTCCCGACATCGCGTCTCGGGTGGTGAGCGTTGAGGCCAAAGACCCGGCGTCTGCGGCGGACGTCGACACCCCCGAGCAGCTTCGGCGCCTCAGCGCCCGTCAGTGAGGAAGGACAAGCACACCATGAAACTCATTGCAGACGGCATCCTCGTCACCCCCGCCGGCCCCGTGCGCGGGGACCTCGTCCTGGACGGCGGCTCCATCGCCGACGTCGTCTGCGGCGGCGTGGGCTCTCGCGACGGCTTCGACGAGGTCTTCGACGCGTCGGGCTGCTACGTCTACCCCGGCTTCATCGATGCCCATACCCACATGCAGTGCTGGACCGGCATGGACTGGACGGCCGACTCCTTTGAGACCGGCACCAGGGCCGCCGCCTGCGGCGGCACCACCACCATTGTGGACTACGCCACCCAGGACCGCGGTACCACGATGCCCGACGCGCTGGCAGAGTGGCACAGCCGCGCCGACGGCACCTGCACGGCCAACTACGGCTTCCACATGGCCATCGCCGAGTGGAACGACAAGACCAAGGCCGACATCCCGGCCATGTTCGACGCCGGCGTGACCTCGTTCAAGACCTACTTCGCCTACGACCACCTGCGCCTCTCCGACGACCAGATGCTCGATGTGCTGGAGACCATCAAACCTTACGGCGGCATCCTCTGCGTGCACTGCGAGAACGGCGACCTCGTGGACAGCCTTCAGAAGCGCGTCTTCGACGCCGGCGTTACCGGCCCGGAGGGCCATCCCATGAGCCGCCCGGCCATCTGCGAGGCCGAGGCCATCTCACGCCTCATGTACCTGTCGGAGCTCTCCGGGGCCAAGGTCAACGTTGTGCACCTCTCTACGGCCTTGGGCCTTGAGGCCATCGACGCCGCCCGCGCCCGTGGCGTGGGCGTCTGCGTGGAGTCGTGCCCCCAGTACCTCATCCTCGACGACACGTGCTTCCTCGAGCCCGACTTCCAGGGCGCCAAGTACGTCATGAGCCCTCCGCCCAGAAAGCCCCACGACCGCTCCGTGCTGCGGAACGCACTTGTGGACGGCTCCATCGACACCCTGGCCACCGACCACTGCTCCTTCAACCTCTTTGGCCAGAAGGACCGCGGCGTCGGTGACTTCCGCAAGATCCCCAATGGCGGCCCCGGCGTGGAGCATCGCCCGGCCCTCATCTTCACTCTCTTTGCCGACGAGCTCGGCCCCGAGGACTTCTGCCGGCTCATGAGCGAGAACCCCGCCCGCGTGTTCGGCATGTATCCCGAGAAAGGCCGGCTGGCCGCCGGCTCGGACGCCGACATTTGCGTGTGGGACCCCTCCGTGTCCTGGACCATCTCGGTCAAGAACCAGCACCAGGCCGTGGACTACACCCCCTACGAGGGCTTCGAGGCCCAGGGCATGCCGCGCTACGTCTTTGTCAACGGCGAGCTTGCCGCTGAGAACGGCGAGCCCACCGGGGCCAAGCCTGGCCGCTATGTGCCCCGCCATCCCGGGTGCGAGCCCCGCCGCATCGACGACGGCCCCGAGGTGCTCTAGGCACCCTCGGGAACTGCGCTTTCCAACGGTCACACCCCCGCCGCCCGGCGGGACGACAACGATAGGAGAAACCCCATGAACAACCACGCCATCGTCACCCCCAACGCCCCTGCCGCCATCGGCCCCTACAGCCAGGCCGTGGCCGCCGAGGGCCTCTCTATCAACGTGTCCGGCCAGCTCCCCATCGACCCGGCCACGGGCGAGTTCGCCGGCGACGACATCGCCAGCCAGACCCGCCAGAGCCTGGCCAACATCAAGGCCATCCTCGAGGAGGCCGGCACCACCATGGCGAACGTCGTGGAGACCACTGTTTTGCTCACCGACATCGCCGAGTTCGGTGCCATGAACGAGGTCTACGCCGAGTTCTTCTCCGAGCCCTATCCCGCCCGCGCTGCCTTCCAGGTGGTGGCCCTGCCCAAGGGCGCCAAGGTGGAGATCAAGGCCGTCGCAAGGGTCTAGCGCTCGCAGGGTCTTCTCGACTGAGGGCTCCGGGCCCTGTGTCGTCGACCGCATTTTGGGCCGCCTGCTCCGCATCAACGGACGCAATTCGAAAGGGCTCCCTGCATCTTTTGGTGCAGGGAGCCCTTTCTCAGATGCGTCCTTACGATGCGGAGCGCGGCAGCCAGAACCTTCTTGCGATGCGGGCGGCGCGGCTTCGTTGTGGCCCTGCGGCTTCACCTGCTGGAGGGGCTCCTCGAGGGTTTGGTACTTTTTTGCGCTAGCGGGAGCCGAAAACCACCAAACATTGGGATGTTTGGTGGTTTAGATCATCTTTCTTATCGAAAAGTACCAAACATCCGAAAGTGCCAAACATTCTTGGCCGGGTGGGGAAGTGGCGGCCGCCTCTACAGCTCCTGCGCCCAGTCGGCCCGCACTGAGCCGGCTCCCACGCGGCCGGTGTAGCCTTGCTCGCGCAGGGCGGCCGCGAACTTCCGGGCGGCCTGAAGCGCCGCCTCGTCGCCAGGGTCCACTTGGTTCACGAACACGGTGGTAGCGAGGTTCTCCGCGGCCACGGCGCGAGCCACATGCTCGGGCGTGGCGATGTCTGAGGGACAGCCGCCCACAATGGCACAGAACGCATTGGGCCGGTGTACGCCGCGGGCCACGGACAGGCCAAAGCCCGAGGCCCCCACCACGAGGATGGCGGGCCGGGCATCGTCAGGGACGACCGGCTCCCACGGGCAGTGGGCCTTGAGGGGCAGGCGCTTGGAGCCGTCGGCCTCGACGAGCACGTGGTCGGCCACGGGCTCGAGGGCCCTCACTCCGCAGGAGGGCTCGGCCAGCTTGCCGCAATCGGCCGGGGCGCCCACGCAGACCGTCTGGTGGGAGCGCAGGGCGCGGGCCACCTCGTCGGGCGCGGCGTCGTCCAGGCAAGGCACCCCGTCAAAGGGGAAGATGCGCGTGGTGGTGCACAGCACCGAGGTGCCGGGAAGGCTTGAGGCCAGCAGCGCGATGAGCGACGTCTTCCCGCCGCTTCCGACCACCGGCGTAATGCCGGGGACCACTTGCAGAAAAAACTGAACTTTCATGAGGGTCCCTTACAAGGCGTTTGGTAGGATGGCGAGCTAGCAAGCAAAATGTCCTTTCAGCGGCTTGTGCCGCAGGGAGGGCCCGCTCAAACCACAGTCTCTAAGGAGCCTAGCATGAAGATCGATGCCCGCAACATCACGTGTCCCAAGCCCGTTATCATGACCCTTCAGGCCCTCAAGGACCTGCCTTCCGGCGAGACGCTCACTGTGCTAGTCAACGACGAGACGGCCGTGGGCAACCTCACCCGCCTCGCCACGGAGAAGGGCCTCGAGCTCACCATGGACGAGCGCGGCGACCACACCGCCATGATCCTCAAGACCGACGGCGCCGTGGAGGTGGCCAGCGCCGTCGACGAGGCAGCTGCCATCTGTGACGTTGCTCCCTGCGGCCCCGCGGTCTTTGCCTTTGGCTCCAAGTCCATGGGCCAGGGGGACCCCGAGCTCGGCCACATCCTGGTGAAGGGCCTCATCTACGCCCTCTCCCAGCAAGAGCAGGTGCCCTCGTGCTGCCTGTTCTACAACGACGGCGCCTCCCTCACCTGCGAGGGGTCCGAGTCGCTCGACGACATCCGCGCCCTCGAGGAGGCCGGCTGCAAGATCCTTACCTGCGGCACCTGCCTCGACTTCCACCACCTGCGCGAAAAGCTCGCCGTGGGCGGCGTGACCAACCTCTACGAGATCGCGCAGATCCTCTCGGCCCAGCCCGGCGTCGTTACGGTCTAGGCGCCTCTCGTCAAGGCCTTTTCGATAACCGAAAGCCCTTCCGTCTCCCGTATCCCCAAGGCTCTTTTGGCAATGGCAAAAGAGGGGAGATGAGAGGGGCGTTTCGACCCCATTCGTTATATATTTGGGAGAATAACGAGGAGGAACCCGATGCTCGTCTGCGTTCGCGGTGCAGGAGACCTTGCCTCAGGCATTGCCGTTAGGCTCCATCGCGCCGGCATGGATGTGGTCATGCTCGACATCGCCGAGCCCACGTCGGTGCGGCGCTCTGTCTGCTTCTCCGAGGCCGTGCGCCTGGGAGAGGCCATGGTGGAGGACGTGCGCGGCGTGGCCGTCCTAGGACCTTCCGGGGTGGCCGAGGTCGTGGCCGCGGGATCGGTGGCCGTCATGGTGGACCCCGACGGCCGCTCCATTCCCGTCCTTGCCCCTGACGCTGTGGTGGACGCCATCCTCGCCAAGCGCAACCTGGGCACCGGTCTCTCCATGGCGCCCATCGTGGTGGGCGTGGGCCCGGGCTTTGTGGCCCCTGACGACGTGGACGCAGCCGTGGAGACGCAGCGCGGCCACGATTTGGGACGCGTCTACTACCGCGGCTCCCCGGCGCCCAACACCGGTATTCCCGGCAACATCGGCGGCTACACCGTCGAGCGGGTGCTGCGGGCGCCGGCGGACGGCGAGTTCACGGGCGTGCGCGCCATCGGCGACGTGGTGAGCGCGGGCGAGGTGGTGGCCACGGTGGACGGGAAGCCCATGGAGGCCACCATCGACGGCGTGCTGCGCGGGCTGCTCCAAGACGGGCTCACCGTCTTTGCCGGCATGAAGGCGGGCGACATCGACCCGCGTTGCGAGGTCTCCCACTGCTTCTCCGTGTCCGACAAGGCCCGTTCCGTGGCGGGCGGCGTGCTCGAGGCCATCGAGCATTTCCGCGCGTTTCCCCGCTGCCCCAAGGAGGCTTGAGCGCCATGGCAGATCTCACCGACACACTGCGCGACCCCCGTTTCGTGGAGGCCGTCGCACGATCCTTTGCCCAAGGCAAGCCCTGCGTGCTCGCCGTGGTCCTGTCGTGCCGCGGGTCAATGCCACGCGACGCCTCGGCGGCCATGGCCCTTGTGGACGGCGAGTTCCTAGGCACCGTGGGCGGCGGCAAGGTGGAGGCCATGGTGCAGGAGCGCTGCCTTGCCGCGGCCCACGACGAGGGCCCCGCAGACGACCTCACCTGGTACACCCACGCCATGACGGGCATGGCCTGCGGCGGCGACGCCTTGGTGGGCATCCACCGCCTCACGGCTTCCGACGCCGTGTTCCTCGACCGCTTGCTGGACGCCCTGGACGAAGGGAGGCCTCGTTGGCTCACGGCCGTCTGGCCCGAGGAGGGGCCGGCGTCCTTCTCCGTGGCCGATGCCGCGCCCGAGGTCTTTGGCCCACGGGTTTTGGGCGCCAACGACACCTGCTGGTACCCCGAGGCCCGCACCTATGTGGAGAGCCCCGTGGACGAGCCGGTGGTCTACATCTTTGGGGCGGGCCATGTCTCCGCCGCCCTTGTGCCGGCCCTTTCTGCCGTGGGCTTTGTCTGCGAAGTGGCGGACGACCGCCCCGAGCTCGCGGTGCGGCAGCGCTTCCCCGAGGCCCGCTGCGTGCGTTCGGGCGACTTTGCCGAGGTCGCGCGCAAGCTCCCCGTCACTGACCGCGACTACGTGGTGGTCATGACCCACGGCCATACTGCCGACCTCGACGTGCTCAAGGCCACCATGGACCGCCACCCAAGCTACGTGGGCTGCATCGGCAGCCGCTCCAAGCGCCGCCTGTTCGACGCCGAGCTCGAGGCCGCTGGCATCCCGGCGGGCGAGGTGGCGGCCTTGCACCTGCCCATCGGCGACGACATCGGGGCCGTCACCCCGGCGGAGATCGCCGTGTCGGTGGCCGCCGAGATGGTCCGTCACCGCGCCGGCGGTCCGCACCACAGGGACTAGGTCAGGCCCCGTCGAGGCCGTTGTTTGGCCCGCACCCATGGCTGGGCCCGAGAGAAGGAGACCCCTATGAAACCAGTCACCCGCCGCGCCTTCTGTGCCGCCTCCACCGTTGCCGCTGCCAGCGCCTTGGCCGGCTGTGGCGGCACGCAGAGGCAGGCCGGCGACGCCCAGACCGACGCCAGGCAGGGCGCGGCCGACAGCGCCAAGGAGGAGCTCGTGGTCTTTGCCGCCGCGTCGCTCACCGAGTCGCTCACCAAGATCGGCGAGCTCTTTGCCGAGGAGAGCTCCTCCCAGCCCAGCTTCAATTTCGACTCCTCGGGCACCTTGAAGACCCAGATCCAGGAGGGCGCTCCCTGCGACGTGTTCATCTCGGCCGCCCAGAAGCAGATGAACCAGCTCGAGGTCGGCAACGAGGCCAACACCGAGAACCTCGACCTCGTGGAGCCCGACACCCGCGTGAACCTGCTGGAGAACAAGGTGGTGCTCGTGGTGCCCGACGGCAACCCGGCCGCAGTGGACTCCTTCGAGTCCATGGCCCAGAAGCTCTTGGCCGGCGACATCACGCTCGCCATGGGCAACGAGGACGTGCCCGTGGGCCAGTACACCGAGAAGATCCTTGCCTACCTCAAGCTCGACGAGAAGCAGCTCGCCGACGCCGGGCGCATCACCTACGGCTCCAACGTGAAGGAGGTCACCACCCAGGTGAGCGAGGCCGCCGTGGACTGCGGCATCGTCTATGCCACCGATGCCTACTCCGCCGGCCTCGATGTCGTGGCCGAGGCCACCGAGGAGATGTGCAGCAAGGTGGTCTATCCCGCGGCCGCCATCAAGGGCGCCGCGCACCTGGACGAGGCCAAGGCTTTCCTCGAGTTCTGCCGCGGCCCCAAGGCTGCCGCCGAGTTCGAGGCCGTGGGCTTCATCCCGCTCTCCGAGTAGGCAAGAGGTGGGCGCCGTGGACCTGTTCCCCCTGTTAAACTCCGTGCGCATCGCGGCCATCGCCACCGTGGTGGTCTTCTTTTTGGGCATCGGCCTGGCCCACCTTGTAGCCCGCGCCCCGCGCTGGCTCAAGGGGGCCTTGGACGTGGTGCTCACCCTGCCGCTCGTTTTGCCCCCTACGGTCGTGGGCTACCTGCTCCTTCTCGTACTCGGTCCCAAGCGGCCCGTGGGGGAGTGGTTCTTGTCCACCTTTGATTTGAGGCTCGTGATGACGTGGTATTCGGCGGTGTTCGCCACCGTGGTGGTTGCCTTCCCGCTCATGTACCGCACGGCCCGAGGCGCCTTCGAGGGCTTCGACGAGCGGCTGGCCCAGGCCGGGCGCACCCTGGGAAAGTCGGACGCTTGGGTGTTCTGGCGCGTGAAGCTGCCCGCCTGCGCGCCCGGCATCGTGGCCGGAGCCGTGCTCGCCTTTGCCCGGGCCTTGGGCGAGTACGGCGCAACCTCCATGGTGGCTGGCTACATTCCCAACCAGACGGCCACCATCTCCACCACGGTCTACCAGCTGTGGCGCACGGGAGACGATGCAGGGGCCCTTGCCTGGGTGCTCGTGAACCTGGCCATCTCGGCCGTCGTGCTCATGGCCATGAACCTGTTCGAGTGGCGCGCCCGCAACAAGAAGGCGGCGTGACATGGCCCTCGACGTTGCAGTGAAAAAGGACCTCGGCTCGTTCAAGCTCGATGTGGCCTTCTCCTTGGAGGGCGACGGCGTGCTGGCTCTTTTGGGCCCTTCGGGCTGCGGCAAGTCGCTTACGCTCGGCTGCATCGCCGGCACGGTGCGGCCCGACGAAGGGCGCATCGTGCTGAACGGCCGGGTGCTCTTTGACTCTGCCTCCGGCGTGAACCTTGCGCCCCAGGAGCGCCACGTGGGCTACCTGTTCCAGAACTACGCGCTGTTCCCCACGATGACGGTGCTGCAAAACGTCATGTGCGCCGTGCCCACGCCCGGCCTTCGCGGCGCCGCCGCCCGCCGCCGTCGCCGCGATGCGGCCGAGCGCCAGCTTGCCGCCATGGAGCTTGGCGGCCTCGAGGAGCGCCGCCCTGCCGAGCTCTCCGGCGGCCAGCAGCAGCGCGTGGCCCTTGCCCGCATGCTTGCCAGCGAGCCGGCCCTCGTGCTTCTCGACGAGCCCTTCTCGGCCTTGGACGGCCATCTGCGTTGGACCCTCGAGATGGCGCTGGCCGACACCCTCAAGTCCTTTTCCGGCGGCACGGTCTACGTGAGTCACGACCGTGACGAGGTCTACCGCCTCTGCGACCAGGTGTGCGCCATCGACCGTGGCGTCTCCGACCCCGCGGTGCCCACGAAGCGCTTCTTTGAGGAGCCGGGCACCCGGTCTGCCGCGGTCATCTCCGGTTGCAAGAACATCTCGGCGGCCCGGGCGGTGTCTGCCCACACGGTGGCCTGCGACGACTGGGGCGTCACGCTGACGTGCGCCGAGGTGACCGGGCCGGACACCGCTTACGTGGGCCTTCGCGCCCATTATTTCTCGACGGAAGGGAACGAGAACCCCATCCCCTGTGCGGTGGACCGCGTCATCGACAGCACCTTTTCGACCATCGTCATGCTGTCCACCCAAGGGCCCGGAAAGATCCGTTACGAGCTTGACAAGGGCGCCTGGGCGGCCCTCGGAGACCCCGAGCGGCTCACCCTTTATATCGCCCCCGAGCATGTCATGCCCCTTGCCGATCGCAGGGGCGCCAGCCGCGTCCAAGGAGGTGCCCAGTGATTGACGAGACGGGGCGGTCCATCACCTACCTGCGCCTCTCGGTGACCGACCGCTGCAACTGTCGGTGTCGCTACTGCATGCCGGCCCAAGGTGTTGATAAGGTCTGTCACGGCGACGTCATGAGCTTTGAGGAGATGGCCGAGGTCGTGGCCGCCTGCGCGAGGCTGGGCGTCAAGAAGGTGCGGATTACCGGTGGCGAACCCTTGGCCCGTCTGGGCGTGGAGCGGCTCGTGGCCATGGTGCGCAAGGTCGACGGCATCGAAGAGATCGCCATGACCACCAACGCCACATTGCTCGCGCCTCGTGCCCGCGCCTTGGCAGCGGCCGGTCTCGACCGCGTGAACGTGAGCCTCGACTCGCTCGACCCTGCGCGTTACCGCTCCATCACCCGCATCGGCTGCCTCGAGGATGCCCTGGCGGGCCTCGAGGCCGCGCGGGAGGCGGGCCTTGGCCCCGTGAAGGTGAACGCAGTGCTTCTGGGCGGCGTCAACGAGGCCGACATACGTCCGTTGGCGGGCCTTGCCAAAGACGGCGCCGCGGCCTCGGTGCGCTTCATCGAGCTCATGCCCATCGGCGAGGCGGCCCAGTGGCCCGCGTCCTCGTTCGTGCCGGCCGAGCGCGTGCTCGAGGAGCTCCCCGAGCTTGTGCCCGTCGGCGCCGACGGCGTGAGCGAGACCTACACGGCGCCCGGCTGGTTGGGCACGGTGGGGCTCATAAGGCCCCTGAGCCATCGGTTTTGCTCGGGCTGCAACCGCATCCGGGTCACGGCCGACGGCATGCTCAAGGCCTGCCTGCACTCCAGCCGGGAGGTGCCCCTGCGCGGCCTTGGGCCCGAGGAGCTGGTGCGCACCGTCGTCGCCGAGATCGGCCGCAAGCCCGAGGGACACACCATGGACGCTCTTCACGCAAGCCAGAGCGCCCGACCCATGAATGCCATAGGAGGTTGAGTTTTGGACGACCTTACCCACATGAACTCACAGGGGCGCGCCCGCATGGTGGACGTCTCTGGCAAGGAGGCCACTTTCCGCCGGGCCCGCGCCGCAGGGAAGGTGCTGATGGCGCCGTCCACCTTGGAGCTCGTGCGCACCGGCGGCACCAAGAAGGGCGACGTGCTCGCCGTGGCCCAGGTGGCCGGCATCCAGGCCGCCAAGCACTGCTGGGAGATGGTGCCCATGTGCCACCCCGTGCCGCTCACCGGCGTGGACATCTCGTTCTCCCTGGAAGACGACGGCATCGCCATCGAGGCCGTCTGCAGCTGCACCGGCGAGACGGGCGTGGAGATGGAGGCCCTCTGCGCCGTCTCGGTGGCAGGACTCGCCATCTACGACATGTGCAAGGCGCACCAGCGCGACATGGTCGTAGCAGACGTCCGCCTCCTCGAGAAGGACGGCGGGAAGAGCGGGCATTTCGTGAGAGGAGAAGGCCGATGAGCGAGGTTGTGGGCACCGTGGCGGCCACGAGCATAAGCACGGAGAAAGGCACGAGGAAGAAACCGCAGGAGTCCATTGAGCTTGTGGTGGGCACCGGCGTGGCGGGCGACGCGCACGCGGGCGCGTGGCACCGACAAGTGAGCCTTCTGCCCGATGAGTCGGTGGACCGCATGCGCGGACGCGGCTTCGAGCTTTGTGCCGGAGACTTTGCCGAGAACATCCTCACCCGTGGCATCGCCCTCTACGAGCTGCCGGTGGGCACGCTGCTTCAAGTGGGCGAGGCCGTTGTCGCCGTGACCCAGATCGGCAAGACCTGCCACAACGACTGCGAAATCCGCCGCACCGTGGGCATGTGCGTCATGCCCACCGACGGCATTTTTGGCGTGGTGGTGCGCCCCGGCACGGTGCGCCCCGGCGATTCTGTCTCCATCATCCAGGTCTAGGAGGCTCCTGTGAAAAAGATTGCAACCGATCAGGCCGTGGGCCACGTCCTCGTGCACGACATGACCCAGATCATCCCCGAGGGAGAGGGCCGCTACAAGGGCCCTCGGTTCCGCAAGGGCCATGTGGTCACCGAGCAGGACATCCCGGTGCTGCTCTCCATGGGCAAGCGCTATCTCTACGTGTGGGAGATGGAGCCGGGCATGCTCCACGAGAACGACGCCGCCGAGCGCCTGGCCGCCCTCTGCATGGGCCCCGGCATCTCCCGCGACGGCGACCCCAGCGAGGGCAAGATCGGCCTGTCCGCCGCTTACGACGGCGTGTTGCTCGTGAACTCCGCGCACCTTGTGGCCGTGAACTCCGTCCCCGATGTCATGGTGGCCACCCGTCGCGGCAACTTCGCCGTGTCGGCGGGCGACGCCGTGGCCGGCACCCGCGTCATCCCGCTCGTGGTGGAATCGGCCGCGCTCGACGAGGCCGAGGCTGCCTGCGGGGGCGAGCCCCTGCTCGAGGTGCGCCCCTTCACGCTCCGGACGGCCGCCGTCGTGGCCACCGGGTCCGAGGTGGCCTCCGGCCTTATCGAGGACCGCTTCACGCCTGTGGTGCAGAAAAAGCTTGCCGGCTTTGGCATCGAGTGCGTGTCGGTGTCCACGCCCGGCGACGACATGGAAGACGTCTGTGGCGCCATCCTTGCGGCCAAGGAGTCCGGTGTTGACATCGTGGTGTGCACCGGCGGCATGTCGGTGGACCCCGACGACAACACGCCCGGCGCCATCCGCCGCAGCGGGGCCGAGGTCGTCACCTACGGCGCCCCGGTGCTCCCGGGCGCCATGATGTGCCTGGCGTACTTCGATGACGGCACCCCCGTGGTGGGGCTCCCCGGCTGCGTCATGTACGCCGACTCCACGATCTTCGACCTCGTGCTGCCGCGCATCGCAGCCCGCGTGCCCCTGACCCGCGAGGACTTCGTGTCCATGGGGGAGGGAGGCCTCTGCCTGCGCTGCAAGCCGTGCACCTATCCCCACTGCCCCTTCGGCCGCTGACCCCCGCCCGTCCCATCACCCGGACACTTTTGTCCCAATGGTCGGGCATTTCTGTCCCACCCCGCGACCCGCGACACCGCCCGCCCCCGACGCCCCGAGAGGAACGCCATGCCCCACGCCTGCCCCGATACACCATTCACCGCTGCCGTCCTCACCGTGTCGGACCGCGGTTCCCGCGGCGAGCGCCCCGACGGCAGCGGCCCCGCGGTCGCCGAGCTCCTCGCCGAGAACGGCTTCTCCGTGGTGGACTGCACCATCGTCCCCGACGGCGTGGAGCCGGTGGCGGCCACGCTCCGCGGCTATGTGGCGCGCGACGTCGCCCTCGTGGTGACCACCGGCGGCACGGGCTTCTCGCCCCGCGACCTCACGCCGGAGGCCACGCTTCAGGTGGTAGAGCGCCTGTGCCCCGGCATCCCCGAGGCCATGCGCGCGGTGTCCCTAGCCAAGACGCCCCATGGTTGCCTGTCGCGCGAGGTGAGCGGCATCTGCGGCCGCACCCTCATCGTCAACGTTCCCGGCAGCCCGCGGGCGGCCGTGGAGAACCTCTCGGCCGTCGTGGGCGCCGTCTCTCACGGGCTCGCCATGCTGCGCGGCGGCACGGCCGACTGCGCGGTGGGGGCGTAGCATGCGCATCCTCAACGTCTCGGCCCAGAAGCCCGACTCCACCGGCAGCGGCACGTACCTCTCCGCCCTCGTGCGCAGCGAGCTGGCCGCCGGTCACGAGGCCGCGGTGGTCTGCGGCATCGACGACGGCGACCCCCTGGACGCCGTCCCCACCGGGGCCGCCGTCTACCCCGTGCGCTTCCGCACCGCGGAGCTCCCGTTCCACGTGTGCGGCATGAGCGATGTGATGCCCTACCCGGCCACGCGCTACCGCGACCTCACGCCGGCGATGGAAGGGGCCTTCGTGCACGCGTTCTCCCAGGCCGTGCGGGGGGCCGTGGCGGGGTTCCGCCCCGACGTCGTGGTCTGCCACCACCTCTACCTGGCCACCTCCGTCGTGCGCGAGGTCGTTGCCGGCATCCCCGTGGTGGCCGTGAGCCACTCCACGGACCTCCGGCAACTTCGCCAGCACGCCCTCGGACGGGACAGGATCGTTCCCGCCGTCCGCGCCCTCGACGGCGTCTGCGCCCTCCACGACGCCCAGGTCGAGGAGATCGCGGAGGTCTTCTCCATCGACCCGGCCGCCGTCACGGTGGTGGGCGTGGGTTACGACCCGCAGGTCTTCCATCCCGACCCGGCCGTCCCTCGCGACCCCGGCTCCCTCCTCTTCGTGGGCAAGGTCTGCCGGGCCAAGGGCGTGCCGTCCCTGCTGTCCGCCGTCTCCCGCCTGGAGCGCGAGGGCCGGGCGCCCTCGCGGCTGCGCCTGGCCGGCGGGTGGGGGAGCGCCCAGGCGGAGTGCGACGCCATCCGAGCGGCCGCGGAGGGGCTCTCCACCCCCGTGGAGTTCCTCGGCCGCCTGGACCCGGCGAGCCTCGCCGAGCAGTACCGCGAGGCCGACACCTTCGTGCTGCCGTCGTTCTTCGAGGGCCTGCCCCTCGTGGCAGTGGAGGCCCTGGCCTGCGGCTGCAAGGCGGTGCTCACGGACCTGCCGGGTGTGCGTCCCTGGTTCGCGGCCGGCCTGCCCGACGCCCCGGTGCGCTGGGTGGTGCCGCCCACGGTCACCGACGTCGACAAGCCCCGCCCCGACGAGCTCCCCGCCTTCGAGGAGCGCCTGGCCCTGCAGCTCGCGGCGTCCCTCGCGGACCCGGCACCGTCGCTCGACGCCACGACCCTCTCCTGGGACGCGGTGCTCGGCAGGGTGCTCTCCTCCGCCGGCATGGCGTGATGTGACACTGGTGCCCGGCCCATCTGTCACGCGCCCTTTTCGAAAAATCATGATCCTGCGGCGCCGGTCCCTGCCCGCACCTTTCGCGCCCGCCCCCGGCTTCATCGGGTCCGGCTCGGGTACACTTCCACCTAGCAACCGATCGAGGGGGAGGTCCCTATGGGTAGGTCCGGCGGCGGCGCGTCTGGTGGCGGGGGAGGCGGCTTCTCCGGCGGCGGCCGGGCGTCCGGCGGGTTCTCCGGGGGGTCTCGCTCCGGCGGGCGCAGCTCCTCGGGCGGCGGCCGTCCGCCCATGGGCTTCGGCCCTATGGGCCCGCTGGGCCCGATGGGCCCCATGGGCCCGCGGCGCTACCGCGGCGGCTCGTCCGGCAGCTTCTGGGGAGGCATGCTCGGCGGCATGATCGGCAGCTCCCTGGGCGGCTCCGGGCGCCGCACGACGGCGCGGCAGGCCCCCGCCACCACGGTCCCGCAGCGCCAGGGCCCCACCCCTGGCGCCCCCGTACCGCCCGCCGGCCAGGGCGCGCCGGCGTCGTCGGGCGGCTGCGGCTGCGGGACCGTCTTCATCGCCGCCTGCGCCGTGCTCCTCGTCCTCGCCCTCGCCACGTCGTTCGGCTGCACGCCGTCGTCGTGCTCGGGCCCGTCGGGCGCGTACCCCCAGGCGTCGTCCACTCACGAGCGCACGGCGCTGCCCCAGGGCACGGCCGAGGTCACGCCCCTCTACACCGACCGGGACGGCGACTGGATCCACAACACGTCCCAGCTTGAGGAAGGCATGGAGGAGTTCTGGCGCCTCACCGGCGTGCGGCCCTACCTCGTGATCCTGCCCAACGGCTACACCACCTCCACCGACCAGCTCACCAAGCTTGCCGAGCAGGTCTACGACGACACCTTCACCGACGAGGGGCATTTTGTCCTCGTGTTCTGCGACAACGGCTCCGGTGGCTACAACTGCGGCTACTCCGTGGGGTCGGCCGCTCGCTCGGTCATGGACGACGAGGCCTGCCGCATCCTTGCCAAGGAGCTCGACCGCGCCTATGCCGACCGCTCCCTCTCCGAGGAGCAGATCTTCTCCCAGGCCTTCGAGCGCACGGCCTCCCAGATCATGGCCGACCCCGCAGAGGGGCGCCGTGCCGGCCTGTGGGTCGCCGCCGGCCTCGGCATGTGCATCGCGGGCGCGGGCGGGTACATGCTCTGGCGTCGCCGCAGGGCGCGCCAGGAGGAGCGCAACCGTCACCTCGACGAGGTCCTCAAGACCCCGCTGGAGACCTTCGGCGACAAGGACCTCGCCGACCTCGAGAAGAAGTACGCGGACAAGACGTCGGACTCCGACGGCGACGGGACCCGCTGAGCCGGGCCCAGAAAGGGGGAGCCATGGGCATCCTCGACCGTTTCACCTCCATCATCAAGGCCAACGTGAACGACCTGCTCGACCGCGCGGAGGACCCCGCCAAGATGGTGGACCAGTATCTTCGCGACCTCACCGAGAGCCTTGCCGAGGTCAAGGAGGCAACCGCCGGCGTCATGGCCGAGGAGACCCGCTGTAAGCGCCTCGTGGACGCCAATCAGGCCGAGATCGACAAGTACGACGGCCTTGCCCGCCGCGCCCTGTCCGCCGGCGAGGAGGCCGACGCCCGCACGTTCCTCGCCAAGAAGCAGGAGCTTGTGGCCAAGAACGCCGGTCTCATCTCCGCCTACGACGCCGCCCACGAGAACGCCCAGAAGATGCGCCAGATGCACGACAAGCTCGTGAACGACATCAACACCCTCAAGGGCCGCCGCGACGTCATCAAGGCCAAGGCCGCCGTCGCCAAGACCCAGGACAAGGTGGGCCGCATGACCGGCGGCGCCGACCGCGCCGAGGGCGCCGTGGCCGCCTTCGAGCGCATGGAGGCCAAGGCCGACGAGATGCTCGACCGCTCCAACGCCATGGAGGAGCTCAACGCCGAGCCCGAGGACTCCGCCGCCTCCCTGGAGGCCAAGTACGTCGCCGCCGGCGCCTCTGCCGCCGTGGACGACGAGCTCGCGGCCATGAAGAAGGAGATGGGCCTCGACTAGGACGGGGTCCGGGAGAGACGCGGAGGGGGCCCGGCGGCCGGTCGCCGGGCCCCCTCCCATGGAGAAAGGAAGACGCACGATGAAGGCCCTGGATGCCGAGACGGTCATGGCGAGCCCCGACACGAGCGACGTGCTGCGCCGCTTCCTGCGCTACGTGCAGGTGGACTCGCCCAGCGACCCCGACCACGAGGAGCGGGTGCCGAGCGACCCGTCGGAGCATGCCATGGCGGAGCTTCTCGCCGAGGAGCTCCGCGCCCTGGGCGCCGACGACGTGACCGTGGACGAACACGCCTACGCCACCGCCTTTGTGCCGGCGTCGCCCGGCTCTGAGGACAAGCCCTGCCTGGGCCTCATCGCCCACATCGACACGGCCCATGACGCCCCCAACCGCGGCGTGCGTCCGCAGGTGGTTGCCTATGAGGGCGGCGACCTCGTCATTTCCCCCGACGTTCGGGTGACGCCCCAGGCCGTGGACGACCTGCCGTCCCTGGCGGGGCAGGCCGTGGTCACGAGCGACGGCACCACGCTCCTCTCGGCGGACGACAAGGCCGGGGTGGCCGAGATCATGGCCCTCGTGGCCCGGCTCCTCGCCGACCCGTCCCTGCCGCACCCGCCCCTCGCGGTGGCCTTCGTCCCCGACGAGGAGATCGGCCACGGCGCGGCCCTTCTCGACATCGACGCCTTCGGCGCGGCCTACGCCTACACCGTGGACGGCGAAGAGCTCGGCCAGCTCAACTACGAATGCTTCTCGGCCGCCTCGGTGGAGGTCTCCTTCACCGGCGAGGGCGTGCACCCCGGGGACGCCAAGGACCGCATGGTCAACGCCATCTCCCTTTTCGAAGAGTTCGACGCCATGCTGCCGGCTGCAGAGCGCCCCGAGCACACGGCAGGCTACGAGGGCTACTTCCACTGCCACGACGTCTCGGGCACCGTGGACGAGTGCCGTGCCTCCTACCTCGTGCGCGACTTCGACGCCGCCTCCTTCGAGGGGCGCCTCGACCTTATGGCCGCCGCGGCCTCCTACATCGAGGGGCGCTATGGCAAAGGAAGGGTGTCCCTCGACGTCAAGCGGGAGTACCGCAACATGGCCGAGCGCCTCGAGGGCTCGGAGTTCCTCGTTGACCGCGCCAAGGCCGCTATGGAGGCCTGCGGCGTGACCCCGCTTTGCGTGCCGGCCCGTGGCGGCACCGACGGCGCCCAGCTCACGTTCCGCGGCCTTCCGTGCCCCAACCTGGCCACCGGCGGCCGACTCGCCCACTCCGTGAGGGAGTTCGTGCCGGTGCCGGCCCTCGAGGTGACCGTGGACATTCTCGAGAAGCTCGTGGCCTCCTTCGCCTGAGGCCCGCTACCATGGCGCGGCGCTCTTCTCGTCCGCGCCCCCCCCCCTCTCCTCGTTGCCTCTTCTCCGCACTTGAGCTCTGCGCCTGAAAGCGATTGGGGGCGACCTAAAGGTCGCCCCCAATCGCTTTCAGGCGCAGCTTTGTCGCGTTCAGGCAGCGTCTTGGTCTGCAAACGGAGCCATAAGGGTGTCGGAGATGTCGGCGCTCGTTTTGTTGCTCCGTATGTCGGAGCCGTCGGTGACAAACTCGTACGTGGCGGTGGAGTCGATACTGCCGTCGTCGCCGTCAACGCAGGCAAACTGCACCTGCGAGGTGCCCTGGCTGCGGCTTTGGAGCACAAACGTCTCCACTCCGCCGCCTGCGGGATTGCTGTCGTCCTCCGAGGCGTAGCGGGTGTCCACGGTGACAAACGAGCCTTCCGGCTTCACCGAGCACACCCACGTGTAGCCTGCGGGGCGGTTCGCCGGCAGCTGTACGGTGATCGTGGGGTAGTTCGACTTGGAGAAGAACGCCAGTCCGCACAACGCACCGGCTGCGGCAACCGCGCCGACAATGGCCAAGGCTCGCTTTCCTCTTCCCATGCCGTCCTCCTCTCATCTGCAGCCTATGGTGTGGCATCCCACTGTCTCTTTGGGCCCTCGCGCAACCGGTTCCACAATGCCGCCGCCGTTTGACCACAGGACGGCCACGTTCCTTGCGCGGCCGCTTTTGCGACGGCCCCACGGGGCAAGGGCGGGTTTGACGGAGGGAAAGAAGGAAAGAAACCAAGGGGCGCAATGTTGTTCGGACAGGGCAAAAAAGCCTCGGGAGGTTGTGGATGAACGTTGCGCTTTTTTCGGCCCTTGTTGGCCTCGGGGCCTCTGTGGCCATTGTGGGCACCGTGCTCTTCTTTGTGGGAGGCTGCAAGGCGCTTGGGGCCATGGGTGCGTCCCTGTGATAGCCGCCCCGTTCCAGACCATCGAGGGGCGCCTGTGGGAAAAGGACGAGACCGCCGTGCTCCCGCTGAGCGACGACGTCGCGCCCGCAGGGATGCTGGTGTGCCATGGGTCTGCAGATGCTGCGCCGTTTGGCCCTGCAGAGAAAAGGCCCGCCCGCGACAGGGCATAGGGACCCCATACGGAAGCGACGCCCTTGCGGGCGGAAGGGAAGCGCCATGGCAGCCAAGGACCGCCCCTATAAGAGCAGCGAGTTCGATCCGTGCGACCAGGGGACGCCCCGCCTCAAGACATCGCCCGACGAGATGGCCGACGTTCCCGACGAGGCGGACCTGGCCGCCCATGAGGTCGAGGAGCTGTTCGCGGTCCAGGCCGAAGGGGAGCGAGAGGACCTGTAACGCCAGGCCCGGGGCGCCGTCGCCCTAGCCCAGCCAGGGGGCGAACAGCACGGGGACAAACGCCGCCGGCAGCATGTTTGCCACCTTGATGTGGGTCACGCCCAGCATGTTGAGCCCCACGGCAAAGAGCAAAAGCGAGCCTGTCACGGTCATGGCCCCGATCACGCCGCCGGTGAGCGCGGGGGCCAGAAGGCTCGCGCCCACGCTGAGCGCTGCCTCGTACACAAAGATGCACGGGCCCGAGAAGAGCACCCCCACCCCCATGGAGGCCGCCATGACGGCGACCACCACCATGTCGATGGCGCCCTTGGCAAAAAGCGTTCCGTGGTCGCCTGCGAGGCCGCTTTGGAGCGAGCCCACCACGGCCATCGACCCCACACAGGTGAACAGCGTGGCCGCGACGAAGCCCTCCGAGAAGCGCCCCATGGCCGCCGAGCCCTTGAAGGCGCGGGCAAGGGCCTTTTGCACGCGGTCCCCCAGGCGCTGGAGGGCCCCTTCGGTGTTCAGGGCGCGGCCGGCGATGCTCCCTGCGACCACGGACGCCACGACCACAAGTACCGGCGCTTGGCCTTTCATGCCGCCCACGGCCACGAGGATGACGCAGAGCCCCAGGCCTTCCATGAGGTAGTCGCTGAGCGCTTGGGATATGTGGCGCCGCAGGGCAAGACCCGCGACGCCTCCCGCCACGGTGAGAAGCGCGTTGACGAGAGCGCCGAGCATAACCATGGAAATCGCTCCTTCCCGGCCGCGGGCCGGCGGTCCGCGGCGGGTAGATTACAATGGCACCTGAAACTCCTCCATTCTAGAAAACCGGGTGCTCCGCGGCGCTCGGCGGGAAGGGATCCATGGCAGGCAATGATGGCAAGGACGCCCTCGACAAGCTTGGCTCTCTGGTCCAAGACGCCATAGACAACAACGACTTCGCCGAGCTGAGCTCCATGGTGAACCGCACCGTGCAGGCGGCAGGAGAGGGCGTTCGCAAGGCCCAGGAGGCCGTTGCGGCGTCTGTGACCGAGGCGCGGCGCAAGGAGGAAGAGCGTCTCGCCCGCGAGCGCGTCGCGGCGCGCTACGGGTCCTCCGCAGGTCTCAAGGCCAGCGGGTTTTTCGCCGCCCTGTTCGGCCTCATGTTCACCCTCGCGTTCCTTATGGGGTTCATGGGGCTTCTCATGGTGCCCATCTTCCTCTGGGACGCCCTGGTCATGGACGCGCTCTTTGCCATCTGCTCCATCTTCCTCTTGCGCTACGGGCTGAGGCGCATCTCCCTTGCCCGGCGCTACGACACCTACCGCCGCGTCATCGGCAGCCGCGAGGCCTGCACCCTGGCAGAGCTCTCTCAGCAGGTGGGGCACAAGGTCAAGTTCGTGCGCGGCGACGTGCGCACGCTCATCGTCAAGGGCCTGTTCCGAGAGGGGCGTCTGTCGTCGTCGGGACGCACCCTCGTGCTCACCGAGGGGGCCTATGCCGCCGTGGAGGAGCAGGAGCGCGCCGCCGCCCAGGCCCGCAAGGCAAAAAGGCGCTCCCAGCCGGTGGAGGCCAAGGTGGAGCGGGTGGAGACCGAGAGGCCTGCCGAGGAAGAGGCGCCCTTTGACGTGAACGGGGCCCCCGAGTCGGTGCGCCCGCTTCTTCGCCAGGGCGCGGCATACCTGGCGAAGATCGAGGAGGCCAACGAGGCCATCGACGATGCGCAGGTCTCTGCCAAGGTGGACCGCATCAGCTGCGTGGCCACCAACATCTTCGTTTACGCTGCCGAGCACCCCGAGGTGGCCAGTGACCTCGAGCGGTTCATGAACTACTACCTGCCCACCACCGTCAAGCTCCTCAAGGCCTACGACGACCTCGAGGAACAGCCCGTGCAAGGCGTCAACATCTCCACGTCGCGCAAGGAGATCGAGCAGACCTTGGACACGCTCACCGTCGCTTTCGAGCGCCTGCTCGACTCCATCTTCCGCGACATGACCTGGGACGTCTCGGCGGACATCTCCGTGCTCAACGACGTTCTCGCCCAAGAAGGCCTTATCGACAAGGGCGGCCCCGCCGCCACAGACTAGGAGGTTTCTGATGGACGACCAGATCGACGACCTTGCCGGCAAGGCGGTTCCCACATTGACCCTGAGCCCCGACCTCGGCGACGAACCCGTTGTGACCGTGGAGGAGGCCCAGGTTCCGGCAGCCCCTCTCGATGCCGACCTGCTTTCCAACGAGGAACGCGCCCAGGTGGACGCCTTCGCCCGCCAGATTGACGTCACCGACTCTGCCCTCGTGCTCTCCTACGGCGCCGGGGCCCAGAAGAAGATGGCCGACTTCTCCCAGGACGCCCTTGAGAAGGCGCGCACCCAGGATCTCGGCGAGGTGGGTGAGCTCATCACCGACGTGGTGGGCGAGCTGCGCTCCCTTGAGGTGGAGGAGGACCGCGGCTTCTTCAGCATCTTCAAGCGTGGGGCCAGTCGCGTGGAGGCCCTTACGGCCAAGTACGACAAGGCCGAGAACAACGTCAACAAGATCGTGGGCCACCTCAAGGACCAGCAGCTCACCCTCATGAAGGACGCCAAGATCCTCGACAAGCTCTACGACCTCAACCTCACCTACTTCAAAGAGCTCACCATGTACATTTTGGCGGGGCGCCAGAAGCTCTCTGAGGTGCGCTCCGGCGAGCTGGCCGATCTTGTGGCCAAGGCCCGCGAGACCGGCCGCACCGAGGACGCCGAGGCCGTGCAGAAGCTCACGGCGGCCTGCGACCGCTTTGAGAAGAAGCTGTCTGACCTCGACCTCACCCGCACCATCGCCATGCAGACGGCGCCCCAGATCCGCTTTGTCCAGAACAACGAGATGCTCATGGTGGAAAAGATCCAGACCACCATCGTCAACACCATCCCGCTGTGGAAGAGCCAGATGGTGCTGGCCTTGGGCATTGCCAACGCCGATGCCGCAGTGCGCGCCCAGACCACGGTCACCAACATGACCAACGACCTGCTCAAGAAGAACGCCGAGCTGCTCAAGACGTCCACCACACAGATCGCGCAGGAGAGCGAGCGCGGCATCGTGGACATCGAGACGCTCAAGGCCACTAACGAAAGCCTCATCCAGACCTTCGACGAGGTCATGCAGATTCAGCAGGACGGCCGCGCCAAGCGTGCCCAGGCCGAGACTGAGCTCCGTGCCATGGAGGCCGAGCTGCGCCAGAAGCTGCTGGAGGTGCGCGGGTAGGCCGGCCTGTGCTGCACGCTCCCTTCCGTGTCCGTGCGTCCTCCCCTGCGCCCTCTGTGCGCCACCCCCCCTGCGCCTGAAAGCGCTGGAGGGTACCGACGAATAAAAAGGGGGACAGCCGTCCTATGAGCGGCTGCCCCCCTTTTTGTGTCTGCGGTCCTATGGACCTGCGGCTTTGGCCCTATAGCTCGCCTGCGAGGATTCTGCGCAGCGTCGTGGCCACACCGTCTTCCGAGACGGAGGGCGCCACGACGTCTGCCAGCTCCTTCACGGCCGGCACGCCGTTGTCCATGACCACGGCGACGTCGGCGGCCTTGAGCATGGGGATGTCGTTCTCGGAGTCACCGAAGCCGTACACCGTGCCATGGGTGCCCACGGCCGCAAGGACGTCGGCCATGCCGCTGGCCTTGGAGACTTCGGGCACCGTGAGCTCGAAGCCGCCCACGCCCAGGTCGCTCACGCGAAAGAGGTCTTGGAGCTCAGCCATATGTGCGGCTAGGCGGTCGTTCTCCTCGGCCATCCAGAAGGCCTTCACCAGGGCGAGGTCGTCGATGACGGCTGTCGCCTCGTCCGCGCTCTCCACCACGGGCACCGACAGGTCGATGTCGGGGTGCTCGCCTGCGGGTTTGAACACCACGGAGCCTCGGGTGCCCTCGAGCAGCGCGGCCACGGAGCACTCGTCAAAGATCTCGATGGCGCGGGCCATAAGGGCCCGGTCCACGGTGTGGCAGAACAGCTCTTGGCCCTCCATCTCGCCCAAAGCGCCGGCCAAGGCCACATAGCCCGAGAAGGGAACGCGCTCCATCAGAAGGGAGAGGCCCGAGGGCGGCCTGCCGGAGCACAAGAACGCCAGGTTGCCCTCGTCCACGAACTTCCCAATGGCCTCGCGCACGGCAGGGGTGGGGAGAAAGACGCGCTCCTGATCCTCGACGGATGCCCCTGGGGCCTGCGCCTTGGCGTAGGACTCGGGGTTGGAGTCGATGAGTGTGCCGTCGATGTCAAAGAAGGCGACGAGAGGTGCGCGGGTGCTGGCCATGGCGTCCTTTCCTTGCGGTGTCCAACCGTCCTATTTTAACGGGCAAAGTGGAGATAGGCGGTGATGCTGTTCCCTTAATCTTGCCTGAACATATCGAAATACGATAATGTAATCCTGCATCCCCTTTCTGGCTGACGGGAGGTTTGCCATGCTGTCCATTGACGGTACGTCGCGCATTCCCTGCCTTCCCGACGAGATCCGCTGGATGTTCGAGGAGTGGGTGCTCAAGCACTTCCCGGAGATCCCCGACGACCCGGACGGCACATGCCTTGCCCGCGGGTTGTTTGTCATGGGAGATTTGGAGTCGGTGTCGAGGGGCCTCGGCCGCGACTGGCGTGAGGTGCTCGACGGACGCTTCCTCAACGTCTTCTCGCTCGCTGCCTTGGACCGGTCGGCCGAGGGCGTGGAAGTGGAAGGCATGGACTCCCACAGCGTTTACGACAACGGCGGCCTCATCACGTGGGGGCCGCAAAGGGGGCCGGGGCGCCTTCTGGGAAAGCGCTTTTTCAAGCGGGGGTGAGCGGCGGCGCTAGTTTCGGGCGAGCGCCGTAGCCACAGCGTGGCCGACGAGAACCCCGGCCACGCAAAGGGTCACTGATACGGTGGCGTACAGGGCTGCCAGGCCCGCGTGGCCTTGCTGCCAGAGCGTCACGGTTTCAAGGGAGAACGTGGAGAAGGTGGTAAAACCTCCGCACAGACCGGTTTTGAGCAACAGGGCGCTTTCTTGCGAGAGACGCGCGGGGGAGAGCCCTGCCACGAGTCCGATGAGCACGGCGCCCGCAAAGTTGGTGATTAGCGTCATCGTGGGCCATGCTCCAGGCACGGGCACACAGGAGAGGAGGTAGCGGGCCACTGAGCCGGCGGCCCCGCCGGCAGCTACCAAGAGAATGTTGAGCATCGCGCCCTCCTCTGTGTCTGCAGCACTGGACCCAGTCAAACAAAAAACGGGCGGCCGATAAAATCGACCGCCCGTGGGCGTGTGGTCGCGGGGGCAGGATTTGAACCTACGACCTTCGGGTTATGAGCCCGACGAGCTACCAGACTGCTCCACCCCGCAATAATGGGTGCGCCTCAGCGCAAAAAGAGACAATACGCTGTTCGGGCGTGCCTGTCAATTTCCGGCGGTCGTTCACTTATCCTCCATATATCATCTCTGCCTGAAAGCGCTGGAGCTCGGGCTCGAGAACATACGCCTGAAAGCGGATAGGGGTGCCCCTATCCGCTTTCAGGCGAGTTCTTGCGTGCAGGGGGCGTGACAAACCAACCTGGTGCCTTGTCTGCCTGCTCTGGGCCCGTCTCTCAGCCGGTGTTCTGCAGGCCGGCGGCCACGCCGCTCACGGTGCAGAGGATGAGGTAGGTGAGTTCGGCGCGCTCCTCGTCGCTCATCTCGTCGCCCTCCTTCGAGCGAAGGCGGTCGAGGGCCCGCACCTGGGCCAGCGAGAGCACGTTCACAAAGGGCCGGCGCATGCGCACGAGCGGGCCGAGGACGCGGCGCTTCTCCAGGGGCCACTCGTTGCCGGTGATGGCCAGGACCCAGCGGGTGGTGAGGGCCATCTCGTCGAGCACCGTGGCGGCCAAATCGTTGCGGTCGCCCAGGGCGAGGTACATGCGGGCCAGGCGCTCGTCGGTCTTGGCGAGCGACATCTCGATGTTGTCGATGAACGTGGTGAAGAGCGGCCAGCGGCGGTAGGCCTCCTGGAGCAGCTCGAGGTCGCCCACGGTCTCGCAGGCCGTGCCGAGGCCGTACCAGGCTGCCAGGTTGAGGCGGGCCTGGGACCACGAGAAAATCCAGGGGATGGCCCGCAAGTCGTCGAGCGATTTGGCGCCCAGGCCGCGCTTGGCCGGACGGCTGCCGATGGGCAGGAGGCCGATCTCGGCCAGCGGCGTCACCTGGGAGAACCACTCCACGAAGCCCTCGGTGCCGAGGAGCTCGGCGTACTTGGCCGCGGAGGCCTCCTCGAGGGTCTGGGCGAGGTCGGCGAACTCGATGCCCGCCTCGCCGTTCACCTGCTGCGTCGAGGTGCTCGCATGCACGAGGGTGGCGCCGGCCACGCCCTCGATGTGGCGCCGGGCCAGGGTGGGGTTGCCGTAGCGGGCAAAGATGACCTCGCCCTGCTCCGTGAGCTTGAAGCAGCAGTTGACCGATCCCTTGGGCTGGGACAGCACCGCGCGGTTAGCGGGGCCGCCGCCGCGGCCCACGGCGCCGCCGCGGCCGTGCATGAGCACGAGGTCGATGGCGTTGCGCTCGGCCCAGCGGGCGATGGCCTCCTGGGCGGTGTTGAGCACGAAGGTCGCGGCGGTGGGACCGGCGTCCTTGGAGGAGTCGGAATAGCCGAGCATGACCTCCATGCGGCGCCCGGTCTGCTCCAGGCGGCGCTGCACGTCAGGGAGCTCGATGATCTGGTCGAGGGTGTCCACGGCGCGCTCGAGGTCGGCCACCTGCTCGAAGAGCGGGATGACGTCCAGCTGCGGCACGTCCTTGGAGTGGGCGAAGGCCAGCCTCGCCAGCTCATAGACGCATGCCACGTCCTCGGCGCTCTGGGTGAACGAGATGATGTAGCGCCGCGCGGCGTCCACGCCGTTCTTGCGCTGGATGGAACCGATGGCGCGGAACGTGTCGAGCACCTCCCGGGTCATGGGCTCGAGCTCGCCGCGCTCGCCCCAGCGGCCGTGCTCGCGGATGTCCTCGAGGGCGCGGCGGTGCACGAGCGAGTGCTGGCGGAACTCCATCTCCACGAGGGAGAAGCCGAAGGTCTCGGCCTGCCAGATGAGCTTCTGCAGGGGGCCGTAGGCCTCGCGGCGGGCGCCGGCCTCCTCAAGGGAGCGCTGCACCACGCGGAGGTCGTCGAGGAACTCGTCCACGGACCGGTACATGATGTCGGCCGTGCGGGACGCCGTGGCGACGAGCCGCTCGCTCATCACGAGCATGACGGCGCGGTGCGTCTCGCGGGTGGACATGCCCGCGGCCTTGGAGGTGAGGACCTCGCTCATCTCCACCTGGTGGTTCCACAGGTTGACGAGCTCGCGGGACGGCTTGGTGTACGTGCTGTCCAACGTGAGGTTGCGCCCCACCTCGGCGCAGCGTTCGGCCAGCGTCCTGACGGCGTGGAGGCGGTACTTCTCGGCCACGAGGCGGCTCACCTTGGCGGTGACGTTGGGGTTGCCGTCGCGGTCCGAGCCAATCCAGCTGCCCGGGTGGAAGAAGGCCGGGCACATGGGCGGCACGGCGCCGGCCTTGGGGCCCAGCTCCCAGTCGTCGAACCGGCGGTAGACCTCCGGCACGGCGTCGAGGAGGGTGTTGTCGAAGATGTCGATGACGGTGTCGGCCTCCTCCACGGGCGTGGGTTTGCGGTGGGAGATGGGGGAGGTGCGCACCATGGCGCTGATCTCTTGCTTCATCTTCCGCTCGTTCTCAAAGAGGTTGATGCCGTGGAGCCGACCGCGCTCGTCGAGGAGCGCGGAGAGCCTCCGGATCTTGCCCTCGATGGCCTTGCGCCGGGCCTCCGTGGGATGGGCCGTGAACACGGGGCGGAACTCCAGGCGGTCGAGGATGCCCTGGGCCTTCACGCGGCCTCGCTCGTCGAGAAGGTGGTGGTAGCCCACGGTGAGCTCGTTCACCGGGTCCTCTGCCTCGGTGGTGGACACGGCCGCCTCGCGGGCGTCGAGGCTGTGCACGCGGTAGTCCTCCTCGCAGATGTTGGCGAGGTGGAAGAAGACCGTGAAGGCCCGCACGAGCATGGTCGCCTGGTCGAGGGGCAGCCCGTCCAGGGTGGACACGGCGTCTGCAAAGGCGTCGTCGGAGGAGTACTGCTCTAAGAAGGGGGAGATATCGCTGCGCTCCACCGTCGTGGGGAGGTTCACCACCACGGCGTCCACGAGCAGCCTGTCAAAGAGGCCGAGCAGCCCCTCGTCGTACTCGTCGAGCACCTCGCGCACGAGGTGCAGGAAGAACATCATATTGCTCTTCAGCTCCTCGGGGACGTCGATGAGGGCCAAGGCCCGCTCGGCCGCCACCTGGCGCTCTGGGGTGTCGATGCCGTCGTTTTGCAAACGTTCCATAGGGTGAGTCTTGTTCTGGGTCACGCCACACTCCCGTCCAAAAGGGTTCACCTATGCGCCGATTGACTCTACCTCAACCGCGTGTCGCCTCTGTTACCGGCGCAGGCGTTGCGCTGTCAGGCTTCATGCAGGTAAGGGGCTGTCCTTATAATCTTGGAGGCCGCGCCTGATTCTCGTCTCGGAGGAAACCTTGATTAAGCTCGTGCTCTCGGACCTTGACCAGACCCTTCTCGATACGCCGCGCTCAGGGCTCACCGCCCGTGCGGCGTCGGCCATTCGCGCCCTCATGGATTGCGGCGTGGTCTTTGGCCCCTGCACCGGGCGCTCTCGATTGCTTCTTCCGTCCCTGTTCGGACCGAGCACCTCGGACCTCTACCGCTCCGGCGTGTTCGACAACGGCATGGTAGCCCTTCTTAACGGCGAGCTCGTCTTTCGCCGCACCTACGACGCCGCTTCCTTGGCGTCCCTCGCGCGCCGGGCAGAGCGCGAGCGGATAGGGACTCTCGGCGTGTGCGGGCTTCCCTGGGCGCCGGCAGGGTTCGTCACCGTCGACTCGAATTGGCTCGCGGCCCATGGGGAGGCGGCGCTTTCCGGCCTTTCCAAGGCCAACATCCATCTTCCGGAAGGCTCCGACCTCGTGGGCGTGGCCCGCCGTCTCGAGGATCTCTATCCCGAGCTTGATTTTGTGAACCCCACGCGCAGCCGCCCGATCCTCGACGTGCTCGCATCCGGCTGTTCAAAGGCCCCCGGCGCCCGGGCGCTCGCCGAGGCGGTGGGCGCCTCCCTCGAAGAGGTGCTCGTCTTTGGAGACTCGGACAACGACCTCGAGGTCCTGGGCGCCTTCACCAACTCGGCCGCCGTCGCCGACGCCAAGCCGGCAGTTCTGGAGCGGGCGCGCTGGGTTGTGGGCCGGTGCGAGGACGATGGCGTGGCGCAGGCCCTGGAGGCCCTTGCCTCGCGCCTGGGAGCGCTTCCGCGCTAGGTCGGGCGCAAGGCGGGTAGGCACCTATGGTTTGGAGCGCTCGGACGAGGGGGTCCTATGAACAAGAGGCACGAAAGCGGCTCCGCGCGCGGCGGCCGCGCTGAGGGCTGGCGCAAGGCGGGTCCCGTAGTGGCGGTGGCGATCGTGGCCGCGCTTATCGCCGTGGCGTGCAACATCAACGTCTTCGCCCCTCTCGCCATGCTCGGCGACGAGGGGGCGCAGCCAGCGCCGGCAAGCGACGACGCGGTTCCGGAACCCTCCCAAAGCCTCGTGCCCATGACCGTGTCGGGCGTCTCGGTGGAGGTTCCCGACAATTGGGTGGAGGTGGAGGTCGCGGGGCTCCACGGCGCCTCGCCCACGGCCGCCGGGGCGCACGCCCGGGTCACCGTGGACGCCTCCCAAACAAGCGCCATGAGCGGGGTCTCCTCCGTCTCCTCTGCAGACGACATGGAGGCCTTGGCGCGCACGGTGTCGGCGGCCCAAGGAGGCTCTGCCAACGTTGACGTGTCGCCCGTCCAGGGAAAGGACGGCCTGTGGCGCGCGACCCTTGAGGCAAAGGAGGGCTCGCTTGGGGGGACGGAGCTCCTCATCGGCGACGGCCAGACGGTCTACGTGGTCGAGGGTCTGTGGTCGCCCGACGCGTCGCCTGCCGTCGTCGCCGCCGTCAGGGCCGCCGTCGCTTCCGCCACAGTGGTGTCCTAGGGCCAAGCTCCCCGGGGCTTCGTTTGGCATAAGCTTGTGCCCATAGAGGACCGGGCCCAAAAGGGTCCGCGCCCCATGCGGGTGCGAGCCCACAAAGGGGCCGCTTGCCGCATAAGACTTGCGGCCCGCAGCAGACAAGGAGGGACAATGCCCAAAGAGTTCGTTGAGATCGACCCTAAGGACCTGCAGTTCAATCCGTTTGAGATGATCGGCGACGACTGGATGCTGGTTACGGCGGGCAACGACTCCGCCTTTAACACCATGACCGCCTCGTGGGGGCAGCTCGGCGTCCTTTGGGGGCGTCCCGTGGCCACCTGCTACATCCGCCCGCAGCGCTACACCAAGGAGTTCGTCGACCAGTGCGACGATTTCACGCTGAGCTTCTTTGGCGAGGAGCAGCGTCACGCCCTCGAGGTGTGCGGCAGCACGAGCGGCCGCGACTCCGACAAGGTGCTCGCCAGCGGCCTGACCCCGATCCAGGTGGACGGCAGCATGGCCTTCGAGGAGGCCCAGCTCGTCATCGTGTGCCACAAGCTCTATGCACAGCAGCTCGAGAAGGGCTGCTTCGCGGTGCCCGCGGTCTTTGACGAGGCCTATCCCGAGAACGACCTCCACACCATGTATGTGGGCTCCGTCGAGCACATGTACCTGGCCGCCGACATGTTCGACGACGAGGAGGACGACTGTGGCTGCGGCCACGATCACGGTCATGGCGACGGCTGCTGCCACGGCGAGGGCCACGGGCACGGGCACGGCCATGGAGACGGCTGCTGCTGCCACGATCACGAGTAAGCCTGTCCTAGCGTTTCAACGAGACGGGGCCGTGCCTGAAATGGCACGGCCCCCGTTTTTGCTGCATGCCTTCTTGCGGGCCTCAGACGTCGCCGCCCTCGCCAAAGAGACGCCCAAACGCTTCGTCGGGCGTCTCCTCAAACGCAAAGAACTCGGTCACCCGTACGTCGTAGAGCGCTGCCAGGCGATAGAGGGTGAGGAGCTTGGGCGAGCGACGGCCCTGCTCTATGTAGCCTATGGACACACGGTCCATGTCCAAGAGGTGTGCGGCCCGCTCCTGCGAGAGCCCACGCGACCGGCGCACCTCGCCGATCTTTCGCCCCACGTTCTTGAGGAACGTGCTGTAAGCAGTATCTTCCATAGGTCTGAAGATGGGCGAGGCCGCATAAAGCATCTACTAACCGAAAGTTAGCAAGTGTTGAGGCCGAAGCATAGCAGAGCCAAGAACGGCCCTTTTTCAAGGGAGCCCCAGCTTCTTTGCGAGCTTCGTCAAGGTATGGGGCGAGTTGGGGGTGGGCGCCTCTGTCCCTTTATTAGGTCAAGAAAGAGGGGATAGCCCCTCCAGCGCAGCCGTCGTTTTTGCGCAAGCCCCTGCCACCTCGCCAAAGAAGGAGGCTCTTCGATGAAGGCCAGGGATTTCTCCGTTGACTCCTCCGACGTCGCCTATGAGGCCCAGCTTGCCCTCGAGCAGATGGATGCCGAGGAGGAGGTCAGTGCCGAGACGCTCGTAAAGAGCCTGTTTGCCGCCCTCAAATGCGCCCGTACCAACCAGCGCCGCCTCGACTCTCTGCTTCTGGCGTCGGAGGGGGAGCTGCCCGAGAAGATTCGCGGCCTCGGCATCGAGTGCTCCGATGACGAGGTGCAAGAGCTTGTGGACCAGTTTGGGAGAAATTATTGCTGGTAGGCTCCCTCATATTTATGGGGGTAAAACGCATGGAGACTATAATCCCTGCTATTTTCGGGCCCTGCCCGAGAAAGGTGGATGTCCATGTGCACAGCAGTTCGATTCTGTGACCCCGAGGGCAATCTTTACTGCGGAAGAAACTACGACTGGGGCTGCGGCTTTGGCCAGGGCCCTGTGGCAGTGCCGGCCAACTGGGAGTGGCAGTCCCGCCACCTGGGGTCCATCAAGACCCGCTCGGGCCTCATCGGCATAGGCATCGTCCAACAGAACATGCCCCTCTTCTTTGACTGCGCCAACGAGGAGGGCCTGTACTGCGCCGGCCTCTCCTATGCCGGCGGCTTCGGCGTCTACGTCGACCCCATGGAGGGCAAGACCAACGTCGCGAGCTTTGAGATCCCGCTGTGGGTGTGCAGCCAGTTCACCACTGTCGACGAGGTCGAGGAGGCCATGGAGGACATGGTGATCACCAACGACAGCTTCTCTGCCGAGCTGACCCCCATGCCCATGCACTGGTTCGTTGCCGACAAGAACCGTTCTATCGTCGTCGAGCAGGCCGCCGACGGCCTCACGGTGAGCCATGACGGCTTCGACGTCCTCACCAACCAGCCCGAGTTCAAGTTCCACTGCGAGAACATGCGCAACTACGTGCACCTGGACACGGCTTGGACGCCGGACGTCACGATGTGCGACGTAAAGGTGAGCGCGCTGGGCGTTGGCCCCTCCATGATGGGCCTGCCCGGCGACCCTTCCGCCATCTCCCGCTTTGTGCGCGCCGCCATCCTCAACGCCAACTATCCCGACGAGAAGGGCGATAAGGCCAACCTCGCCCGCCTGTTCCGGACCCTTGGCGCCGTGTCCATGGTGAAGGGCTACTGCCGCCAGGAGAACGGCAACTTTGAGTACACCAACTACACCGGCGGTTACTCTGCCGCAACCAAGACCTACTCCTACAGCACCTACGACGATCCGAGCCTGCGCTCCATCACCTTCGATGACTGCAAGGGCATCGATGAGCCCGTGCAGCTTGCCCAGGACTAGGGTTTTCTTGGCCCGCCGTTAGCGAAAAGGGGCTCCCCGTGAGGGAGCCCCTTTTGCGTAAATCTATGGACCTCGCTTGCCGACATAATCTTGCCGTTGGCCGTCTTGGTCATACAAAACCGCTGTATAGGGACCATAGTAGGCATCGCGCACGCATTTTGCCGCAAGCGCGAGCAAGACTCCCTCTTCCTCCCAATCGTGAAGGAAAAATGTAGGGAAAGCCTATTTCGAGATTCTCGAAGGCGCGGGTCTCTTGGGCCTGTATTGTTCTTTCTCGCGCCGCGGCGCCCGGAGAGGGCCCGGCGGCGCGGAGGACCTTGAGAACCGGATACCGCGGCCTTTGGGGG
>JBCLSF010000002.1:0-458789 GCA_041225335.1 Atopobiaceae bacterium 24-176 | reverse complement strand
CCGCGATTTCCGGCCGTTCTCGGCGTCGGAGCCGCCCCCGACCCGCCCGAGACCGCGGTTTCAGGCGCCTCTCGTCGTCACCGCCCGCCCGAGATCGCGGTTTCAAGCGCCTCTCGTCGGCGCCGCCCGGCCGCGCCCCTGCGCCCCCCCCTGCGCATCCCCTCCTGCACCCCCTCCTGCACCCCCTCCTGCGCCTGAAAGCCGTTGAGGGCGCCCTCAACGGCTTTCAGGCGACGAGAGGCGGGCGCAGGGGAGGGTCGCGCAGGGGAGGTGCGCAATGCGTAAGGCTATCGGCTCCGCGCCCATGCAAGGACTGCCGCTCCGGCCACGGCCAATGCCGACAAGACCAGGCCTCCCGTGATGCTCGGGCTTCCGTCTCCCAGCACCGGCACCAATGACGGGGCCGTCTTTCCCGAGGTCACGCCATGGCCGGCCCCTTGGACCCGACCCCGCCCATCCGGTGTGGACCCCTTCGGGTCCTGCGGCGTCGGGTCGTTGGGGCCCTGAGGGTCGTCGGGGGGAGGCACGTCTCGTGCGGTGTTGGTCACGGTGAAGCCTTCGTCGGCATTGCCAGACACGTCGGTCTCATAACCGTCCACGGGGTCCTCCGAGATGGAGTAGGCAATCGCGCGACCGTCGGCTCCTTGCTTTCGCAGGCCGGTGAAGCTGCCCTTCCACCCGGTCTCCTCGCTGAGCACGAGCGTTTGGCCCGTGTCTTGTCCGTCGGCCAGCAGGCGCACGGTCACGGGGCCCGCCGCAGGCCCTTGCCACACCTTCGTCACGGGCACATCCGCAGACTCAGGGTCGTTGGCAACGGTTAGCTCGGCCACGCGGCCGTCGCCTTCTACCTGCAGCTCGAAGGTCTCGTTGCTACCTTGATATCCACTGGGTGCTGCGGTTTCCCTCACCCGGTACGTGCCGGGCTCCAAAATGCCGGAGAGTATTGTGCCGTCGCTGCCGGTGGAAAGCTCGAAGGAGGATCCGTCGGGCCTTGTGACCTCAAACGTCGCGCCTGCAAGCCCTAGGGCGCGGTTGTCGGAAGCCACTTTGGAGATCTTGATCCTTCCTCCAAGGTCGCCCTGGCCCCGGCCACCGGAGTCTGCCGTCTGTATCGTGGAGCTTCTGCTCTCCGAGCGCTCTTGGGAGAAGAGCTGCGCATTGTTGCGCAGGGTCGTGCCCGGCGAGTAGGAGGTCTTATAGGTCAGCTGATACGAGCGTCCCGCCAAGTCGCCCAAAGCGAGTGAGAACGACCTGCGGTCGGGGGAGAACTCAAGCTTGCCGGTGAGATCATCCGTGCTCACCACCCTTGTGACATGGCCCCTGGCGTTCATCTCCACCTGGCGAAGGACGAAGCTGTCCGGCAGGTAGGTCTCGCTGCCCGTTCCCTCCCCGAGGGAATCGGTGAGCCGGACGCCGGAAAGATCCTGCTTTTCATGGTTGATGCGGACGGTCCAACTCGCTTGGGGCAAATAGCCGGCGCGTCGGGCGGGTTGGGCCTGCGGATCGGGCGAGCCCCATTTGGCAAGCACCTCGTTGTGGATGTCCCGGGGTCCCGCCACGTCTACGGTGATGGGGAATACCTGGCCATTGATGGTGGCGCGCAGCACGTTGGGCTGGTCGTTGGTGATCTTGGTGGTGTCGAGCCTCGACGCGAGAAAGAGGGTCCCGCGAACGTTTCTGCGCCCCTCGACCCAGTCGGCGAAGGTGACCCTTACGGTGCCTCCGCTTGGCGTTCCGGGGTCCACGTGGGCCCGAGCCACTACGGTGCGCCCATCCTCGCCGTAGAGGTCGAAATCTCTGGCCGACGTGTCAGAGGGAAAGACCATCTGATCGGGAATGGTCATGTCAAAGTGGTCTCCGGTCCGCAGGGTGCCGCCGTTGGCAGTGGCGTCCCAGGTCATGGCGAGGTAGAAACGATCGGTGTAGTAGATTCTGTTTGTATCTTGGTGGCTCAGGTTCTGGATCCAGAGGCGGTCCACGCGCACATCTACGGGACGCGACCCGGACGTCTCGTCTTGGGCATAAGCCTTGGTAACAGTGCCCAGGAGCGCCAAGGATAGGGCAAGCGCCCCAAAAACGATGTAAACAACAGCCGTTTTTCTCATAACGCGCGTAATCCTCTCCCTCTTATGCCAAAAGAGCACGGATAATTAGCCCTGTGCTATACTGGCAACAGAGAATAGGCGCAACCATTTGCGCTTTTTAAATTAAAGATGTGCAAAGTGTAGCGCTGTGGGAGCTAGGCGGACAACCCCGTTAAATGGTAAAATATCAATATGTTTAAACACGTTTAAGGATGCTGGAGACAGGCTAACCTCGCCCAGTCGAAGTCGTCGGCCGCCCGCAAGCTGCCCTACATGTCCGCCCCACAAGCCCGCCTGAAAACAACTAAGGGCGCCCTCATTCGCTTTCAGGCGGAGGGGGAGGGCGAGCCGGAGGGGGGCGAGCCGGAAGGGGGGGCGAACCGGAGGAGACGCCGAGGCGCGGCGGAGAGAGGGCGAAAAAAGGGCGCCGCGACAGTTCGCGGCGCCCTTTCATGTGCAAGTTCAAAATGCAAGCCCAAGAACCTGGGCCCCAATGACCAAAGCCAAAGCCCAAAGCCCAAACCCCAAACCCAGATCCAAGCCCTAGCGCCCCTCGCAGGGTCCTTCTAGGCCCTCAAGGGCCCGGTCGACGTCGTTTCCGAGCAGGTCGGCCAAGGTCTTTGAGTCGAGGAAGGCCGACATCACCTGCCCGAGCTCCTGCCAGAGCGGCAGGGTGGGGCAGAAGCTCGCCCGCTCGCAGAGCACACCGTGGCTGCAGTCGAGGCAGGCCACGGGCGCCAAAGGGCCATTCTCAGCCACGCGGAGCACGGAGCCCACGGTGTAGTCCTCAGGCGCGCGCAAAAGGCGGTAGCCGCCCCCCTTGCCGCGCTGGCTGTCCACAAAGCCGGCCTTGGTGAGCAGCGCCATGACCTGCTCCAGGTACTTGCGCGAGATGTCCTGACGGTCGGCGATGTCGCCCAGGGAGACCCAACCGTCGTGGCAGGCCAAATCGACCATCACCCGTAGGGCGTAGCGTCCCTTAGTGGAGATGACGGCCATATCAGGCTTCCTCGGTGGTGGAAGGGCCGTCCGCGGTGCCTGCCAGCATCTCGTCGAGGGTGCGCCATGCCAGCTCGGCGCACTTCACGCGCGCCGGCATGTGGGAGATGGTCTCCAGGCACGTGGCCTCGTCGAGCTCGTCGAGCTCTGCTTCCGAGAGGTCCTCGCCACGCACCATGCGGCCAAAGAGCGAGCAGAGATGGCGGGCCTCCTGCGGGGTGCGTCCCTGCACGAGGTCGCTCATCATATCCGCCGAGCCTTGGCTCACGGCGCAGCCGGTGCCGGTCCAGCTGGCCTCGGAGATGGTGCCGTCGTCGCCCAGGCGCACGTGCAGGACGAGATCGTCGCCGCAACTGGGGTTGATTCCCTCGTGGGTGCAAGTGGCGCCCTCCAGGGCGTAGTTGTAGTCCGGGTGCGAGACGTGCTCGAGCAGTGCCGGCGTGTACAGGTCAGCGGCTCCCATTGAAAACCCCCCATACGAACTCGAGCCCGTCGATGAGGGCGTCGATGTCTGACTTGTCGTTGTAGAACGCCACGGAGGCGCGATTGGTGTTCTCCACACCCAGGCGCAGAAGCAGCGGCTGGGCGCAGTGGTGCCCGGCGCGGATGCACACGTTCTTGCTGTCGAGCAGGCTGGAGACGTCGTGGGGGTGCACGCCCTCAACGTTGAAGGCCACCACGCCGTGGCGCTCGCTCGGGTCGACGGGTCCGTAGACGGTCACGTAGTCCAGCTCCCCCAGGCGCTGGCAGAGGTAGTCCACAAGCGCCTCCTCGCGGGCGGCGATGGCCGGGTAACCCACGGCTTCCACGTAGTCCACGGCGCGCCCGAGGGCGCCGATGCCGGCCGCGTCCTGGGTGCCGGCCTCGAACTTCTCGGGAACGGGGGCCCAGACGGCCTCAGTCTCGGTGACGGAGTCAATCATCTCGCCGCCGGTGAGGAAGGGCGGCATGGCCTCGAGGAGGTCGAGCTTGCCCCAGAGCACGCCGATGCCCATGGGCCCAAAGACCTTGTGGGCCGAGAAGGCCAGCATGTCGCAGCCCAGCTCCTCCACGTTCACCTTCATGTGCGGCACCGACTGGGCGGCGTCCACCACCACCTTGGCGCCCATGGCGTGGGCGCGATCGCAGATCTTGCGCACGGGCAGCTCCACGCCCAGGACGTTGGACACGTGGGCCACCGAGACGATGCGGGTCGCAGGACCGATCTTGGCCTCGATCTCGGCGTCGGAGAGGTGCCCCTCGTCATCGGGGTAGAGGTAGACGAGCTCGGCGCCGGTCTGGGCGCAGACCTGCTGCCAGGGGATGAGGTTGGAGTGGTGCTCCATCACCGAGATGGCCACCTGGTCGCCGGGGCGCAGAAGCAGGCGCCCGAGGCACGAGGCGGCGATGTTGAGCGACTCGCTCGCGTTGCGGGTGAAGACTATCTCTCGGGGGTCGGGGGCGCCGATGAGGCGGGCCGCTTTCACGCGGGCCTCGTCGATAAGCTGGGTGGCCTCGACGGAGAGCTCGTAGAGGCCTCGAAGCGGGCTGGCGTTCATCTGGCGGTAGAAGCACTCCTGGGCGTCGATGACGGCGGCGGGCCGCTGGGCCGTGGCCGCCGAGTCGAGGAAGAAGAGCCCCGGGTGGAGGGAGAACAGCGGGAAGTCCTCCTTGTAGGGATTCTTGGAGATGTCGGCCGCCGCGGCCGGGTCGAGTGCGGGCGCCACGGTGAGAGGGGCGGCGCCTTCCAGGTTTGGCGTCGGCGCGCTGGCTGCGTCGCAGGCCGAAGGATAGCCCTTGGTGCCTGCGGCGGTCGTGCTGCGTTCTTGGGTCATGGTGGTCACTCCTTCTCGCCGGCGGCAAGCCCCGCCGCGTCGCGGGCGTTCTCGGCGGCCTCGGGCCCCAGGCTCCACGACGCCCAGGCGCACACGGCTTCGGCAGCCTCGCCGCCGAGGGTCGCGGCGGCGTCGTCCACCAGTGCCGAGACCATGAGGTCGGCGGCGTCCGTCTCTGTGATGCCGCGGCATCCCAGGTAGAAGAGCTGCTCGGGGGAGAGCGAACCGATGGTGGCTCCGTGGTTGCCCACGACGTCGTCCTCCGAGCACAGGATCACCGGCAGGGTCTTGTTGACCACGGCATCCCCGGCGAGCACCACGGTCTCGCTCTCCGAGCCCTCGGCTCCCTTGCAGCCGCGCACCAGGTCGATGGTGGCGCGCAGCGTCTTTTTCGCGTCGCCGGTGAGCACGCCGGTGCAGGCGATGTCGGCACAGGTCTTGCGGCCGCGGCAGCTCACCTCGTAGGACGCGTCCACGGTCTGGCCGGCACGCCCGATATAGTGCAGCGCCGCCTCCACAGAGGCGCCGTCGCCAGCAAGGTCTGCGGCCACGCCGACAGCCGAGCTCTCGCTGCCCAGCACGTACTGGTCGATCGTGAGCTCCGCGTCGTCTCCCAGCACGGCGCCCAGGCTGTCGACGTGGCGCTGGCCGGCCCCTTGGGCCACGAGCAAGGCCACGGAGCAGCAGGCGCCCGGCTCGAGCACGAGGCGCAGGGCGCTGCCCGTGATGCCGTCGCCGGTCTCGTTGCCAAGGGCGAGCACGCGCACCTGGGCGCGGGCGTCGGCCCCCAGCGTCACGGTGGTCTGGGCCAGGCCGTTCTCGCCGACAAGGCACGGGACCACTATCTCGCCGCCGTCGGTGCCGGCAGGCACCGAGACCTGGGTGCGCGAGGCGGCCTGGGCGTCGATCCATCCCGTGGCCTGGGTGCCCGCGCCCATGACGAGCCCGCGGGCCGTGTCGGGCACCTCGGTGTCGATGAGCTCGCCCATGGTGGCTCCGTCGGCCAGGAGCCGCTCGGTGGCCTCGGTCAGAGGGACCTCGAGGGAGGTCTCGTTGATGGCGAGCCAGTTCCAGGTCTGGGCCGGTGCGGGGTCCACATGGGACAGGGTCGCGGTGCGGGCTGCGGTCATCTCTTCCGCCATCAGCCGATCGCCCCTTCCATCTCGAGTTTGATGAGGTTGTTCATCTCCACGGCATACTCCAGCGGCAGCTCCTTGGAGACGGGCTCGGCAAAGCCGTTGACCACCATGCCGCGCGCCTCCTCCTCGCCGATGCCGCGGCTCATGAGGTAGAGCACCGTGTCGTCGGAGATGCGGCCGATGGTGGCCTCGTGGCCCACCTGGGCGGACGAGCAGCGCACGTCCATGGCCGGGATGGTGTCGGACACCGACTGGTCGTCGAGCATGAGCGACTGACACGACACCGTGCAGCGGGCGTTCTCGGCCCGGGGGGTCACCACCACGGAGCTGCGGAACGTCGAGACGCCGCCGCCCTTGGAGATGGACTTGGTGGACACCGTGGCGCGACAGTCAGGCGCGGCCATGTGCACCTTGCAGCCGGTGTCGAGGTCCTGGCCGGCGCCGGCAAACGTGATGCCGGTGAAGTCGCAGGTGGCGCCAGCGCCCATAAGCAGGCTGGAGGGGTAGAGGTAGCTCACGTGGCTGCCAAAGGAACCGGAGACCCACTCGATGGAGCCGCCCTTCTCCACACGGCAGCGCTTGGTGTTGAGGTTGTACATGTTCTTGGACCAGTTCTCGATGGTGGAGTAGCGCAGGTGCGCGCCCTCGCCCACAAAGAGCTCCACGCATCCGGCGTGGAGGTTGGCCACGTTGTACTTGGGCGCGGAGCAGCCCTCGATGAAGTGCAAATCGGCGCCGGGCTCCACGATGATGAGCGTGTGCTCGAACTGGCCGGCCCCGGCGGCGTTGAGTCGGAAGTAGCTCTGGAGCGGGAAGTCGAGCGACACCCCGGCGGGCACGTAGACGAACGAACCGCCGCTCCACACGGCGCCGTGAAGCGCGGCGAACTTGTGGTCGGTGGGGGGTACGAGCTTCATGAAGTGCTCGCGGATCATCTGCTCGAAGGGGCCGTGCAGCGCCTCCTCGATGCCCGAGTAAATCACGCCCTGCTCGGCCACCTCCTCGCGCATGTTGTGGTACACGAGCTCGGAGTCGTACTGGGCACCCACGCCGGCCAGGCTCGTGCGCTCGGCTTCGGGGATGCCCAGGCGCTCGAAGGTGTCCTTGATGTCTGCGGGCACCTCGTCCCAGGAGTCGGCCTGTTTGGAGCCGGCCGTGACGTAGGTGGAGATGTTGGCCATGTCCAGGCCCTTGATGGAGGGGCCCCAGTTTGCGGGCATGGACGTCCGCTCATAGATCTGGAGGGAGCGCAGGCGCAGGTCGAGCATCCATTGGGGCTCGTCCTTGCGGCGGCTGATGTCCTCCACGATCTGGGGCGACAGGCCGTCGTCAAAGCGCTCGTAACCCTCTTCGCTCTTCACGAAGTCGTAGAGGCTGCGGTCGACGTCTGCCACCTCGGTGCGCACGCGCTCTTGGGTCTCGGCCATGGGCTAGGCCTCCTTTGCCACGGCGGCCTCGTACTCCTCGAAGCCGTTGGCGTCGATGTGCTCGATGAGGGCGGCGTCGCCGGTGGCCACGATGGAGCCGTCCACCATGACGTGGGTCTCGTCCACGTCGAGGCGCTCGAGGATGCGGGTGTTGTGGGTGATGACGATGAGAGAGCCGTCGCAGCTCTCGCGATAGGCCTGGATGCCGCGGGACACCACGCCCAGGGCGTCCACGTCGAGGCCGGAGTCGGTCTCGTCGAGGATGGCCAGACGCGGCTGCAGCAGCAGGAGCTGGAGCATCTCGACCTTCTTCTTCTCGCCGCCGGAGAAGCCCACGCCCAGCTCGCGGGTGAGGTAGGCGGTGTCCATGTCGAGCTGCTCGGCGAGCTCGGTGACGCGGCGGCGGAACTGGCGCGCGGTCATCTTGAGCTCGGGGCGCTTCTGGCAGATGGTGCGCAAGAAGCTGTACAGGGGCACGCCGGGGATCTCCACGGGCGCCTGGAACGAAAGGAAGATGCCGGCGAGGGAGCGCTTGTCCGTTGAGAGGTCGGTGACGTTCTCGCCGTCAAAGTCGATGGAGCCGCCGGTCACGGTGTAGGCAGGGTCGCCCATGATCACGTGGCCGAGGGTGGATTTTCCGGCGCCGTTGGGGCCCATGAGTACGTGGCACGTGCCGGGCTCGACGTCGAGGTTCACGCCGTGAAGGATGGGCTTGTCGTCGGCGGATGCCGAGAGGTCCCTGACGCTCAGAAGGGGGGTAGCCATGCTTGGTCCTTGCCTTGCGGGTGTTTGGTACCTGACCAAAATACCCCTTTAGGAGTGGGATTATAAGCCCCGTCTTTTACCACCCGACCACCTCCATCCTGTCGCTAGGCTGACTCCCGCGCTCCGCCGCGCCAGCCGCCCTGCAGCGCCACCGTGGTGGGGTGGTATCCCCCAATTTGCGAGAATGCCGCGCCACGGTGGCGGGGTTGTGGGCAGGGGAGTCCCTTGATATGGTTGGGAGCGCTGGTATATCGGACCCGCGACAACGGAGGAGCCCATGGCTGGGATGGAGCGCGTGCTTGCGATGGAGTGACGCCGCGGCGTCTCTTTCTGGCCGCGTCCGCTTCTTCTCGGGAGGTCCTCTTATATGACGCTTCGTCCCATGGGCGCAACGCTGCGCCTGCTCACCTTGGCCCGCCTCGCCAGCCGCATGGCCGTGGAATGCTGCTACTTTGTGGGGGTACTGGGCACCGCCGCATTCTCGCTGGGCGCCGATGCCTGGGGCCTTGCCCTCATGATGCTCGTCAACAACCTCTTTGGCGCGTTGGGCATGGTGGTGTCGGGCCCTCTGTGCGACCGCATCGGGCCGCGGCGCACCATCCTTTTGGCAGACGCCCTGCTCACCGCCCTCTTCCTGTTTGTGGCGATCACGCCGGTCGACATGGCCGGCCTGGGCGTCTTCACAGCCCTGTGGACCTTGGCCATGGGCGTGCAGACCACGGGCTTTGTGGCCTTCCCGCCGCATCTGGTGGGGCGCTCGGAGCTGCGGCGGGCCAACGGCCTCATGGAGACCGCCTCCAACGTGGCCGTGGTGCTGGGGCCGCTGTTGGGCGGCGCCATGACGCTTGTGTGGCCGGTGCGCTCGGTGTTTGTGGTGGGCGTGGTGTGCTCGGCGGTCTCGGCGGCGCTGGTGTGGCCGCTGAGAGGGGCCGCGCCCGCCGAGGCCGTGGCCGATGAGAGCGCCGACGGCCCGGCACCAGGGGCCAGGGCCTGGCTCTCCTATCAAGTGGAGGGTTTTCGGGTCACTTTTGGCAGTCCGGCCCTGCGCCTGCTGCTTGCCATGGGCTTTCTCGGCTTCTTTGTCTTTGGCGCCTTCGACTGCCTGGAGTCGCTGTTCTACCGCGACGTCTTGCAGGTGGGCGTGGACTGGATGGGCTGGCTCACCGCCGCGTGCGGCGTGGGCTGCGTCGCAGGCTCCCTTGTGATGATGCGGCTTCCCAAGCCCATGATGGGCCTGCGCGGGTGTGCCGCCATGACCCTTGTGATGGGCGTGGGCACCATGGTCTACGTGGGGACCGACCGCACGGCCGTGGCCGCCTTGGGCCAGCTGATCATAGGCGTGGGTTGGGGCATGCTCGTGCCCACCCAGAACCTGCTGGTGCAGGAGCGCACGCCGCTGCCCGTGGTGGGGCGCGTGAGCAGCGTCATGCGCATAGGCTTTCAGTCGGCCGGCGTGCTGCCGCTTTTTGTGGCCCCGCCTTTGGCCGAGGCCTTTGGGCCCCAGGCGGTGCTCTTTGGGGCGGCCACGTTCTGCGCCTGCGTGGGCGTCGCGTTCTGGCTGGTCATTCCCCGCGCTAAGTCGCTGCGGCAGGGAGCCTGAAGGATTTAACGGGAAGGCTTTGTCGCATGGGCGGCCGTCCACTTCAAGGCGGTGTGGGTGGCTGTAATCACAAGAATGGCGGCCGCCGCGTCAAGGGCAACCCAGATGACTGGGGGGCACCGAGTAGAACACGCTTTGATAGGGGAGGAGGACGTTGGCGTGGATGCACCAGAGCGCCCAGGCCCCGAGGGTAAGATCGCAGAGCTAATTCGGTACGTCTGCAAGGCTGACAATGCCACCGTGGTCGCCCGCTGCCGTCACCCTCTTGCCACCGCCTTCCCTCCCTACCCATGCCACCGTAGCGCGGCTGACCTGCGCCGTCTGTTTTCGGCTCCCCTAAAGAGGTATAAGGGCCGGTGACAAAGGGACGTCGGCGACAGGGGAGCCCGTGGGTTGGTACGTAGCAACAGGCAGGTTTATCGGCGGCCACATGGCCTTCATCGCCCCTGTCTGCGTGGTTGTGGGCGTGACGTTCGCCCACTGGATCTCTCCCGTTGAGGCCCTGGTGCCCGCGCTCTTTGCCGTGATGACGTTCCAAGGCGCCCTCAACAACCGCTTCCGCGAGGTGGCCGAGGTCTTCCGCCGCCCCCTGCTGCTCCTTTTGGTGCCGGCGGTCTCTCTCGTGCTCATGCCTTGCGTGGCCTGCCTGCTCGCGCGCCTGTTCTTTGCCGACGACCCCCAGGTGGTCTGCGGCATCGTCCTGGAGTACTGCGTGCCCGTGGGTGTGGTGAGCTACATGTGGGTGGGCATGTACGGCGGCAACCGCAGCCTTGCTCTGGCGCTTATCCTGCTTACCACCGTGGCGGCCCCCTTCACCATCCCGCTGTCGCTCAAGGCGCTGCTCGGCACCACGGTAGAGCTGGACGTGGCCGCCATGATGGGCCGCATGCTCACGATGATCGCCGTTCCGGCCCTGCTCGGCATGGTGGTAAACGATGCCACCTGCGGCAGGGGCGAGCGCGTGCTCTCCCCTGCGCTGGGACCCGCCGCTCGGGTGCTGCTTGTAGTCATCATCACTGCCAACTCCACCGGCATGGCGCCCTATCTGGCCACGGTCACGGCCGAGACGTTCTGCGTGGCCGGTTTTGTCCTGGCGTTTGCCACTGGAGGCTTTGCCCTGGGCTACCTGCTGGCTCGCGCTCTACGCCGAGACGCGCCCGACACCGTCACGGCGTGCTTTTGCTGCGGCATCAGAAACATCAGCGCCGGGGCCGTCATCGCCGCGCAGTTCTTTCCGGGCCCGGCGGTCTTTGCCGTCATGATGGGCACGCTGTTCCAGCAGGTGCTGGCCGGCCTCATGGGCAAGGCCCTGGGGCGGCTGACCGACGCGGCAGAGGAGTGAGGCCGCCTAGGGCAGCCTTCGGGTAGTCCGGGTGGCGATGATAACGGCCGCAAAAAGGCTTCAGTGCGCAAGGCCCTTCGGTGAGTGCGGGCAGGGCCGTTCTCGGCGTGGGTTGGGGCCTCTTTGAGCCGCTGCTCAACCTGGTGGTGCAAAGGGACGCCCCGGAAGGGGCTGTGGGCCGTGTCATGGGCGTGCTGCAGATGGGCCAGCGCAGCTCCGGTGTGCTGCCCCTGCTTGCGGCTCCCTTTTTGGCCCAGGTTTTTGGCGTGCAGCCGGTCCTGGTGGTGGCCGGCGTCGTGGCCACCGTGGCAGGCCTGGCCTTTGTCTGCGTGACGAGGCACGTGGCGCCCGGGCAGTGAGGCTTCCGCTTGTGGCGGCCCCGTGGAGAACAACAGGTACCGGTCAAACCAGCCAATGGGCTTGACCGGTACCTGTTACAGTTGTCGTGACAGATTGACAGGTGCCTGTTAAAGATGACGGCACCGAGATGGGAGGTCCCATGTACGACAACAAGGAGATCATGCATCGTTTTGCCCAGGTCTCTCGCATGGCCGATGGGCGCGGCCCCCATGGCCGCCACGGTCACGGCCATGGCCCGCACGGCGGTCACGGCCCTGAGGGTCAGTGCTGCCACCGCCGCGGCCCCCATGGCCCCGAGGGTCACGAGGACGGTTGCCAGCATCACGGTCCCCACGGCCATGGCCATCATGGAGAGGGCCCCTGCGGTCCCATGAGCCCCATGCGCGGTCAGGGGCGTCTTCTCGCCGTGCTTGCCGAGAACGACGGCGTTACCACCCGCGAGCTCGTGGAGGTCTTGGACGTGCGGCCCTCGTCCCTCAACGAGACCCTTGGCCGCCTCGAGGGCCGCGGCCTCGTGGGGCGCAGCCAGTCGACGTCCGATGGCCGACAGGTGGAGGTGCGCATCACCGAGAAGGGCCGCGAGCTCGCCCAGGCCATTGCCGAGCGCGACCCTTCGGTGATGTTCGACTGCCTCACCGACGAGGAGCGCGAGCAGCTGGGCGTCCTTCTCGACAAGGTGATCGCTGCGATGGGCGAGAAGGGCCGTGGGTGCTGCGGCGGCCACGGCCATGGCCCCGGGCACGAGTCTTGCCGCGAGGCCGAGTAGGGGCACGGCCAGCGGGCTTCCCCGCGAGAGTTCGGTACTTTTTGGTGTCAAAACTGATAAAAACTGCCAAACATCACGATGTTTGGCAGTTTTTCGTGCGATATCTGATCGAAAGTACCAAACTCTCGCATCCCGCCAAGCGCCCCAACTCCTGAGGAATCTCATTAGCAGGTAAAGCAGCAAGGTTCCAGCGCATGTCCGGCTGTCCGCATCGTTGGGACGTATCTGAGAAGCGCCCCCTGCGTCAAAGGATGCAGGGGGCGCTTCGAATTGCGTCCGTTGATGCGGACAGCCGGACTTCCAGTCGCTAAGCCCTTGCTAGCGCAGGACGTTGAACCCGTTGCGGCCGGCGTAGACGGCGGAGTCACCGAGCTCGTCCTCGATGCGGAGGAGCTGGTTGTACTTGGCCACGCGGTCGGTGCGGGCGGGGGCGCCGGTCTTGATCTGGCCGGCGTTGGTGGCAACCACGAGGTCGGCGATGGTGGTGTCCTCGGTCTCGCCGGAGCGGTGCGACACGATGCAGGCGTACTTGTTGCGCTGGGCCAGCTCGATGGCGTCCATGGCCTCGGTGAGGGAGCCGATCTGGTTCACCTTCACGAGCAGGGCGTTGGCGGCGCCGTTGTCGATGCCCTTCTGGAGGCGCTTGACGTTGGTCACGAACAGGTCGTCGCCCACGAGCTGCACCTTGTCGCCGATGCGCTCGGTGAGCTTCTTCCAGCCGTCCCAGTCCTCCTCGTCAAGGCCGTCCTCGATGGAGACGATGGGGAACTCCTCCACGAGCTCAGCCCAGTAATCCACCATCTCGTCAGACGTGAGGGTGCGGCCCTCGCCCTTGAGGTTGTAGGTCTTGGTCTCGGCGTCATAGAGCTCGGAGGTGGCGGGGTCCATGGCGATCATGAAGTCCTCGCCGGGGGTGAAGCCGGCCTTGGTGATGGCCTCGACGATGAACTGCAGGGGCTCCTTGTTGTTCTTGAGGTCGGGGGCAAAGCCGCCCTCGTCGCCCACGCCGGTGCTGTGGCCGGAGTCCTTGAGGACGTTCTTGAGGGTGTGGTAGACCTGCGTGGACCAGCGGAGGCACTCGGAGAACGTGGGGGCGCCCACGGGGACGATCATGAACTCCTGGAAGTCCACGTTGTTGTCGGCGTGCACGCCGCCGTTCAGGATGTTCATCATCGGGGTGGGGAGCACGTGGGCGTTCACGCCGCCCAGGTAGTTGTACAGGGACAGGCCCACCGACTCGGCGGCGGCGCGGGCCACGGCCAGGGAGCAGCCGAGGATGGCGTTGGCGCCCAGCTTGCCCTTGTTGTCGGTGCCGTCGGCGGCCAGAAGGGCGGCGTCCACACCGCGCTGGTCACAGGCGTCCATGCCCACGAGCACGTCGGCGCACTCGTCGTTGACGTGGTTCACGGCCTCGAGGACGCCCTTGCCCATGTAGCGGTCCTTGTCGCCGTCGCGCAGCTCAACGGCCTCGAACTGGCCGGTGGAGGCGCCGGAAGGAACGATGGCGCGGCCCTGGGAGCCGTCCTCGAGGGTCACCTCGACCTCGACGGTGGGGTTGCCGCGGGAGTCGAGAACCTCACGGCCGTAGACATCGATAATCTCTGCCATTGCTTGGAGCTCCTTTCGTGAGCGCCCGACCCGGAACTGCCCGGGTGCGGTTTTCTTTCATCGACTTTAGGCGCAGACGCCCCCTGAACCCGTGGGGCGCCTCGCGTCTTTGGCAAATCCCGTCATAAGTTCATAAGAGCAATGAGGGGAGTGATGGAAAACATGCAGGTTATTGGTGGATGTCCAGCTAGAAGAGGCCAACTTTGCGCATTGCTTTCCGCCCTTGCATGGACGACGTGTAACGCCGCGGCCGGGCGCGGCGGCGGCTTGGCACCCCTGCACTAGAATGTGGACGGCAAGAGGGCCGAGTGCGGCCCGCAGCTCTTTTCGACGAAGAAGGGGACGCAGCCATGGCATTGAGCCAAGAAGACGTCCGCGGCATCGCCGACTACGCCCGCATCGCCTTGGAAGGCGACGAGCTTGAGGCCATGACCGCCTACATGAACGACGCGGTGGCAATGCTCGCGCCGGTCGTCGGGTTCGCCCAAGAGGCGGACCCCACCTACCATCCCATCGGCGACCTGGCCAACGTCATGCGCCCTGACGACGTCAAGGCCGGCTTGGAGCTCGAGGACGCGCTCTACAACGCCGCAGCCACCGAGGGCCGCTGCTTCCGCGTGCCCTCGATCATGCCGGGCGAGCAAGAGGGGGGAGACCAGTAATGGCCAACATCGACCAGCTCTCCTGCGCCCAAATCGCCTCGGGCGTGGCGGCGGGCGACTTCTCGGCCACCGAGGTCTGCCATGCCGCCCTCGACGCGGTGACCCAGCGCGACCGCGACGTGGACGCGTTTCTCGAGATCACCTACGACATGGCCCTTGACCGTGCCCATGACATCGACCGCGCCCGTGCGGCCGGCGAGCAGCTCGGCCCCTTGGCCGGCGTGCCCGTGGCCTTCAAGGACAACATGAACCTCGAGGGCTCCCACACCACGTGCGCGAGCCGCATGCTCGAGGACTTCGACTCGCCCTACACGGCCACGTGCGTCCAGCGCATGATCGACGCTGGCGCGCTGCCCATCGGCAAGACCAACATGGACGAGTTCGCCTTTGGCTCCTCTACCGAGACGAGCTATTTCCAAAAGACCCGCAACCCCTGGGACACGGCCCGTGTGCCGGGCGGCTCCTCGGGCGGCTCGGCCGCCGCTGTGGCCGCCGGCGAGGTCTGCGTGGCCCTTGGCTCCGACACGGGCGGCTCCATCCGCCAGCCGGCGTCGTTCTGCGGCGTCGTGGGCATGAAGCCCACCTACGGTGCCGTGAGCCGCTACGGCGTGGTGGCCTTTGGCTCCTCCCTCGACCAGGTGGGCCCCTTCGGCCGCTCGGTTGCCGACGTGGCGGCCGCCATGAACGCCCTGGTGGGCCCGGGCAAGGACCCGCTCGACTCCACGAGCCAGGACGTCCCCGTCGACTTCCTCGAGCACCTCGACGACCCCATCGAGGGCCGCAAGGTGGGCGTCGTGCCGTCGCTTCTGGAGGCAGAAGGCCTCTCCCACGAGGTTCGTGAGGCCTGTCAGGCCGCGCGCCACGCCCTGGAGGACGCCGGGGCCACCGTTGTGGAGGTGGAGCTGCCCCACATAGACGCCGCCATCAACGCCTACTACGTCATCGGCCCCTGCGAGGCCTTCTCCAACCTGGCGCGTTTTGACGGCGTGCGCTACGGCTACATGGAGCAGGGCTGCCAGACGCTTGCCCGCCAGACCTCGCTGTCGCGCGCGCACGGCTTTGGCACGGAGGCCAAGCGCCGCCAGCTTTTGGGCGCCTACCTTTTGTCCTCGGGCGTCTACGACCGCTACTACGTGGGCGCGCTTTCCGCCCGCACCCTTATCGGCCGCGACTACGCCGAGGCCTTCTCGGCCGTGGACTGCCTGCTCATGCCCGTGGCGCCCCGCACGGCGTGGTACTCGGGCGAGATGGGCGACGCCACCCAGATGTACCTGTCCGACATGTTTACCATCTCGAGCAACATCGCCGGCAACGGCTCGATCTCGGTGCCCATGGGCCTGGGCCACGACTCGGGGATGCCCGTGTCGGTGCAGCTCCAGACCCCGGCTTTCCGCGACCGCACGCTGCTCACGTTCGCTGCGGCCCTTGAGAGGGTCGTGGGCGCCAGCCCCGTGGCGCCCGGCTTCGCTGGAAGGGGAGGCGCTCTGGCATGAAGACCCTGAACGAGGTGCTCAAAGACTGGGAGGCCGTCATCGGCCTCGAGGTCCACACCGAGCTCACCACGCTTAAGACCAAGATGTTCTGCGGCTGCAAGACCAGCCACGACGACGAGCCCAACACCAACGTGTGCCCCGTGTGCCTGGGTATGCCCGGCGCCTTGCCTGTGCCCAACGAGCAGGCCATCCGCGCAATCGTCAAGGCAGGCCTGGCTACGAACTGCACCATCGAGAAGCGCTCGATGTTCTACCGCAAGCACTACTTCTATCCCGACATGGCCAAGAACTTCCAGACCACCCAGGGCCCCGTGGCGTTCTGCATGCACGGGCACCTCGACCTGGAGGTGACCGGCCCCGGCGCCAAGGAGCGTGAGGACCGCTCGGGCCTGGAGAAGGCGGACGGCGGCTACGTTGCCCCGGTGCGCATCCTGCGCATCCATATGGAGGAGGACGCTGCCAAGATGGTGCACGTGGGCGGCGAGGAGGGCCGCATCGCCAGCGCCACCGAGTCGCTCATCGACTACAACCGCTGCGGCACCCCGCTCATCGAGCTCGTGACCGAGCCCGACCTGCGCACCCCTGAGGAGGCCCGTCTCTTCATGGAGAAGCTCCGGCGCACGTTTTTGGCGCTGGGCATCTCCGACTGCTCCATGGAGAGCGGCTCCATGCGCTGCGACGGCAACGTGAGCCTGCGCCGCCGCGGGTCTTCGGAGCTGGGGACCAAGACCGAGCTCAAGAACATCAACTCCTTCAAGAGCCTGCACGACGGCCTTGAGTACGAGATTCGCCGTCAGGCCGAGGTGCTGGAGAGCGGGGGAGAGGTGTTCCAGGAGACCCGTCACTGGGAGCCCTCCAAGAAGCGCACCGTGGTCATGCGCGTGAAGGAGACCGCCGACGACTACCGGCTGTTCCCCGACCCCGACCTGGCCCCGTTCGACCTGTCCGACGAGTTCATCGAGGGGTGCCGCACAGAGCTCCCCGAGCTTCCCGACGCCCGCCGCGACCGCTATATGGTCGATTACGGCCTCAAGCGCGCCGCCGCCGCCCAGCTTGCGGCCGACCCCGCCGCCGCTGCGTTCTTCGACGCCGCGGTGGGGCAGAAGCCCAAGCTTGCACAGGGCATTGCAAACCTGCTGGTGAACGACGTGGCCGGGCATCTCAACGGCGCGGGGCTGGGCTTCTCGGCACCTGACGTCGCGCCGGCGCAGGTGGCCGCCCTGGCTGCCCTGCTTGCTGAGGACGCCATCACGGCCAAACAGGGCCGCGAGGTCGTGGAGCTCATGGCCGGCACCTCCAAGACGCCCGACGCCATCGTGGACGCCAAGGGCATGCGCCAGGTCACCGACGACGGTGCGCTCCTTCCCATCGTGGAGGAGGTCGTGGCCGCCTGCCCCGACCAGGTGGCGCAGTTCAAGGACGGCAACCAGCGCGTCGTGGGCTTCCTTGTGGGCCAGTGTATGAAGCGCGCCAAGGGGTCGGGCAATCCCAAGCGTTTCAACGAGCTGCTTGTGGAGGTCATGACCAGGGAGCCCGCTGTTGCGGCGGCTCCGGCGAAGGGCAAGCCGACGGATAAGCCGGCGATGCCCAAGGCGCCCGCAAAGCCCGCCGAGGCCGAGAAGCCTGCGACTGCCGAGAAGAAGGCTCCTGCCAAGAAGTCCGCCTCCAAGGCTGCTGCCAAGAAGCCTGCCGCCGCTGCAAAGCCGGCAGCCAAGACGGCAGATGCCGCCAAGCCTGCGGTGGCTGCAAAGCCGGCCGCCGCTGCTGCCAAGAAGCCCGCCGCCAAGAAGGCCTCCCCTAAAAAGAACGGCGGCAGCTCTAAGTAGTGGCAAGTCGGCAGCAAGTCCGGGATTTCGCCCGACTGCTGACCCCAAAAGCGCCGAGGCCCCTTCCCCGCAACGGCCGGGAAGGGGCCTCGGCGCTTTTCTCGGCTTTCCCCTGCCTCTGTGGCAGGGTCGCCTTTGCGGCGCGTTGGAAATCGCAATTTCCTGCGGCTCGAAGGCCGTTTCTTGCCTAAAACTCGTTGGTAATCCCGATTCCCAACGGCCGCAACGGTTGGAAATCGGGATTACCGGCCGTTTGGATGTTGGAAATCGCGATTGCCAACCACTCGGAGACTGACTGCGGCCCAGAGGGCGGCGTGGGCGTGACAAAACAACCTGGCACCTTGTCTCTGCACCTTGTCTCCCCCTGCCCCCCCTTGTCTCCTGCGCCTGAAAGCCGTTGAGGGCGCCCTCAACGGCTTTCAGGCGCAGGAGACAAGGGGGGGCAGGGGGGTGGGACGGGTCTTGCCCACGAAGCGAGTTTCGCCCAAGCCAAGGGCCCGGGCGGCCGGTCAGTCGGTGCCCATCACCGACGAGAGGATCATCGAGACGATGGAGATGACGATGGCGCCGAGAAGTGCTGCGCCAAAGCCATCGATGTAGATGCCCACGCCGAGCACCGCCCGCGACAGCCAGCTGGAGAACTCGAGCAGCACGGCGTTAATCACAAGGTAGAAGATTCCCAGCGTGACAATGGTGATTGGCAACCCGATCACCTGCAGGACCGGCTTGATGGACGCGTTTACCAGCGAGAGGACCAAGGCGCAGGCCAGAGGGCCCACCCACTGGCCGCCAACGGCAAAGATGCCCGGAACGACGTTGACGGTGACGATGGTCGCGATGAACGTGACGAGCCAGCGGCCGATAAAACTCATGAGTGCTCCTGTCCTTTGGTTCCCGGCGTGCTCTACCATGGGAAGGTACATGTTCAAGTAGAGAAGTATGTTCCCAGGAGACCCCATGGACCAACAGCGCGAAGAGCAAATGAGCAGACCCGATGTGGACGCCCTTGCCGCCGCGATGGTGTCGGTCTCCACCCTGGATGAGGCCAAGGCCCTGATGGTGGACTTGTGCACCGTGCGCGAGATCGATGACTTGGCCCAGCGCCTCGAGGTGGCGCGCCTCCTCAACGCGGGCGACCCCTACGCCAGCGTGCAGAAGGCCACCGGCGCGTCCTCCACCACGGTGAGCCGTGTCTCCAAGTTCCTCAACGGCGGCTCGGGCGGCTATCGCCTCGTGCTCGACCGTATGGACGGCGCCCGCTGACCATGGCTGTGCCGGCAGGGGGCTCCCAGCGCGCAACGGAGGTCACATGGCTTGTCGCCGGGTTTGTCGCCACGGCCTGGGACCTTGTCTGCTGCGCGAAAGACTGGCTGCTTTCCCGAGAAGCGCTGTTCTCCATGCCCGTCGAAGAGGCGTTGCGCCTTTCGGCCGGGGCCGACCGCTCTTGGATGCCGCCTGAGGCCGTGACCTCGTTCTGGATGAGGGAACCTTTGGGCCCCGGCCCAAAAGAGGCCTGGTGCCTGGACCGCAAGTGGCGCGGCGACCGCATGGCGGGTCCTCAAGACATTCTGGACTCCCTGGCCGCCTCGGCCCGCGCGTGCAAGAGGCCGGACCTCTCCCGAGCGCTTGCCGCCCTGGGGCAGGGGCGCGCCGTCCGTGCAGTCCGCTCTTTGGGGGAGGGTCCGGCCGCCTGCGACCCCGATGTGGTCTGGGCGCTTTCTTGCGTGGAGGAGGCGCTGCTTGCCATCGGTGAGGAGCGAAAAAGCCGGGGCCTGCCGGCCACAGACGAGCTTCGCGCCGCCCTTGCCGAGCGCCTGCCGCCCCTTGTGCCCCTGCCTCCTCCCCAAATAAGCACCAAGTTGCCTATTGATGCCCCTGAGGCTTCTGATGAGACCTGTAGCCCATGGGATGTGGGGGCCTTTCGCCCCTTTCTCGTCTGCCGCGTCGACGAGCGGGCCCATGGCCTGCCGCGCCTTTCGGCTTCCCAGATAGAGTCCTATGGCGAGTGCCCCGGCAAGTGGCTGACCCTGCGGCGCCTCGGCCTCGGGGGAGTGGACGCGGCCTTTGACGGCGCGTCGGTGGGCAGCTTCGTCCACCGGGTCCTGGAGGGCATCCACCGTCGGCTGTACGAGGAGGCCTGCACGTCTGCCGCCATCGATCCAGACGAGCGCCCCTTGGCCCCGGTGGCCGGCAGCGCGGTGTGCAAAGAGGCGCTGGGCCGCGCCCTGGATCTTCTTAAAGAAGAGATAGAATCCGATTTGAGCAACCAGTTGCTTTCCTATCGCCGCGCAGGCCAGCAGTCCGTGGTGCCCCATACGCCCGAGGAGCTTGGACGCCTCGGGGCAGCGGCCCGCGAGCTCGACGGCTTTGTACGCTGGGAGGCCGAGCACGAAGACGGGCTGCAGCCCCGTTGGTTCGAGGCGGCCTTTGGCAGGACGTCGCCCCGGGTGCTGGGCGGTGCCTCCTTTGTGGGGACCGTCGACCGCATCGATGTGGCGCCCAGCGGCGTGGCGCGCATCGTGGACTACAAGCACCGCTCAGCTGCCGAGGAGTACGCCGCCGGGGCGCCTGCAACCGTGGCTCCGCGCCATCTCCAGACCTACCTCTACGCCCTCATGGTCGATGCCGTGGACGCCCGCCTGCGCCCTGGTGCCGCCGTCTACGAGGGGACCATGGCGCCTTGGGAGCCGGCCGGGGCGGGAACGCGAGAGGGCCTCGGCTCGCTCGAACAGCAGCCTTTTGTGAACGTTATGCAACAAGATGCATTTTCGTCCGTTCTGAGTTCGGCGGCCTGCGAGGTCTCGCGCCTTGTGGGGAGGCTCCTCGGCGGCGACGTTGCCCCCGATCCCGTGGACGCCTGCGCCTGCTCCTTTTGCCCGGCCTTCGGCTGCCCGCGCCGGCTCGCCCCCGACGGGGCCCCGGTGGACGACCATGCCTTCTCCCCGTCTTTTCAGGTAGCTGCTGCCGCTGCCTTTCTCACGCAGCCGGCAGACACCGCGTCCGGGCTGTTCCCGCTCCTTGTGGGCCCGCTCTTTGCGCTGGACGCCGGCGACCTCGTGCTCCTCGCTACCGGGCGAGATCCGCAGACCGGGCGCCTTACCCATCGCAGGCTCGACCGCGGCGTCCTCGCGGGGGACCAAGGCCTCGTGGCTCCTCCCTCGCAACGCCTTGCGTTTGCCGTCTCTGTGCTGGGCAAAGCCGTCGCCGCCGCGGCCGTGGCGCCCCTCGACGAGGCCGTGCGCTCCTTGGTGGAGGAAAGCGGCTGGCCGGCCCGCCTGTCCGCCGCCGCGTCCCCTGAGGCCTCCCTCGAGCTGGCACAGCTCACGGCCGCCCTCTCGCGCCTCTCCTGCTCCGTCGCCCAAAGGCGCCGCCTGCTTTAGGCCGTCATGCCGGTAAGGGGCAACAGATTGCCGTTCACCTATATTTTGGATTACATTCAGAAATGACTTGCAGCGGGAAGGTCCGTCCCGCTAACATATCGACTAAACACGTTGTATAAGGCGATGGGCAATACCCGCGCGCCCGTGCGGGGAGGGTCATATCCAAAGGGGAGAAAAGGGGGCAGCCATGGAGAGGGAGAGCGTAGAGCTGCAGGAGGAGCAGGAGCATGCCGCCCGCCTTATCATCGAGGGCACACGGCTTCTCACCACGCGCATTCCCGCCCTTTTTGAGACCGAGGCGTCAGAGATCACCTTCCGCCAGTGGGAGGCCTTGAAAGTGGTCCTGGCGGCGCGGTCGCCGGAGATCTCGCTCTCGGACATCACCTCGTACATGGGTTACTCGCGCCAGAACGTGAAAAAGCTCGTCACGAGCCTCGAACGTGCCGGATACGTCACCCTCCAGCCGTCCCATATCGACAACCGCGCCTTGCGCGTGGAGGCCACCCGCAAGGCCAGGCGAGAGGCGCCGCGCTATGCCGAGGCCGAGAACCGCATGATCTGCTCGCTGCTCGACGGCGTGCAGGAAAGCGACCTCTCCGTGAGCGCCCGCACCATGGCGGCCATGATCCGCAACGTCGCCTACGACTGACAGGCCCTGTCAAGGCAGAGGCCCGCACGTCCAAGCCCTCCTTCGAAGGCCTGCCGTCCCCTTAAGCCTTGGGGGCGGCGGCCTTTTGCTCGGGGCCGCTTCCCTTTGCGGCGGCCTTGGCGCCTTTCGCGGGGAGCCCCACCCTGGGCGGCACGTAGCCGCGGCTGAGAATGTGCAGGCACTCGGCCACCACCATGCGGTCGCAGGCGGCCGGGTCGTCGTCGCAGTCCGCCCCGCGGTCGCGGTAGGTGGCCGGGTCGTCCACGAGGTAGTAGTGGCGCATGAGCCGCATGGACTCGTGGGGGAAGGGCGAGTCGGGCCGCGGGGTGCGGCCCACAAAGGCCATGGTCCTCTCGAGCCGGTCGAAGTCGCCCTCCATGCCCTGCCAGCCGTTGGCCCGCAAAAAGGCACACCAGCGCGCATGCTCCAGGTCGCCCATGGCGCACAGGAGCGGGTGCTCGGCGCGGATGCGGGCGTCCTCGGCGGCCAGCGCCTTGCGCCTCTTTTCCCTCTCGGCCTCGCCGGTGCCCGCCGGCGCCGGCCGGACGCCCGCGAGCGTGGCCACGGCGCCGGGGTCCCCTGCGGCCAGGCGCTCCAGGATGGGTGCCACGCCCAGCTTGTGGAGCCAGCTTCCCGCAAGCTCCCCCGACACGTCGCTTTGCGCTCCGTTGCCCATCCCGAGACACCACAGGCGGTAGAACGTGAACCGCGTGGCCGCGCGGTTGGAGAGCTTCTTGATCTCGTAGGCGTTGTAGTTCTCCATGGCGCGGCCGTGGCACACCTCGGTGGGCTTCCCGGCGGCGGCAGCCTGAACCGCGTCGTAGACGGCCTGCAGGTTCACAGAGGCGTCCTCCCAGAGGGCGGCCAGGATGGAGTCGTAGGAGAAGGCGTCCTCGGTGGAGCCAAAGGGCACCAGCTCGAAGCGCTCCTCGCCCCCGGCGATGCCGCGCACCGACTCCAACACCTCCTCGCTGCGCACGAGCACCGAGACGAGGGGGTTTTTCTGGGGAGGCGTGGCGTCGTTCAACGTGCCCGCCAGCACTCGCTCGGAGAGCACGCGGTGCACGCGCAGGGCTACGTCGAGGTCGAGCTCGTCGTCGCCCAGGCACACCATGGCGTAGACGCGGCTGTCCGGCCCAATGCACACGTTGCAGTCCTCGGCGCCGTCCTTCCCCCAGCACAGGCCTTGAACCGTCTTGCCGGCCAGAAGGCCTGCCAGGTCCTCCGTGCGCGCGTCGCCCTGCACGAGAGACACCGTGGGCGTCTGGGCGCCCGTCTTGGCGCTTTGGGCCACCGGCTCGGCCAGAGAGGCCATGCAGGACGGCTGCCCCTCGGCCACGCGCTCGGCCATGAGGCCGGGCCACGAGGCGGCAAACTCGCTCAGGCGCTGCCGTGCGTGCAGGTCAACGCCCACGATGCGCAGCTCCACGCCCGGCAGCCGCCCAAACCAGAACGTGGCCCTCAAAGCCTCCGACCCAAAGGAGCCCAAGCCCAAGATCAGGACCACAAGGCGCTGCCGTGCCACCAGGCCGCTCGACACGTCAACGGGGTCCAGCACGCAGGTGAGCGGGTGGTTCTCCAGCGTGTCCCACACCACCTGGCGCTCTTCGGAGAGCAGGCGGACCTCCACCAGGTTGCGCACGCGCACAAGGAGCGGGGCGAGGTCCTTTTCGATGCGCCTGCGGCGCTCTTCCTTGGACCCTGTTCCGTGGCAGCGCTTCAGCAGCCGCACCACGACCTCCTCGTCGGGGTGTCGGTGGGGGAGCGAGTCAAAGATGAGGTTGTCGTCGGCGTTGCTGTGGGCGCACCACACATGGATGCTGGCGGCGTAGCGCCGGGTGCGCTCCAGAAGGGAGGGGCGGCCGCCAATGCGCGAGACGTCCCAGGAGCGCGCGGCCATCTCCCAGGCCACCATCTGGCTCGTGAGCCCGTCGCACAGGCTGATGGCGGCCTGCACGTTGTCGTCGGTGTTGTCGGATATCACGAGGTAGTACACGTTGCAGCGCGACTGGGTCCAGCGGCTCAGGTGGTTGGGGATGCTCTCGAGCCCCAAGGGCGTAAAGATGGTGGTGGCGCTTCCGTAGGCCTGCTCGCGCACCTGCTCGGCCATGCTGTTGCCGTCTGCCACCGCGGCGCTCGATAGGTTGCAGAACACGAGCAGCGGCATGGGCTTCTCGCGTTTGGCGCCCTTCTGCACGTGGTCGAGAAGGTCTTTGGCAAGGGTCACGGTGTTGTCGCTGAGGCCGTAGAACACGTAGATGTCGCGGCCGAGAAAGCACTTCTTGACGCTCTCCACATAGAGGAGCAGCCCCGTGAAGCCGTTGGCAAAGATGTCCACGGCCGTGAGGGCCAGCATGACCGGTGCCGCCACGGTATAGAAGCAAAGAACCTGGTAGTAGAGCAAAGAGAGCAACCCATTGCCCATAACCTGATGGATGACCGGCGTCCACTCCTCAAGCTCGCCGGCCACGCCGGTGATGTTGACGGTGAAGTAGAACGTGGCGGGTATCGCCTCGGCGAGGCCGGGCCACAGCTCCCCTGACGACCCCGGCAGGTGGATGGCTATGGGCAGCAGCAAAAAGAAGGCACCCACGAGGATGATGGCGAACTTGCCGCCCATGGTGCCCAGCCACTTGAAGCGGCTCTTGAGCCGGGCCGAGCCTATGGACGCGGCGATGAGGACGATGGAGAGCACGCCCACGGCAAAGCAGAAGGCGGCCATGGGGTCGGTGTGGGAGAGGTCCACGAAGTGCTGCTCGGCTACGGTGGAGGAGCGTATGACGGAGTCCGCGGCGGTCTTGTCGATGATATGGCTTGCGTCCACGCTGGTCTCCTCCTTGCGCTTTTTGCTAAAGATGTATGCCCCGTGGCGCACCTCGCATTCTTTTTTGCGCCAGGCCACAGACCTTCTCCGTGGGGCGCCTTCTCGGTTAGTATCAAGGACCGCCCCACGGGGCGGCTCGCCATCATTTTTAGGCACGACAAGCCCTCGACCTTTTGGAGTCATGCCATGGCATTCGTGCATCTTCACAACCACACCGACTTCTCCATGCTCGACGGCGCCACCCGCGTGGAGGACATGGTGGCCCGCGCCGTCGAGCTGGGCATGCCCGCCGTGGCCATCACCGACCACGGCAACATGTGCGGCGTGCCGGCCCTGGCCCGCGCCACCGACGCCGTCAACCACGCCGAGCCCGACTACGACCAGTGGTTCCACGACAAGGACAACCTCGAGAAGGGCCGCCCGGTGGAGGAGCCCGACGCTGCCGATGAGCGCCGCCACGCCCAGTGGGAGCTCGACATGGCCTGTCACAACGCCGGCAAGCCCTTGGACGAGGTCAAGCCCAAGCCCCGCGTGAAGCCCATCTTTGGCTGCGAGGTCTACTTCACCCCCGACTCCGAGCTGCGCCGCGACCGCAAGCCCGAGTACTACCACATGATCTTGCTGGCCAAGAACGAGACCGGCTACGTCAACCTCATGAAGATCGTGTCCGACGCAGCCACCCGCGGCTTCTACTACAAGCCCCGTGTGACGCTGGAAATGCTTAAAGAGCACTCCGAGGGCGTCATCTGCACGTCGGCCTGCGTGGCCGGCATCATTCCGCGAAACATCATGACCGGCAATCCCGGCGAGGCCCTGCGCTGGGCAAAGACCTTCAAGGAGGTCTTCGCCCCCGGCGACTTCTATCTGGAGGTTCAGGAGCACGGCCTCGACTTTGCCGACCGCTTCCCCGGTTGGACCGACCGCCGCCTCACCGAGACGCTCCTGGAGATGGCCAAGGCCATCGGCGTCAAGTGCGTGGCCACCAACGACTTCCACTACCTCACCCGCACCGACGCCGCCATGCAGGACGTGGTGAGCTGCATCGGCATGGGCAAGACCCTGGACGACCCCAACCGCATGCAGATGTCGCAGAACCCGCCGGGCTCAGGCCAGGGCGAGTTCTACATGAAGAGCGAGGAGGAGATGCGGGCCCTGTTTGACTGGTGCCCCGAGGTCTGCGACGCCACGGTGGAGATCGCCGACAAGTGCGACTTCGAGCTCGACTGGACCCACATGTACCTGCCCAAGTTCCCTGGCCTGCGCGAGGGCGAGACCTCTGAGGAGCGCTTCCGCGCCGAGTGCGAGGCGGGCCTTGCTAAGCGCTACGGGGAGAACTGGCGCGAGCGCGAGATCGGCGGCGAGTCCATCCTCGAGCGCTTCGAGTACGAGTACAAGGTCATCTGCGAGAAGGGCTTCGCCGACTACTTCCTCATAGTGCAGGAGTACGTGCAGTGGGCCAAGGACCACGGTATCGGCGTGGGTCCGGGCCGCGGCAGCGCCGCCGGCGCCATCGTGGCCTACGCCATGAACATCACCACGTTCGACCCCCTGGAGAACGGCCTCATGTTCGAGCGCTTCCTCTCGCCGGAGCGCTCCGAGATGCCCGATATCGACATGGACTTCGACGACGAGCGGCGCCTGGAGGTCGTTGCGCACGTGCGCGAGCTCTACGGCCCCGAGCGCGTGTGCCACGTCATCACCTTCTCCACCATCAAGGCCAAGCAGGCCATCAACGACGCCAACCGCGTGCTCGACAACCCCGTGTTCATGGGCCAGAAGCTCTCCAAGATGGTGAGCGGCGACCCCAAGGCCAAGCTCAAGATGGTGCTCAACAAGACCGCCGGCAAGGAGGACCTCTACAGCCCCGATTTCGCCGACGCCTACGCCCACGACGCCGAGTCCCACAAAGTCATTGACACCGCGCTGTCCATCGAGGGCCTCACCCGCGGCGAGGGCGTCCACGCCTGCGCCGTGCTCATCGCGCCCACGCCGGTGAACGACCACGTGCCCACCAAGCTCGACACCAAGGGCGGCTTTGAGATCACCCAGTACGAGGGCCACGACGTGGCCGACATGGGCCTGCTCAAGATGGACTTTTTGGGCCTGCGCACCCTCACGGTCATCTCCAAGGCCCTCGCCAATATCCGGGCCAACCACGGCACCGCCGCCGACGCTGAGGCCGCCCCCGAGGCCGTGCGCGCCACGCTCAAGGAGGGCTCCACCGGCGTGGACATCGACGTGGACCGCATCCCCTTCGACGACCCGGCCATCTTCAAGCTCATGGGACAGGGCCACACGGCCGGCGTCTTCCAGGTGGAGTCCGGCGGCATGACCGCCACCATCAAGTCCATGCAGCCCAAGGAGTACCGCCAGGTGGTGGCACTCATCGCCCTCTACCGCCCCGGCCCCCTGGGCGCCGGCATGGTGGACTCCTACATCAACCGCATGAACGGCCGCGAGCCCGTGGCCTTCTACGACGAGCGCCTCTCCGACATCCTGGACGAGACCTACGGCACCATGGTCTACCAGGAGCAGGTCATGAAGATCTCGGTCAAGATGAGCGGCTTTTCCGCCGGCGAGTCCGACAGCCGCATCCGCAAGCCCGTGGCCAAGAAGAAGATCAAGCTCCTCACGAGCACGGTGTTCCATTGGGACGACGGCTCCGACGAGACCACCTACGACCACTGGGTCAATGGCGCCGTGAAGAACGGTTACAAGCGAGAGGTGGCCCAGAAGATCTGGGACGATGTGCTCGAGTTCGCCTCCTACGCCTTCAACAAGAGCCATTCGGCCGGCTACGCCATCCTGGTCATGCAGACCGCCTGGCTCAAGGCCTACTACCCCCGCGAGTACATGGCGGCCGTGCTCACGAGCTACACGGGCAAGACCGAGAAGATCGTGCATTACATCAGCGCCTGCCGCCAGGAGGGCATCGACGTTTTGCCCCCCGACGTCAACGAGAGCGGCATCGAGTTCACCGCCGTGCCCGAGGGTATCCGCATCGGTCTCGCCGGCATCCGCGGCGTGGGCGAGGGCGCGGCCGAGCTCATCTTGAAGGAGCGCGCCGAGGGCGGGCCCTTCGCCACTATCCACGAGTTCTGCGACCGCGTGGACACGAGCCAGGTGAACCGCCGCGTCATCGAGTCGCTCATCAAGGCCGGCGCCTTCGACTCCACGGGCTATACGAGAAAACAGCTGTCCCATTTTGTGGACAAGGCCAACCCCGAGAATATCCTCGACGCCGCCGTGAAGCGCCAGAAGGACCGCGCGGCCGGCCAGGTGTCGTTCTTCGACATGTTCGCCGACGTGGCCGACTCAGGCTTTGCCTCCGACGTGCCTGAGCCCGACGGCCAGGAATGGGACCGCACCCTCAAGCTCTCCCTCGAGAAGGAGGTGCTGGGCATCTACGTGTCCGACCACCCCTTGCGCCCCTACGAGTACGCCCTCACCAAGGCCCGGAGCTTCTCCATCGGCGAGGTGCTCAACGGCTACGAGCACACGGCCGACGACGGGGTTACCGAGATGCGCGCCGTGGACGACGAGCGCACCATCTGGCTTGCCGGCATGGCCTCCACGGTGCAGAAGCGCACCACCAAGAAGGGCGACCCCATGGCCATCGTCACGCTCGAGGACATGGAGAACAAGATCGACGTGGTGGTCTTTCCCAAGACCTACGCCAAGTGCGCCGAGCTGCTGTTCCCCGAGGACAACAAGGACATCTTCCTGCGCATCGAGGGCCGCATCGACCGCTCCGACCGCGGCGACCAGTTCATGGCCCAGTCGGTGGAGGCCCTGCTGCTCGACGACGAGTCCAACCGGCCCAAGACCTTCGAGGTGCTCATGCCCGCCGAAGGGCTCACCCAGGAGTTCCTTGCGGCCCTCGCGCGCTCGGCCTCGCGCCATGCGGGCCTCGACTCCATGGAGCTCTACGTGGACGGCGAGGCCGGGCTCATGCGCCTGTCCATGCCGGTGACGGTGGACGCCTCCAACGTGGTGCTCTTTGCCGAGGTGGCCGCCCTCGTGGATTCCCAGGGCAAAGTTCAGGTGGCCTAAAGGGCTGCCCATCCCTTTTGTTGGCCGCCAGCGGCTGAATCGAAGGCGGTCGTTAGGGGAACCCATCCTAATCGAAACCTCGGGCGGTCCTGCTCCGTGCAGGGCCGCCCTTTTGGATACGGCAGACAGGGGAGAGGCACATGGCTAGAGGCGGGATCGTACCAAAGCGCGTTGGGCTTGTGGGCCTTGTGGGCATCTCGGTCTCGGCCATGGTGGGAGGCGGCATCTACTCGCTGCCCGCCTCCGTGGCCTCCCACGCCTCGGCCGGCGCCACCCTTTTGGCGTGGCTCGTCACGGGCATAGGCATGTGGTTCGTGGTCTCGACGTTTCGCACGCTCGCCCAGGCGCGCCCCGACCTCACCAACGGCGTCTACTCCTATGCCGAGCGGGGCTTCGGCCGGCTCGTGGGCTTTTTGGTGATGCTCGGCTACTGGTGCACGTCGTGCTGCGCCATGGCCAGCTACGGCGTCCTTATCATGGCCACGCTCTCATCGGTGTTCCCGGCCTTTGGGGCGGGAAACACCGTGCCGGCCCTCATCGGGGCCTCGTGCGTGGTGTGGGGCGTGTTCGCCCTGGCCCGCCATGGCGTGGAGCAGGCCTCGGTGGTGAACATCGTGGGCACCGTGGCCAAGTTCGTGCCGGTGGCGGTCTTTGTCGTTGTGTGCCTGGCGCACTTCGACGTGTCCGCGTTCTCCGGCGACTTCTTTGGCGCGGCGCCTGCGGCTCCGGGCGGCACGGCAGACGGGCTTATTTCCCAGGTGGGGTCGGTTATGATGGTGACGCTCTGGGTGTTCATCGGCATCGAGGGCGCCGTGGTGGTCTCCGCAGACGCCACGAGCCAAAAGGCCGTGGGCCGCGCCGTGACCGTTGCCCTGGGCCTGGCGCTCGTCTTCTACGTGCTTGTGTCCGTCGTGCCGTTTGGCATCTACCCCCAGCACCAGATCGCGGCCATGGCGTCGCCTTCCACGGCGGCCATCCTTTCGAGCCTTGTGGGCGGCTGGGGGCGCGGCCTCGTGTCAGTGGGCATCATCGTCTCCATCCTCTCCTCGTGGCTCGTGTGGATGTGCATGCAGGGCCAGATGCCCACCTCGGCGGCCTCCGACGGCGTGTTCCCGGCGCGCTTTGCCGAGCGCAACCGCTTTGGCGCGCCCGGGCGCTCGCTTCTGACCTCTGCGGCGGTGACCCAGCTCTTCTTGGTGTTCGCCTGCGTCCTGGGCGACAAGGCCTGGGACACCATGGTCTCCATCACCTCGGTGATGACGGTGCCGGCCTATTTCTGCTGCTGCCTGTTCCTGGTGAAGGAGGCAGTGGTGGGGCGCGACTGGCAGGCCCCGGGGGTGCCGCGGCCCCGGGCCTTCGTCGTCGGCGCCGCCGGCTGCCTGTTCGGCGTGGTGCTGCTCGTCGCCGCAGGGGTGGAGAACCTCATGCTCGCAAGCATCGTCTTCGCCCTGGGCCTGCCGCTCTTCCTCGTGGGGCTGCGCCAGTCGGGGCGCGGCGCCCCGCTCAGGACGTGGGAGCGGGCGGCCATGGCGGCCATCGTGGTCGTGGCTGCGGCGTCGGCCCTGGGTTTCGTGCTGCAGGCCCTTGCTTAGATTCCTTGTGGAGCGGCATAAATTAAGGACACTACCTCATTTTTTAGCTGCAAGCACGCTTTCTCCACAACCGCTGTCCCTACAATGAATTTAATTTGAGCGTCCGCGACTTTCAGGCCCGTCGCATACCGGGCCGAGGGGTTCGATAAAATATAATCATCCTAAATATATTAAAAACAATGTCTGCATATATCGATATTACGAGTAGAGACCTGTGGTTCTTGAAAAACAAAATGGGGAACCACCTCCTCTGAAAAGGTTCCGGCAACCAAGGAGGTCCCATGGGCGGTCTCACGGACAGGCAGCAGGCCATGATCGACAGGGCGTCGAGGGTCGACGTGGCGGGATGGCACCACGTGAAGGTGGCGGGCACACCCTATGAGTGCGGGTTCCAGGAGGGCTACCTCCTGGCCGACGAGTACGCCGACGCCCTCCGTGTGTACGACTACATGACGCTGCAGACCTACGGCATGAGCTACCAGTGGTTCTGCGAGCAGGCCGTGCGCCTGCACAAGGACAAGATCCCCGAGCGCCTCATGGACGAGCTCCGTGGCATGGCCGACGGCCTCTCGGCGGCCGGCGTTCCCTCCACGGTGGACGACCTCATCGGTTGGAACGCCTACTACGAGGTCACCGGGTACTGGTGGCCCCTCAACGCCGCCAAGGTAGTGGGGGCCATGCCCGAGAACATCATGACCCACAAGACCTCCCACTGCTCGGCCATCGTGGCCACGGGCGGCGCCACCGCCGACGGCCGCCCCGTCATCGCCCACGAGTCGTTCGACGAGTTCTGGGCGGGCCAGTACTTCAACGTCTGCCTCGATGTCACGCCCGACGAGGGCCACCGCTTCGTCATGCAGACCGTGCCGTGCTACGTGGACTCCATGACCGACTACTACGTCAACGACGCCGGCCTGGCCGTCACCGAGACCACCCTGGCCGGCTTCTCCGGCTACGACGAGGGCGGCGTGCCCGAGTACGTGCGCGCCCGCAACGCCGTGCAGTTCGCCGACTCCATCGACGACTTCGTGCGCCTGATCGACGAGGGCAACAACGGCGGCTACGCCAACGCGTGGCTTGTCGCCGACACCAAGACCGGCGAGGTGGCCCGCTACGAGCAGGGCCTGAAGTTCCAGTCCCTCGACCGCACCCACGACGGCTGCTTCTTCGGCTGCAACGCGGTGTTCGACCCGCGCATCCGCAACCTCGAGTGCAAGGACAACGGCTTCAACGACCCGCGCCAGCAGACCGGCGCCCGGCGCCAGCGCTGGATGGAGCTCATCGAGCGCCACTCCGGCTCCATCGACGTCGAGCTCGCCAAGAGGATGCTCGCCGACACCTACGACGTCTACACCGGCTACGACAACCCGTCGAGCCGCACCATCTGCAGCCACTACGACGTCGACCCGCAGTACTGGGCCGATGACCCGTCGGCCGTGTGGAACGTGCCCTTCTACCCGGCGGGCTCGTGCGACGGCAAGGCGGCGGGCGCCGACGACATCGAGGCCATGCGCTTCTGGGGCCGCTACGGCCGCGCCGACGGCGTGGAGTTCGACGCCGACGAGTTCTTCGAGCACCACCCGCTCTGGCGCTGGCAGGAGGGCTACACCAAGAGCCGCCCCTCCCAGCCCTGGACCCTCTTCGAGTAGGGCCGGCACGGCGGTACCCATAGGCACGGAAAGGCAACGGCCGCCGAGGCGGCCATGACCGGGGACGAGGTAGAAACCATGAAACTGAGCAAGGAATCCATCGCGAAGATGGCCGAGGCCTACAAGGGCGCCACGACCCAGCACGTCGCCGAGCGCGCGGTGACCAAGAACGGCATCCTCGCCGCGTCCGAGGACATCCAGGTGGCCAAGGAACTCTCCACCCCGGCCTTCGCGTTCTCCATCGACGTGGACGACGAGGCCGTGGCCAACCAGATGCAGTCCGGCCGCTGCTGGATGTTCGCGTGCCTGAACTTCTGCCGCTTCCACGTGGAGAAGGAGCTCGACCTGCCCCGCGGCACCTTCGAGCTCTCCCAGGCCTACCTCGCCTTCTACAACAAGCTCGAGCGCTCCAACTGGTTCCTCGGCCACATCGTGGCCACGGCCGACAAGGGCCTCGACGACCGCGAGGTCACGTGGCTCATCAACGCCCCCATGCAGGACGGCGGCGACTGGGACATGGTCTGTGGCCTCATCAAGAAGTACGGCGTCGTGCCCCACGCCGCCATGGTCGAGACGGCCTGCACCAACGACACCGCCCAGGTCAACACGGTCCTCTCGCATCTTTTGCGCCAGGACGCCCTCAAGCTCCGCTCCATGGTGAGGGAGGGCGCCGCAGACGCCGACGTCGAGGCCGCCGAGGAGGCCATGCTCACCGAGGTCTACCGCGTGCTGTGCGTGGCCTTCGGCGAGCCGCCCCAGAAGGTGGACTTCGAGTACATCGACTCCAAGAAGGAGTTCCACGGCGTCTACGGCCTCACGCCTCTTGAGTTCTACAAGCGCTACGTGGGCATCGACCTCGACGACTACGTGGGCGTCATCAACGTCCCCGGCGAGGGCAGCCCCTACGGCCGCACCTACGCCATCGAGGACTCCGACCAGGTCCCCGAGCGCGAGAACCTCTACCTCAACGTCGACATGCCCACCCTCAAGGCCGCGGTCATCGACCAGCTCAAGGCCGGCGAGCCCGTGTGGTTCGGCTGCGATGTGCTCCAGCACTGCGACGAGCAGCTCGGCGTCATGAGCCCCGACCTCTACGACTTCGACGACCTCTTCGGCGTCGAGTTCTCCATGGACAAGGCCGAGCGTTTCGCCATGCACCAGAGCCTGCCCACCCACGCCATGATGATCGCCGGCGTGAACATCGTGGACGGCAAGCCCGACAAGTGGAAGATCGAGAACTCCTGGGGTACCGAGGCCCACGGCAAGAAGGTGGGCCACAACGGCTACTACGTCTGCAGCGACGAGTGGTTCGACGAGTTCGTCTACGAGGTGGCCGTGAGGAGGTCGTTCCTCTCGCCCGAGCTGCAGAAGGCCCTCGAGGGCGAGCCGGTCGTGTGGCCGTTCTGGAACACCTTCAACCCGGTCTCCGCGTACTAGGGCCACGCACCGCAGGGGGAGGGGCGCGCCGCGCGCCCCTCCCACGTCTCCACACCCAGAAAGGGTCTCCATGTTCGGACATCATCATCTCAATAAGGTGAAGGGCCACGCCGACGCGGTCACGGCCGACCCCAAGCCCGACAAGTCGGGCCAGTACATCTCGCTGATGGCCCTGGTCATGATGAACGTGACCATCATCGGCTCCGTGGCCAATGACGTGCAGCAGGCCTACTACGGCCTGTCCTCGGTGACGCTCTTCGTCATCGGCGCCATCGTGTTCTTCCTGCCCACGGGCCTCGTGGCGGCCGAGCTCGCCAGCGGCTGGGGCCAGCGTGGCGGTATCTTCCGCTGGGTCGGCGAGGCCATGGGCCCCGGCCTGGCCTTCACGTGCCTCATGGTCCTCTGGTTCCAGACGGCCATCAACTTCGGCTCCGGCGTGGCCACCGCCTCCACCACCATCGGCTTCTACACGCCCGACTGGGACTGGGCCGTCAACTTCATGAACCACCCGCAGTTCCAGTTCCTCATCATCCTCGCCTGGCTCGCCTACTACTGGATCCTCACCTGGGTCTCCACCAAGGGCGTCAAGGCCTTCGCCCGCATCACCAAGTACGGCGTGCTCATCGGCACGTTCATCCCGCTGGTGTTCATGATCGTCATGTGCGTGGTGTGGCTCGCCCAGGGGCACACCCCCAACGTCGAGGTGACCCCCGAGGCGTTCAACCCGTTCCGCGACGGCATCAAGCTCTCCACGCTGTCGCTGGCCGCCGGCGTGTTCTTCTCCTACGCGGGCATCGACATGAACGCCGCCCACATCAAGCAGCTCAAGAACCCCCAGCGGGAGTTCCCCCTCTCCATCTTCATCTGCATGATCCTGACGCTGGTCATCTTCATCGCCGGCACCCTGGTCATCGCCATCGTGACCCCCGAGTCCCAGATGAACCTCGTCTACGGCCTCAACCAGACCTACAAGATCCTCGGCGAGTGCTTCGGGGCCCCCTGGGTCTACGTGCTCTTCGTCTGGGCCGGGCTCGGCGCCTCCATGGCGTCGCTGGTCACCAACATGGCCGGCCCCTCCTACATGCTCGGCCAGGCCGGCCGCTCGGGCTTCCTGCCCAAGGGCCTGCAATCCAACAACAAGCACGGCATGCCCAGCCGTCTCATGTACCTGCAGATGGCGTTCATGACCGCGATCGCGTTCCTGTGCTTCCTGATCCCCAACATCGAGGGCTTCGTGATCCTGATCACCCAGGCCATCACCATCCTCTACATGCTCTACTACGTGCTCATGTTCGTGTCGTTTCTCAAGCTGCGCCGCGACCAGCCCAACCGCCCGCGCTCCTTCAAGGTGCCCGGCGGCACCGTGGGCGCCTACGTGGTGGCCGGCCTCGGCCTCGCCGCGTGCGTGTTCGGCATCGTGCTGGCCATCATCCCGCCGGCGCAGGTGTCCCAGGAGGTCGGCAGCCCCGTGGTGTACGTGGGCGTGATCGTCGCCCTCATCGCCGTGGTGCTCGGCGTCTGCTTCGCCATCTACCGCTCCTCCCGCAAGCACGACTGGGTGGACCCCTCCAACACCTTCGCCCCCTTCACCTGGGAGGTCGAGGGCCTCAAGAAGCCCGAGAAGGTGCTCTCCAACGTGCCGTCCTCGATGCTCGCCGAGGGCCAGAACCCCATGGGCATGCCCGTGAAGAAGCTCTGGGACCCCAATGAGAAGCTGCCTGAGACGGCCGTCAAGGAGGCCGAGGCCGAGCCGCCCATGCCGGACGACGACCCCGCCGCCATCAACCACCCGGTGAAGCCCGCGGCCGACGCCGCCGGCGGTGCGGGCGGCGCCATCCCCCTGAGCCAGCCGCCCCAGATCTCCCGGGCCGCCAAGATCGGCACCTCGGCGGACGCCGGCCTCAAGCACCCCTCGACCCCCTCGGCCGACGTGGCCGTGGAGCAGGCCCCCGACGTCCCCGCCGCGCCCGCCGCGATGGTGGCCGCCGAGAAGGTCCCGGCCGACCCCGCCGCCGACGCCCGCGCCGCCACCGCGGCGGAGCAGGCCGACGAGCGTGCCCTCGCCGACGCGGAGGCCGACGTTGCTCGCGAGCAGGTGCGCATTCAGGCCGAGAAGAACCGCGTCGCGGCCGACTCCGCCCTCGCCGGCGCCCAGCGCGCCGCCCGCGAGGCCCTGGCCGCGGAGCAGGAGGCCGCCAAGGACGCCGGCACCAAGGACGCCGGAGCCGCCAAGCCCGCGCCCAAGCACGCCGCCGCGGCCGACAAGGACGACGCCCCCAAGGCGTAGCCCGACGGCCCCGTGGGTAGATAGGAAACACCTCGGCGCCGGTCGGACCAGTCCCGGCCGGCGCCTTTCCGGACCAGACAAGAAAGCAGGCTGAAATGGCCCAGAGCACCCAGGAGGAGAGAGCGTCCGCCACGACCGTCGCGGCCCCGGGCGAGCGTGGTCTCAGGTACCACCACGACCCCGAGACCCAGGGCGGCAAGGCCCCTGTGACGCCGGAGAAGAAGATACCGTCGCCCAAGAAGCTGGGCATCAAGGACATGGTGTCTTACGGCATGATCATGATGGTGCCCATCGCGCCCTTCGCCCTCTACGCCTCCATCTTCCAGACCTCCAACGGCATGCCCGCCCTGTCCTACCTCATCGGCGCCGTGGGCATGCTCTTCACGGTCTTCTCCTTCGGCGTGATGATCCCGCTGTTCCCGTCGTCGGGCTCCATCTACACCTATGCCAGCCAGACCATCTCGCCCGCCGTGGGCTTTGTCGCGGGCTGGCTCATGCTCCTGCAGTACCTCATCACGCCCGACCTCATGTTCATCCAGGCCGGCCAGGCGCTGAACCAGTACCTCCCCCAGGTGCCGGTGTGGGCCTGGTGCCTCATCTTCCTCACGTTCGTGACGTGCCTGTCCATCCGAAGCCTCGGCAACGCCATCAAGGTCGAGAAGGTCGCCCTGGTCTGCGAGATCGTGGTCTTCGCCATGTTCATCGTCTTCGGCGTCGCCTACATCCTCGGGCACCCCTCCACGAGCGGCTTCACCCTCACGGCGCTTGTCGACCCGTCCAAGATCGAGCCCAAGAGCCTCATGGGCTCCGTCTCCCTCGGCGCCATGTCGTTCGTGGGCTTCGGCTGCGTGGCGACCCTCACCGAGGAGGCCAAGGACCCCAAGAAGGGGCCGGCCAAGTCCATGCTTGTCATCGTGGTCATCCTCGCCTGCATGTTCGTGGGCATGTGCTACGTGGCCACCTGCGTCGACCCCACCGGCTCCATCATGGCAGGCCACGCCGACACCGGCTTCTACCTGCTCGCGGGCACCGTGGGCGGCCCCTGGTTCGGCGTGGTCTGCGCCGTCGCCAACGCCATCGCCCTCGGCGCCTTCACCGGCCTCACCGCCACCACCTCCATCTCGCGCGTGCTGTACGTCATGAGCCGCTCGGGCGCCCTGCCCAAGGAGCTCGGCATCATGGACAAGAAGACCGGCGTGCCCCAGGTGGCCACGCTCTTCGTGTGCGCCCTGTCCCTCGTCATGCTGCTGTTCCTCATCCCGCTCGGCATGACCCAGGTGGCCAAGCTCAGCAACTTCGGCGCCCTGTCCACCTACTGCCTGCTCAACATCTGCGTCATCTGGTACGCCCTCGGCCGCAAGAAGGTCAAACTACCCTTCTTGCGGTCCGCCGTGCTGCCCGTGCTCGGCGCCTTGGTCACCGGTGCCATCCTGTTCTCCATCGACCCCCAGATTCTCTTCATGGGCTGGGGCTGGGTGCTCCTCGGCATCATCTACTACCTGGTCCAGACCCGTGTGTTCAAGCACGAGATCGATTTCGGCTGATCCGTGGGCGAGAGAGGCACCGCCGCAGGCGCGGCCCCGGCGGGCGGCACACCCGCCCGTCCCACCCGTCGCATAGGCTTCATCGGTCTGGTGTGCCTGGTGGTCTCGGCCATGCTCGGGGGAGGGGTCTACAACCTCCCCAAGTCCGTGGCCGAGACCTCGGGCCCCGCTGCCGTCGCCCTCGCCTGGGTCGTCACCGGTGTGGGCATGGTCTTCGTCGTCAACACGTTCCGCGTGCTGTCGCTCCAGCAGCCCGAGCTCAAGAACGGCATCTACACCTACGCCGAGCGAGGTTTCGGGCCGCTGGCGGGCTACCTCGTGGCCTACGGCTACTGGGTCTGCAACATCTTCGCCATGGTGGCCTACGGCGTGCTGCTGCCGGCCACCTTGGACGCCGTCTTCCCGGGCGTGTTCGGCGACGGCAGCAACTGGGCGTCCGTGGCCCTCTCCTCGTGCGTCACGTGGGCGATGTTCCTCCTCGCGCGCCGCGGCGCCGAGAGCTCGGCCGCCATCAACGTCGTGGGCACCGTCTGCAAGGTGGTGCCCATCGTGCTGTTCGCCTGCCTTGTGGCGTCGCGGTTCTCCCTCGCCTTCGTGGGGGAGCACCTGGCCGGTTCGGCCGGCCTCGCGGGCCTGGAGCCCGCGACCTTCTCCCGCCAGGTCGGCGACACCATGACGGTGACGCTGTTCCTCTTCATCGGCGTCGAGGGCGCGGTCGTCGTGTCCGGGGAGGCCAAGAGCGCGAAGGCCGTCTCCGCTGCCACGGTGGCCGGCTACGTCGTGGTGCTCGTGCTCTACGTGCTCGTGTCGCTTTTGCCCTTCGGCTGCCTCACGCAGGACCAGGTGGCCGCCTCTGCGAGCCCCTCTATGGCCTCCATCCTCGACGTCCTCGGGATGGGCTGGGCCTCCGCCGTGGTGAAGGCAGGCGTCGTGGTGTCGCTCCTCTCGGCGTGGCTCGTGTGGACCGTGATGCTCGGGCAGATGCCGCTGTACGCCGCCCGCGACCGCGTGTTCCCCGCTGCCTTCGCGCGGGAGAACCGGTTCGGCGCCCCCACCTTCTCGCTCTTTGTGACCTGCGTCCTGATCCAGTGCATGCTCGTGGCCGCGCACTTCCTCTCGGGGGCCGCGTGGTCGGCCATGGTGAACATCACGGCCGTCATGGCCATGCCGTGCTACCTGGTGTGCTGCCTGTTCTTGCTCAAGCTTGCCCTGCGCGGCCCGTGGTCCGGCGCCACGTCGCCCACGGCGGGCCTGGTCACCGCCGTGGGCGGCTCCATCTTCTCGGCCTACCTTGTGGCCGAGGCGGGCCTTGGGCTTTTGGCCGTTGCCTGCGTGCTCTATGCCATAGGCATACCGGTGTATTTGTGGGCCCGACGCGGCGAGCGCCTGCCTGTTGGCGAGAAGGTCCTGGCCCTGTGCGTGGCCTTGGCCGCCGTCGCGGGGCTGTGCCTCATGGCCGGCGTCTTTTGAGGCCGGCCATGAGGAGTTTGGTTTTCTTCTGGGGGCTGTGCCGCGACGCATATCCTACGGGTTTGGTGGTAGATAGTCAGACGTTGCGGAGCCGCTCCGGCTTCGCCGAAGAAGAAAGGATCAGACATGTCTGATGTCAAGTTTTGGTATTGCGCCCACTGCGGCAACCTCTTCTACACCGTGGTCGACGGCGGCGTGACGCCTGAGTGCTGCGGCGAGCCCATGCAGCTCCTCGAGGCCGGCTCCACCGACGCCGCCACCGAGAAGCACGTCCCCGTGGTCACCCGCGACGGCGACAACATCGTCGTGCACGTGGGCTCCGTCGACCACCCCATGCTCGACGAGCACTACATCCAGTGGGCCGCCATCGTGGACCCCGAGGGCAACGTCATGGTGAAGTACCTCAAGCCCGGCGAGGCCCCCGAGCTCGTCTTCAACGGCCGCGGCATCGAGCACGGCACCGCCTACGAGTACTGCAACCTCCACGGCCTGTGGAAGAAGGAGTTCTAGTCGGCTCCTGATGCGCTGCGGGGCTGATGTGCTCGGCCCTTTTCAAGCGCCGGTGACAAGGCGCCCGTTTTTAGACCCTTGTTTCGCAAGACGCCCGTCTCGCCGCGCAGTAGGTGGGACGGGCGTCTATGTGTGCAGGCCCCTCCTTATTTCCATTGGGCGCTACCACGAGGTTTTGCGGCCTGGGGTATGCTTGGGGCCAAGAAAGAGGAGGCTTTCCATGAAGATCGCCATTGCCCAGATGAACGCGACCATGGGTGCCTTCGACGACACTGTCACAAGGATGCTGGCCTACGACCGCACCTTCGCGCGCCAGGGCGCCCGGCTCGCCGTGTATCCCGCGTGCGTGCTCACAGGCTACGATCCCCAGTCGCTGCTCAACGCCGAGGGCTTCCAGGCCGACGTGGCAAGCGCCCTCGACTGGCTTGCGGACGGCTTCGAGGTTCCGTCCCTCGTGCCCTTCGTCTTCGAGTACGCCGGCGCCCCCATGCCCGAGGTGGCCTACATCCACGAGGGCAGGATCGTGCCCTTGCGCATGGCCTCCTACCTGTCCAACGTCAACGCGCGCGGCACCATGCCCGCCGAGGAGCCGGCCGTCCAGTTCCAGCTTGACGAGACCGACTTCGGCGTGGCGTTCGACTTCGCGGGCCTCGACGCTTACTCCCAGGGCGCCGAGAACGCCGACGTCATCGTCTACCTGCCCTTTGAGGGCTACAACACCGACGACGAGGCCACGAGCCTCGTCGCTTCCGTGGGGGACGGCTTCTACCTCCAAGACGCCACGCGGGCCAACAGCTGGCTCGTGGCCGTCAACTCCGTGGGCGCCCAGGACGAGATGGCCTACGCGGGTGGCTCGTTCATCCTGGCCCCGTGGGGCGAGCTTGCCTGCGTTATGCCGGCCTTCGAGGAGTCTGCCTCCGTCACCGAGGTGGAGCCTTTGGCCGAGGGGCCGCTCGAGGACCCCGTTGCTCCGCCCCCGTACCATCGCATGCGCTCCCTTTGGAGCGCCCTTACCGTCACGCTGCGCGACTTCGTGGACAAGCAGGGCTGGGACGGCGTGTGGCTCCCCATGACCGGAGACCTGCTCACCTGTGCCTTGGCCGCCCTCTCCGTGGATGCGCTGGGTCCCACCCGCGTGCGCGGCCTGCTCGTTCCCGCCCTGGGCGACGACGCCGCGTCCGACGCCCGCCGCCTGGCCTCCAACCTGCGCATCGTGTGCGAGGAGGTGCCGGCAGAGGCGCTCTCGGCCGCAGGCGAGCTTTTGGGCGACGATTCCGCATCTCTGTGGTGCCGTCTTGCCCGGGCCGTGGCCCCCAAGCTCTTCCCCGAGCGCTTGCTGCCCCTCACCGCCGTGGACAAGACCGCGCTGGCCGTGGGCCAGGACATAGACGACTACCACGGTGCCCTGTTCGCGCCGTTCTCCGACGTCTATCGCACCGACCTGGCGGCTCTCGTGTCCGACCGCAACCTCAAGAGCCCCGTCGTGCCGCGCTCGGTGCAGGCGCGCCTCGAGGTGCCCCAAGGCATCGTGGCGCCGCCGCGCCTGCGCTCGGCGGCCCGGGTCCTGTCCGACATCGACTCTTTGCTGCTGAGGATTATCGAGCGCGGCGAGTCCCTCACCGACCTTGTGCGCGGAGGCACGCCCGCGGACGAGGCTCGCGCCGTCTTTGGGCGCGTCGTGGGCTCCGAGCTCGAGCGGCGCACCTGCCCGGTGGGCCCGGTGCTGTCCGACCGCTCCCTTGTGGAGCATCGCATGCCGCTCTCGTGCCACTGGGACGACCGTGTGCGCACCGAGGAGGAGCTTGGCGGGGCCTTTGTCGAGGAGAGCGACGTGGGCGACGACGTGGCGGAGCTCCTTGGCCGCTTTCAGGCCATCGCCGGGGTGGAGGCCTCGAGCGTGGCCGGCCCCGAGGCCGACATGCCCACCGACATCCGCGGCTACCTGCGCGACTTTGCCCTGGGCGGCGGCCTGTCCACCGACGGCGACGACATCTGGGGCTCCGGGCTCTTCTCCAAGAACTAAGCGGTTTCGCTTTCACCGTGCTACACTTAGAACCCTTTAGAACGTCTGTTCGCGGGAGGTGCGGTGGTCATTCTGGGCATAGATCCGGGCCTTGCCCATACGGGCTGGGGCATCGTCGAGACCCGTGGCACGCTCTGCCGTGCCAGGGCCTATGGCTGCGTGGCCACCCAGGCCCATGAGCCTTTGCCCGAGCGTCTGGGCACCATCTACGCGGAGCTGTCCCAGGTCATCGAGCGCTTTCACCCCACGGACGTGGCCATCGAGCAGATCTTCTTCGGCCAGAACACCAAGAGTGCCATTGCCACGGCCCATGCCCGCGGCGCCGCGCTCGTTGCCTGCTCCGCGGCGGGATGCTCGGTGGGAGAGTACACTCCCATGCAGATCAAGCAGGCTGTGGCAGGCACCGGGGCGGCCGACAAGCACCAGGTCACGTTCATGGCGCGCACCGTTTTGGCCCTCGACCACGATCCAAAGCCCGACCACTGCGCGGACGCGCTGGCCGCCGCCGTGTGCCACGCGCACCTGCAGCGCACGCTCGAGCGCGCCCGTGTGGCGCGCCCTCGATAGGAGGAACTTTGATTTCCCAGCTCACAGGCACCGTTGTCGACGCATCGCTGCCGGGCGCCATCGTGCTTGACGTGCGCGGCGTCGGCTACGAGCTCGGCATCTCGCGCACCACGGCGGCCGACCTCCCGGCATCGGGCACCCCCGGCGTCACGCTGTTCGCCCGCTTGCGGGTGAGCGAGAACGCCGTGGCCCTGTTCGGCTTCTCCACGCGCGAGGAGCGCGCGGTGTTCGACCGCCTGGTGCAGATTCCCAAGGTGGGCCCTGCCCTGGCCCTCAAGATCCTGTCGTCGTTCACGCCGCGGCAGCTTGCCGAGGTGGTGGCCGTCCAAGACGTCTCTCGCATGACAGCGGTCCCCGGCGTGGGCAAGAAGTCGGCGCCCCGCCTTCTGCTCGACCTCGCCCAGGCCTTTGCCAAGGACCCCGAGCTCAAGGCCATCGCAAACGCCGCGTCGCCCCTCGACCTCGCAGGGGCCAACGAGGCGCCCGCCGCAGCGTCTTCGGTGGTGGAGGAGGCCAAGGCGGCCCTTCTTGCCATGGGGCTCACCTCCCAGGAGGCCGAGGTGGTCTTTGAGGGGTTGCCCGATGACTCCACTGTGGAGCAGGCCGTTCGCTATGCCCTCAAGCGCATCGGAGGCCGCCCGTGATGTGGGAGGTGGACGCCGACCGCGACCTGTTCGCAGGCGGGGCGGGCAACCATGTGACGGGCCAGAGGCGCCCCGTCTCGGCCGCACTTGCCGCCGAGGACCTCGACATCGAGCGGGGCCTGAGGCCCCAGACCCTCGAGGACTACTGCGGCCAGACCCGCGTGAAGGAGAACCTGCGGGTGCTCATCGACGCCGCCTCAAGCCGCAACGAGCCGCTCGACCACGTGCTCTTCTCGGGCCCTCCCGGCTTGGGCAAGACCACGCTGGCGGCCGTGGTGGCCAACGAGATGGGAGGCATCCTGCACACCACCTCGGGCCCCGCCATCACGCGCCCCGTGGAGCTGTCGGCCACCCTCACCAACCTCGGCGAGGGCGACGTCCTGTTCATCGACGAGATCCACCGCCTCAGCCGCAACGTGGAGGAGATCCTCTACTCGGCCATGGAGGACTTCTTCTTGGACATCATCATGGGCGACGGCCCGGGCGCCCGGTCCATGCGCTTTGAGATCCCCCCGTTCACGCTGGTGGGTGCCACCACGCGCACGGGTCTGCTCACGGGGCCCCTGCGCGACCGCTTTGGCATCTCCTACCGCCTCGACTACTACACGGTGGACGAGCTCACGCAGATTGTGCTGCGCTCCGCCGGCATCCTCGGGGTGGACATCGACCTGCCAGGCGCGCAGGAGGTGGCCAGCCGCAGCCGTGGCACGCCTCGCCTTGCCAACCGCCTTCTCAAGCGCGTGCGCGACTATGCGCAGGTGCGGGCCCAGGGCACGGTGACTTGGAAAGTCGCCGCCGAGGCCTTGGCGTTCTTTGAGATTGACGAGCTGGGGCTCGACTGGATGGACGCCAAGATTCTGCGCGCCCTGACCGAGACGTTTCGCGGGCGCGCCGTGGGGCTCTCCACACTGGCGAGCGCGGTGGGGGAGGACCCCTCCACCATCGAGGAGGTCTACGAGCCGTTCCTGCTCCAGCAGGGCCTTATGGTCCGCACGCCCCAGGGGCGCCAGGCAACGCTGGCCGCCTTCGAGCACCTGTCGGTGACGCCGCCGGTTTCCTAGGAAGACCGGCGCAGGATAGGAGAACCATGCTGCAGAGAGACTATCTATCCAAGATTATCGAGTCGTTCACCAAGCGCACGTCCGAGACGCTGCGGGAGGCCGTCGTCTTGCGCTCCGCCGACGGCGTGGCCGAGACCGAGGACGCCTTAGGCGAGCTCATGGAGCTCGACCCAGCGATGTTCCTCTCGCTCGCGCCCGATTCCATGGTCACCATGATGCGGCTCGCGGGCAACGGCGAGGCCGTGGGCGACTTTGTTGCCTATGTCCTCGGTGCCCTTGCGGACGCCGCGCTCATCTCGGGCGACCGCGACACAGCCCGCTTGCGCCGTGATCAGGCCCGCGCCGTGGCGCTGGCCTTTGGCGTGAGCCGGGACGTGGTGCCCGAGCAGTACGCCGACGTGGATCGCGAGATCCAGCGGGCCCGCAGCGAGGCGGGCATCGGCTAAGCCAGAAAAGCAGACAAGGTACCAGGTTGTTTTGTCACGCGCCCCGGGGTCGCAGCCGTTTCGGTGAGTGTCCGCGGCTCTTGAGTGGGCGTTTCGGGCGCTCACTGAGAGCTTCAGTGCGCGGGTTTCTGCTCACCGAAGGATCCGCGCCCACTCACCGATCTCGTCGGCCCCACACGCCGCCGCCACCCCCCCCCTCTCTCTCCTCCGCCTGAAAGCGGATAGGGGCGCCCCTATCCGCTTTCAGGCGCAGAGAGGGGAGGGGGTGGCGGCAGACAAGGTACCGGGTTGGTTTGTCGTGCCCCGTGCCCCGTGCCCCTGACGGCCTCCTTGCTACACTGGGGAGCAGGTTTTAGACTGTCCGCAACCTTGGGAGAGATTCCAAGAGATGGGAGAGACATGCCTTCAGACATCGAGATCGCGCAGGCGGCAAACCCCGAGCCCATAGCCGAGGTCGCCGCGCGGCTTGGGATTCCCGAGGACGACATCATTCCCTACGGGCGCGACAAGGCCAAGGTGGACTATGCCGTCCTTCGCAAGGGCGAGAGTCGCCCGGCCAAGCTTGTGCTTGTGACGGCCATCAACCCTACCCCTGCCGGCGAGGGCAAGACCACCACCACCATCGGCCTCGCAGACGCCATGAGGCGTCTGGGCACCAACGCCGTGGTGGCCCTGCGCGAGCCCTCGCTGGGGCCGGTCTTTGGCATCAAGGGTGGCGCCGCGGGCGGCGGCTATGCCCAGGTGGTGCCCATGGAAGACATCAACCTGCACTTCACGGGCGACTTCCATGCCATAGGGGCCGCCAACAACCTGCTTGCGGCCATGATCGACAACCACATCAAGCAGGGAAACGAGCTGGGCATCGACCCGCGCCGCATCACGTGGAAGCGCTGCGTCGACATGAACGACCGCCAGCTGCGCAACGTCGTGGACGGCCTGGGCGGCGTGGCCGACGGCATGCCGCGCGAGGACGGCTTCGACATCACCGTGGCCTCCGAGGTCATGGCCGTGCTCTGCCTGTCCTCCTCCATCGCCGACCTCAAGGAGCGCCTTGCCCGCATCGTCGTGGGCTACACCTTCGACCGCGAACCCGTGAGGGCGGGCGAGCTCCATGCGCAAGGCGCCATGTGCGCCCTGCTCAAGGACGCTCTCATGCCCAACCTCGTGCAGACCCTCGAGGGCACCCCTGCCTTCGTGCACGGAGGGCCTTTCGCCAATATCGCCCATGGCTGCAACTCGGTCATGGCCACCCGCATGGCCATGCACTACGGCGACGTGGCCATCACCGAGGCCGGCTTCGGGGCCGACCTCGGCGCTGAGAAGTTCTGCGACATCACTTGCCGCATGGGCGGCTTTGCGCCCGACGCTGTGGTCGTGGTGGCCACGGTGCGTGCCCTCAAGTACAACGGCGGCCAGCCCAAGGCAGACCTTGCCACGGAGGACCTCGACGCCCTTGCCGCGGGTATGCCCAACCTTTTGCGCCACGTCTCCAACATGCGCGACGTCTACGGGCTTCCCTGCGTCGTGGCTGTCAACCGGTTCCCCACCGACACGGAGGCCGAGCTGGCCCTCGTGGAGAGCGCCTGCCGCAGGGAGGGCGTGAACGTGCGCCTTTCCGAGGTGTGGGCCAAGGGCGGCGAGGGCGGCCTCGAGCTTGCCCGCGAGGTGCTGCGCCTGGTGGACGAGCCCTCCGACTTTGACTACGCCTACCCCAGCGGCACGCCCGTGCGCAGGGCCGTGGAGGCGGTGGCAAAGCGCGTCTACCGCGCCGACGGCGTCGACTTCGCGCCCCAGGCGCTCCGTCAGCTGGCGGAGCTCGAGCGCCACGGGTTCGGCACGCTCCCGGTGTGCATTGCCAAGACCCAGTACTCGTTCACCGACGACCAGACGAAGCTCGGTGCCCCTCAGGACTTCCGCATCACCGTGCGCGAGGTCAAGGTGGACGCCGGGGCCGGCTTTGTCGTGGCGCTCACTGGCGCCATCATGACCATGCCGGGTCTTCCCAAGCATCCTGCGGCGGAGTCCATCGATGTGGACGAGAACGGCCGTATCAAGGGACTTTTCTAGGGACAAATCGACGTTTGTCGCTAGATAGTCAAGGTATTTTTCAGTGAAGATGTGGCGATGACGGGGTCGGCCAAGCGGTCGGCCCCATTGCCTTTGGAAGGGTTCGTCCCAGCTCAGAAGCCTGTCGCATCAAAGCGTGCCCCTGTGCCCCAAAAACGTTCGGCAGCCTCGCTAGATCACAGGCCCGAGGTCGGACGTTTCGGCTAAACTATCCTATGCCCAAACGGGGCGCAGGCCCCTAGGGCGTTTGTTCAAGCGCGCGTAAGTGCGCGCGCACCATGGTTGCCCGTGCCAAGGGCAACAGAAAGAAAGGCACGTCATGGCTCACGGTACTGTTAAGTGGTTCAACCCGGACAAGGGCTACGGCTTCATCTCTCGCGAGGACGGCGACGACCTGTTCGTCCACTACTCCGAGATTCAGATGGACGGCTTCAAGACCCTCGATGAGGGCCAGGTCGTCGAGTTCGACATCACCACCGGTCAGAACGGCAAGCTCCAGGCCTCCAACGTCCGCAAGGCGTAACCTAAGGGTCTGACCTGCCTCTTTTGAAGGCATGCCGTACAGGGGCCGCACCTTCTTGGTGTGGCCCCTGTTCTGTGTTTCGCCGGCAACGGGTATAACGTCCCCTAAAACGCAGGGCGCCTTGCCCACAAGAAGAAAGGTTGCTCGTGCGCATCGCCTTTGTCATGGACGATCTGGGGGTCCACTCCAATGGGACCTCGGTGACGGCCCGCCGCTATGCCCGCGCGCTGCGCGCCCAGGGCCATGAGGTGAGGCTCGTGGGCGCAGGGGCCCAAGGCGAGGACGCCTTTTCCGTGGCCGAGCGCCGCATCCCTGTGGTGACGCCCATCTCCGCCGCCTGCGGCTTTCATTTTGGAGCCCCCGACGAGGTCGTGTTTGCCCGAGCGTTCGACGGCGTCGACCTCGTGCACCTCTTTCTGCCCTTTGCGCTGGAACAGTCGGCCCTTGCCTGGGCACGCCGCAATCGCATCGCCGTTTCGGCCGCCTTCCACCTGCAGCCCGAGAACGTCACCTACAACGCCGGCATCGGCGCCGCGCCGCCCGTGTGCGACCTCATCTACGGGCTCTTTCGCCGTTGGCTCTACGACGACGTGCGCCACGTGCACTGCCCGAGCGACATGATCGCCCGTCGCCTGGCCGAGCACGGCTACCGCGCCCAGACCACGGTGATTTCCAATGGCGTGCCCGACCCCTTTGTGCCGGCAGCCGACCCGGCGGCCACCGAGGGCCCCGACGGCCTGATCCATGTGGTCACGGTGGGCCGCCTCGCCCCCGAGAAGAACCAGGCCACCATCGTGCGGGCCGTGGCCCTCAGCCGCCATCGCGACCGCATCAAGCTCCACGTGTGCGGTTCGGGTCCAAGAAGGCGCGCCCTAGAGCGCCTGGGGTCCCGCCTGCCCGTCGCACCGTCCTTTGAGTTCCATGACACGGCGGGGCTGGTGGCCCTTGAGCAGAAAAGCCCCTTCTACGTGCACGCGTCGGTGGCAGACATCGAGGCCATCTCCGTGCTTGAGGCCCTGGCTTGTGGCTGCGTGCCCATCATTGGCCAGGCGCCGCAGAGCGCGCCGGCCGCCTTCTCCCTCACGGAAAAGAGCCTGTTCCCGGCCACTGACGCCCAGGCCCTGGCCGACCGTCTCGACTGGTGGATCGAGCATCCGCGCGAGCGCGTGGAGTGGTCCGCGCGCTATGTGGCCGAAGGGGAGCGCCTGCGCGTGGCGCGCTGCTGCGAGCGGTTTGCGGCCTTTGCCGAGAAGGCCGTAAGCGACGATGCAGCCTGCGGCCTTGCTGCGCTGCCCGGGGGTGCCCGATGATCGAGCGCTCATCGCTCAACCATCGCGAGACCGGCCGTCGACGGAGGCGCCGCAGGGCCCTGTACCGCCTCCTTTTGCCTGTGCTAGCCGTTCACCTGCGCCTTTTCTACGGCTTCCGGGTGCGCCGCGCCCCCGGGGCGCCCAAGAGCCTCGCCGACTGCGTCGTGGTGGCAAACCACGTGTGCATCCTCGACGCCCCCATGGTGGCTGCGGCGGCGTGGCCCGTGCAGGTGAGGTTTCTCTCCTTGGCGCAGAACGGCAAAAACCGCCTTTACGGGCCCATCGTGCGCGCCATGGGCACGCTGTTCGTGGGCGAGGACTTGGCCGAGACCCGCGAGATGCTCCGGCGCCAAGAGGAGGCGCTGGCCTCCGGAGAGGCCGTGGGAATCTTTCCCGAGGGCAGGCTCGACTCCTACGCCACGACTCTGGGCCCTACGGTGAAAGGGGCCTTTCGCATCGCAGTGCTGGCCGGCGTGCCCGTGGTGTCGGTGGCTCTGGTGCAGCGCCGGGCGTGGTGCCTCAACCGCCTCAGGGGCATGCCCGGTTGGGAAGCGTGGGTGGGGCCCGCGCTGGAGCCTCCGGCCAAAGCGGGCCACGGCGCCCAAGCCGCAGACCTCGAGGCACGCAGCTGCGCCTTTATCGAGGGTCGGCTTGCCGCCAGCGACTGGGCCCCTAGGAGCTAAGCCCCTCCCAGTCGTCGATGGTGAGGGCGGCCCGGCTCCTTACGGCCTCGAGATCTTGGGTGGGGTCGTCGGAGCGCACGCCCACGGGCGTGAAGCCGGCAGACGCTGCCGAGGAAAGGCCTGCGGGCAGGTCCTCAAAGACCACGGTGGAGGCGGGGTCTGCGCCAAGGCGCCTGGCCGTCTCCACATAGATGTCAGGCCAGCGCTTGTCGCGGCCCACCTCGGCGCCGTGGACCCTCAGGTCAAAGAGCGCGTCCACGTCAACCCGGGGCTTGAGCGCCTCGAGAACGGCGGCGTCGTTGTTCGTGGCAAGGGCGCAGGCCACGCCGGCCTTCCGGAGCGCCCCGACGTACTTCTCGACGCCCGGCCTCAGGCTTACCTGCTCGCGGTAAAGGGCCCCGCCCAGGTCGTTCCACTCGTCGCAGACCTGCTGCACCGTGTCGGAGAGCCCGTAGGTGTCGATGACCCAGCGTGCGCCCTCGACAAAGCCCCGGGCCGCCAGCTGGGCCGAGAAGCCCGGCTCGTAGGCGATGCCGCGGCGGGCGAGGAACGTCTCGTCGACGAGCCTCCACACATGGGACGACTCGGCGATGGTGCCGTCGAAGTCAAAGATGGCCGCCGAGAAGGGCGTCTGGCCGGCCACGAGGTCGGCGGGGCTCGCAAGGTCCATGGGCGCTCCTTCAAGTCGGTGAGCGGTCGCGGGAAGTATAGCCGAGCGCGGCCGCTCGCAATGTGGTTTCATGGCTTTGAAGGAATGCCAAAATGACCGCCGGCGCTCTTGGGCGCCGGAGAAGGAGGACCGTCATGCACGACTCCATGATTTCTCGCCAAGAGATCGACGCCTACGTTGAGCGCGTCTGGCCCGAGGTGCTCGAGGACATCGCCACCCTCGTGGCCATCGACTCCGTGGAGGACCTCGACGCGGCCGCCCCGGGCGCTCCGTGGGGCCCCGGTCCCAAGGCGGCCTTGGATGCCGCGCTGAACATCGCAGGGCGTCTGGGCCTCGAGCCCCGCGACGTGGAGGGCTATATCGGCTACGCCGACCTCCCGGGCGAGAGCGAGAAGCAGATCGCAACCATCGCCCATGTGGACATCGTGCCGGTGGGCACGGGCTGGAACACCGACCCGTTCACGCTCACGGTCAAGGACGGCTACCTCTTGGGCCGCGGCACCATCGACGACAAGGGGCCGCTGGTCCTCACGCTCTGGGCCGCCCACTTCTTCCAGGAGCGCGGCCAGAAGCTGCCCTACACGCTGCGTTGCATCATCGGCGCCAACGAGGAGACCGGCCTCGGCGACGTCGACTACTACAATGAGCACTTCGAGCAGCCCGCGTTCCTGTTCACCCCCGACGCCGAGTTCCCGGTGTGCTGCGGCGAGAAGGGCGGCTTCTCGGCCACCTTTACCTCCGCCCCAGTGTCCGGAGGCACCATCGTCGACTTCAAGGGCGGCACGGCCGGCAACGCCATTCCCGACCTTGCCGAGGTCACTGTGCGCGCCGACGCCGCGAGCCTGCCTGCGGCCGACGGCATCGACATCGAGGCTGCGGGCGACGGCTTGGCGCGCCTCGTGGCCCACGGCAAGGGCGGCCACGCCTCTCTGCCGGCGGGCACGCGAAACGCCATCGGCATGCTCGTGGACTACCTGTGGGACAACGGGCTTTACTCGGAGGAGGAGAAGCCCTTCCTCGAGCTCGAGCGTCTGATCTTTGCCACCACCGACGGCAGCTCGCTGGGCATTGACGCCACCGACGACGTCTTCGAGCCCCTTACCTGCATCGGTGGCACCATCGCTATGGTCGAGGGCCGTTTCGAGCAGACCATCGACGCCCGTTTCCCCAAGTCCACCACGGCCGAGCACCTCGAGGAGGTCCTCACCAAGCTGGGCGCCGAGCACGGCTGCGCCCTCACGGTGGACCTCGCCCTCGTGCCGTTCTACGTGGACCCCTCGAGCCCCGAGATCCAGACCCTCATCCAGACCTACAACGACCACACCGGCAAGGACAAGAAGCCCTTCACCATCGGCGGCGGCACCTACGCCCGCGACTTCAAGAACGCCGCTTCCTTTGGCCCCGAGGAGACCGACATGGTGAACCCCGACTGGGTGGGCTCCATGCACGGCCCCAACGAGGGCGTCTCCGAGCAGCTGCTGCGCGACTCGCTCTCCATCTACATCGACGCCATCGGCCGCCTTATGGAGCTCGACCTCTAAAAGCTTGCGACCTGCGGGAACACGGGCGCCCCCGGCAGCCGCGTCATGCGGCTGCCGGGGGCGCTTTTCCACAGGGAGCTATCGGATGGTGTGTCTATATGTAATTCTATTGTGAAGATCTGCAAGGTTCTCAGGCCCCGGGCTCCATAGAGGAGGCCATGGCGAGAAGGCTCTCGTCGTGGGTGAGCAGCCCAACCAGCGTGGTGAGGTCGCGCGCCACGGGAAAAACGCCGCCATTCACAGCGGCTTTGGCGCCGTCCACAAGCACTTCCCCCACTTTTGCCACCGGGGCCAGCGGTATGCCGGCCGTCTCCAGCTCGTCGCAGACGCAGGCCGCCGGAATCTGCTCGTAGCCGCCATGGGCCACGAGGTCTGCAAGGGCCGTCGCGGCCGCTGGGGCGCAGATGCCGCCGATCGAGAGGGCGTGGCGCAGGCTCGCGTCGGCCATGCGCAGGTCGCCGCTCTGGCGCAGGGCCCCTCCCAGGCGCAGGTACGCGGCGCAGATGGAGTCGGGATCGTGGGCAAGTTCCAGCAGCTCTATCACCGTGGCCTCGGCCATGGGGGCATCGCCCAGAAGCTCGTAGCAGCGGGCCGCCCGCAGCCGTGCGTTGACGTCCATGGGGTCCAGCTCCACGGCGCGCAGCGCATAGGCGAGCGCTTGGTCGGCACGGCCCAGGCGCATGGACAGGCTCGCCAGGGCGCCATGGGCATGGTAGTAGGGGGCAGGCACAAGCCGCACCTCGCTGCCGTCGTGGGAGAGGCGGTTGTAGAGGGCCCGCTCCGCATAGGAGTTGAAGAAGCGCCACACAAGGCCGTCTTCGTTGCGGTAGGGCTCGGCCTCTTCCTCGTGCGAGAGAAGGCGTCTCAGCTTCTCGGCGCACCCCTGCACGCGCACGGAGTCGCGCCCCTCGTGCGAGGCCAAAAGGTCAAAGGCCTCTCTAACGGCCCGGCCCAGCTCGCCGTCGGCCATAAGGGCATCGAGGACCTCCTCGGTGTCCGCGCTGTCGAGCGTGCCCTCGATCAAAGCCTCCACCACGCGCTGGCCTGCGGCGCGCACCTCTCGGTCGGCGTCGTGTGTCGTGGCCTGGAGGATGGCCGCCACGTCGTGGGCGCACGACCCGTTCAGGCGGGCGCAGGCGAGTCGGGCCGCCTGTCTTCGCCGGGCCGTGCCGCGAATGGCGAGGTCTGCCATGGCCGAGGCGCCAAGGGCCTGGCCAGCCTCCAGGGGCAGGGCGCGCTCGGAGGCCTCGGGCTCGTCGCTTCTCCAGGAGGGGCACAAAAGCGGGTCGCCCATGGAGAAAAGGGGCGCTGTGGGGCGAAGGCCCTCGCCGCAGGCGTCGATGGACGCCCCTTGGGCCACAAGCTCGTCCTCGGGCCGATCGCCCGGGCCCTCGAGGTCCAGGCGTCCAAGGGACTCTCGGGTGGCCCGCCAGGACAGGAGACAGCGCCCGTCCTCGTCCGTGGCCTGCACCCAGGCCTCGCGAAGCCTGGGCGATGCCGAGAGGGCCATGGCGGCCAGCACCATGGACACACGGCACGTCAGGCGCATGGCCCTGAGCTGCCGTCTTTTTGGGGTGGTGCGCCGGGTGCCCTGCGCCTGGCTCCATTCGCGGGGCGCGATGAGGCGCGGGTCTGTGGCGTCGAAGGCAAGGGCCGTCACGCCGGCGGACAGGTTGAGGCGAAAACGGCACTCCAGGCGGTAGGGCAGCCGCAGCGACTGCAGGCCGAGCGCGATGGCCCTGCGCACCTCCCACTCGTCGCGGTCGCCGTGGCCTTGGGACGCAAGGTCGAGCCCGGAGGCCTCGCAGGCCACGGACCTCTCGATGGAGTCGGACAAAAGATAGAGCTCTGTGACCGACGTCTCGGTCCTGACGCCCAAGCAGCGCTTTGCGTAAACGGCGCGGTTCAGGGCCGACTCCACGCGGCGCAGCGTGTCGAGGGCCTCTGCCTCCAAGCCGGGGCCCGAGACGTCCAGGCGTACCTGCCCGGAGCGGGCGCAGGGGACAAGCCTTGCACAGGTGTCGTCGGCCAGGGTGAAGATGCCGGCGTCGTCGAGCTGCTCGGCGAAAAAAGACGAGAGCGCGTCGGGGACGCCGCCACAGACGCGACGGGCTTGTGCGATGCGGACGGAGCTCACCGTCGACTTGAGGGACTCGATGGGGAAGGGGTCCTTCTCAAGCGCGGCGAGGAGCCCGTCGAGGTCGACCTTTCCTGCGGCCGCGCCCCATCCCGTCTCCTGTGGTGCCATGGGTCCTCCTTGCCCTCACTCACGTCGAGAGGGTCTGTTCCCCTGTTTTAGGCTCCCTTATTTAAGACCCCTTGCAACATTGGGGGACTCGGGTGAAGGTCCTGCCCTCTACAGAGTGTCGCGGTCCTGCAGGGAGAGGCGCATCCCCAACAGCACCTCGTCGCCGTCGAGCATCCCGGCCGCGGCCGCGAGCTCCTGGGCAACGGGAAACACGCCGGCCTCAACGGCTGCCCTGGCGCCCTCTCGCAGAGCGGAGCGCACGGCTGCAGACGGCGCGTCGGGCACACCGCGGCTGGCAAGCACGGCCCCGAGCTCGTCGTCTGCAACGGGCCGAACGCCTGCAGCTCCCTCGAGGGCGGCCAGCTCCCGCGCGGCCACGGCGCCAAAGAGCGAGCCTAGGCCTGCGGCTTTCCTCAGACAGGCGCAGGCCAGCTCCAGGTCGCTCTCGGCACGGGCGAGGGTGGCAAGGAAAAGGTAGGTTTTTGCCGCGCAGTCGGTGCGGTAGGCCGCCTCGAGCTGGTCGCAGCAGGCGGCGATGGCCATGGGGCGGTCGCCCAGGCGCGCGTAGCACGAGGCGGCCTCCAGGCGGGCGCTCTGGTCAAAGGGATTGAGCTCGGCGGCGGACAGGGCGTGGAGCAGCGCGCCCTCCGCGTCCCCTTTGGCGCCAAGGGCCGAGGCGAGGAACAGGTGGGCCGCCAGGTGAGAGGCCGGCGCCAGGGGCACGGGGCCTTCGGGCCGCCCAAGCCGGTTGTACAGGCTGCGCTCGACGTAGTTGAAGAAGCAGCGGGAGCCTTCCGCCACCCAGCGGCCGGCGAGCCCCAGCGCCTCTTTTGCCTCGGCAATGGCCCCGTTGCCGTCGCCCTCGCGTATGCGGGAGGCCGCCCGTCCCATGGCGTCGCTCACGAAGTCGGCGTTCGCGACGGCCTGGGCCTGCTCCTGGGCATCGGCCACGTCGACGGAGCCTCCCACCAGGCCTTCTACGAGGCGGGCCAGAGCGTCGCGCTCCTCCAGGTCGTCGATGCCATCCATGCGCTCCAGCAAGAGCGAGACGCTGGCCTCGCAGGAGCCTCCCAGCCCTGCGGCGAGGTCGCTGGCCGTGGCGCGCCGGCGGCCGGCGGCGTCGCGCGAGAGGTCGGCCACCGTGGCTGCCCCCAAAGACGCCTGCGCCCAGTCCGGAAGCACCCGCAGCGAGCGCTCGGGCTCCTCGGCGCGCCAGCGGGGCGAGAGGGCCTCGTCGTTGAGGGAGAAGCCCGGCTCGACGGGCAAAAGCGAGCACCCGTCCCAGCAAAGCGTCGCCCCCAGCCGCTCCAAGGCCGCCACCGGGTCCCCAAGGGCGGCGGGGTCGAGGGCGCAGACGTCCTCGCGCGCCAACTTGGCCCAGAGCACGCAGGGCCGCAAGGGGTCGAGCTCGTTGTCCACGCGCACCCATACCTGACCGATGCCGTCGCAGCGGTCAAAGACATGGAAGGCCAGGAGCAGGGCCTCTCGGCAGGCCAGGTGGGAGGCAGCCCGCTTTTTCATGCTGCCGGTCGCCTCCACCGTCCGGCCGGCGTCCTCGAGCCACACCCGCGTCGCCATGGCGCTCGCAGGCTGGGCGGCCACGCAAAAGCCCACGATGCCGGCTTGGGCGTTCACTTGCCAGTCGGCCTCGAGGCGGTAGGGGAGCTGGAACTCCTCAAGCCCCTCGGAGATCGCACGGCGCACGTCCCACTCGCTTGTGGCCCCGACGACGGCGCCTGCGGGCCTCCAAGTTGCCTGGGCCGCCACCGATGCTTCCACCGAGGCGCTGAACCGATAGCAGGCGTCGATGCCGCCCGCGGGGTTGAAGCCCAGCCGGCGGTCGCAGAACAGAGCGCGGTTGAAGGCCGTCTCCACGCGCCTCAAGCGTATGATCTCCGCGCGCGCTACCAGCAGCTTGGTGCAGGTGAGGCGCAGGCAGCCGGTGCGGGGCATCACGTGGGCGACGGCAGGCGTGTCTCCCAGTGAGAAGACACCCGCGTCCTCGAGCTCGGCGGCGAGGAAGAGCTCCAGCGGGCTCGGGCGAAGAGGGACCTCTCCGTTGGCTTTGTCCCCCTCGGCCCCAAAGACACCCTCGGCCGCGCCCTGGCGCAGGCGCACGTCCTCCACAAGGCCTGTGAGGGCCACCACTGGCTCGTCTGCCTGGGCAAGCGCTGCCGCAAGGCTGTCGAGGTCGATGGAAGAGCAGGCGGGCTTGGCCTGCGAGGGCCCGTCGTGTTGCGCGGGCTCCAGAGGGACGGCTTGGGACGGAGAGAGGAGCAGGGCCTTGTGGGCGAGGGCGCGGCCGGCGCTCACACCGCAGGCAAGTCCGCCCAGGCACCCGCAGACGACTGCCGCTGTGCCAAACAAGGGGTCTGCCACCAAGGAGAGGGCAGCCCCGGCCACAAGGAGCGCCGCCCCTGCCCAGGCAAGGGCGGCGTCGCTCAAGCGGTCGATGCGGTGGCGAATGCCCATGGGCTCCCTTCCCGTGGCCGAAAAAGGTGCAAGAAAAAGCTGCCCCCATTATAGGTGCCCGCCCCAGCGGCCGCTCGCCGGCCGGCGGGCACCGCCTGGCGAGCCCTGCTCGGCGCAGGAAAAGATAGCTTGCCACTGCGCCCCCTTGGGCTATACTGCAAGTGAACATATGAGCAGATGCTCATGTATTGCAGGTTAACCGCCACCGCTGGCGGAGGAGAAAGGACGGCCATGGGCGACAAGGAGAGGCCTTTGACGGGCCTGGACGCGTTTCTCGCCGACGAGGACGCCATCTACGGCGCCACCCAGATTTTCGACGCCTTGTCCGACTACACCCGGTTTCAGATTCTGGGCGCCCTCATGACGGCCGAGCGCTCTGTGACGGAGCTGCAGGAGATCTGCCCGGTGTCCCAGTCGGCCATATCGCACCAGCTCCGCCTGCTGCGCGACCGCGGCCTCGTGGCCCAGCGCAGGGAGGGCCAGCGCTCGATCTACTCGCTGGCCGACGACCATGTGGCAACGCTCATCTCGGTGGGCCTCGAGCATGCGGGGGAGGAGCTCTCATGAGCGCGTGCGAGACCGAGCCCTGCGGCGTCTGCGGCTGCGAGGGCCACGAGCATGGCCGCGGGTGCTGCGAGGGCCACGACCACGGCCACGACGCCCCTGCGCCGTCCCATGAGCTTTCGGGAGCGGCAGACCTCACGTTCAAGGTGGCCGACCTCGACTGCCCCAACTGCGCCCGCAACGTCGAGGAGGCTGTGAGGTCGCTGCCCGAGGTGGCCGACGCGCGCCTCACCTACGCCACGGCCTCCCTCGCTGTGGTGTCGGCCCCGGGCGTTCCGCCCGCGACGGTGGAGCGGGCGGTGCTCGACGCCGTGCGCTCCTGCGGCGAGGACCTCGAGCTCACCGAGGAGCAGGTCGAGCGCCTACAAGCGCGTCGCGGCTGGTTTGCCGAGCACCGCGCCGCCGTGCTGCTTGGCGCCTCCGGAGCGCTCATCGCCTGCGGCGCCCTATCCGAGGTCGCAGCGTCGCCTGCGGCCGTGTGGCTCTACACCGGTGCCGCCTTGGCCGGCCTGGCCTTTATCCTCCCGTTGGCTGCGGCGTCCGTGGCCCGCCGCAAGGCCGACATGAACGTGCTCATGTCCATCGCCGTTATCGGTGCCCTGGTCATGGGCCTCGTGGAGGCCCTGGGCGGCCACGTGGAGGCAGACACATTCCGCGACGCCGCCATCGTCATCTTCCTCGACCAAGTGGGCGAGTGGCTCGAGGGCTGGTCCATGCGCCGCAGCCGCGGCTCTGTGGAGGGCCTTATGGAGCTCGCGCCCGAGACGGCCCACGTGGTGGGTCCGGACGGCCAAACGAAGGACGTCTCGCTTGCCGGCGTGGAGGAGGGCCAGGAGGTGCGCGTGCTCCCCGGCGAGCGCGTGCCCCTCGATGGCATGGTGGTGGCGGGCGACTCCAGCTTTGACGAGGCGCCGGTCACCGGCGAGTCGGTGCCCCAGGACAAGGGGCCGGGCGCCGTGGTGTACGGCGGCTCTCTCAACACAGTGGCGCCGGTCACCGTGCGCGTCACGGCGCGCGCGGACAGCGGCACCTTGGCCCGCATCGTTTCCATGGTGCAGGGGGCCCAGGCCCAAAAGGCCCCGTACGAGGCTTTTGTCGACCGCTTCGCTGCCGTCTACACCCCAGCCGTCGTGGCCGTTGCCGCGGCCGTGGGCATCGGTGTGCCGCTGTGCCTCACGCTCGTGTCGGCCCTGGGCATGGCGGTCGCCCCCGACTGGGGCGCTTGGATCTGGCGCGCCCTCACGCTGCTCGTCATCGCCTGCCCCTGCGCCCTCGTGATCTCCACGCCGGTCTCGTTCGTCTCGGCCATCTCCCGGGCGGCGCGCATGGGCGTGCTCGTGAAGGGCGGCGCCTACTTCGACATAGGGTCCAAGGTGAGGGCCGTGGCCTTCGACAAGACCGGCACCCTCACGGCCGGCGCGCCCGAGGTGGTCTCGGTGATGCCCCTGGGGGGCATGTCCCGCGAACGCGTCCTCGCCCTGGCCGCCGCCTTGGAGCGCGAGTCCACCCATCCTTTGGCCGCCGCCGTCCGCGCGGCCGCCGAGGCGGGCGCGTCCCCGGTCCTCGAGGCCTCCGACGTTCGCGAGACCGCGGGCAACGGCATGACCGGGACCGTGGACGGCGTGCCGGTGCTCGTGGGCAAGCCGGCCTTCGCCCGCTCCGCCGCAGGGCTCGGCGCCGCTGCCGAGGAGGCCGTCGACGCAGCTTCCGCCGCCGGGGCCACGGCCCTCGTGGTCGTGGCCGACGGCACCCCCGCGGGCGTCGTGGCCGTGGCAGACTCCGTGCGCGCCACCACCCCCGAGGCCGTTGCCCGGCTCCACGCCATGGGTATCCGCGACACCGTGATGCTCACGGGCGATAACCGCCGCGTGGCCGCCGTGGTGGCGGGCGAGGTGGGGGTCTCCGACGTCGCGGCGGAGCTGCTCCCCGACGACAAGGTCGCCCGCGTGGAGGCGCTCCGCGCTCGGGGGCTCACGGTGGCCATGGTGGGGGACGGCATCAACGACGCGCCGGCCCTCGCCGCCGCCGACCTCGGCGTCACCATGGGCGCGGCGGCCAGCGACACCGCCCTCGAGGTGGCCGACGTCGCCCTGCTCTCGGGCGACGTCGAGCACCTGCCGTCGTTCTTCTCGCTGTCCCGCCGCTGCATGGCGGTGGTGCGGGAGAACATCGCCTTCGCCATCGCCGTCAAGGTGGCGGTGCTGGTCCTGGCGGTGCTCGGCGTCGCGGGCATGGGCGCGGCCATCTTTGCCGACACCGGCGTGGCCCTCATCGTGGTGCTCAACGGCATGCGCCTCATGACGCCCTGGGAGACGCGCTTTTAACCCAAGGGCTTTCCCCTTCCACCGGCACCCCGCTGCGGGTGCCGGTGCTAGGGTGAGAGGCGTGTCTGCCGCCGTTTGGGGAGAATCGCCGTGCCAGAGCCTGAGATCCAGTGCCGCTCAACCTATCTCGAGATTGCGGGGCCCCACCATATGCGGGTGCCCTGGCACGACGCGCTGAGCGAGCCCGACTGCCTGGCAGTGGAGGTGTCCCTCCCCGACAAGGTCTCGGTCATCATGCGCACGGGCCAGCTGGCGCTGTCGGCCGGCGACTCCGCCTGGCGCGTCCGCGACTTCATGAACCGCGTGGCCCACGTGCTGGGGGTCACGGTGCACGCGGACATCTCCCTTGTGAACATCGAGGCCACCTGCATCGAGGGGTCGCACTCCATCACCGAGGTGGTGGCAAACCCTTCGGCCGGCGTCAACACCGAGCGCGTCATGCTCCTGGAGCACTACCTTCACGAGGTCGAGGCCCTGGGCCGCGAGATCACCATCGGCTCCTTCCACTGTCTGCTCGACGTGGTGGAGGCCAAGGGCCAGCGCTACCGCCCCTGGCAAAGCGCCCTTGCCTCGGGGCTCGCTTGTGGCTCCTTCGTCTTTCTTCTGGGCGGCGGTCCCATCGAGATGGCGGGCGCGGCCCTCGGCGCGGGCTTTGGCCAGTACGCCCGCAAGGTGGTGGCGGGGCGCAAGATCAACCAGTTCGTGGCCGTGGCGGCCGGCGTGGCCGTTGCCTGCGTGGTCTACCTGCTCTCGCTCATGGTCATGTCGCTGTGGATCCCGGGCGCCATGAGCCACGAGGCCGGATACATCGGCGCCATGCTCTTTGTCATTCCCGGCTTTCCTCTCATCACGAGCGGCTTCGACCTTTTTCAGTCGGAGATGCGCAGCGGCATCGAGCGGCTGGCCTTTGCCCTCACGGTCATCGTCACCGGCACGGCCGTGGGGTGGCTCGTGGCCACGGGCGTGCAGCTCTATCCCGACGACTTCACCTCCCCGGAGCTGACCCCGGTGACGCTCACCTGCTTGCGGGTGCTCTTTTCGTTTGTGGGCGTCTACGGCTTCTCGGTGATGTTCAACTCCACGCCGCGCATGTGCGCCATGGCCGCCTGTATCGGGGCGATCGCCAACACGCTGCGCCTGTCGCTCACGGGCTTTTGGTCGGTGCCTCCCGAGGTCGCGGCCCTTGCCGGAGCATTTGCGGCGGGACTTCTAGCGGCCGCGTGCAAGGCGCGCACGTCCATCCCGCGCACCGCCATCACGGTGCCCTCCATCGTCATCATGGTGCCGGGCCTCTACATGTACCGCGCCGTGTACTACATGGGCACGTTTCAGCCCACCAGCGCGGTGGACTGGCTCATCCGCGCGGTCATGATCGTCCTGTTCCTGCCCGTGGGCCTCATTGCGGCGCGCGTCCTCACCGACCCGCGTTGGAGGAGGACCTCATGACGGCGCAGGGGCGCCCTCGGGGCGACGACGACCCCCGGCAGCGTCTATTTCGCCTCTTCGGCGACGAGGCCATGGACCGGCTCTCCCGCTCGCGCGTGGCCGTGGTGGGAATCGGCGGCGTGGGCTCTGCCTGCGCGGAGGCCCTGGCGAGAGGGGCCGTGGGCAACCTGGTCTTTGTGGACGGCGACGTTGTGGCGCCCTCCAACATCAACCGCCAGGCCGTTGCCTTCACGTCTACCGTGGGACAGCCCAAAGTGGACGTCATGGCTGCCATCGCGGCCCAGGTAAACCCCGGCGTGCGGGTGGAGGCCATCGAGCGCTTCGTGCTCTCGGACGAGGTGGCGGGCCTTCTCGACGAAATCGGCCCCGTGGACTATCTCTGCGACGCCGTGGACTCCATCTCGGTGAAGCTCGCCCTGGCGCAGCTTGCCGAGGAGCGTGGCATCCCCCTCGTCAGCTCCATGGGCGGCGCCAACAAGGTCCATCCCGAGAACATCCGCGTCGCCAGCATCTGGGACACGGTGAACGACTCCATCTGCCGGGTGGTGCGCAAAGAATGCCGCAAGCGCGGCATCGGCGACATCACGGTGGTCTTCTCCGACGAGCGGCCCGTGCCCGTTGCTATGGAGCCCGGCACCGGCAGGGCCGAGCGCACCAACCTGGGCACGGCGTCGTTCATGCCGCCGGCCATGGGGCTTGCCATGGCCGGCAAGGTGATCCGCGACCTCACCGGCGTGGAGGAGTGAAGGCCGTGGGCGTCGGTGCGGCAGGCGCCTGCCTGGCGCCGTTCGACATGCACCTGCACGGCGACTGGTTCTTGGACCCGCCGTCCTGTTCGGCGTCGTTCGCCGCCGCCGGCGGCGGGGCGCTCGGGTGCACCGTGGAGCCGGCCGGCTACGAGGGGCTTGCGGCGGCGCTTGGGAACGGCATGGACGGGCCTGCATCCGAGCCTGGCTTTTTGGGGCTGCGGCCGGCCCTTGGGCTTCACCCGTGGTATCTGGGGGAGGGCGCCGCCGCCGAGAAGCGCCTAGGTCGCTTTTGCGATCTTGCTTCTGGATGTCGCCTGGTAGGGGAGGTGGGCCTCGACTGCGGGCGGGCCCATCGGGAGACGTTCGAGGGGCAGCTTGCGGCCTTTGAGCGCGTGTGCGCCACGGTGGCGCCGGGGTCGGTGCTCTCCATCCATAGCGTGGCGTCGGCAGATGCGGTGCTCGACGTTTTGGGGCGCACGGGGCGCTTGGACGACTGCGCCTGTGTGTTCCACTGGTTCTCGGGAACCTCGGACGAACTCTCCCGGGCCCGCGCGGCCGGATGCTTCTTCTCCGTGGGGCCTTTTATGCTGCGGTCGCGCCGGGGTCGCGAGTACGCGCGTCAGGTGCCGGTTGAGCGGCTTCTTTGGGAGACCGACCTGCCCGAGCGCCTTGGCATCCTGTGGGACGCAGAGGCTGAGTTCTCTGCCCTCGGCGAGGCCTTGGGCTGCGTGGCCTCCCTCAAGAGCATGGATGTCGACGAGCTCGCGGCCGCCGTTGCCGCCACGTCCCGCGTTCTGCTCGCCCGCTGACGTGGGTGCGGACTGCGCCTGAAAGCGGGTGCGGACTGCGCCTGAAAGCGGGTGCGGACTGCGCCTGAAAGCGGGTGCGGACTGCGCCTGAAAGCGCCTGAGGGCGACTTCTTTAGAAGTCGCCCTCAGGCGCTTTCAGGCGCAAAGCCCAGGCACGGGACCCGGTCCCAGAACCTAGAACCTAGGGTCCAGGCGCAGTCCTAGGTGCGGCCCCGCGCCCGCTTCCGAGCACAGCCCCGCCTTTCTGCCGGCCCCGCCTTCCCAGAAACGCTTCTGGGAAGGCGGGGCCGGCAGAAAGGCGCCGCGATTCTTCCCAGAAGCGCCCGCGGGAAGGGCGGCGGTCGGCTTTCGGCCGGCGGGGTCTTCCCAACAGCGCCTGTGGGAACCCTTTCCGCAACCCCGGCAACGTCCCGTGTCGTGGCCGGGCTCGGGTCGGGGCTTTGGGACCCGTACTCGCCCTCAGTCGCTTTCAGGCGCGGGGGCCAAGTGCGGGATCCGGCCCCAGAATCCAGAACCCCGGTGCGAGACCCGGCGCGTGGCCCGGGTCCGGGACCCCGGCGCAGGACCCGGCACGGAACCCGGGCCCAGGACCCCGGCGCGGGGCCCCGGGCGCAGCCCCAACCTCGCGCCCCACTCGTGCTTTCTGAATTTCAGTCTGAATACAAACATAATACAGCTACCATGATAAATACGGGACCAATGCGCCTTTTTCTGGTCTCCTCTGCGAGGTCGTTTCGTTCGGAGGTCGTCATGAAGCTACGTCGCCTGTCCATGGCACTGGTGGCCGCTGTTGTCGCCACAGTTCTGTTCCTGCAGCTTGCGCCCACCGTGTCTCTGGCGCGCGTGGAAGACCCCGTCTTCGAGGAGGGCAAGATCAACCTCGTGGGCGAGGTCACTTTGGCGGCGGACAAAAAGCTCGTGCAGGACCTGCGCTGGAGCTTTCCCTTTGAGAACCCTTTGCGCCCCGGAGAGGGCATCGCCGACCCGGGCCGTCCCTACAAATACGTCATCTGGCAGGCAAAGAGGAGCACTGGCGACGCAAGCTGGAGCGACTGGGAGTCGCGCTCGGGCTTTGGCAGCGAGAACAAGATTCGCGTGCTCAACGTGGCGCCCAACGCAGCGTCCACGGCCTATCTCAAAAACTGGATGAACATGCAGGTGACCGACCCCGCCACGGGCGAGACCGTGCCGGTGAGCCGCAACATCATGGACATCGACGCCATCACCATCGACCAGTACAACGCCAGCCCCAACTCCTACCTGATGGAGACGGTGGCCAACGCCCAGGGCGAGCAGATCCAGCAGTACAAGTACGACGTCCTCATGTTCGGCACCTACGACGCCAATGCCAACCAAGACCTTGTGGCTGCCTCCCGCGACGCCACGGTGGCTTTCGCCCAGCACGGCGGCGGCCTTATGTTCGGCCACGACACAGTGACCGGCTCTGCCTCCAGCACGGCCGACCCGTTCCAGGACACCGTGTCCAAGGCCTTGCATCACCCGTACTTCAACCGCTTTGCCCAGAGCGACTTCCTCGACATCTTCCCGGGCCAGGGCGGGGTCACCCATAATCTCAACCACGTCAAGGTGGTTGACACGGGCTTTCTCACCTCTCGCCCCTGGGACCTCGAGGGGCAGACGCTTACCATCCCATCCACCCATGTGCTGGGGCAGGTCGTTCCGGCCTCCTCGGGCGCCCGCGTGTGGATGCAGATGAGCGACGCGGCCGGTAACGTCTCGGGCGGCCAGTACGTGCCCGGGCAGACCACGGCCAACTACTATCTGGTGACCAAGGGCGCCACGGCCATGATCCAGACCGGCCACAGCAACGGCCAGGCCACTGCCGACGAGGCCAAGGTCTTTGCCAATACCCTGCTCTACATCGCCCAAGGCTCGCGCTACACCTCCGGCAGCGACCTCTCCTTTGCCGACGAGGACGCGCCCACCCAGGGCTCCGCCCGCGTTTCCCGAGTGGAGCTCGACCCGGTCACCCAGCGCTACTCCGCGGCCATCTCGTTGAGCGGCTCTTCCGATTTGGGTACGCAGTTCTCCTACCGTATCCAAGCCATTCCCCAGGCCAGCCTCCAGAACGCGCCCGAGTACAAAGAGATCTGGTCCACGCCCGACACCTCCCTTGAGGACGTGCCTGAGAACACGTCGGTCACTCAGACGGCCCTCTCCGGGTTACGGGGCTACTATGTGACCCTCAACCAGGTGGAGCAGGCCACGCCCTTGGCCTCGCTTCCCGCCGGGGCGCAGATCCTTCCCTCCTCCAACGCCGGCGAGCGCGCCACTTTCACCACGGCCCAGAACCTGGCACTGGACGCCCAGTACTACGCGCACGTCTACGCCGTGGACTGGGCGGGCAACGTGAGCGCCGACACCGTGGTCTCCGTCAAGATGATCAAGCGTACTGCGCACTTCCACATGAACGAGAACGCCGACTCCAGCGCCGACACCCTCGACGACTTCGCCACCTCGCTTTTCACCGACAACGGCGTCATGGCCACCTACCCGTCCGACCCCGAGCGCGAGGGCTATCGCTTTGACGGCTGGTTTGCCAACGCCGACGGCACGGGCGATCAGGCCGATCCGGACGCCGTGTACCCGGTGCCCGACGGCAAGCCCTTCGACGACCCCATGCACTTCTTTGCCCGGTGGGTCAAGACCTGGAACGTGTCCGTGAGCCAGCGAGGGCCGGGCGCCACGTCCGTCTCCGCCGACGGCCAGCAAGACGTCCCCGCCTCCGACCGCGTCTACACCTTTGATACCGGAACCCAGGCGGGGGTCTTCTTGGAGCCCGACACCGGGTGTGAGGTGGCGAGCGTGTGGGTGGACGGCCGCCTGCTCGATGCCGAGGAGTACGCCGCGGGCGCGCTCGACCTGGGCAAGCTCGGCGCCGACCGCCATGTGGTGGTCGAGTACCGCTCTGCGGGCAGCGCGACTGCCGCCTCGTGGTGGCCCGTGTCCACCAAGATCTCCGGCGCCACCGACGGCTGCTCCATCACCAAAAGCGCCAGCGTTGCCGACGGCACCCGCGACCACAGCGTGGAGTGGTCGGTCGCGGACGGCTCCGTCGTGGAGGCGGTCTATGTGGACGGCATCGCCCGTCCCGACCTCGTCTCCGAGGGCGCCGTGACCTTCTCGCACGTGACGGCTCCCCACGAGGTGGAGGTGGTCGTCGCGACCGCGGGCTCCGACCATCGGGTGTCCGCCGCCGTCAAGGGAGGCCCCGGCACCGTGAGTCCCACCGGCTCGGTGCCCCATGGCGCGCCCCGCACCGTGCGGGCCGCCGTCGATGCGTCCTATGCCGACAACTACGAGCTCCTGACAGAAAATGTCCACGTCTTTGACGCCTCCGGCCGCGAGCTCACTGCCGCCGAGCTGGCCGCTGCCGGCATCACGGTGAGCGTTGCCGACGACGGCGCCGTGGAGGTGGGCTTTGCCTCCGTGGAGGGAGACTGGTCCGTGGAAGCCGTCGTCACCCCTCGCCAGCAGGCCGGCGTCACCACGGTGCCCGCCGACGAGCTCTTGTCCATTGAGACCTCCGTGGAGGGCGAGGGCGACGTCACCCCGTCGGCCGTGGTGCGCCGCGGCGACGATCGCGAGGTTGCGTGGAAGGCCGCCGAGGGCTGGCGACTCAAGAGCGTCACCGTCGACGCGAGCCGGCACTTCTATCCCGAGACCGGTCGGCCCGCGCTTCTCTCGGCCGTGAGGGCCTCGGCGGGCGGCGGCGTCTTCTCGGCCGACGTCTTCCGCGGTCCGGTCGTCCTCCGTGCCGCCAGGGACTTCACGGGCTCGACCCTCATCGACGACGAGGGCACCTACCCGTTCCCCTCGGTGGCCACGAGCCACCGGGTCCATGTGACCTTCGAGCGTCTTGCGCCCCCGCTTTCTTGCGACCCCGACAGCGAGGAGGCCAAGGGGTCTGCGACTCACCGCGTGGAGACGTCGCTTCTCACGGAGGGCCCCGGCTCCATCACCGCCAGCGCCGACTCCCTGCCCAAGGGCGCCGACTACCCCGTGTCTTGGGAGGTGCCCGAGGGCTACCGGGTCCACAAGGTGCTGGTGAACGGGGAAGAGCGCCCCGACCTTGTGGACAAGGGCTCCGTGGAGCTGTCCGACATCCAGAGCGACGCGTCGGTTCAGGTGCTCGTGGAGCGCGACCGCTCGGGCAAGAACGGCCTGCTCGTGAAGCTGGACCCGCTCTCCTTGGCCGCCTTTGACTACGAGGGCGTGACGCCGGGCGAGCGCGTGCTGGGGTGCCTTGCCCTTCAGAACGGCGACGAGGCGGCCGCGTGGGCCCGCAACCAGGTAGCGGGGCAGACAAAGCAGTTCCTTGGCTGGACCCGCGATCCCGCCGCCAAGGCGCTCGTCACTTCCAACGAGCGGCTGGATAGCGGATACACCACGATCTACCCGGTCTTTGGCGCCCTGGCGACGCCCGGCGAGCCGTCCAACGCCCCGCGCGACCCCGACGATCCCGACGACCCTGGCGATCCGTCCGACCCCAGCGACCCGGATGACCCGTCCAGCCCCGACGGCCCTGCCAAGGGCGAGCCCGTGGATCCGGCAGACCCCGCGACCACCCCCGCGGGCGACCCCACTCTGGACCGTGAGGCCGCGGGCGTTGCCTTCATCAACAAGGTGGTGCGCAACCTCACTGCCCCTGTCGGCCCCAACCGGGTGGGCGACACCGTGCGCTACTACCTGAGCGCCCAGAACAACCGTCTGGCACTCTGGAGCGGGGTCACGCTCACCGATGTCCTGCCTGAGGGCGTGGTGCCGCAGGAGGGCACGGCCGTTATCGTCACCCGCGCCACCGATGGCTCTGCCGCCTCTGTCGAGAAGGCCCCGGCGGGCTGGTACGACGCTGTCAGCTGCACGGTGAGCGCAGACCTCGGCGACATCGCCCCCGGCATCAACCGCTGCCTGGTCTTTGAGTGCCGCCTCACCGCCGAGGCCAAGGCCGACGACGGCACCCCTGTGGCCAACGGAGCCTCCGTGTTGGGCGAAAGCGACGGCACCCTGACAGATCCTCGCCCCGACGACCCGACTGTCCTTCCCGGCCCCGCGGGAGGCCTCACCGAGGACGTGGCGCTTCCCGGCGACGGCACCGTGCGCTGGGCCGCCCCCGACATCTCCGTGGTCAAGACGGCCGAAAACCTCACGGCGCCCAATGCCGCGACGGCCAAGGTGGGCGACCGCATCGCCTACACCGTGACTATGGAGACCACAAAGGAGTACTCCGCCATCGAGGACGGCGTCTTGCTCGACACCCTGCCTGAGGGCGTGGAAGCCGACGCCTCCACGTTGAGGCTCTCGGTTCTGGGCAAAGACGAGGCGGTTGTGGACCCGGCATGCTACGACGCAAGTTCCCGTACCGTGCGCGTCTCGGTGGGCGAGCTGTTGTGCGGCCAGAAGGCACAGCTTAGGTTTGAGGCCGTGGTGGGCGCCGGGGCCGTGGGTCGCAGCATTCCCAACGTGGCCCTGGGCGCAGACGCGGGCACCGCCAACGGCACCGGTCCCGCAGAGCCCGGAACGCCGCCGGCGGAAGCCCCTGCAGACACTGTGGCCTCCGAGCCCGCCTACCCCAATGGCGGCGCGGACTCTTTGGTGGAGTATGCGGCGGGCGACCTTGCGGTGACAAAGTCCGCGGTCAACGAGGGAGGCTCTGAGGAGTGGCACATCGGCGACGTGGCCGTCTACACCGTGACCGTTGAGAACCCGCTGGCCAACAGCCTGGTTTCCGACGTTGTGGTCACCGACGCCATGGGCTCGGGCCTCGAGCTCGACCGCAGCTCCCTGACGCTTGTTGGCGGCGACGGGGCGCAGGCCGCACTCGACGCCGACAAGGTCTTCGACCCGGCTTCGCGGCGCATCGAGGTGCCCTTGGGCGACGTGGCAGGCGGCACTGGCTTCACGCTCACGTATCGGGCGAAGGTTGTGGAGCCCGACCGTTTGGGCTCCATTGTCAACGACGTTGTGGCCACCGGTTCCGATGGCGTCACCCGGGGTGGCTCCAGCCATTCGGTGTCCGGCTCCTCCTCGGTACGGATCCCTTACCCGGTGAACGGCCGCTACGGCAGGGTGGGCGCCATCCTCGCCAAGACCGGCGACGTGGTGGCCCCGTGGCTCCCGCTGCTTGTGGCAGGGACGGTTGCCGGCGTGCTGACCTGGCGAAAGGCCCGCGGCTGACCTTGGCGCCCGACTCTGGCGTTTGGTCAGGCGCCTGGCCCCAGCTAGCGCCTGACTCTGGCGCCTGAAAGCCGTTGAGGGCGCCCTCAACGGCTTTCAGGCGCTGGGAGGGGCGGCGAAACGCGCTTTGTGGGGGATTTGGCGTGACAAACCAACTTGGTACCTTGTCTGCCCTTATGGGCCTGCGTCTTTGATGTCTTCCCACTGGCGTTTCTGGGGAGTTTTAGATAAAAATAGCGATGTTATTTTCTTCCCGAAATCGCTGTTGGGAAGAGAAGGCTTCCCAATGCCGCGGGCGGGAAGCCTTTGGCCCCGATTCTCTCGCCGCAGGCTTCCCCAGAATCGTTTTTGGGAACAGCGCCCCGGCACCCCCCTTCTCCGCCTGAAAGCGGATAGGGGCGCCCTCGTTCGCTTTCAGGCGGCGGAGGAGTGCGTCCCTTTCGCGGGGGCCCTTCTAAATCCGGTGGAAGAACAGGCCGCTTCGCAGCTTGGGCTCGAACCAGGTGGACTTGGGGGGCATGAGGCGCCCCTCGTCGGCCACGGCCATGAGCTGCTCCATGGACGTGGGGAAGCAGGCGAAGGCCACGCCCTCGTCGCCGGCCAGGCGCTCGAGCTCGTCGGTGCCGCGGTTGCCGCCCACGAAGTCCAGCCGCGGATCCTGGCGCGGGTCGGCCACGCCCAGTACCGGTTCCAGCACGCGGGCCTGAAGCACGGCCACGTCCAAGGCGTCGGCGGCGTCGGCAGCGGCCGTCTCGGCGGCAAGCGCAGGCCCAGGCGCGAGGCGCCACCAGCGGCCGTCGGCGTACATGCCAAAGGTGCCTGGCGCCTTTGGCACGGCGTCGTCGCGACCCACCGGGGTCGCCACAAAGCCAGCGCCCTCCACGGCGGCAACAAGCCCGTCCGCGTCCAGTCCCGCGCGGTCTGCCACCACGCGGTTGTAGGCGAGAAGCTCCAGCTCATCGGCGGGGAACAGCACGGCCATGACCGTGTCGGAGGCCGCCTCGCTGCCGGCCGGGGCATCGCGTCCCGCCATGGCACCGGAGGTCTCGCGGCGTTCCATGGCCACCTTCACGGCCGAGGCCGCCCGATGGTGGCCGTCGGCGATGTAGGCGCCCGGAATCTCGGAGGCCGCGTCGGCCAGCTCGCCCGCAAGGCGGCGGTCGTCAACGCGCCACAGGGTGTTGCGCGCGCCCTGGGCGTCCGTGAAGTCGTAAAGAGGCTCGCCCTCGCACACCGAAGCCAGCGCCGCAGCCACACGGGAGGCCCCTTGGGCATCGGGCCGGTAGGCGAGAAACACGGGCCCCGTCTGGGTCGAGAGCGCCTTGATGTGGCGGATGCGCCCCAGCTCCTTCTCGCGCCGGGTGTTCTCGTGGCGCTTCACGACGCCGGCCACAAAGTCGTCCACGGCCACGCAGGCCACAAGGCCCGTTTGGGAGCGGTCGCCCACTTGCTCGCGGTAGACGTAGAAGGCCGGCTCCTCGTCCTGCCGGTACGTGCCGTCGGCCACTTGCCGGGCAAACCGCTCGGCGGCGCGGGCGCAGGCCGCAGGGCCGTCCGTGTCCTCGCCGTCCTGGGCCCAAAGGCCAGGGACGTCCACGCCGAGAAACGAGAGGGGCTCCGCCTCCACGGCGGCGCGCGCCTCGTCCGAGCTCACCACGTCGTAGGGCAGCGCGGCCGTGCGGCTGGCTGCGGCAGGGGAGGGCCGCAGGGCGGCAAAGGGGTGGATGTGCATGAGGGCTCCTATTTGATGACGCGCACGCGCCACATGTTGGGGATGGAGGACAGGCGCTCGATGATGGCCGGCTCCAGGTGCTCGTCGGTGTCGAACATGGTGTAGGCGGCATGGCCCGCGTTCTCGTTGGTCATGCGCTGCACGTTGGCGCTGGCCCCGGCGAGAACGGCCGTGATCTGGCCGATCATGTTGGGCACGTTGGCGTGCAGGCACGCGATGCGGCTGGCCCCGCGGCACACGCCCATGTGGCAGGAGGGATAGTTCACGGAGTTGGTGATGTTGCCGTTGTCCAGGTAGTCCACCAGCTCGTCCACGGCCATGCGGGCGCAGGAGGCCTCGGCCTCCACGGTGCCGGCGCCGGCGTGGGGAGTGATGTAGGTGTGGGGGAGGTGCAAAGACTTGGGCGTGGCAAAGTCGGTGAAGAAGCGCTTCACCCGGCCCGAAGCGAGCGCGGCCTCCATGGCGTCCTCGTCGATGATGTCCTCGCGGGCGTAGTTGAGCACCACGGCCTCGGGGTTGAGCAGGGCAAGCTGCTCTGCGCCGATCATCTTGATTGTGTCTTTCTTGCGGGGCACGTGCACCGTGAGGTAGTCGCAGCCGCGGCAGAGCTCGTCGAGGTCTCCCACGGGGGTGACGTCGCGGGAGAGCTGCCATGCGTGGTCCACGGAGAGGTACGGGTCGTAGCCGCACACCTCCATACCCAAATCGACGCAGGCGTTGGCCACCTTGGAGCCCACGGCGCCGAGGCCCACCACGCCGATCCGGCGCCCCGCCACCTCGCGGCCCACGAAGGCCTTCTTGGAGGCCTCGGCCTCGGCGTAGGCGTCGGGGTCGTCCTCGTGGTCGCGGCACCAGCGCATGCCGCCGAGCACGTCGCGGGAGCCCATGAGCAGAAGGCCCACCACGAGCTCCTTCACGGCGTTGGAGTTGGCGCCGGGGGTGTTGAAGACCACCACGCCCTGCTCCGCCAGGCGCTCGTGGGGGATGTTGTTCACGCCGGCGCCGGCCCGCGCGATGCAGCGCACGGACTCGGGCACGTCCATGCCGTGGATGTCGGTGGAGCGCATGAGGATGGCGTCGGCGCCGTTCGCGTCGTCCACGATCTCGTAGCCCTCGGCGATGGTGGACAGGCCGTCTTTGACGATGTCGTCGATGATCTTGATGGTGCGCATGGAAAGGCTCCTTCTCGAGGCTGTTTGAGTTGGCGGGGCGCCGGCTCTGGGCCGGCTAGAAAGATCGCCCGACCGCCGAGCGCTCGAAGTCCTCCATGAACGAGACCAGCTCGCGCACGGCCGCTGTGTCCACGGCGTTGTAGATGGAGGCACGAATGCCGCCCACGAGGCGATGGCCACCTAGGCCCACGAGGCCCGCCTTGGCCGCTTGGGCCACAAACTCGCGCTCAAGCTCGGGGGTGGGAAGCCTGAACGTGACGTTGGCGACGGAGCGCGAGGCGGGCTGCGCGCAGCCGCAGTAGAAGTCGGAGCGGTCGATGGCGCCGTAGAGCAGCGCGGCTTTCTCGGCGTTCCTCTCGCCCATAGTCTCAAGGCCTCCCTGGCGCCCCACCCAGTCGAACACCTTGCCGCACAGGTAGATGCCAAAGGTGTTGGGCGTGTTGAGCATGGAGCCCTTTGCAAGCTGGGCCTTGTAGTCGAGGTACGTGGGACAGACGTCCAAGGCCGGGCCGTCTGCCACGAGGCTGCGGTCCACGATCAGCACGCACACACCTGCGGGACCGGCGTTCTTCTGGGCCCCGGCAAACAGGAGGCCGTAGGAGGCCACGTCCACGGGAAACGAGAGGAAGCACGACGAGATGTCCGCCACCAGGGGAGTGCCGCCGCAGTCCGGCAGCTCGTGGAACATGGTGCCAAAAATGGTGTTGTTCTGGCAGATGTAGCCGTAGTCGAGCCCGGCAAAGGCCTCGGGGCCCGGCAAGGCGGGGATGCGGTCGAAGCCGGTGTCCTCGCTTGTGGCGAGGATCTCCACGTTGCCGTACTTGGCGGCCTCCTCGGCTGCCTTCTTGGCAAAATGGCCGCTCACGATATGACCCGCGCGGCCGCGGCGCATGAGGTTCATGGGGATGCCGGCAAACTCCAGCGTGGCCCCTCCCTGCAAGAAGAGCACGCCAAAGGAGTCGGGGATGCCCATGAGATCGCGCAGCGACGCCTCGGCGCCGTCGATGACGCGCCGGTAGGCGGCCGAGCGGTGGCTCATCTCCAAAACGGACATGCCGCTGCCCGCAAAGTCCATGAACTCCGCCTGGGCGTCCAGCAAAACGTCCTCGGGCATCTGGGCGGGGCCTGCCGAGAAGTTGCGCACACGATTCATGGGGCATCTCCCAACGTCGCGGGACAAACGCTAAAAGCATAGCCCGCCTGCCCCATGTGCGGCCCATGCCGACACCGGGTTGAAACGAGGGGGCTGCGACCCTCTGCGCTATGCTGGGAACAGATTGAAAGGAGCCTGCCCATGCCCTTTGCCCCCGGCGTCGACGCTGACGCCTTTGCCGCCGCGCCCGCCGTCTTCTTTGACTTCGACGGCACGCTCGCCAACACCGTCGACTCCATCCGCGCCACGGCCCGCATAGCTCTTGCCGACTTTGGCCTCTCGGAGGAGGAGATAGGCGACGTCAACCGCATCATCGGCCCGGCGTTTCCCGGCGCCTTCTCGGAGGTCTACGGCATGAGCGAAAAAGACGCCGCCTGGGTCACCGCCCACTACCGCGAGCTCTACCGGTCCTGCGGCCCTGAGGCCTGCGCCCCCTACCCGGGCATCGTGGGGCTTCTGGACGCCCTTCGCGCCCAGGGACGCACGGCCGCGGTGGTCACCTGTAAGCTGACCTCGCTCGCCTCGTCCGGCGCCGAGGTCCACGGCTACCTGGACCGCTTTGCGCTCGTGATGGGAAAGGCCGACGATACGCCCACCACCAAGGCCCAGCTTGTGGCCGCGGCCCTCAAAGAGCTGGGCCTCTCTCCCTCCCAGGCCGTCATGGTGGGGGACCGTAGAAACGACATGGAGGGAGCGGCCGCCAACGGGGTGCTCGCCCTGGGCGTCGCCTATGGCGCCGGGAGCGCGCCCGAGCTCTGGGAGGCAGGTGCGCAGTGCGTGGTGGACTCCGTGGACGGGCTCTCCCGCGTTTTGCTCGGCCGGTAGAGGGGTAAGGTTTTATCAACGTCGATTGACGACAGAAGGAGAGATCATGGCAGACGATCAGAAGAACCCCATCGAGGGCCTCGGCGACATGGCCCACAACGTGTTCTTGGCGGGCGTGGGCGCTGCGGCCATCGTGGGCGAGAAGGCCAGCCAGGTTGTGGACGACCTCGTCAAGAAGGGCGAGCTCACCGTCCAGCAGGGCAAGGTGGTCAACGAGGAGCTCTCCCAGAAGGCCGCGGGCGTGGTCAACGAGACCACGGAGGCCCTCATCAAGAACCACCTCAAGTCCATGACGCCCGAGCAGCGTGCCGAGTTCGTTGCCAGCGTGCGCTCCATGGCCGATGACATCGAGAACAAGGCCGACGAGGCCGCCGATGACGCCGCCGCGAGCGCCGACGAGGCCGCCGACGCCGTCGAGGCCGACGCCATCGAGGTCGACGAGGACTAACCAAGGCCCATGGCGGAAGACACGAGGAAAATCCCGCCGGATGCCGAGCAGGTCGACGCCGACCTCTTGGCATCCGGCTCACAACAGGTGGTCATCGGCATCTTTGGCGAGCGCACGGTAGGCACCGGGGACCTGTCGGCCTCCGCGCGTCGTCGTCGCCTGCGCGAGATCTTTGCCATCCTGCGCCGCTACGACGTGCTCCGTGGTCTCACGCCCCAAAAGCTCGTGGCCATGCTGGAGGATCTGGGCCCCACGTTCGTCAAGGCGGGGCAGATCCTCTCCATGCGCTCTGAGATCCTCCCCGAGAGCTTCTGCTCCGAGCTCGAGAAGCTCCGCACCGACGTGGAGCCCATGGACTACCAGACGGTGCTCGAGGTGCTCGAGCACGAGTACGGACGGCCCGCCTCCGAGGTCTTCTCCCATATAGACGAGACGCCTTTGGGCAGCGCCTCCATCGCCCAGGTGCACCGCGCTACGCTCCGCACCGGCGAGGACGTGGCCGTGAAGGTCATGCGCCCCCGCGTGCGCGAGGTCATGGGCCAGGACATCGAGATCATGCGCAGCGTGGTGCGCCACGTCTCGCCCTTCATGGGCGGCGACCAGTTCCTCGACCTCAAGGCCGTGGTCAACGAGCTGTGGGAGAGCTTCACCGAGGAGACCGACTTCTTGGTGGAGGCCCGAAGCCTCAAGGAGTTTCGCGCCGACAACGCCCAGGTGCGCTACGTCACGGCGCCCGCGCCCCACATGGACTGGTGCACGAGCCACGTGCTAGTCATGGACTACGTGGCCGGGCCCACCATCTCCAAGCCCAAAGAGATCGAGGCCCAGGGCTACGACCTTGTGGAGATAGGCACCAAGCTGGTGGAGAACTACTCCAAGCAGGTACTCGACGACGGCTTCTTCCACGCCGACCCGCATCCCGGCAACATCATGGTGGCCAACCGCAAGATCGTGTTCATCGATTGGGGCATGGCGGGGCACCTCTCCGCCTACTACCGCGGCATCCTTCGCTCCATGCTCATGGCCGTGGCCGAGCACAGCTCGCCTGCGCTCAAGCGCGGTCTTCTTGAGCTTTCCGAGAACCGCGCCAGCGGGGCCGACATCGACCACGGCGCCCTTCTGGCCGAGCTCGACGTCATTGTGGACACCTACGGCTCCATGAGCCTGGAGGAGCTCAACCTGGGGCAGTTCCTCTCCGACCTCATCCAGCTGGCCCGCACCTACGCCATTGAGCTCCCGGGCGCCATGACCATGATCGCCCGAGGCCTTGTGACCCTCGAGGGTGTGGTGGACGAGTTTTTGCCCGGCGTCTCCATGATCGAGATCGTGGAGAGGCACGTGCGAAACACCCAGGACGTGCGCTCCATGGTCAAAGAGGAGGCTGAGAAGCTGGCCCTGGAGAGCCACAAGGCGCTGCACGGCACTCTGGAGGCCCTGGGCCAGGCAGGCCTGGTCACCGACATGCTCACGCGCGGCCAGCTCAAGCTCAACCTGGACTTCTCCGGGTCCACCGACCCCATCGAGGACCTCTCCCACATTGCCGACCGCCTCACGCTGGGCATCATCATCGCCGGCCTCCTGGTGGGCAGCTCCATCATCTATTTTGCCGGAGCGAGCTTCACCGTCATGGGGCTGCCGCTTTTGGGCTTCCTCGGATACCTGCTGGCCATCTCGCTGTCGGTCTACATGGCCCACGACATCCTCAAACATGACCGCAGGCGCAAACGATAGGATTTAGCTGCGGGCATGACGGATGCCGTTTCCCGCGACAAGGCCATTGAAAGGGTGCCCTCGTTCCTATGGCAAGGAAACGTCTCGTCTTCGTGTACGTCTTGAACATCCTCGCCGCCTTCGCGGTGGTGATGCTCCATGTCTCCCTCGACGTGTTCTCCCCGCAGGCAGGCGGCGATCCACGCTGGTTCACCTCCTTTTTCCTGCAGGCGGCCTTCATCTTCGCCGTGCCCGTGTTCTTCGCCGTGAGCGGGATGAACCTCCTGGGGTATCGCGAGAAGTACGATACCCGCGCGTTCTTCGCCAAGCGCGTGCGCCGCGTGGGCGTGGCGCTGCTCTTTGGCAGTGCCGTGTGCTATCTGGCCTACGGGCTGTTCCCCGGTGACTTCTGGGGCGCGGAAGGGGCCACGCTCTCGCTCAAGGGATTTGTGAAAGGCGTCCTGTCCAATACCGTCAACGATACCTACTGGTTTCTTTACACCATCATCTACCTGTACATATTGACTCCGCTGCTCTCCCTTGCAGCCGGTCGCAAGCGCCTTTTGGGCTACCTTATGGCCTGCTGCGTCGTGTCGGCGGTGTTGCTTCCCCTTGCGGGCACCCTGGGGCTCAATCGCGCCTACTTAGACCCGCTCTTTGGCTGGGCCACCTTTGCCAACGTGTCTTTGCTCTATTACCTGGGCGGCTTCTACCTGGCTCGCTATGTGAACAGGCCCGAGGGCTTCCCGGTTCCCTGGCAGGCGTCTGTGGCCCTCTATGCCGCCTCCACGGCGGGCATGGCGCTTCTTGCTGCCACGTCCAACGGCTTCTTGGGCTTCGACAGCGTGCCCGGCGCCTACGACTCCTACTGGATCTCCACCTCGTCGCCGTTGTGCGTTGTACAGGCGGCGTCGGTGTTCATGTGCGCCATGGCGCTGGAGCCCCGTTTCTCGCGCTTGAAGGGGCGGGGTCTGGGCGTGCTCGTTGCGCTCTCGGGGGCGTCGCTCGGCGTCTACCTCATTCAGATGCCTGTTATCAATTGGATCGGCCACAGGCTTGCTTGGCCCGGGTACGAATGGCTGCAGGACACGGTGGTCCGCGGCCTCGTGGTGTTTGCCGTGGCGATGGCCGTCTCCGTGATTTGGTGCGCGGCCTGGGGCGCGCTCAAGGGCGGCCTGGGGCGGCTCGTGGCCGCAGGGAGGCGATAGGGCGTGGGCATATCCTTCGTTCTGGCTTTTTTGCTCGGCCTTGCGGCGGTGGTGGTCCCCGGCTTTCTCGTGTGCGTCTCCTTTGGACTGGGGTGGCACGCGTCTGCCTGCGTGGCTCCGGGCGCGAGCATGTTCCTGTACTTTGCCGTGAGCCTCGGGCTGGGCATGCTGTCGGTGGACGGCGTGCTTCCGCTCGGCGCGGGCGTGCTGGGCGCTGCGGCGGCGGTCTCGGCCGTGGCGGGGGCCGTTCGCTACAAGACGGGTTGGCACCCCGCCATTGAGCAGCCTTCGCTGAGGGTCATGGCGCTCTATGTGGCCGTGGGCAGCGTCCTGTTCTTCGTTCTGTTTGCGAAAAACTCCGGAGGGTTTGGCTGGTTCCTCCAGTACAACGACAACTCCGCGCATCTTACAACCATCAAGGCCATGGTCGACGGCGCGTCCACGTCGCCCGTGCGCTCCGTCATGTACGGCTCCAACGTGCTTGCCAACCAGTCGCCGCTCCCGCCCGGGACGTCCGGCTTTTCCGCTCCGGCCCCGTTCTATCCTTCGGCCTATCACAACATCGCCGCTTTGGTGCTCGCTTCCGGCGTGGCTCCCATCGCCGTGGTGCAAAACGCCGTCAACGCCGTCTTCACTGCGGCGGTCTACCCCTTGGGGGTGTGCGTCCTGCTCGCGCAGGTGACCCGGGGCAACCGGAAGACGGTTTTTTTGGGCTCGGTTGCCTGCGGGGCCAGCTACGCCTTTCCTTTGCGGGCGCTCGTCATCCACCAGAACTACCCCAACGTGGTCGCGTTCTGCTGCATTCCGCTCGCCTGCGCCCTGCTGGTGGCCGCCTTTCCCATAGACGACGGTGACGACGGGGGAGGCGAGCCCGCGGTGGGCGTCTCTGCGGCCCCCTTGAGCCTGCTCCTGCTTTCTCTGGCCGGCCTTGTGGACCTCCACCCCAACGCGGTCATCGCCTTCGCTCTGGCCGCGTCGTGCTTCCTCATGGGCCGCGTGGTGCCGGCATGGGCGCGCACGCTGTCGCGCCGCTTTACGTCGGCGCTGCTGTTCGTGGGCGCCGAGGTCGGCATTCTCGTCGTCTGCCTGAGCGTCTGGCTGGCCTGTCTCGTCTCGCCCCCGTTTGTGTCTGCCGTCGGCTTTTTGTGGGAGTGGACCGTGCCCGTGGGCGATGCTTTTGCGCAGCTGGCGCTTCTGGGGCTTCGCATCCCGGTGGAGCAGCCCTTGCTTGCCGCTGTGGTGGCCGTGGGCCTTGTCTGGTGCGTCACTCACAGGGGCCAGGGGTGGATCGCTCTGGCCTACGGGGTCTTTGCCGCCGTCTTCCTGGGCAATGCGGCCGGGACCCCCACCATCAAGCGAATCTTTGCGGGCTTCTTCTACACCGACCCCGACCGAACGGCCGCCCTCGTGGGCCTTTGGGCGTCCATTGTGGCCGCCTTTGGCCTCTATGCGCTGTTCAGCGGCGTGACCGCGCTTCTTCGAAAGGCATGGGAGCGCAAGGACGGGCACAGGCTCTCCCCGGCGGTCCCGTGGATCGTTGCGGTTGTTGTCTGCGCCGCCTTTGCCGTTGGCAACTACGGCGAGGCCCTGGCCGTTGGCTCCTATCCAAAAGACGAGAGCCGTCCCTACCTCAGCCCGTCGGAGGAGCTTCCCGGCGGCGCGTTTGCTTGGCAGGAGTGGGAGCTCCAATGGGCTTCCGACTCCGAGCACGCGCTGTTCTTTCGCAAGGTGGACGCGGACTTTATGCAGCGGGTCGTTGCGATAACCGGCCACGACGACCTCATCCTCAACATCCCTCTGGACGGCTCAATGTACGCCTATCCCGTCAACGACGCCAACGTGTTCTACAAGCGCGAGCTCACGGGCCCGGATTCCGAGACAAGCCAGACCTTGCGGCTCCATCTCAACGAGTACGCCGAGAACCCCGAGGTCCAGAGGGCCGTGGAAGAGACCGGTGCCAAGTACGTGCTGCAGCTTTCGGCCAAGGGGCCGCAAGGTGCCAACTATGCCGACTACGAGCGCAACCGCCCCGGGGATTGGGCGGGCATAGCCTCCATCACGCCCGAGACGCCGGGCTTTGAGCTGGTGCTCTCCGACGAGAACATGGCCCTCTACCGGATTCTGCCGCCAAGCGCGCTGCCGGGGCGTGAGGCGGCCTGAGAGGGCCGAGAACAGAGCATCACAGCAGCGGCCCCCTGCAGCTCGAGCGAGCTGCAGGGGGCCTAGGCTATCACGGCAAGGCTGCCCTTAGGGGTTGCACACCTTGCAGGGGCTGAGGTTCCGACGCACGGCCTCGGCCCGTGAGATGGCGGAGGTGTTGTGCCCTGTGGTGGAGGGGCACTTTGAGCGGTGGAAGCTCTTGCCGCTCTTGGTCACATAGACCGGGTCCACCTTGCCCTGCGTGGACGTCGAGCCGCCGGAGGTGGAGCCGCTGCCGGACGTCGAGCCGCTCGAGGAGGACCCGCCGCTGGGCTGATAGGGCTTGCCGCCGGCAATGGCGTGCCAGCCGATCTGCTCGTCTCTCCAGCCAAGGCTGATGAGGTTGTTGTGCTCGGCGCGGTCGGTCGTGTAGTTATGGGTGCCGGTGCGGGCGAAGGGGTTGTACTGGCGGTAGAGCGGCACGGTCTGGTTGTCGTCGGAGTACCAGCCGACACCCTCGTAATTCCAGCCCGCGCGCACGAGGTTGTCCTTCTCGCTGGCGCTCTTGGTGTAGTGGTGGTCGCCCGCAAAGCGGTTGTACAGGCGGTAGACCGGCGTGTCGGAGTGGGCGGGTGCCACCCAGCCGATACCCTCGTAGTTCCAGCCGGCCCGCACCACGTCGTCCTTCTCGCTGGCGCTGCCGGTATAGAAGTGCTCGCCCGAGTAGCGGTTGTAGAGCCGGTACATCTGGACGGAGCCGCCGCTGTTGGCGGCATGAGCGGGGGTGGGCGCGGCCATGAGGCCGCCTGCGATAAGGGCGGCGGCCACAAGGGCGGCCAAGAGGGGAAGCCTGCGTCTGCTCATGGGATCCTCCGTAGTCTCTGAGGGTAACAATCAGACTCTTTTAAGTATAAGGGTCTACAGCCTTTAGGGAAGGGCAAGACCATCTTGTTGCAGAGACGGGGCTCGCAAGGCGCCCCGTCGTTTCTGTAATCATTGGCCGTCGTCGTCGCAGGCCCCTTACACTTTTTGTGACCCTTCAGCCCTACGCGCGAAAGGGAGCCATGCCTAGCTGCTCCGTCGTTATCCCCACGTACAACCATGAGGCCACCGTTGTCCGGGCCCTTCAAAGCGTCCTGTCCCAAGAGGGCGTGGACCCGGCGTCCTTAGAGGCGATTGTTGCCGACGACGGCAGCTCCGACGGCACCGTCGCGAAAGCCCGCGCCATCGCCGAGGTCGATTCCCGGGTGCGCGTCATCGAGCATGACGAGAACACCGGCACCCTGCGCAACCGCCGCGACGGCGTGGCGGCCACAAGGGGCACCTGGGTCATGCTCATGGATGCCGACGACGAGTTGGCCCCCGGCGCCCTCGGGACGCTGGCGGCGGCCGTCGAGGAGGACCCGGCCCAGATCGTGCACTTCGGCGTCGAGGTGCTGGCGGAGACCCCGGCGGCAGCCCAGGCCGCCGCGGGCATGGCGGGCTTTCTGACCCCGGAGCCCCGGCGCCTCGAGGGCGACCGGATCCTTGCGGCCCAGATCGCGGGGGAGGGCGGCTTCGACTGGCACCTGCACCACCGGCTCTTCGACGGCGGGCTCATCCGCGCCGCCTACGGCGCTGCCGCAGACGAGCGTCTCACCGTGGCCGACGACATCTACCTCTCCTTCATCGTCGGCTCCTTGGCGAGGAGCTATCGCGCCCTGTCCGACGCACCCCTCTACCGCTATCACCTTGGCGCGGGCGACACCTTCGGGGACGTCCTCGACGTCGCGCACCTGACCCGCCTCGCCGAGGCAGACGCCACGGCCCTCAGGCTGGCCCGCGCCTTCGTGGCCGGCTCCACCGCCCCGGTGCGCGACGACTGGGAGGCCCGTCTCGCCGACCTCTCCGACCGCCTCTCCGAGCACGTCATGAACGAGTGGTGGGACAACCTCCCCGGGGGCGACCGGAAGGCGGGACTGGACGCCATTCTCTCCACTTGGGGCGTCGAGGCCGGATGCGCCGCCGTCACCCAGGAGCTCTGGCGTTTTCTGCGTGACTCTGCCTACGGGCTCTGGGTCTCCGACGACCGCGACGACCCCGCGGCCCGGGAACGCCTCGGGTCCCTGCTCGCCTTGATCGAGTCGCTGGAGGGGGAGCCGGGTTTCTCGGCCGAGGGACGCCCCCATTATGGAGCCCTGCGCGCCGCCGCCTTGGGCCACCTGACGGACCTCGGTGTGGTGCCCGGGCCAGAGCCCGTGGGGCCCGACCCCGCACCGGAGGCCGGCCCTCGCGGTCTGCGGGGTCTGCTCGGCAGGCTGTTCGGCTGAGGCCGCCGGTCCGGGTTGTGGACGTTTGCGGCGCGCTGGTGCCGTCTGCAGCCGACCGGCCACAATGGAACGAGCGACCTACCGACGTCATACTGGAGGAGCCATGCCCCGTTTCTCTATCGTCATCCCGGCCTACAACGTGGAGGCTTACCTCGAGCAGTGCCTCGAGAGTCTTGTCGCCCAGACCTTCGACGACTGGGAGGCCGTGGTGGTGGACGACGCGAGCCCCGACGGCTCCGGCGCCATCGCCGATCGCCTCGCTGCAGCCGACCCCCGTGTCACGGTGGTTCACAAGCCGCAGAACGGCGGCCTGCACCTGGCCCGCCGCACTGGCGTGGAGCGTTGCAGTGGCGAGTACTCCCTGCTCTTGGACGGCGACGACTCCCTCGAGCCCGACTGCCTCGCCCGTCTCGACGAGGCCCTCTCGGCCGACCCCGTGGACTCCATCCATTTCGGGCTTGTCGCCCGTGCCGCGGGCTCGACGTCCGACGAGGCCGCCGAGGCCTTCCAGCGCTTCAACAACGCCGGTGAGGGCATCCTCACGCGCGAGGAGCTCCTCGACCAGGTCTTCTTCGAGAAGGGCGGCTATCGCCGGGACTGGCGCGTCACCAACCACGCCTACAGGACCGAGGCGCTCAAGCGCGCTTTCGGGGAGATGACGCCCGAGCGCCTGGAGCGGGCCGAGGACTCCTACGAGTACCTGGTCATCTGCTCCGTCATCGAGCAGGAGGCCACCCGGAACGACATCCTCGGGTACGTCTACAATCTGGGCCGCGGCGTCATCAACTACGACCGGCTCTCGCCCGATGCCTATGCCCGCGAGGCGAGCCAGTGCAAGGCCTGCATCGATGCGTCCCTCGACTTTGCCCGCGCGTCGGGGGACGAGGCGCTTGAGGAGGCGGCCGCCGGAGCCAAGGTGAAGCTCGCCGAGATTATCACCAACGACTGGCAGAACCGCATCGCTCCCGAGGACCGCGTCGCGGCTGCCAGGCTCATCGCTCCCGTGCTCGGGCCTAACGAAGTGGCTGCGAACCTCGCCCGTCTCGCCCGCGACGGCGCCTACCGCCTGTGGGACACCGGTGGCTCGCTGGCCGACGACCCGGAGGTGCAGCGCACCTTCGATCTTGCCCTTGAGCTCTCCGACACGGCCCATATCGCCGACGACGCCCAGGCGCGCCTCGACGCCGCTGTGCGTGCCACTGCCGGCCACATTGCCGACCTGCGCCGCCGCGATGCGGAGCGTGCCGAGAAGGAGCTGCTCGGCGACTACGAGGCCCAGAAGGTGCGCATCCTCGTGTCGGCCCACCGCGACTTCGCCCGTTTCGACGCCAAGAGCCTCCAGATGATCCAGGTGGGCTGCGCCGTCAACGGCGGCCACCTGCCGCTTATGCTCCACGACGACGAGGGCGACAACGACTCCGATCTCAACAAGATGCTCTGTGAGATGACGGCCCAGTATTGGGCGTGGAAGCACGTGGACGCCGAGTACGTGGGCTTCTGCCACTACCGCCGCTACTTCAACTTCTCCGACACCCGCTACGAGGAGAACGGCTGGGGCGAGGTCATGGCCGGCTCCATCGACGAGGCCGCCCAGAGGAGGTTCGGCCTCGACGACGCCTCCATCGCCCGAGCGGTCGAGGGCTACGACATCGTCACCGCCCCCATGCAGGACATTCGCGATCTCCCTGCGCCCTACACCACCCCTGCCGAGCAGTATGCCGAGGCGCCCAAGCTGCATATCGAGGACCTTATCCTGTGCGGCGAGATCGTGAAGGATCTTTATCCCGACTACGCCGAGGATGTGGACGCCTACCTCAACGGCCATGCCTCGTGCTTCTGCAACATGTACATCATGCGCGGCGAGCTCTTCCGCGAGTACGCCGAGTGGATCTTCCCCGTCCTCGACCGCTGCATCAAGGCCATCGACTTCTCCCACTACTCCGTGGAGGGCGTGCGCACGCCCGGCCACCTGGCCGAGCGCCTGCTCAACATCTACCTGATCCACGGAGAGCGCATGGGTCGCAACTGGAAGACCAGGGAGCTCCAGGTGGTGCACTTCCAGGACCCGGCACCCCGCCCGGCCCCGCGGCCCCTCCCCCTGGAGACGCCCGTGCGCTCCACCATCCCCGTGGTCTTTGCCGCCGACAACAACTACGTGCCCATGGTGTCCACCACCATCGTCTCAATGCTGGAGAATGCAAACCCCGCCTATCGCTACGACGTCATCGTGCTCACGAGCGACATCTCGGGCGAGAACCGCGCCCAGATGCAGGCCATGGTGTCCCGCTATCCCCACGGCAGCCTGCGCTTCTTGGACGTGGCCGACATCATCGAGAAGTACGACCTCACCACGAGCAACGCCCATATCTCCAACGAGACCTACTACCGCTTCCTCATCCAAGAGCTGCTGCCCTTCTACACCAAGGTGCTCTACCTCGACTCCGACCTCGTGGTCACGGGCGACGTCTCCAAGCTCTACCGCACCGACGTCACGGGCAGCCTGTTGGCCGCCGCCCGCGACGTGGACTTCCTCGGCAACCTCAACATGCCCGACGGCAAGCGCATGGCCTACGCCAAGGATGTCCTCAAGATGCGCGACCCCTACGATTACTTCCAGGCCGGCGTTCTGCTCCTCAACACCGAGGAGATGCGGCAGTTCATGGGCATGGAGCAGTGGCTGGAGGCGGCATCGGACTCCTCGCTCATCTACAACGACCAGGATGTGCTCAACCGCTGCTGCGAGGGCCGCGTCACCTACCTCGACAACGCCTGGAACGTCATGATCGACTGTGACGGGCGCATCGGGCGCATCTTCTCGTTTGCCCCCGCCGCCGTGTTCGACGCGTTTTTGCGCGCCCGCGACAACTCGCTCATCACCCATTACGCGGGCTTCCAGAAGCCGTGGAATATGGTGGGCTGCGACAAGGCCGAGCTCTACTGGGAGTACGCGCGCAAGACGCCGTTCTACGAGCACCTCATCGCCCAGCTGGCCGCTGCCGTGGCCCACGTGGACCTCGGCGGCAAACGCATCTCTTGGCAGCCGCCCAAGGCCATCGGTGAGAACAACCCCATTCGCAAGTTCGTGGACCCGCTGATGCCCTACGGCACCAAGCGCCGCGAGGTGTTCAAGTCCATCGGCCGCACGGTGCGCGGACTGAACTAAGGGCTTGCGACAAGCTCACGAAAATGCCCCTCCGGCTCAGGCGAGCTGGAGGGGCATTTTTCTGCAGGGCTTTGGGCCTGCTAGAAGTCCCGGTAGGCGCAGCGCAGGGGATCGCGGCTGAAGTTGCGGTTCACGTAGGGGTCGCCGATGGCAAAGTAGCGCGGGTGGCGGTAGCGCAGCCACGAGAGCTCGCGCTCGGAGCGCACCTGTTTCTCCTCGTCGTCGGACGCCCCGCGGGAAAGCGACTCATGGTGGTAGAGGCGCACCTGTGGGAGGTAGACCACCAGAAGGCCCTGTTCGCGAAGGCGCAGGCAGAAGTCCACGTCGTTGTAGGCCACCGACAGGTGCTCCTCGTCGAAGCCGCCCACCTGCTCCCAGCGGTCCTTGCGCACCATCACGCATGCCGCCGTGACGAGCGACATGTCCTGGGGCAGCGAGAGCAGGTGGAAGTAGCCGCTCTCCCCGCCGTCCACGTTGATGCCGTAGTGCTGCGCCTCGGTGTCGCGGATAAAGCCGCCGCCGTGCTGGACGGTTCCGTCGGGGTAGAGGAGCTTCACGCCACAGGCGCCCACGTCCTCGCGCGAGCAGGTGCCCACGAGCTCTTTCAGCCACTCGCCGTCGATGACCTCGGTGTCGTTGTTGAGGAGCACCACGTAGCTGCCTTGGGCCTGTGCCACGCCTACGTTGACCAGGTGACTGAAGTTGAACGGCCCTGGCGCCGCAACGGTGGAGAAGCTGCCGGAATGCTCGGTGGCCAGGCGCTCGTAGAGCGCGAAGGTCTTGTCCTCGGAGCTGCCGTTGTCCACCACGAGCACGTCAAAGGCGGGGTAGGTGGTCTTCTCAAAGATGGAGGCCACGCACTGATCCAGCACGTCTGTGTGGTCCTTGCTCGGAATGACGATGGTGACGTGGGGAGCGGGGGAGGGCACGGCGTAGCGCACGTGGTAGGAGAAGGGGAACTCGCCCTTGTCCACGCTGGCCGGAATGCCCAGGCGCTTCAGGTGGGCCTTCACGGCGCGAACTCCGGCATCGCTTGCGTAGTCCTTGGCCGATGCGTCTGCCGCTGTGGAGCCGGGCATGGCCCTCCAGTGGTAGAGGACCCGCGCCACATGGTGGATGTGCCGCGCTTGCTCCGAGGCGGCGAGCACCATGGCATGGTCTTGGGCGCCGTCGAGCTCGCGGGTGATGGGCGGGAGCTTGTCGAGCAGCGTCTTACGGATGCACAGCAGGTGGCAGATGTAGTTGTTGGACCTCAAAAGATCGATGCTAAAGCAGGTCTTGAGGTAGGGCTCGCCCAAAGATCCGTCGTCAAAGAGTTTGTCCTCGTCGCAGTAGAGCACGTCGGTGTCGGGGTTCTTCCCAATGGCCTTGGCGTACTCAAAGAGCAGGTTGGGCTCGATGAGGTCATCGTGGTCGAAGAAGCCGATGAAGTCGCCCGTTGCAGCGGCGATGCCGGCGTTGGTGTTCTCGGAGATGCCTAGGTTCTCCGGCAGGGTCACCACTTTGATGCGGGAATCGTTCTGGGCGGCCTGCTCAACGGCGCGGCTCAGCCCGTCGTCCTCGGGAGAGGCGTTCACAAGCACGAGCTCCCAACGGGGATAGGTCTGGGCGACAACGGAGTCGCACATCTCGCAGAAGAGCCTGATGGGCGTCTTGTAGAGGGGCACCACGAGCGAGAAGAGGGGGCCGTCTGTGGGGTCTGCGGCCCGCTGCAGGGCGAGCGTGCCTTCCGAGGCCCGGTGATGGGAGAACCACTCGGCGTAGTAGGGGTCCACCTGCGCCGTGCGATAGAGGAGGTTGAAGGTGTCGGTCTCGATGCGGCCCAGCTCCTCGCGGTCGATGAGGCGGAAGGAGTTGAGCGCGGGGTCGGTCGCGCTTTCCATCTCCACGAGGAGGCTGCCGGCCGTACGCGTGCCCTCGATGGAATAGATGGCCTGACTCAGGTTGGCCCCCTCGATGGAGGGGTTGGGCACCGAGCGTAGGCCCATGGAGACGGGATTGCTGCCCCAAGGCTCGAGGCCCAGCGTGCGGATGCGCACGCTGGGCGCGTCCGCAGAGTCGGGAGAGGTGACGATGAGGCGCAGGTGCACGCCGTCGGGGCTCCAACGGGCGATGGCCTGGTAGGGCCAGCTGTCGAGCGCAAAACCGATGCGCCGATGGTCGTAGTTGCGGATGGCGGCGCAGAGCTGCGCCTTGGTGCGGTAGTTGAGGCGGGAGCGCCAGATGGCCTGCTGCGAGGTGTAGCGGAAGCTGCCGGTGTCGCCGTTGGCGGCGCGCATCTCGAACTCTATCTCGGCCTCTGGGATGTCGGGGAGCACGGCCACCCACTGGCTTGTCCCATCAAAGGGCATGAGGATGACGGGGACGTTGGCGTTGCGCTTGAGGTCGTGCGCCCGGGCCGCCGCCTCTGGCCCGGGGATGCCGCTGAGCAGGATGAAGACCTTCTGGTCTCCTCGGCAGAGGCAGTCTGGCGTCAGTTCCATGGCGCAGCTCCGTTCCTCGTTTTTCCGATGCCTGTGGCAGGCGATGCCCAAGGCCTCCAATGGGTTTTCTCGTGTGAGGTTGTTTTGCGGATATGAAACCGACGCGTTCCTATCCTATCGTTCAAGAAACCTGAGTAACAAAATACCCTATCGTTCAATAAGCCTGAGTAACAAAAATGGTCGACCTAAAAGGTGGCAGAAAAACATATGACAAAGCGACACTCGGTATTTCTGATGGTGGCAATGCTTGTCCTTTGCGCCGTGGCGTGGTCCCCTCGCCCGGCCTTGGCGGCAGACGGCGACGACGCCGTGGAGAACAGCTGGCGCTTTGAGGCGGGCGAGCCGGTTTTGCCCGCCGACGATGGCATGCAGGCCGACGGCTCGGCGCAGCCAGGTGCTTCCGATGACGCGGCTGCACAGGCCGACGATCACGCGACGGCAGGGGAGGCGGAGCCCCTTGCCGCCTATGCCGCCCGCGCCGCCGGTACCACGTGGACCAAGAGCGGCTCCACGTGGAGCGCCATGCACGGCGGCTCCCTGATGACCGTGACCGACGCCAAGCGCTTTGGCGTGGACGTCTCGGAGCACAACGGCACCATCAACTGGCAGGCCGCCAAGAACGCCGGCGTGGATTTTGCCATCATCCGCTGCGGCTATGTGGGAAAGCAGTACGCCGGCTTTTGGCTCGACAAGCAGTGGATTAACAACGTCAAGGGCGCCCGCGCCGCCGGTGTGCGGATTGGCGTCTACGTTTACTCCTACGGCAGCACGGTGGACCGCGCCTCCCGCGAGGCCGACTTTGTGATCTACGCCATGCAGCAGGCGGGCATCTCGGCAAAGGACCTGGCCTACCCCGTGTTCTACGACCTGGAAGAGACCTCCCTGGAGAGCACCTCCAACCGCAGGCTCTTTGCCGACATGATGTCCACGTTCAAGAACAAGCTTACGGCCCAGGGCTATACCGTGGGCGTCTACGCCAACCGCAACTGGTTTGACAACTATCTGACCGAGCCCATTTTCTCGGCCGTGCCCCGCTGGGTGGCCGCCTACCCCCTGCGCGGAACGCAGAACGCCTGCATTCTTGCGGCCAACGGAAGCCGCTGGACCAAGCCCTACGACATGTGGCAGTGCATGAGCACTGGCTATGTGGGCGGTATCGGCGGCAACGTGGACATCAACTTTGACTACCGCGGCTACGGCCTTAACGCCTGCGTGGGCGCTGCGGGCTCCATGTTCCGCCTCTACAACCCCTATACCGGCGAGCATTTCTACACGGCCGACGCCAATGAGGGCAACCACCTCATCTCGGTGGGCTGGCGCAACGAGGGCATTGGCTGGACCGCTCCTTCCAGCTCCAAGACCCCGGTCTACCGCCTCTACAACAGCTACGTAAAGGGCGGCGACCATCACTACACCACGAGCAAGGCCGAGTACGACCACCTGGTGAGCGTGGGCTGGACCGGTGAGGGCATCCGATGGTACTCCGACGACGCCAAGGGGACTCCGGTGTATCGCCAGTACAACCCCTATGCCACAACCGGCACCCATAACTTCACGACCGACCAGGCCGAGAACAACAACCTGGTCTCCAAGGGCTGGAAGGCCGAGGGCGTCGCCTGGTACGGCACCAAGTAGCCCCAAGGGAAAACCCGTCCCCATGAAACGGCGCCCGTCTGCCTGTCGGCAGGCGGGCGCCTTGTGTTGCTCAGGCTGTGGCGCGAAAGCCTAGGCCTTGGGCTGGACGGGGGAGCCGTTGCCCATGGCGTACCAGGCGATGCCCTCGTCCTTCCACTTGAAGCGTCCGGTGAGCAGGTTGTGCTCGTCGGTGCTGGTCGTGAAGTTGTGGTTGTTGGAGAACTCGTTGGGGTTGTACTGACGGAGCACGGGGATGGTCTCATTGGCGTCGGACTTCCAGCCGATGCCCTCGTCGGTCCAGCCGGCCTTGATCAGGGCGTCGCGCTCGGCAGCATCGGTGGTGTAGTGGTGCTCGCCGGCGAACTTGTTGTAGAGACGGTAGACGTCGGCGCCGTTCTCGGGGGCCACCCATCCGATGCCCTCGTAGTTCCAGCCGGCATCCACCACGTCGTCGCGCTCCTCGGCGTCGGCGGTGTAGAAGTGCTCACCGGAGTAGGGGTTGTAGAGGCGGTACATGTCGATGCCCACCACGGCGGAGCGGTACTCCAGGGGCTCCACGAGGGCGTCGTTCTCGGCATCGTAGTCGGCGGGCATGAAGGGCTCGGCCTTGTCGCCCTTGAGGTAGGTGCGGATCTCCTGGAGCACGTTGTGGCACTTGGCCCAGACACGCTCGCTCACGGCAGCGTGGGCCTTGTTGGCGAGCTCGGTGCGGGCGGCGCCGGCGGGGGTGCGCTGCATGAGGGCGTCGACCTCGGCCTGCTCGGCGATCACCTGGGCCTGGAGGCGGTCGAGGTAGGCGCTGAGGTTCTCAGCGATGTCGGCCCGGTTGTTATAGCCCAAGGTGTTGAGGTCCATCATGACGTAGGGAAGAAGCTCGTCCCAATCGCCGCTCTCGAGGGCGTCTCCGCTGTTGTGCGCCTTGTCCATGTAGACGTCGCCGAAGCGGTCGCTCACCTCGGTGAGAAGCGCGGAGTAGGAGGGAATCTCGATATTGAACTCACCGGGGGCCAGGCCCTCCCACTGGATGGTGGCGATATCGGCATCGAGGCCGCGGCGCACCTGGAAGAGGTGGCTCTCGGTGGTGCGGGAGGAGCCGATCGAGCTGTTCCCAAAGGCGTTGGCGTCGACCACGGTATCCTCGGCACGGTACCCCAGGAAGTCGAGGCCGTCCATCGTGGTGTAGTCGGTGCGTCCCGGCTTGAAGAACTGGGTGGGCTCAATGAGCTTGGTCACCTTGCCATCGGCGGCCTCGTAGTCGAGGCCCTCGGTGGCGTCGAAGAAGATGCGGCCCTGAATGTAGCGGGCGTTGTTGTTCCTGTCGTCGGTCGTGCCGTAGGTCTCGGCGACGTTGATGGAGCCGTCGTCGTTCTTGACCAGGAAGCCGGCGTCCTCGGGCATGGAGACGAGACCCTCGGAGTGCAGGCAGGTGTCGGTGTCGTCGAGGTCGATCTTGTAGCGCAGGTTGCTCATGTTGGGGTTGACCGACACGGCGTCCTCGGGGAGCTGCATGGCGATCCACTGATGTCCGGAGAGGACGCAGAACAGCCAGCTCTCGGTGGAGTCGGAGATGATGAGCTGGTCGCGGCCGCAGGATCCCACATCGTCGATGATGCTGCCGATGAGCTCGACGCCTTCGCGGGCCGTTGCACTCTGGCCGAGGATGACGCTCACGTAATCGTACTCGCCGATTCCGGCATCGGTGCTGGGGTCAGCGGCCTTGGCCTGGGCATTGTAGCCGGTGGTGAGGGTGGCGGATGCCGAGACGCCCTTCTCGTTGATGCCTGCCTCGGAGTAGGCGTTGGGCTGGTCGCTCCACTCGGAGGAGTGGTCCCTCACATAGGTGTAGCGATAGGTTGCCTTGGGCGCGTTCCATTTGAAGTCGGACTCGGCGGAGTAGTACAGGAAGCCCTTCGGATGCGCTTCCTCGACACCGAAAATCTTCACGTAGCGGTTGCTGTAGTCCTCGGAGCGACCGAAGTAGTAGGTGTTCTGGTCTGCCGTGTAGGCATCTGGGATCCACAGCTGGGTGCAGGCGAGCGCCGGCGATGCTGCCATCATGGTGGATGCGGCGAACATCGCACCAAACGCCAACTTTCTGAACCGTCCGTGTTGCATGGGTGCTCTCCTCTCTCATGACCCGCCGACGGCGGGCTGGCCCCTCGGATTGGGTCCGTGTTTTTCAGTATAAATACAGAGGGTATCCAAAGGGGAGATAATCTGTGAATGGTTTTGGCTTACTCATTCTTGGTAGGGAATAGAACACAATTTGTAATCGTTTCTCTGCAAATGGATACGGTTCTGTGGATAAAAGTGAGGGAGTGACGCATAGACATGGCGGGTGGGCCCCTTCTGTGCCCTTCGTTTGCGGGGAGGGGGCGGGCGAACGCGTCGCCTCTCCGTATGGGCCTCCGGCGCCGTTCACCGAAAACCTGCGTCGGGGACCCTTGGCGGAGGCACTGGCCGGGGCCTCCTCAAGCCAGCCTAAAGCCCTGCCGGCGGGCTCGGCGCCGGCCGCCCGTTCGGGTTAGGGTGGTGTCGGGAGAAAGGGGTGCCATGCGTCTGCTGGTGGCAGAGGACGACCGCGACCTCGCCGAGGTGCTCGGCGTGTTCCTCGAGCGCAACAACTTTGCCGTGGAGGTGGTGGGCAACGGCCGCACGGCCCTCGACCACGGGCTCTCCGGCGCCTACGACGGCATCGTGCTCGACGTCATGATGCCGGCCATGGACGGCATCGAGGTCCTGCGGCGCCTCCGCGACGCCGGTGTGGACACGCCGGTCATGATGCTCACGGCCAAGGGCGCCACCCGCGACCGCATCGCCGGCTTCGACGCCGGGGCCGACGACTACCTGCCCAAGCCGTTCTCGCCAGACGAGCTCCTCTCCCGCGTGCGCGCCATGCTGCGGCGCCGCGGTCCCTGGCGGCCACGCACCGCGTCCTTCGGTGACCTCGTGCTGGACCTCGACGGCTCCGTGCTCGCGTGCGGCGACCGCTCCGTGCAGCTGTCGCGCCGGGAGTTCCAGGTGGTGGAGCTGCTCATGGCCGCGCCGGGGGCGGTGACGCCCGCCGGGCAGATCCTCGAGCGTGTGTGGGGCTGGGACGCCGAGGCGGAGGTCAACGTCGTCTGGGTGCACATCTCCAACGTGCGCAAGAAGCTGGCGTCCTTGGGATCGTCGGTGTCCATCGTGGCCATTCGGGGCCTCGGCTACACCCTCCGGGAGGCCGCCGGTGATTGAGCGGCTGCGCCGGCGCTTCGTGGCCGTGGCCATGGCCGCCGTAACCGTGGTCATCGTGCTCGTGGGCCTGGCCATCAACGGTGCAGGCCTCTACGGCGTGTGCGACCGCGCCGACCACGTTCTCTCCATCATCGCTGCCAACGGCGGCACCATCCCGCACGGCACACCGGGGCTCGATCCCGAGACACCCTTCTCGGCCCGGTACCTCGTGGTGGAGGTGGGCCCCGACGGCACCGCCGTGGGCACGGACCTCTCCCACGTCGCGACCGTCACCGCCTCCGACGTCGTTGCCTTCGCCCGCCGGGCCTCGGCGGCGTCTCCGGGCTTCAGCTGGTACGACGGCTACCGCTGCCTCGTGATCGACGACGGCCAGCGCCGCACCGCCGTCTTCCTCGACTGCCGGAGCGACTTGGCGTCGCTCGAGACCACGGCGCTCGCCACGGTGGCCGTGGGCGCGGCGGCCGACCTCCTCGTCTACCTGTTCGTGCGGCTCTTCTCGGCCCGGGCCATCGACCCCCTCGTGCAGGCGGCCCAGCGGCAGCAGCGCTTCGTCACCGATGCCTCCCACGAGCTCAAGACGCCCGTTACCGTCATCGTGACGAGCCTCCGCGTGCTGGAGATGGAGGTGGGGGAGAACCGCTGGATCGAGAAGGCCTCGCGGCAGGCGCACTCGCTGGCGCGCCTCGTGGACGACCTCGTGGTCCTGTCGCGCCTGGAGGACGAGGGCGCCGCCGTGCGGGAGCGCTTGGACCTCTCGGCCCTCGTGGCGGGGGCGGCCGACGACCTGGCGGACTTCGCCTCGGTGGAGGGCCACGGGCTCCGCGCCGAGGTGGAGCCGGGCGTGTCCGTGGAGGCCGACCCCCGCGCCGTGGGGACCCTGCTCTCCGTGCTGCTCGACAACGCCGTGAAGTACGCGCTTCCCGGCGGCGAGGTGACTCTCTCCCTGGCCCGGGCTCGGCGCGGCGCCGAGCTCCGGGTGTCCAATCCCGCCGAGCCGCTGGACCCTGAGGCGCTGGGGCGCGTCTTCGACCGCTTCTACCGCCCCGACGAGGCGCGCTCCCGGGAGACCGGCGGCTTCGGCATCGGCCTCGCCCAGGCGGCCGGCATCGTGGAGGCCCACGGCGGCACCGTCCGGGCCACCCAGGGGCCGGGGGCCGACGGTGTCAACGCCTTCACCGTGACGGTGTGGCTGCCGGCCAAGGGGGTGCGGGCTTAGAAGGCCAGGGGGTGCGCCGTGGGCACGCGCCGCTCGTAGGTGACGAACTCCTTGAAGCCCAGGTCGCGGAGCATCCGCTGGCCCACCCGCAGGTAGGAGCCCAGGTGCGAGGGTCGGTGGGAGTCGGAGCCCAGGGTCACGAGCGTGCCGCCGAGGTCGCGGTACAGCCTGAGGACGTCGGTGGAGGGCATGAGGTCGCCGAGCCCGTAGCGCCAGGACGACGTGTTGAGCTCGATGGCCTTGTCGCGGGCGATGGCGCGCTCCAGCACGGCGGCCACGCGGTCGCGCACGCAGTCGAAGGCCATGGGGCCGAAGGGGTCGTAGCGGCGCATGAGGTCGAGGTGGGCGAGGGCGTCGTAGCCGTCGAAGGACTCCATGACGGCGAGCATCTCGTCGTAGTAGGCGCCGTGGATGCCGTCCTGGTCGCGCCCCTGCTGGTACTCGCCGTTCCAGAACTCCTTGTCGCCCACCTGATGGATGGACAGCAGGCAAAAGTCCAGCCGGTCGCCCCAGGCGTCAAGCACGCGCTCGAACTGCCCCACGGTGTGGCGCTGCACACCGAGCTCCAGGCCGCATCGGACGTCGATGCGCCCGTCGTACTCGGCGCGCACCCGCTCGACCGCGGGGAAGTAGCGGGCGTAGTCCACGTTGGTGACCGGCTTGCCGTTGTCGGGATCAAGGCGCAGGGGCTTCTCGCCAGCGTCGGGCTTCACGCCGTAGTCCACATGGTCGCAGAAGCACAGGGCATCCAGGTTCAGGCACAAGGCGTCTGCGGCCACCTGCTCCATGGGGTAGACGGAGTCGTCGGAGAACTCGGTGTGGACGTGGAAGTCGGCGAGCATGGCGGGCCTCCTTTGGTGCGGGTCTCTCTGGTTTTGACTCTAGCCCTTGGGAGGGACTGCATAAGAGATGAGTTTGTCCCATTTGCGCTCTTCCCAAAAGCCGTTCCGGGAAGGCGCTTTTCCATAAAGGTTGAATCTATCGCTTCCCGCGGCTCGAAGTGGGGAGAAAACGCTTCCCAAAAAAGCGTCTTGGGAAGCGTTTTAGTGCCAAAACCGATAAGAGCTCTTCCCAATGGCAAACTTGGGAAGCCTGCTGTCCAAGGCCTCGCGCTCACCACACCAGATGGGTGCAGAGCACCTGGTTGCGGAGCGACCGCCGCGCGGCCAGGTGTCGCTCGGACCAGTCAAAGCCCACGTCCAGGCGCCGGGCCACCTGCTCCATAAAAAGGTCGAGGCGCACGGGGTCTCTCAGCACGCTGCGGGTGAGGCTCATGAGCTCGACGCCGTGGTTTGCTGCCACTTCGCGCCGCAGCTTGTCCAGCTCGTCCTGCTGCTCGTTGTTGTGGAACCGAGCGCTGTCGTACTCCACTGCCGTGCGGGCCTCCGGCCAAAAGAAGTCGAATCGCATGGCGCTGCGCCCCAGCAATTTGCGTTCGTCGGGGTCAAGGGAGACCGGCTCGTTGAGGTGCGGGGCAGGAAAGGCGCGACCGCCCATGGCCCGTGGGGCGCACATCACAAGCGCCACCGCTGTCTCCATGGGGGAGGCGGCCCCGCTTGCCGAGAAGCCCAGAACGGAGATGGCCCGGCCTGCCCCGTGCTCGCCCTTCAGATCGAGGAGCTCGCGCCGAAGCCCTTCGACGGTTGCCAAGGAGCGCGGCCGTCTTGCTATCTCGCCGTTCTGGTCTGGGCGGTACACGTAGCTCCCGCACAGGTCGGAGACCATGCGAGCCAAGGCCACGTCGCCCAAAAGGGGAGCCCGCATCAAGAGGTAGAGCGAAGGGCTCACTGCGTAGACAGGCTCTTCTTTGGCAGGGTCAACCACGCGCAGCAGGGGCGCCTCTGGAAGGCGTGGCGGAATGCGATGGGGAGCGACAAAAGACGTGCGCCCGTGCCTGTTCTTCTCGGTGGAGAGGAGGCGTACGGGCGGGTCGGCGCTCGGCGGCAGGCCGGCGAGGGCCTTTGCGTAGGGGCGCATCTCGGCGAACCACCATTGGCTGCGCACAAGGTCTGCCTCAACCTTTGTGCAGGCTGCTTCCCGCAGCACACGGTCTGCCTCGTCCTTAGGGACCGGTGAGAGAGGGGCTCGCGAGGCATATGCGGTCCAAGCGCCCAAGTCACATAGCACCGTACTCATGGCAACGAGTGTACGAGGCGCCTCTGACCACTTTCTGACGCGTTCTTGACCGAATCCTGACAGGGCCTTGACTGGTAATTTGTCAGGTTCTGAAGGCTGGCCCCAAACCTGCAGGACATGATGTCCGTCAATATTAATGTTGGAACAGATGGCTCTTCCCGTTTTCCAAACTGGGAAGGTCCCAATCTGAGAAATACTTCCCAGCAAGCCAAGCGGGAAGCTTTTTCTTCCCACCAAGCGTATTGGGAAGCCCCAAGGGCCCCAACACGCTCCCGCTCTCTTCCCAAAACCCGTTCCGGGAAGAGGCGGCCCAGGAGAAGGCCCAAGAGAAAAGACCGTCCAAAAGCAGATGGAGGGCAAATCGTGCAAGAGCGACTTCGCCGCCCCACAGCGGAGAGTCTCTCTTCAACAAGAAGGTCCCTCCTGCATCAAAAGGAGGTCCTCCTGAGGTGCCCCTCTATATCTGGCGATACAGAGGGGCACCGAAGCGACTTCCGTTGATGCGGGAGGGACCGTCCTTCTCGCCAGCGAGCGTTCTACTCCAGCTCGAAGGCGCCGGTGTAGAGCTGGTAGTACGTGCCCTTCTTGGCAATGAGCTCGTCATGGCTGCCGCGCTCGATGATGCGGCCGTGGTCCAGCACGATGATCACGTCGGAGTTGCGCACCGTGGAGAGGCGGTGGGCGATGACGAACGTGGTGCGGCCCTTCATCAGGGCGTCCATGCCGCGTTGCACGATGGCTTCGGTGCGCGTGTCGATAGAGCTCGTGGCCTCGTCGAGGATCATGACGGGCGGGTCTGCCACGGCGGCGCGGGCGATGGAGATGAGCTGGCGCTGGCCCTGGGAGAGCTGCGAGCCGTTGTCGGTGAGCAGCGTGTCGTAGCCCTGGGGGAGGCGGCAGATGAAGTCGTCGGCGCCGGCGAGCTTGGCCGCGTCGAAGCACTCCTCGTCCGTGGCGTTGAGGCGGCCGTAGCGGATGTTCTCGAGCACGGTACCCGTGAACAGGTTCACGTCTTGGAGCACGATGCCCAGAGAACGCCGCAGGTCGTCCTTGCGGATCTTGTTGATGTTGATGCCGTCGTAGCGGATCTTTCCGTCGGCGATGTCGTAGAAGCGGTTGATGAGGTTGGTGATGGTGGTCTTGCCGGCTCCCGTGGCTCCCACAAAGGCCACCTTCTGGCCGGGCTTGGCGTAGAGCGACACGTCGTGGAGCACGGTGTGGTCGGGCGTGTAGCCAAAGTCCACGTCAAAGAAGCGCACGTCGCCGGCTAGCGGGGTGTAGGTGACCTCGCCCGTGTGGTGCGGGTGCTTCCAGGCCCACATGCCGGTGCGCTCGCCCGCCTCGGCAAGCTTGCCGTCCTCCATGCGCACGTTCACGAGCTCCACGTAGCCGCCGTCGGTCTCGGAGGGCTCGTCGATGAGGGAGAAGACGCGCTCGGCGCCAGCCATGCCCATGACCACGGGGTTCACCTGCTGGGAGATCTGGCCGATCTGGCCGGCGAACTGCTTGGTCATATTGAGGAAGGGCACGGCGATGGCGATGGTGAACGCGGCGCCCGAGATGGAGAGGCTTGGCACGTCAAGGGCCAAAAGCAGGCCCGCTACCACGGCCACCACCACGTAGATGACGTTGCCCATGTTCATGAGGATGGGCGCGAGGATGTTGGCGAACGTGTTGGCCTTGCGGCTCGCGTCGAAGAGGCGCTCGTTGTACTGGTCGAAGTCGGCCTCGCACTCCTTCTGGTGGCTGAAGACCTGCACCACGCGCTCGCCGTTCATGATCTCCTCCACGTGGCCCTCCACGGCGGCGATGAAGCGCTGCTGTGCCAAGAAGTAGCGGGCCGAGCGGCCGGCCAGGGCCTTGGAGGACAGGGCCATGAGGGCAGTGCCCGCCACCACCACAACGGTCATCCACACCGAGTACCAGAGCATGATGAAGAAGACCGAGACGAGCACGAGCGCCGTCATGGTGATCTGGGGCAGCGACTGCGAGATCATCTGGCGCAAAGCGTCGATGTCGTTGGTGTAGTACGACATGATGTCGCCGTGCACATGGGTGTCGAAGTAGCGGATGGGCAGCGTCTCCATGTGGTCGAACATCTCCTCGCGCAGCTTGCGCAGGGTGCCCTGGCAGATGATGGCCATGAGGCGGTTCCACGTGAAGTTGGCGATAAGCCCGACGAGATAGACGCCGGCCAAGGTGAGCGTGATCTGGCCGATGGGGCCCGAGGCGGCCTGCCAGTCGCCGGTCTGCCAGTACTGGCCCACCACGGCCAGCGCCTGCTGCATGAAGATGGCCGGCGCGGCGTTGGTAAGGGCGTTGATGAGTAGGCAGACAAAGACCACGGGCATGAGCACGGGGTAATACCTAAAGAGCGACTTGAAGACGCGCAGGATGACCTTGGGCTTCATGGCGGGGCGCTTCGCTTGGGGGTTCTGGCTAGCCACGCTGGGCCTCCTTTCGGTCGATGTCCTCGATCTTCTCGTCGTGGGACTGTTTGTTCTGCGACATGTAGACCTCGCGGTAGATGGGCGAGCGGCGCAAGAGCTCCTCGTGGGTGCCCACGTCGGCGATGGTGCCGGCGTCCATGACCACGATGCGGTCGGCGTCCTTCACCGAGCTGGTGCGCTGGGCGATGATGATCTTGGTGGTCTCGGGGATGTAGCTCTCAAAGCCTTGGCGGATGAGGGCGTCGGTCTTGGTGTCCACGGCGCTCGTGGAGTCGTCGAGGATGAGGATCTTGGGCCGGGCGAGAAGCGCGCGGGCGATGCAGAGCCTCTGCTTCTGGCCGCCGGACACGTTGGTACCGCCCTGCTCGATGTAGGTGTCGTAGCCGTCGGGGAAGCGCTCCACAAACTCGTCGGCCTGGGCCAGGCGGCAGGCCTCGATGATCTGGTCCATGGTGGCGTTGGGGTTGCCCCAGCGCAGGTTGTCGGCGATGGTGCCGCTGAACAGCACGTTCTTCTGGAGCACCATGGAGACGGCGTGGCGCAGGGCGTCGATGTCGTAGGAGCGCACGTCTATGCCGCCCACTTTGAGACTGCCTTTGGTGACGTCGTAAAGGCGCGGGATGAGCTGCACCAGGGTCGACTTGGCAGAGCCCGTGCCGCCGATGATGCCGATGGTCTCGCCGCTCTTTATGTGCAGGTCGATGTCGTGCAGGGCCACGCGCTCCGCCCCTTCGGAGTAGGAGAAGGAGACGCCGTCGAAGTCGATGGAGCCGGACGCCACGTCGCACACGGGGTCGGCGGGGTTCTCGATGGTGGTCTTGGCTTCCAGCACCTCGCAGATGCGGCGCGCACTCTCCATGGACATGGCGATCATGGCAAAGATCATGGAGAACATCATGAGGCTCATGAGGATCATGAAGCCGTAGGTGAACAGCGACGAGAACTGGCCGATGTTCATCACGGCGCCGCGGGTGCCCACGATGGTCTCAGAGGCGAAGTAGATGACGCACACGAAGATGACGGCCACCGAGAGGTTCATCATCGGGCCGTTCAAAGCCAGGAGCTTCTCGGCGCGGGTGAAGTCGTTCTGGACGTCGCGGGCCGCCACGTCGAACTTCTCCATCTCAAACTTCTCGCGCACGAAGCTCTTGACCACGCGGATGCCCGAGACGTTCTCCTCCACCGACTCGTTGAGGGCGTCGTACTTGTGGAAGACGCGGCGGAAGATGGGCAGCACGCGGCGGATGACGAAGAACAGGCCGAAGGCCAGGGGGATGGTCACGTAGACGTAGATCCACGCCATGGAGCCGGCCATGGTGAAGGCCATGACCAAGGCGAACACGATCATCATGGGCGCGCGGATGGCGGTGCGGATGATCATCATGAACGACATCTGCACGTTGGTGACGTCGGTGGTCATGCGGGTGACGAGCGACGGCGTGGAGAAGCGGTCGATGGTGGCAAAGGAGAAGGTCTGGATGTTGTAGAAGATGTCGCGGCGCAGGTTCTTGGCAAAGCCGGCGGAGGCCTTGGAGCAGGTGATACCGGCCACGGTGCCAAAGGCGAGCGAAACCACGGCCATGGCGAGCAACACAAGGCCCGCCTGGAGGATCTCGTTCACACGGGCGCCTCGGTTGATGGCGTCGATGAGGTCGGCGGTCACGAAGGGGATCAGCACCTCCACGACCACCTCGCCTGTCACGAGGATGGGTGTGGCTATGGCCGCCCGCTTGTACTCCCGCAGGCTTTGGGCCAATCGTTTAATCATCCAGCTCCTTCCGGTCCATTTCCTTCCAGTGGGCGAGCACCCGGTCGAGCAGGCCCAAAAGCTCCTCCTGCTCCTGGGCGGTGAGGCAGGACAGGGCCCAGGCCCTGAAGTTGTCCAAGCGCTCCATCTCCGCCTCGGCCTCTGCGGCCCCGGCCTCGGTGAGTTTGACGATGAGCTTGCGGCTGTCGCCTTGGTCGCGGGTGCGCACGATGTAGCCCTGGGCCTCCAGCTTGGACAGCACCTCGGAGAGGGAGCTGGGCTTGAGGGAGAACCGCTCGCCGAGCTCGCGCTGGGTCTGGATCCCGCCGGCCTTGAAGAGCGAGCAGAGCATCTGCGGCTTTCCCGAGACGCCCCGCCCGCTGTAGTACAGGATGCGGCCCAGATGCTTGACGTCGCGCAGGACGGAGTCGATGCGCGCCGCCTCCTTTGCGTTCACGGGCATGCCCCCTTTCTGAGGTTGGTTGACTGGGACCTAGGGATACTAGTCCCCTCAAAAAGATATTGCAAGGTACCGAATAATTCTGGACCAAATTATTTCCATAGGGGGAGAGGGCGCCTGAAAGAGGAGAGGTGCCGTGCCCTCTGGGCGTTGCTCGCGGCTGCCCCTTGCTCAGCGCCGAAGCCGCGCAACGGGCTGTTTCTTGTCGGCAGTCACGCCAGGCCCCATCATTGGGACCATCGTTTGCCCGTGCCGTTTATCTTGGGAGGCCCCTATGGCCATGAAGGACATCATTGCAGGTATTCGCAGCGACGCTGGTATCACCCAGGAGGAGATGGCCCGCCGCCTCTATGTGACCCGCCAGGCAGTCTCGCGCTGGGAGACGGGGGAGACAACGCCTGGCATCGACATGGTCAAGCTCATCTGCACGGTGTTCTCCGTGCCGCTGGAGCGCTTCTTTGAGATGCCCATGGACTACTACTGCCAGTGCTGCTCCATGCCCATTCCCGACCCGGCCATCCACGGCACCGAGGCCGACGGCAGCGAGAGCGAGCATTACTGCAAGTACTGCTACTCCGACGGCAAGTTCACGTCCGGCGACGTGACCATGGACGAGTTCATCGAGAAGACTGCCGATCTTGAGGCCCAGGCCTTGAACATCTCCCGCGAAGAGGCGGTGTCTCTCATGGGGACGCTGCTGCCGCATTTGGAGCGCTGGAAGGCGCAGGCGTAGGGGGAGTGCTTGCTCCCGTTCGGTGTCTTGCGGCTCCATCGAGCGGGCTGCAACCGCTTCCCACTTTTCGTTCTGGGAAGCTCAAAAGTCCACGTTGCGGCCTTTTGAGCTTCCCGCCAGGCGTTGTGGGAAGAAAACTCTTCCCACTTTGGGCTGCGGGAAGAAAAAGAGAGGCTAGCTGAGCAGGCGCCCCTTCCCAGAACGGCTTTTGGGAAGGCCTCCAACCCCCGACCGGCGCCCTTAAGCAGGTGGAGCAGCCGGACCGGCTGCGTGCCGTGCGTCCCGCATCCAAGGAGGCATCTGAGAGCCCCCGCCCGTATCTGAGGATGCGGGCGGGGGCTCGAACTGTCTCTGGCGATGCAAGATGCGCGGCCCCAAGCAGAGGGCCGAGATCAACGGTACTGGCTCGGGTGCTTCTCAAAGAAGTCCGTGCGCGGGGGCAGCTCCACCAGCTGGTGGCCGGCTACGGTCTCGCCCGTGGCCTCCACAAGCTCGGTCATGCCCTCAAAGGCGTGGTCCCAACAGAAGAGTAAGTCGGCCGGCACGGCCAGATGCTCCCGTACCTTCTCGCAGCCGGTGGGGGCGGCCGGGTGCATGAGCAGCGTCAGCGTGCGCAGGCTCCTAAAGGCGTCGGCCAGTGCCGCCTTGTAAGCGGCCTCGTCGTCCTTGGCGGCCTTGGAAGCCGCGTCCCAGCGCTTGTTCGCCTCGCGGCCAAAGGCGTCGGCCACAGAGAGGGCCCGCGTGAAGTCCAGCTCGTGCATGGCCTGCTCAAAGGCCAGGGTCGCCTCGTCGCACGCGGCCACGGCCTCGGGGGACGGCGCGGCCTGGGGCAGGTGGCCGTCGAGGTGGCGCTGGGCGCCGTAGAAGCAGGAGCGCGCCAGGCGGTTGAAGATGTTGGTGAGAAACGCGCTCTCCTTCAGGGCCGGGTCCACCACGCGGGGGTCGTCCTTGACCAGGACCTCCTCGCCGGTCTTCTTGTCTTTGTGCGAGACGCTCGTGTCAAAGGGCTTGGGCGCAAACGAGACGGCCTTGGCGCCCAGGCCCAAAGACAGCCAGTGGCAGCGCAGCTGCTCGGGGGTGTAGTGGTCGAGCAGTTCGGCAGCCAAGGGAGGCTTGATGGCGCCGGAACTGGAGGCTTTCTTGTTCATGAACAGGATGTGGTAGTTGGCCACGGGCGTGTCCTGGAAAAGACTCCAGTCGAGCGCCTCCCAGATGGCCGGCTGGGCCACGCAGTAGAAGTAGATGTTGTCCTGGCCGATGAACTGGAAGACCTGGGCGTCGTCGGCGCACCACCAGTCGCGCCAGTTTTTGTGGGCGTGGGCAGGCGCCACGGCGTCGGGCAGTGTGGCGTTGGCATCGTGCTCCGCAGGCGTCTCCTCCAGCACGGTCTTGGTGAACGAGATGGGCGCCCAGAGCGACTCGGGCCAGCACCACACTGTGAGGCCCTCTGCGCCGTCCATGGCAGGCGCCGGCACGCCCCAGTCGATGTTGCCGGTGATGCGGAACGGCAGCAGACATTTGCCCGTGCGGAAGCGCAGGCCGGCGCCGTCGAGCACCTCGCGGGCCCGGTCGCGGTCCTCCCAGCCGGCAAACTCCACGGAGAACGACTGCTGGTTTCCCTTGGGCTCGTGCACCGTGTGGGGCGGCAGGTCGGCCGCGATCTTGTCGAATGCGTCGCGCACGTCGCACTTGAGGTAGATGGCCGGCGGCACCAAAGACTCGCGGACGGTCTTCACCACCACGTCGCGCACCTGCTCGTCGGTCTCCCAGTCGTCGGTGAGACCCTCGAGGTAGTCCTGGAACGCCGGGAGGTCGAAGTACCAGTTGGCAACGGGGCGCAGCTCGGGCACGGTGCCGGTGACCTGGCTCACGGGGCGCACGAGGTCGGCGGGCTCAAACTGGTGCCCGAGGTCGCACTCGTCGGCGTAGGCCTTCTCCGACTTGCAGCCCGGCACGGGGCAGAAGCCCTGGACCTGGCGGCCGTTCAGGAACTGCTGGGCCTCCACGTCAAAGAACTGCAGGGTCTCGCGGAGCTTGAGGGTGCCGGCCTCGTGGAGCCTGCGGATGACGGCGTCGCTCATGTCTGCGTGCACGTCTTTGGCGGGGGCCAGGCCAGAGCCGCCAAAGAAGTCGAGGGCCACGTCGTAGCTGGCGAGGGCGGCCTTCTGGGCCTCGTGGTTTTGCGCCACGTAGTCGGTGATGGCGCCCTCGTAGCCTTCCTCGGCCTTCTTGCGGAAGCCCTCCATGATGGGCGAGCCGTAGCAGTCGGTGCCCGAGACGAACAAGACGTTGTCGGCGCCGATGCGGTCGCGCAAAAAGCGGGCGAAGAAGTCGGCCGGCACGAAGACGCCGCCGATATGGCCGAAGTGCAGCCCCTTGTTGCCATAGGGCATGCCGGCCGTGACGACAGCGCGTGCAGGGAAGGAGGGGCGGGTGGCTTTGGGCATGGCATACCTCGCGAGGGTCGCGTATCGTGTGTTCAACCCATTCATTATGGCCCATCGGGAGGTGACGTGCGCGACCTAGGCATGACAACGGCGGAGTCCGTCGACCTTCTCTCCGACGAGTCCTGGCTCGCCTCGGTGGCCCGCGCGTCGCTTGCGGTGGTGGTCGCAGGGGTGGCGGCGGACGTGGCCTGGGCTTCCCTTTTTCCGTCCGAGCCGCTGGGCATAGGCTGGTTTCTGGTTGTTGCCGCGGCCGCGGCCGTGGCCCTCCCGGTGCACGAGCTCGTCCATGGCGCGGCCTTCAAGCTGGCCGGGGGCAAAGACGTCTCGGTGCGCTTTGGCTATGCGCAGCCGGGCATGCTCTACACCTGCGCCGACGGCGCCGTGCTGCCCCGCCGCGCCTTCATGGGCGTGCTGCTCGCCCCAGCCGTGGTGGTCTCGGCCGTCTTCGCCGTGGGCGGCGCTTGTCTCTCCATGCCCCTGGCCGGCTTCACCTGCCTCTGGCTGCACCTGTCCGGCTGCGCCGGCGACTTTGCCATGGCCCGCAGGGTCGCACGGTCCAAAAGCCCCTACGTGCGCGACACGGCGGTGGGTTTTGACCTCGTGCGCCCCGCAGCAAAGGAGGAGCTGTGAGCGTCTTTGTGCCCGTGGCCGTCCATGCCTGTTGCGGGCCGTGCTCTTTGGAGCCGGTGCGCCTGCTTCGCGAGGAGGGCATGGAGCCCATGATCTTTTGGACAAACCCCAACATCCAGCCCGTGGCAGAGCACGAAAGGCGCTTGGAGACCCTCAAGGGGTGGGCCGAGTCCGAGGGTATCGAGGTGGTGGTGTGCGCAGACGACCGCTCGCTGTGGGAGCACGCCGTGGCGCCTAAGGGCTTCGACCGCGTGGCGCGCTGCCGCGCCTGCTATGCCCTGCGGCTGGCCGAGACGTGCCGGGCGGCCAAGGAGCGCGGTTTCTCGCTGGTGACCACCACGTTGGCCGTGTCGCCCTACCAGCTTCACGACGTGTGCGACGAGGTGCTTGTGGCGATTGCCGGCGCGCATGGCCTGGAGCCGGTGGCGCGCGATTTCAGGGGCGCCTACCCCCAGGCCACCCAGCGCTCCCTCGATTTGGGCATGTACCGGCAGAACTACTGCGGCTGCCGCTTCTCGGCCGTCGAGGCGTCGCTTGAGCGGGCACAGGCCCGCGAGGAGCGCAAGCGCCTGCGCAAGGGCTCCAAGCGCGGGGCCTGACAGGTCGCGGCAGTGCGGCAAAAGGGCGCACGCAGCGGCCTGTCAGTGGTATAACCCTCATGTTTTGTCGCGCGTCACCGAGGAGCCCAACCATGAAGACCGACGATTTCGACTACGACCTGCCCGAGGCCCTCATAGCCCAGGCCCCCGCGGAGCCCCGCGACAGCTGCCGGCTGCTCGTGCTCGACCGCGAGGACGGCTCGGTGTCGCACCGCACGTTCACCGACATCGTGGACTACCTCGATCCCGGCGATTTGCTCGTGGCCAACAAGACGCGCGTCCTGCCGGCGCGCCTCGTGGGGAGAAAGCCCACGGGGGCCGTGTCCGAGACGCTGCTTCTGCGCCGCCGCGAGGACGTCGACCCCATGGGCCACGTGTGGGAGTGCCTCGTAAACCCTGGAAAGCGCCTCAAGCCCGGCGCGCGCATCGAGTACCGCGCTGGCGGCCTCCATGCCGCGGGCGGCGCCGAGGTCGTACTCACAGGCGAGGTCCTCGACTTTGTGGAGGGCTCCAAGGGCGGGCGTCTGGTGCGCTTCGAGCCTGCGGGAGGGCGCACGCTCGACGAGGCCATGCACGCCGTGGGCCACGTGCCCCTGCCCCCTTACATCACGTCCTACGAGGGCGACCCCGAGAAGTACCAGACCGTCTACGCCATGGACGAGGAGCACTCCGCCGCCGCGCCCACGGCCGGCCTCCACTTCACGCCGGCCCTTATCGAGCGCCTTGCCGAGAAGGGCGTGGACATGTGCTTTGTGGAACTCGAGGTGGGGATCGACACGTTCCGCCTTGTGGAGGAGGACGATCCCACCCAGCATGTCATGCACACCGAGCGCTACCACGTGCCGGCCGAGGTCGTTGAGAAGGTGCGCGCCGCCAAAGCGGCCGGCCATAGGGTGGTGGCCGTGGGCACGACGTCCGTGCGCTCCCTCGAGAGCGCCTTCGATCCTGCGGCCCCCGTGGCCGAGACGCCCATGACGGCGCGCCGCTTCGAGGGGGCGCCAGGCTCGGCGGCCGTGACCGGTTCGGGCGACCTCGTGGAGCGCTGCGACGCCACCACGGACCTCTTCCTCATGCCTGGCTCCACGTTCCACGTGGTGGACGCCATGGTCACGAACTTCCATGTGCCCCGCTCCACGCTCATGATGCTCGTCTCGGCCTTTGCTACCCGCGACCAGATCATGGCCGCCTACAACGAGGCCGTTGCCGAGGAGTACCGCATGCTGTCGTTTGGCGACGGAATGTTGATTCTCTAGGGGGTCGTAGCGACCTGGAGTCCGGGGGGGGTTGCATCGGCGAAGGCAATTCGAACGGGGGCGTGTGTCTGCAGATACACACCCCCGTTCTCAGATGCCTCCTTGGATGCAACCCCCCGGACATGCGCTGTGGCCCCGTTGTCATACCTGCTGGCCAGCTCGGCGCGGTGCCCTTGCGAGAGCCCGCGGCTACTTCCCCGCGGCTACTTCCAGAACACCATGAAGAGCACGGCCAGCACGATGAGGGCGGCAACCACCACCAGGATGAAGGCCACGCGGCTGCGCAGGGTGCGCTGGCGCAGGTTGCGCTCGGAGTCGGCGAGCGTCTGCACGTGGATTTCCTGTCGTTCCGCCGCGGCGCTGTTGTCGGCCACGCGGTCGGCCAGGGCGTCGGTCTCCTCGGGGTGCGCCATGATGTCGGCAGCCTCGTCGAGGGCGTCCTGCGCGGCGGTCTCGGCGTCCTTCTCGGCAGCCAGCTGCTGCTTCAGGGCGCGCGCCTGCTTCTGCGCCTCTATGACAAGATCCTCGGCGTCGGCCTCTTGTGCCCGCGCCCGGTCCTGCTCGCGGTCGAGGTCGCGGGCGCGCTTCTTGGCCTCCTTCTTAGTGGCCTCTGCCTCCTTCTCCGCCTCGGCCTGCTCTGCCCTTGCGTCCTGGAGGTGTGCCTGTGCCGCCTCGATGGCAGGGGCCGACTCGCCGGGGGCGGCGTTGGCGTCGTCCTGGGCGCGGGAGAGGCGCGCCATCTCGGCCGTGGACTCCGCCTTCATCGACGAGAGCTGCTTGGGGTCGGCGTCGGGGTCGCGCTGCATGGACGCGATCTCTGCCTGGAGGCGTGATAGGCGCTGGCGGGCGTTGTCGGCGGCCTTGTTGGCGTTGGCGATGCGGGAGTCGCGGCGGCGCGTGAGGTCGCGGACGGCGTTCTCGGCCGTCTTGGCGGCCTTCTTGGCCTCGGCAAGGGTGCGGGCCGCGTCGTCGGCGCTCGACTTGGCGCTCTCGGCCAGGTTCTTGAAGGGGCGGACGTCCTTCTCGTTCTTGGTCTTGAGCTCGTCCAGGGCCGCCTGAAGCCGCTCGGCCTCCGCCTCGGTCTCGGCGACCTTGGCCGAGAGGTGCTCCTGGGCGTCCTGGGCGGCTTTCAGGGCAGCAGTCTGCTCGGCCACGAGCTCATCGTAGGTCTCTTCCACCTGGCGCCGGTGCGCCAGCGTGCGGCTGTCCTCCTCAATGGAGGCCTTGAGCTCAGCCAGCCGGTCGGCGGCCTCGCCGTGGGCGCGCTTGGCCTGGCTCACGGCCCGCATGGCGCTCCAGCCGCTCACGGTCTCCTGGCCCAGGGCGCCTGCGGCCTTGCGGGCGCCGTCGGCCACCGATTCTGCGATGGAGCGGGCCCGGTCCATGGCATCGGGCGAGCCATCGTCGCCGGGTTCGCTCCCCGTGTTGTTGCTTGCGGCAGCACCCTCGGCGGGCGCGCCCGCCGGCGAGGGGGGAGCGTCCTTTGCGGCATCGCCCTCCGTCGCTTCCTGTGCGCCCATGGGGGCCTTCTGTTCCTGCACGTCCTGCTCGGCCTTGTCCGCCATGGGGCCTCCCAAAAACATCGTGTTCCTATGTGAACCACTGTACCCGCCTGCACGTCTCGCTGCCGCCGGGCGTGCAGGCGCTGCTAAACTGGCCCCACCGTTAAACCCTTTCGGAGGAACCGTGAGCCAGCCTTTTCCCTTCACCTTTGACATCGTCGCCGAGGACCCCGCCACCCATGCCCGCGCCGGCGTCCTGCACACGCCCCACGGAGACGTCCCCACCCCCATCTTCATGCCCGTGGGCACAAAGGCCACCGTCAAAGGTCTGATGCCGTCCCAAGTGGCAGACCTCGGCGCCAAGATCATCCTTGCCAATACCTACCATCTGGCCATGCGCCCCGGCGCCGAGCTCGTTGCCCAAATGGGCGGCCTCCATGCTTGGGAGCGCTGGGACGGCCCCATCCTCACCGACTCCGGCGGCTTTCAGGTCTTCTCCCACGGAGACCACGTGAAGCTCACCGACGACGGCGTGACGTTTCGCGCCGTGGACTACGACGGCTCCTACGTCACGTGGACGCCCGAGGAGAACATGCGCATCGCCGAGCTTTTGGGCTCCGACATCTGCATGCAGCTGGACGTGTGCCCCGGCTACCCGTGCGACCGCGCCTTCCTCGAGCGTGCCGTGGACCTCTCGAGCGCTTGGGCCGAGCGGTGCTGGCGCGCCCACACCCGCCCCGACCAGGCGCTCTTTGGCATCGTTCAGGGCGGCATGGACCTCGACCTGCGCCTTTTGAGCCTGAGGCGCCTTGAGGAGATGGGCGACTTCCCCGGCTACGGCATCGGCGGCTACTCGGTGGGGGAGAGCCACGACGTCATGTTCGAGAGCCTGGCGCCTCTGGCGGGCGAGTACATGCCGCGCCATAAGCCCCGCTACCTCATGGGCGTGGGCAACCCCACCACCCTGGTGGAGGGCGTGGGGGTTGGCATCGACATGTTCGACTGCGTGCTTCCCACCCGCACGGCCCGCATGGGCACGGCCTTCTCCGACGAGGGGCGCCTGAACCTCAAGAACGCCTGCCACCGCGCCGACCCCCGGCCCATCGGCGAGCACTGCGGCTGCCCCGCCTGCGCGGGAGGCTTCTCGCGCAGCTACATCCACCACCTGGTGAAGCAGAGGGAGATGCTCGGCGGCATCCTGCTGTCGCTCCACAACACGTGGTACCTTCTCGACCTCATGGCCCGGGCGCGCCGGGCCATCCTCGACGGCCGCTACGCAGCCTTCATGGCCGAGTACCGCGACCGCCTCGACGGCCGCCGCGACTTCTAGGCCCTGCACCCCGCCGCGCCGCTCGCCGAATGGGGGGACATCGGCGGCGCGCACCGTTATACCTTCCGTAGAATAACGGTGGCGGCGGCAGGGGCCGCGCGGCGAGAGGGGGCACGGGTTGAAGGTGGCAAGGACGGCCGGGCTCGTGGCAGCCGGGAACCCCCTCCTCTCGCAGCCCATGGGCGACGTCGGGTCCACGAGCGCCCTGCGGCGCGCCGCGATCACGCTCTGCGAGGCCGGCGTCTTCCCCCTCGTGGTGGTGGTGCCCTTCGAGGACGACGAGGCCCGCTACCACCTGGCCGGGCGTCCCGTGGTGTTCCTGCACCACGACGGCGACGAGCCCCGCGAGCTCATCGACTCGGTGCGTCTCGGCCTCTCCTACCTCGCCGACAAGTGCGACCGGGTGGTCTTCACCCCCGTGAACTGCTCGACCTTCGCGCCTTCCACCGTCGGCCGCCTCGCCGCCGAGGAGGGCGACGTCGTCCTGCCCTCGTACCGGGGCCGCAGCGGTCACCCCGTGGTGGTCTCCTGCGACGCCGTGGACCGCGTGCTCTCGTACCGGGCCCCCGGCGGCCTTGCCGCGGCCCTCGCCTCGTTCGGCGACCGCCGGCGCTGGGTCGAGGTGGACGACCCCGGCGTGGTGGGCTCGGTGCACGACGCCTGCGGAGACGCCGGCTCCCTCGACGCCGCCATCGTGCGGCCGGTGGCCCGCCTGAGCCTGGAGCGCGAGGCCCCCTTCTTCGACGACCGCACCAAGCTGCTGCTGTTCCTCGTGGCCGACACCGGCAACATGCGCCGTGCCTGCGACATGATGGGCCTCTCCTACGGCAAGGGCTGGGACCTCGTGAACCGGCTCGAGGCCGTCCTCGGCGCCAAGGTCGTGGAGCGCAGCCGCGGCGGCCGGCGCGGCGGCACCACGCGGCTCACCGAGACCGGCGAGCGCGTGCTCTGCTCCTACCAGCGGTTCGAGGAGCGTGTGAGCTCCGGTGTGCGTCGGGTGTACGCGGACTTCCTCGCAGAGGTGGGCGTGTCCCGCGACCTCTGACGGTCACGCCCTTCAGGGGACCGCTCACGAGTGCTTCCGAGGAAGTATTTGCCGGACCCCCTGCGCCCCCATAGCGTTGTAACCGATATACCAGATGGGATACAACGGTGGGGACGGAGGTGTGCTCCATGGCCGTTTACCGCATGTGCCAGCGGCTTTGTGCCGTCGTGTGCGTGGCCGGGCTCTCCCGGCGCATGGGCGCGTTCAAGCCCCTCCTCCCGTTGGGCGACACCACCGTGATCGAGGCCGCCGTGGCCTCGGCACTGGCCGGCGGCGCGTCGTCGGCGGTCTGCGTGACGGGGTACCGCGGCGACGAGGTGGCGGCCCGCCTGCGGGCGTCCTTCGGCGACCGCGTGGCCGTGGCCGAGAACCCCCGCTATGCCACCTCCGACATGCTCGCCTCGGTGAAGACGGGCCTCCGGGCGCTCCCGCCCTGCGACGGCTTCTTCCTCCTGCCGGGCGACATGCCCCTGGTGTCGCCCGCCACGTTCCGCTCCGTGGCGGCGGCCTGGACCCGCGCCGGTGGCCGCGGTGTGGCGTTCCCCACCCTCGACGGCTACCGCAAGCATCCGCCCCTCGTGGACGCGGCCCTCGTGGGCCGCATCCTCGCCTACGGGGGAGAGGGCGGTCTGCGGGGCTTCTGGCGGGTCTCGGGCGCACCGGTCCGCGAGGTGCCCGTGGACGACGTCGGCGTCTGGGTCGACCTGGACACGCAACAGGACTACCTGTCGTGCATAGAGACGTTAGGCAAGCAATGGGAGGACGAGGAGGTCGAGACGTGGACAAGATCAGCCGCCCAGTGGTGAAGAAGGACCACGAGGCCAAGATGTCGGGTCGCGCCGTGTACGTGTGCGACTACCCCGACGACGGGCTTCTCTGCGGCAGGCTCGTGCGGTCGACGAGGCCACGGGCCCGGATCGTGGGCGTGTCGGTGCCGCCGCTGCCGGAGGGCTACCTCTGGGTGGACCGCACCAGCGTGCCCGGCGACAACCGGGTGAACATCGTGAAGGACGACACCCCCGTGTTCGCGGAGGACGTCGTGGAGTTCATCGGCGAGGCCATCGGCATGGTGGTGGGCCCCGACCCGGCCGTCGTGGACCGCATCCGCGGCGCCGTGGAGGTGACCTACGAGGACCTCGAGCCCTGCCTGGACCCGCTCGAGAGCGACGTCGCGTTCTTCGAGTACGAGTTCGGCCACGGCGACCTCGACGGCGCCTTCGCCGAGGCGGACCGCGTCTTTGAGGAGACGTTCCGCACGGGCGCCCAGGAGCAGGCGTACCTGGAGACCCAGGCCATGATCGCCGAGCCGGAGGAGGACGGGCGCATGTTCGTCCACGGCTCCATGCAGTGCGCCTACTACGTCAAGGGCGCCGTCATGCGCGCCCTCGGCTGCGGGCCCGACGAGGTGCACATCTACCAGGACGTCACCGGCGGCGGCTTCGGGGGCAAGGAGGCATTCCCCTCCATCCTCGGCTGCCAGGTTGCCGTGGCCGCCCGCGCCGCGAACGCCGCCGTGCGCGTGGTGTTCGACCGGCGCGAGGACATGGAGTTCACCTCCAAGCGCCACCCTTCCGTCAACACCTACCGCATGGCGGTAAAGGACGGCAGGGTCACGGCTATGGACATCGACGTGGTCTTCGACGCCGGCGCCTACACCACGCTCTCCGCCGTGGTGCTCCAGCGCGGCATCATCGCGGCCCCCGGCGTCTACGACGTGCCCAACGTGCACGTGCGCGGCCGTGCCATGAAGACCAACTCCAGCCCCTCGGGCGCCTACCGCGGGTTCGGTGCGCCCCAGACGTTCTTCTCGGTGGAGCTCATGATGGACCACGTGGCCCGCGCCCTCGGCGTCGACGCCCTGGCCTTCAAGGAGGCGCACCTCGTGACCCAGGGCGACTCCACCTCCACCGGCGGCCTCTACCACTTCCCGGTGCCGCTGCCGGCCATGATCGACGAGGTGGACTCCCTCTGCGACTACCGCGCCAAGCGCGAGCGCTACGCCGCGCCCCAGACCGGCCGCTACCGCCGCGGCATCGGCATGTCCATGTACTTCCACGGCGCCGGCTTCACCGGCACCGGCGAGCGCGACGTCATCAAGGCCACGGCCAAGCTCCACAAGTATCCCGACGGCCGCGTGGAGGTGCTCGCCTCCAACGGTGAGATCGGCCAGGGCCTGCGCACCACGTTCCCCAAGATCGTGGCCAACGAGCTCAACATCCCCCTGGAGCGCGTGTTCTACGACCACCCCGACACGGCCCGCGTGCCCGACTCCGGCCCCACCGTGGCGTCCCGCTCCCTCATGACCGTGGGCGAGCTCCTGCGCAAGGCGGCCGTGCGGCTGCGCGCGGAGTGGGTGGACGGCGAGGACCAGGAGGTGACGGAGCACTACCGCCAGCCCGACTTCATGATCGACTTCGACATGGACACCTTCTCGGGCGACGCCTACCCCACCTACGCCTGGGCGGTCAACGCCATCGAGGTGGAGCTCGACACCCTTACCGGCACCACGGAGGTCCTGGGCGCCTACGGCTCCTTCGACGTGGGCACCCCCATCGACTATAACATCGTCATGGGCCAGATGGAGGGCGGCTACCTCCAGGGCATCGGCTACGCGTCCATCGAGCAGATCGGCTACGACTCCACCGGCCGCATCCGCAACAACTCCTTCTCCGACTACCTCATCCCCACGGCGAAGGACGTCCCCAACCTCCAGTGCGTCCTCCACGTCGAGAAGTACCCCGACGGCCCCTACGGGGCCAAGGGTGCCGGCGAGCTGCCCCTCGTGGGTGCGCCCGGCGCCTACGTGGAGGCCATGGAGCAGGCCCTCGGCGGCGTGTCGCTCCACCACGCGCCCTTCACCGCCGAGGACTCCGTCAAGGTCCTGGGAAAGGAGGCCTCGTAGCATGGATGCCATCAGGTTCACCCTCAACGGCGGGGACGTCGCCTACGAGGGGCCGGCCACCGACCGGCTCCTGGACGTCCTCCGCGACGTCTACCTCGACCGCAGCGTCAAGTGCGGCTGCAAGGAGGGGGAGTGCGGCGCCTGCGCCGTGCTGATCGACGGCGAACTCGTCAACTCGTGCATGGTCGCCATGGGCGCCGTGGCGGGCTCCACGGTCACGACCCTCGAGGGTTACCGAGAGACCGAGCGGTTCCGCGCCCTCGACCGCGCCTTCGCCGAGGTGACGGCCGTTCAGTGCGGCTACTGCATCCCCGGCATGGTGCTCGCCGCCGAGTCGGTGCTCTCCCACAACCCCCATCCCGCCGACGACCAGATCCGCGAGGGGCTGTCGGGCAACCTCTGCCGTTGCACCGGCTACAACGCCATCGCCGCGGCCGTCGCCAAGGCAGCAGAGGAGGCGAACGGGCTATGGTAGACGGATTCGTGCCCAAGGACCTCGCCGAGGCCCTGAAGATCAAGGCGGCCCATCCCGAGACCGTGTGGTACGCCGGCGGCACCGACCTCATGGTCGACCCCGAGCCCGACGCCACCTACCTGTTCGTGGGCAAGCTCGACGAGCTTCGCCGGGTGCGGGAGGACGACGAGTACGTGCGCATCGGCGCCGCGGTGACGTTCACCGAGGGCCTGCGCGACCCTCTGGTCCCCCAGGTCATGAAGGACGCCCTCGCTCTCATCGCCGCCCCCGCCATCCGCAACGCCGGCACGTTCGGCGGCAACATCGGCAACGGCTCTGCCAAGGCCGACTCCGTGCTCGTGGACTACGCCCTCGACGCCCGGGTGCGCGTGCTCTCGGCGTCCGGCGAGCGCGTGGTGCCCATCACGGAGCTCTACCTGGGCCGCAAGCGCCTCGACCTCGCCCCCGACGAGATCGTGGCCGAGGTCCTGCTGCCCAAGGCCGACATCGGCCCCTACCTCTACCAGAAGGTGGGGGGCCGCCGCGCCCTGGCCATCTCCCGCGTCTCGTTCTGCGGCGTGCTCCGCCAGGACGGAGGCCGCATCGCCGGCTGCACCGCGGCCTTCGGCGCCGTGGCCGACACCGTGCTGCGCTTCCCCGACCTCGAGTCGCACCTCGTGGGCATGACCGTGGGGGAGGCCCGTGCCGCCGTGCCGGACCTCGTCTGCGCCTACGGCGACCGCCTCAAGCTCACCCGCGGCCGCGTCTCGGCCGAGTACCGCAAGCAGGTGTGTCTGAACCTGCTCGGCGAGTTCTTCTCCGCCATGGGCCTCTAGCGGCCCTCCCGGGCCCGGCGGCGTGCCGCCGGGCCCCTTCTGTCCGCCCCTCACCAGAAGGGACCCCCATGTACTCCATCACCGTCAACGGCGTGCCGCGCACCTGCGAGCGCGACGTGCCCCTCCTCGAGTTCCTCCGCGAGGACCTCGGCCTCACCGCGGCCAAGAAGGGCTGCGACGGCGGCGTCTGCGGCGCCTGCACGGTGCTCGTGGACGGAAAGAAGCGCAAGGCCTGCACCGTGCGCACCTCGAAGCTCGACGGTCACGAGGTGCTCACGGTCGAGGGCATCGACCCCGCCGAGATGGACGTCTACCGCCACTGCTTCGCCGAGGCCGGCGCGGTCCAGTGCGGCTACTGCATCCCGGGCATGGTGATCTCGGCCAAGGCCCTGCTCGACGAGAACCTCGAGCCCACCCGCGCCGACGTCAAGCGCGCCATCAAGGGCAACCTCTGCCGCTGCACGGGCTACAAGAAGATCGAGGACGCCATCCTCATGGCGGCCGAGTTCTTCCGCACCGGGGAGCCGGTTCCCGCGCCGCCCACGACGCTCCACATGGACGAGCGCGCCAAGCGCTTCGACGCGGCCGAGAAGGTGGACGGCACCGGCGTCTACGTCGACGACATCCACGTGGACGGCATGCTGTTCGCCAAGCCCGTGTACTCGCGTTACCCGAGGGCGCGCATCGATTCCGTCGACGTCTCCCGTGCCGCCGCCGACCCGCGCTGCGTAGCCGTGTTCACCAAGGAGGACGTGCCGCACAACGTCATCGGCCACATCAAGCAGGACTGGGACGTCATGATGGGCGTGGGCGACGTCACGCGCTACGTGGGCAACGTGATCGCCCTCGTGGTGGCCGACGACGAGGCCGCGGCCACGGAGCTCGCGGGCCTCGTGGAGGTGGGCTACACGGAGCTCGAGCCGGTGACCTCGCCCTTCGACGGCCTGCGCGCCGACGCGCCCCTCGTGCACCCCGACGGCAACGTCATGAGCCGCGCGAGCCTCCGCCGCGGCGATGCCGACGCGGCCATCCGGGCGTCGGCCCACGTGGTCACCCGAAAGTACAAGACGTCGTGGCAGGAGCACGGCTTCATGGAGCCCGAGTGCTGCCTGGCCATGCCGGAGGGCGACGACCGCCTGCTCGTCTACGTCACCTGCCAGTCGGTCTACGACGTCCAGCGCGAGTGCTCCACCATGCTCGGCGTGCCGCCCGAGACCCTCCACGTGCGCTCGGCCCTCGTGGGCGGCGGGTTCGGCGGCAAGGAGGACATGAGCGTCCAGCAGTACGCCGTCCTCGCCGCGTGGCTCCTGCGCCGCCCGGTCAAGGTGCGCTACACGCGCCAGGAGTCCCTCGACTACCACGTGAAGCGCCACCCCATGGAGATGGAGTTCACCACCGCCTGCGACGAGGAGGGGCACCTCACGGCGTGCAAGGCCGTCATCGTCGCTGACACCGGCGCCTATGCCTCGTTGGGCGGCCCGGTCCTCGAGCGCGCCTGCACCCACGCCGCCGGCCCCTACAACTACCAGAACCTCGACATCTTCGGCATGTCGGTCTACACCAACAACGTGGTCTCGGGCGCCTACCGCGGGTTCGGCGTGACCCAGAGCTGCTTCGCCACGGAGCAGAACATCAACCTGCTCGCCAAGGAGGTGGGCATCGACCCCTGGGAGATGCGCAAGCGCAACGTGGTGCGCCCCGGCGACGTGCTGCCCAACGGCCAGACCGTGGACCCCAACTGCCGCATGGAGGCCTGCCTCGACGCCCTCAAGGACGTTTACTACTCGAGCCCCTACGCCGGCATCGCCATGGGCTTCAAGAACTCCGGCACGGGTATGGGCAAGATGGACGTGGGCCGTGTGCTCATCTCCGTGGAGGGCGGCAAGGCCCACCTGCGCACCTCGGCCGCCTGCATGGGCCAGGGCGTGGGGCAGGTGGTCCTCACCGAGGTCTGCGACGTCTGCGGCCTCGACCCTGCCGACTGCGTGGTGGAGACAGCCGACACCGACCGCACCCCCGACTCCGGCACCTCCACGGCCTCCCGCCAGACCGTGGTGACCGGCGAGGCCGCCCGCCGCGCCGCCGAGAAGCTCGGCGTCGCGCTCGAGGGCCGCAGCCTGGCCGACCTCGAGGGCCGTGAGTTCTTCGGCGAGTACGGCGCCCAGACCGACGAGCTGGGCGCCGTCAAGGAGAACCCCGTGAGCCATGTGTCGTACTCCTACGGCGCGCAGGTCGTGGTCCTCGACGACGACGGCCGCATCGCCAAGGCGGTGTCGGCGTTCGACGTCGGCACCCCGGTGAACATCCAGTCGGTGGAGGGCCAGATCGAGGGCGGCATGGTCATGGGCATCGGCTACGGGGTGACCGAACGGTTCGACTGTGTCGACGGATACCCCACGAGCAAGTTCGGCACCATCGGCTTCATGCGCGCCGACGAGGCCCCCGAGCTCGACGTCGTCCTGTGCCGTCCCGACGAGGGCGACGAGCTCCCGTTCTCGCTCGGCGCCAAGGGCTGCGGCGAGCTGTGCATGATCCCCACGGCCCCGGCCTGCGCCCTCGCCTACGAGCGCTACGACGGCGAGTTCCGCACCAGCCTGCCGCTGGCGCACACCCCCTACCGCGCGTAACGGCGTCTGCACGCGGCCTTCCCACGACGGCGGCGGTCCCTCATGGGGCGCCGCCGTCGTGGCATACTCAAAGACCACGAGAGGCGGGCCGCGGCCCGGGGAGGGCGGTGCGTCATGGCAGGGCTTGAGACGAGCGACCGGTGGCGCGTCCTTGAGGCAAACCCTGCCGTGGAGCAAGCCATCCGCCAGGCCTTCGGCGTCCCGGCGCTCGTCGCCCGCGTCTTTGCGGCCCGCGGCTACACGGACCTCGACGCCGTGGAACGCCTGCTCACACCCTCTCTCGAGCGCGACTGGCGCGACCCTTCCGAGCTGCCCGGCATGACCGAGGCGGCCGACCGCGTGGAGCGGGCCGTGCGCTCCGGAGAGACCATCGCCGTCTTCGGCGACTTCGACGTCGACGGCATGAGCTCTGCCTCCCTGCTCACCTTGGCCCTGCGCGACCTCGGCGCCACGGTCAGTGCCTTCATCCCGCGGCGCTTTGAGGAGGGCTACGGGCTGTCGGCGGCGGCTCTGAACCGCGTGGTGGACTCCTGCTCGCCGGACCTTATCGTCACGGTGGACAACGGCATCGCCAGCGCGGCCGAGGTGGCCGCCGCCGTGGAGCGCGGCATCGACGTGGTGGTGACTGACCACCACGAGCCAGGCTCCCTGGTGCCCCAAGGCGTTCCCGTCACCGACCCCAAGCTGGATACGGACTGCCCGTCGCGAGACCTTGCCGGCGCAGGGGTGGCCCTCAAGCTCGTGTGCGAGCTGGGGCGCCGCTTGGGCCGGCCGGACCTCTGGCGCGGCTACACCGACCTCGCGAGCCTCGGCACCGTGAGTGACATGATGGAGCTCACGGGGGAGAATCGCGCCCTCGTGGCCGATGGCGTCGCCTCCATGCGCGCGACGACGCGGCCGGGGCTTGTGGCACTGGCCGCCTCCAGCCGCGCCGACCTTGCCTCCATCGAGTCCGACGACCTGCCGTTCTCCCTGGTGCCGCGCCTCAACGCCGCCGGGCGCATGGGCGACGTGGACGTGGCCTTCGACCTCCTCGTCTCTGCAGACCCCGTGGAGGCCTCCGTTCTGGCGGGGCGCCTCGAGGCCATCAACGAGGAGCGCCGTTCCATGGAGGCGGCCATGGTGACGTCGGCGGAGGCACGGGCGGCCGAGGAGTACGACGGGGGCCCCTGCCTCGTCCTTGGCGGCGAGGGATGGCACGAGGGCGTCAAAGGCATCGTCGCCAGCCGCATGGTCAACCGCTACCACGTGCCGTGCCTGCTGTTCTCGGTGGCAGACGGCGAGGCCCGCGGCTCCGGGCGCTCCGTGGGGTCGGTGGACCTCTTCCACGCCGTGGAGGGGTGCGCGGACCTGCTCACCCGCTTTGGCGGCCATGCGGGCGCCGTGGGTGTCACGCTGCCGGCCGACCGCCTGCCCGTCTTTCGCGAGCGCCTCTCGGCGGAGCTTGCCAGCCTGCCGGCGGAGCAGTTCGCCTCGGTGGGGGAGGTGGCCTGCGTGGTCACCCTCGATGAGCTCACGATGCCCGTGGTCCAGGGCCTCGACCTTTTGAGACCGTTCGGTCAGGGCAACAAGAAGCCGCTGCTCGCCGTGCGCGGCGTCACCATGCGCGGGGCGGCCGCCGTGGGCACCTCGGGCGATCACGTGCGTTTCTTTGCCAGCGACGGGGCCAACTCCGTGGCGGCCATCATGTTCCGCGTGCCCGACGTGGAGCGCGCGCTCACATGGGAGGGCACCGTCGACCTGGTGTTCGAGGCTGAGGTGGAGACCTGGCAGGGACGCTCCAAGGTCAAGCTCAAAGTCCGCGACATCCTGTATCGCGACGGCGGCGCCCCCGGCGCGGCCTGTGCCGAGGAGCCCGTGCTTGTCGAAGGGACGGCAGGGGAGCAGGCCGCCAGCGACCTGTCCGACGCGGGCGCTGCGGAGCGGGCCCGGCTTGCCGCATTGGACGGCCCGGCCCTCACCGATGCCCTGCGACAGGCCTTCATCGGCGACCGTGAGCTGCTCCCGGCCCAGGCCACGGCCCTGGAGATGCTGGACAAGGGGCAGTCGGTGCTCGAGGTCATGGCCACGGGCCGTGGCAAGTCCCTCGTGTTCCACATCCACGGGGCGCGGCTAGCGCTGGCCCAGGGGAAGGCCAGCGTGTTCGTCTTTCCGCTTCGGGCGCTCGTCAACGACCAGGCCTTCCATCTTGAGCGGGCCTTCTCGCGCCTGGGCCTGGGCGTGCGCGTCCTCACGGGCGAGACGCCGGCTGCCGATCGCGACAGGGCGCTTGCCGGCCTTGCGGACGGCTCGGTGGACATCGTGCTCACCACGCCGGAGTTTCTCGTCATCCACAAGAGGCGTTTCGCCGCTGCGGGACGCGTGGGCTTCGTGGTGGTCGACGAGGCCCACCATGCCGGCATGGGCCATGTGGGCGCCCGCGAGGCCTACCAGCAGATGCCGGAGGTGTTGGAGCTGCTGGGCTCGCCCCAGGTGCTCGCCGCCACGGCCACGGCCTCCGACTCGGTGGCCCAGGAGGTCTGCCGCCTGCTCTCCGTGGACCGCGTCGTGCAGGACCGCACCGTGCGCTCCAACCTCTCGCTCGTGGACCATCGCGGCCTGCGCGACCGCGGGGTCTATGCCGCTTCGGTGGCCTCGTCGGGCGACCGCTGCATCGTCTATGTCAATACCCGCGACGCCGCGTGCGCCGCCGCCCGCGAGCTTCGTCACCGGCTGCCCGACATGGCCCATCGCGTGGCGTTCTACCACGGCGGCCTCGACCGGGACCGCCGCATGGCCGTCGAGCGCGCGTTTCGCGCCGGAAAGGTGAGCTGCGTCGTGGCAACCTCGGCCTTCGGCGAGGGCGTCGACCTGCCGGACGTCCGCCATGTGGTGCTGTGGTCTCTGCCCTTTGACACGGTGCAGTTCAACCAGATGAGCGGCCGTGCCGGCCGTGACGGCAACCCGGCGCAGGTTCACGTCCTGTTCGGCGCCGACGACGCTCCCATAAACGATGCCGTGCTCTCCTCGGCAGCGCCGGCCCGCGACGCGCTCGTGGCCCTTTACCGCGCCCTGCGGACGCTGGCGATAAGGGCGGCAGGTCCCGTGAGGGCCACCGACGGCCAGGTGCTCGATCTTGCCCGCACGCTGCCGGGCGGAGACGCGCTTACCGAGGCCGCGGTGGCCTCGGGCATCGGCGTCTTTGGTGAGCTTGGCTTCTGTGCCCAGGAGGGTTTCGGCGAGGGCCGCAGCCTCACTATGGCGGAGTCGCCGGGCCATATGGAGCTCTCCCAGTCCGTCCTTTGGCGCGAGGGGCTGCGCAGCCGCGAGGGCTTCCGCTCCTTTGCCGACTGGGTCCTGGGCGCTCCTACCGAGGCGCTGGCAGAACATGTGGACCGCCCCATCGCCCCCACGTTCGGGGTTCTGTGCGATAGTTGAACCCAACCGTAAAAACGAGGGGAGGCACAAGCCATGGATGACGCAGAGGCCAGAGGCATCCCCGCCACCCCGCGGGTGGGCGCCGACAACTACGGGCAGCTGAGAAACACCTGCGAGCAGTACATGACGCCCGACCAGATGGCAAAGGTCGAGCAGGCCTACCTCTTTGCCGCAGACTTCCATTCGGAGCAGAAGCGCCGCAGCGGCGAGCCCTACATTAACCACCCGGTGGAAGTGGCCCTGATCTTGGCCCACGACCTGCGCATGGACGACGATGTGGTGTGCGCCGCGCTCCTCCACGACACTGTGGAGGACACGCCGGCCACCAAGGACCAGCTGCAGGACCTCTTTGGCCAGACCGTCGCCGACCTTGTGGACGGCGTGACCAAGCTCACCAACATCGACGTGGGCTCCACCGACGAGAAGCAGGCTCTCAACCTGCGCAAGATGTTCCTCGCCATGTCCAAGGACATCCGGGTGGTCATCATCAAGCTGGCCGATCGCCTGCACAACATGCGCACGCTCGCCGCCCTCAAGCCCGACCGCCGCCTGTTCAAGGCCCGCGAGACTATGGACGTCTACGCACCCCTTGCCGACCGCCTGGGCATCAGCTCCGTCAAGTGGGAGCTCGAGGACCTCTCGTTCTTCTACCTTGAGCCCGAGGAGTACCAGCGCATCGCCCGCATGGTCCAGGAGTCCCGAGAGCAGCGCCTCATGGCCACCGACGAGGCCATCAAAGTCCTCGACGACGAGCTCAAGAGCGCCGGCCTTGCCGGCTATCAGATCACGGGCCGCGCCAAGCACCTGTGGTCCATCTACCAGAAGATGCAGCGCAAGAACAAGGACTTCTCCGACATCTACGACCTTATCGCCCTGCGCGTGATCACCGAGACCGTAGGCGACTGCTACTCGGTCCTGGGCTCGGTGCACTCCTTGTGGCACCCGCTGCCCGGACGCTTCAAGGACTACATCGCCACGCCCAAGCCCAACCTGTACCGCTCGCTCCACACCACGGTCATCGGCCCCGACGCCCGGCCCATCGAGATCCAGATCCGCACCAAGGAGATGCACGAGCAGGCCGAGTACGGTATCGCCGCCCACTGGCTCTACAAGAGCGCAGGCAACTCCAGCGGTGCCATGAGCGCAAGCGACCAGTCCATCGACCTCACCATCTCCCATATCCGTCGCAGCCTCGACTGGGCCACGGAGGGCGAGATCGACGACCCCAGCCGCTACCTGCAGGACCTGCGGGTTGACCTCTTCGACGACGAGATCTTCATCTTCACCCCCAAGGGCGAGGTCATGAGCTTGAGGCGCGACTCCACGCCGCTCGACTTTGCCTATGCCGTCCACACCGAGGTGGGAAACCACTGCGTAGGCGCCCGCGTCAACGGCGCCGTTGTGCCGCTCACCTACCATCTCCAGACCGGCGACCGCGTGGAGATCCTCACCAACAACAACTCCAAGCCGTCAGCCGACTGGGTCAACATCGTGCGCACCCCTTCGGCCCGAGCAAAGATACGCAAGTACTTCGCCTCGGCCAACAAGAGCACCGACGCCGAGTCGGGCCGCTCCATGCTAGCCGTCGAGCTGCGCAAGAAGGGCTACGGCATCTCCACGAGGCGCTCGGTGCGCGCCATCGCCAAGGTGTGCGAGACGCTCAAGTTCCCCTCGGCGGACGACCTCTTCGCCGCCATCGGGTCCAACAAGCTCTCGCCCAAGGCGGTGGCCAACAAGGTGGAGGCCGTGCTGGAGGAGGGCTCTCCTGCCCAGCTCGCCGCCGCCAAGAAGGCCGCAGAGGAGGCCGAGGAGTTCAAACGGGTCTTCTCCGAGGACCGCCCCATGCTGCCCACCCACGGCGCCAACCGGGCCCGTCGTCAGCAGGACAAGAAGCGCCCCAACTGCGGCGTCGTGGTGAAGAACGACCCCGACCTGCTCGTCCATCTGGCCCACTGCTGCAACCCGGTGGCCGGCGACGACATCGTGGGGTTCATCACCCGCGGTCGCGGCGTCTCGGTGCACCGCACGAGCTGCCCCAACGTCAAGGGCCTCATGGCCCATCCCGAGCGCATGATCGACGTCGCGTGGGACACGAGCGGCGCCACCCAGTTCCAGGTGGAGATCGTCGTGGAGGCAACGGACAGAATCGGCCTGCTCAAGGACGTGACGATTGCTTTGGCCGACGCAGGGGGAAACATCCTCTCGGCGGCCACCCAAGTGACGTCGTCGGGCCTTGCGCGCCTGCGCTTTTTGGTGCTCATCTCCGACGCGAGCCTGCTCGACCCCCTTCTGGCCGCCGTCAGCCGGGTGCCCAGCGTCTACGATGCCCGACGCATCATGCCCGGCGAGGGCGCAAACCAGATGAAGAGGAGGGCCTGACATGGCCGAGACCGTTGACGAGCACGACATCCAAGACCCCGCCGACTCCCACGTGGAGGTCCGCGCGTTCACGGTGGGCCCCATCGAGACCAACTGCTACGCGCTTGTGAGCCGTGGGCATGCCATGGTGGTTGACCCGGGCTTTTACGGCGACAAGATCGCCGCGCAGCTGGAGGACGTGACCGTGGACCTCGTGGTGGCCACCCACGGCCATGGCGACCATGTGGGCGGCGTCGCGGCGCTGATCGAGGCCTTGGGCGGCGACGTGCCCTTTGCCATTGGCGCGGGTGACGCCGAGCGGGCCATGCACGCCGGTGGCGTGGGCAACTTAGGCATTGCCTACGAGGCCGACGCGCCTGCGCCTTCGAGGCTTCTGCACAACGGCGACACGGTAACGGTGGGCGACGTCACCATGGCCGTGATCGAGACGCCGGGCCACACCGAGGGCGGCATCGTGCTTCTCGGCGACGGCATCGCCTTCACGGGCGACACGCTTTTCCAGGGCACCGTGGGCCGCACGGACTTCCCCGGCGGCGACGCGAAAGTGCTGGGGGAGAGCCTGGAGCGCCTCAAGCGGCTGGTCCCGGGCGAGACGGTGCTTCTGTCGGGCCATGGCGAGGCCACCACGATGGCCGACGAGCTGAGGGACAATCCCTACCTCAACGGACAAGCCAGCCGTTAGGGTCTGTGACGGCGCGGTCGCCTCTGCTAGAATGGCTTGGCGCGCCCGAGTGGTGGAATGGCAGACACGGGGGTCTCAAAAACCCCTGGGGGCAACCCCGTGTGAGTTCGAGTCTCACCTCGGGCACCATGAGAAACAGAAGCTCCCGGCACCCGACCCGGTGCCGGGAGCTTTCTTTTCTTGTATGCATTTCCGGGCGGTCGGTGGAACGGCAGGGCTTTCGACATCAGACATGGTCCTATATCGACAAAATGCGGCACCATATCCTGGCGCACGAAAACCCCCGACCCCCTCGCTGGGGCCGGGGGCCTTGTTTGTACAAAACGCCGATTAGTATAAGCGGGGTTGGCCGCGAGGTCCCTGACGCGCCGGGCGAGCCTGCGCACGAGGTCGGCCTCCGTCTGGCTGCCGCCAGCGTCCGGACAGCCGGGCCACGTCGGCATCGCCGCGCGCCCTGCGCCTTGATCTGGTCCGGGGTGACAAAACAACCTGGTACCTTGTCTGACACCTTGTCTTGCTCGTCAGATTGGCCCTCTACCTGCGGTTTGTTACCATGGGGCGCCTTGCGGTCGCATCAAAAAGCATCTGTCGGTTGGTAGATTGTTGGGTTGAGCAACCCCATAGTGAGCACCGTACGCATCGCCTATCGCCCGAAAGGACGTCCATGAGCTTTCGAGAGAACCTTTGCCACTTGCGCGCCACACACCACATGACCCAAGAGCAGCTGGCCATGCTTCTCGGCGTCTCCCGCCAGTCGGTGACCAAATGGGAGTCCGGCAAATCCAACCCCGAGATGGACAAGCTCCTCAAGATGTGCGAGATCTTCGGCTGCACGCTGGACGACCTCGTGTGCGGCGACCTCACCTCGCGTCCTGCGGAGCCCACCGTGTCCATGCCCGACGCCGCCTCGACAGATGTCTGCGGCTACGACGAGGAGCGCCGCTCCTTTGCCCGCGCGGTTTCGGCAGCTGTGGCTTGCTTCATCCTTGGACCGGCCGTCTCGAGCCTGGGCGTGTTCGCGGCCGCTGCCGCCGACGTTGACTATCGCTTGATCGACGTTCTCGGCGCCTTGCCCGTGCTCGGCTTTGTGGCCGCCGGCATCGCCCTCGTGGTGCCGGCGGGCATCCGTCACTCCGCTTTTGTGCGCAGCCATCCCTTTATCGAGGATTTCTATACCAGCGACGACCGCGAGGCGTGCCGCGCCTTGTTCACCCAGCGCCTTGTGGCGGGCATCGTGCTCATCCTTCTGGGCGTTGCCCTGTGCATTCTCGTGAACGAGTTCTTCTCTCTCGAGGAGCTGGCGGGCGGCCTTATGCTCTGCCTCGTTGCTGCCGGCGTCCACTCCATTGTCTTGGGCGGGATGCTTTGGGGAGGCATGGACATAGACACTTACAACGCCAGCGCCGAGGCGGAGGCCAATGGTGTCCATGGGCCCCGCAGCCGCCGATCCCGTGTCACGAGCGGCCTCTGCGGAGCCGTGATGCTCGTGGCCACCATGGCGGGCCTGGTCATGTTGTTCGTGCCGGCCTACCAGAAGCCCTTCTTCTGGCTGGCGTGGCCCATCGGGGGCATTGCCTGCGGTGTGGTGAGCTGCCTTGTCACGGCCTTCATGGGCGACGAGTGACAAAAAGCGCCGCCTGAAAGCGATTGAGGGCACCCTCAATCGCTTTCAGGCGGCGCAGGGGAGGCCGTGACAAAACAGCCTGGTACCTTGTCCTGCTAGTCCACGAGCACCATCTCGGGGTTTTCCCTCGTGAGGGTTCCTCGGGCGCAGACGGTGCCGCTCAGGTACTCGCTCACGAGCCCCTCGAGGTCGCCCATGGCCGCTGCCAGGTCGTCCGCGCGCGCGGGGTCCACCGACTCGATGACAAGGAAAGCGTCGCGCGAGTCGTCGGCGAGCGCGGTGCGCTGCCCGTCTCGCCAGTTGAGGCAGCGGCAGACGGCACCCTCGTCGTCGCGGTAGCAGACCTCGCCCTCCAGGGTGGGGTCGTCCTTCTCCTCGCCGAGGGCCCTGAAGGCGTCCCCGCCCTCGGTGACGCCAAGGCGCAGGTCGCCGGCAAAGGCGTTGATATTCTCGCCGCCCACGGGGAAGGCGTGGCGCAGGCTTACGATGTTGTACAGGTCCACAGAGGGCGTGATGGGCCCTACGGGGCGGTCCTTGAGGACGCGCTTGAAGAGGTTCTCCACGGAGCAGCGGGCGCCGCGCTTGGTCTTGAAGCGGCGGTAGGCGTCGCGCCACACTTTGACGGGCGCGTTCTCCGAGAGGGTGGGAGAGTCGAGGTGCTTGGCGGCGTCGCGGTTGGCCTGCTCGAGCAGGCCCTCGATGGCGGCGCGGTCATCGCCTGACACCTCGTCCGCGGTCTTCATGCCGCGAATCACCAGACAGGCAACGGACGCCTCGGGAAACAGGTCCCAGAACGAGTCCTCAATGACGAACTTTTGCATGGCGGGCTCCTCTCTCGGCCGCACGGGCCGAGTTCGATGGCATCAGCTATCGGGCTCGGCCGGCTGCAGCCCCCGAAAAAGCCCGGTGCCGGCGTCTCGACCTGCCCAAAGCCTACCACTGCGAGCGCCATACCTTCAACAATAATTGAGGGTTGATATGAAGAGACGCGGCCTCCGGCTTCCTTTGGGCCTCATGGGGCATCAACCCGGTGAGACCGAGGAGGCATCATGGACAATAACGACAAAAGCGTCGCGCCCACGGCACAGACGGTGGATGCGGCGGCCATTGTGGCTGTGCAGCACCGCTATTTCAACGACGGCAAGACCTTGGACGTCAACCAACGCATCATCGCCCTGCGCAGGCTCTACGATGCCATCAAGGCCAATGAAGGCCGCATCGCCTCGGCGATGCGCGCGGACCTCGGCAAGTCGCCCGACGAGACCTGCCTGTCCGAAGTAGGCCTCGTTCTCATGGAGATCTCTTACCAGATCGCCCACGTGCGCCGTTGGTCCAAGCCGCGCCGGCGCATGCCGAGCCTTCTGAGCTTTCCCTCCAGCTCCGTGGATTACCTGTGCCCTAAGGGCGTAGTGTTCGTCATGAGCCCGTGGAACTACCCCTTCATGCTGGCGCTCGATCCGCTGGTGGGCGCCGTGGCGGCCGGCAACTGCGTCATCGTCAAGCCGAGCGACTACTCGCCCCATGTGAGCCGCGTCATCGCCGACATCGTGGCCGAGGTCTTCCCGTCCGAGCACGTGACCTGCGTGCTCGGCCACCACGACGTTGCCGACGCCATTCTCGAGCAACCCTTGGACCACGTGTTCTTCACCGGCTCCAAAAAGGTGGGCGCCTTTGTCATGGGGGCCTGCGCCAAGATCTGCTGCCCGGTGACCCTGGAGCTGGGCGGCCAGAGCCCCTGCATCGTGGGGCCCGACGCGGACATAGACCTTGCAGCCCGCCGCATCGTTTTTGGCAAGTTCCTCAACTGCGGGCAGACCTGCGTGTGCCCCAACCACGTGTTCGTCCACAAGTCAGTGCACGACCGCCTGATGAAGGCCCTTGCCCGCGAGGTGCGCCGCCAGTACGGCGAGCGTCCCTTGGAGAACCCCGCTTGGGGCCATATCTGCAAACAGCGCCACTACGAGCGCATCGCAGGGCTCATCGACCCCGCCAAGGTGGTGCTTGGCGGCGGGCGCGACCCAAAGACGCTGCAGATCGAGCCCACGATCATGGACCGCGTGGCGCTGGCCGACCCCGTCATGGCCGACGAGATCTTCGGCCCCGTGCTTCCCGTCCTCACCTACTCCGACATCGCCGACGTGTGGCGCGAGGTCGCGGCTCATTCCACCCCTCTGGCCGCCTACCTATTCACCCACAACGCCAAAGACATCGACTTCTTCCGGCGGCGGCTGCGCTTTGGCTCGGGGTGCGTCAACGACACGGTCATGCAGCTGTCCACGTCAAACCTGGGCTTCGGCGGCGACGGCGCCTCCGGCATGGGCCGCTATCACGGCAAGTACTCGTTTGACACGTTCTCTGACGCCAAGGGCGTGCTCACCGTGTCCACGCGTCTGGACATGCCCTTCCGCTACCAGCCCTACACCAAGGCGCGCATGGCCGTCGTGCGCTTTCTGGAGCGCTGAGCCTATGTGGCGGTTCCGCGGACGCGGGTTTTCGCAACGGGCGGCCGTTTGCATCTTCTCCCGTCTGAGCTATCATGGTTTCTCGCATGGCTAACCCCATGCCAAAGCGGGACATAAGGTCCCCACCTGATCGGCACCTACGGGTCGCTGACTGGTACCAACATAGTGAACCTTGCGGCCTGTGCCGCGTTCTCAGTGCTGTTGCGTGCCGGTGGCTTCCCAAGATGCCATCGGTTTTTCTATGCGGCCCCGGCCGCGCAGAGAGGAAGGTGCACCGACATAGCCAAGAACGATGGACCCCGCATCAATGGCCAGATCAACGCCCGTACCTGTCGCCTGATCGGCGTCGACGGCTCCCAGCTCGGTCTTTTTGGCGTTCGTGACGCCCAGCGCATCGCTGACGACCAGAACCTCGACCTCGTTGAGATCGCCCCCAACGCCGACCCCCCTGTCTGCAAGGTCATGGACTACGGCAAGTACAAGTACGAGCAGGCCATCAAGCAGAAGGCCGCCCGTAAGAACCAGCAGCGTGTCGAGATCAAGGAGATGAAGTTCCGTCCCAAGATCGACACCGGAGATTACGAGACCAAAAAGGGCCATGTCATGCGCTTCCTCAAGAAGGGCGCGCGCGTCAAGATCACCATCATGTTCCGCGGCCGCGAAATGGCCCACCCGGAGCAAGGCCTGAACGTGCTCGAGCGTCTTGCCGACGACCTCAAGCCCTATGCAACCGTGGAGTCCCAGCCCAAGATGGAGGGCCGCAACATGCACATGCTCGTTGCCCCCATCAAGGGTGCCTTCGACGAGAAGCCCGAGGACTCTGCTGAGAAGAAGGAGAACTGAACATGCCCAAGATGAAGACCCACAAGGGTTCGGCCAAGCGTTTCCGTCGCACCGGCACCGGCAAGATCATGCACGCCCACGCCTTCAAGAGCCACATCCTTTCCAAGAAGTCGCCCAAGCGCATCCGCAGCTTCCGCAAGGAGGCCCCGCTCGCCAGCTGCGACGCCAAGGTCGTTTCCCAGCGCATGGGCAAGTAGCTCGCGCCGTCTTAGTTCTTTCGTCTGTATCGGGCCCCGGCCCATTTAGGAGTTGATTTCCATGGCACGAGTCAAGCGCGCTGTGAACGCCAAGAAGCGTCGTCGCACCCTCCAGGAGCGTACCAAGGGTTATTACGGCACCTCGTCGCGCACCCTCCGCGGCATGAAGGAGCAGAGCCGCCACTCCATGCAGTACCAGTACCGCGATCGTCGCAACAAGAAGCGCGACATTCGCAAGCTCTGGATCCAGCGCATCAACGCTGCCGCCCGCATGAACGGCCTCAACTACTCCAACTTCATGCACGGCCTCAAGCTGGCTGGCGTGGAGCTCGACCGCAAGGTCCTCTCTCAGATCGCCTACGAGGACGAGGCCACCTTTGCCGAGCTCGCCGAGATCGCCAAGAAGGCGCTGGCCGAGTAGGGCCTTTACCGCCGGGAGTTTTGGCTTTTGCATTAGCGGAAGCAATTCGAAAGGGGTCTGCATCGTTTGATGCAGACCCCTTTCTCAGATGCCTCCTAACGATGCAAAAGCCAAAACATGGGTGCGGGCCCCGCTCGTCTTCCTGTTTAGATACGCCGCTGGTGGGCTGAGGTCTTGCGAGTGGCGCGTTTCTTTTCCCAGAAAGCAAAGTGGGAAGGACGCATGCGCTTTGCTTGCGTGAAAACCCTTCCCAAAACGCTGCGTGGGAAGGGTTTTCTTCCCAGAAGCTGTTTTGGGAAGGATGAGACGCTCTTTTACGGCCCCGGTCGCTTCCCGCCAGTCGTTCTGGGAAGATGTGGCGCCCCAAGTGCTGCAAGCGCGGCCCCCAAGTGCTGCAACGCGGCAGCAAGCGTTTCGGAGAGGGGAGTGGGCAGCAGGACGATGCCAGCCCCGGCCTATCGGCGGTCGAGGTGCTGGCGCTCGGCCTCTTCCTCAAACTCGGGATCGTCGGGGCCTATGAGCTCGTCATTGCCGTGGCTGTCGTAATGGTGCAACAGCACGGGGGTGAAGAGTTTGAGCCTCATGGCAAAGAGGGCCGACATGGCGATGAGGAGCGCGAGCACCACGATGCGGGGCACGGGCTGCACCTGGGTCATGACCACGGCGCCCAGGCAGAGGGCCGCAGTCCACAGGTAGATGAGAACCACGGCTTGGCGCTGGTCAAAGCCCTCCTCGATGAGACGGTGGTGGATGTGCCCCTTGTCGGCCTGGCCCACCGACACATGGGCGCGGCGTCGGCGAACGATGGCCGAGAACGTGTCGATGATGGGGATGCCGGCCAGCACCAAAGGCAGAAGCAGCGTGGTAAGGCCGGCCACGCGGGCCACGGAGAGCAGCGAGATCACGCCCAGAAGAAAGCCGAGCAGAAGCGAGCCGGAGTCCCCCATGAAAATGGAGGCAGGGTTGAAGTTGTAACGCAAAAAGCCCAGCGTGGCGCCGCACAGGGCAATGGAGAGGGCCGCGGCGTCCATGCGGTGCGCCAGCACGGCGAGCACGAACATGGTGAAGCTCGAGATGCAGGTTATGCCGGCGGCAAGGCCGTCGAGGCCATCGATAAGGTTGATGATGTTGGCAAAGGCCACGAGGTAGACCACAGTGATGGGGTAGGCCAGCCACCCCAGGGCGATCTCTCCTCCCGCAAAGGGGTTCACGATGTCACCGATTACAAGGCCGCTTCCTGCGGCGATGGAGGCCGCCAGCACCTGGCCCAGCAGCTTGGGAAGCGGCTTGAGCTGGCGCACGTCGTCGATGGCGCCCACGAGAAAGATGACGAGCACGGCCGCCGCCACGCCTTGGTAGGTGACGCTGAGCTTGGGGCTGGGGACAAGGACCACGGGCCACAGCAGGTAGGTGGTGCCAAGGTACTGTACCACGCAGGCCAGGATGAGGCCGCAGAGGATGGCGATGCCTCCCATGCGGGGAACGGGCCGCACATTGACGCGGCGCTTTGACGGCATGTCCACGGCGCGGAGCGCGATGGCGACCCTGCGCGCCACGGGCTCGGTGACAAGGGTGCCCACGAGCGCGGCGAGGAACACGCTGGCATACGGCATCCAGAACATCGGCCCTCCCCACGGGCGTCCAAGGGGCCGTCCCGTCGACAGCCACACGAACCCTCAGTTTACTTCATAGGCCATCGATGTCGAAAAGGGCCGCCGCCTTTGCATCAGACTTCCGCCACCGGTTGGCACACGGGGCCGCTTCCCGACGTTTTGTGCACTTTCACGCCGTCCTGCAACGACTTTGGCCGGCCCGGGGTATTATGAGTGCGTCGACTTTCGCGGTACAAACTGGGTGAACCGACGCGTTTGTTTCAGGGAGTCCGCATCTCGTTCTCAGTACAGGTATCCTCCATTGTTGAGGAAGCTGGAACCGGCGACGAGGACACCCACCTTTGAGAGGTGGGTTCATTAACGTCCCGCGGGGTCGACTCGCACATTCGGGGCGGGACTCTTTGGGTCCCGCCCCTTTTTCATAAAAGCGCATCTTGACGAGCGTCCACGGCGGTGGGATAATCGCTTCTGCGCAAAAGCGCCTGGGGACGTAGCTCAGCTGGGAGAGCGCTGCCGTCGCATGGCAGAGGCCGAGGGTTCGATTCCCTTCGTCTCCACCAGGTACATTCAAGGGGCGCCCCGCAAAGGGGGAGCCCCTTTTTTCATCGGCCGGTCAAGGAGGCCGCAGTGCCAGTGCTCGACGAGTCAGCCTACGCCCAATGTCGCCTCTGCCCGCGCTCCTGTGCCGTGGACCGCACGGTGCCCGGCCGCCGCGGCGTGTGCGGGCAGGGGTCTTCCGTGCGCATCGCCCGGGCCGCCCTTCACTATTGGGAGGAGCCCCCTATCTCGGGCGAGGCGGGGTCGGGCGCCATCTTTTTCTCTGGATGTCCGCTGGGCTGCGTGTTCTGCCAGAACCATCAAATCAGCTCCGAGGGGTTCGGCCGCGAGGTCTCCCAGCGCAGGCTCGCCAAGATCATGCTGGAGCTGCAAGACCAGGGCGCCCTGAACATCAACCTCGTCACGGCGCTGCACTTCGCGCCGCAGGTGGCGGCCGCCGTGGCCTTGGCACGCAATGCCGGGCTCTCCGTTCCCGTGCTCTGCAACACGTCTGGCTACGAGCGGCCCGAGCTCATAGCGGCCCTCGACGGCGTCGTCGACGTGTGGCTCGCGGACTTCAAGTACGCCTCGCCCCGCCTGGCGGCGCGCTATTCGGCCGCCCGCAACTACCCCGAGGTGGCCGCAGCGGCCTTGGCGCAGATGGTGGCCCAGACCGAGGCCAAGGGAGGCCGCCTGCTGGCCGACGACGGCTCCATGCTCCAGGGCGTTGTTGTGCGCCATCTTGTGATGCCCGGCTCCTCCGACGACTCCCTCGCCGTCCTCGACCGCGCCTGGGAGATCGGCGGCAACTCGGTGGACCTCTCGGTGATGAACCAGTACACGCCCAACGCCGAGTGCCGCGCCCAAAAGGGCGACCTTTCTCGCTCCGTGACCGACGAGGAGTACGAGCGTGTGCTCGACCACGCAGACGCGCTGGGGTTCGAGCGCATGTGGTGGCAGCAGGGCGGCACCGTCTCCGAGAGCTTCGTGCCCGAGTTCGACGACACGGGCGTCGCCGGCCCGGAGCTCTAGACACTTGGCATGCCCAACCGCCACTGCCCGGACGCCCCGTCTGCGGCCCCCGTTTTCGTGGAGGCCCCCTTCATGGCGGGGTACATCATGGTTGTGAGTCTGCAAGCGGGGTATAGACCGGCGCGAAAGGTTGTGGACGACGCGCCCGAGAAGGAGGCAAGCATGTTCGATTTCTTCAATCGCGACCATGAGACCCGCGAGTCCAAGGATCTCAACCGTCCCGAGGAGATGACCGAGGCCGAGCAGGCTTCGCTCGACGACCGGGCAAAGGCCAAGAAGCAGGAGAAAGACGTCCTGAAGGCGGCCCGTCGCGACATGATCGACAACGAGGAGGAAGGCTACCTCCGTCAGACCGCCTACGACTCGGTCTACGAGACCACTCGTGACGAGGAGATCGGCCGGTAGCGCCTTCGCACACCGCAAAGGGCGTCGCCTCAAGCCGCGGCGCCCGTTTTCGTGAGGAGAGACCATGGCATACATCTATGACGAGCCGCTGAACAACCGGAGCGGGATCGGCGGCAAGGAGAAGATGGAGCGCGAGCACGCTGTGGGCGAGATGGACGAGCAGCTTGAGGAGGGCCGCCCCGAGACCGCCTGCAAGGCCGAGGCTGAGCGTCTTGAGGACAAGGCCGAGTCTCGCGACCAGAAGCGCGCCATTGCTGAGAAGATGGAGGAGGCCCAGCGCTAGGACGGGCCGACCCTTCTGCGTCTGGAGGTCTGATGTCTGACACGCCCAACTCCCTGAGCGACCAGGAACGCGCCGAGCTCGAGCAGCTTCGCGCGGAGAAGCGTCGGCGCGAGGCCGATGCCCAGGCGGAGCGCGAGCGCGCCGAGCTGCGTGAGCTCCGTGCCGAGCAGGAGGCCCATGAGCGTCACAGGGCCTCCTTGGAGCGCGAGGAGCGGGCGCGCAAGCGGATGGAGCCGGGCGACGACCTCTCGATGCCCTTGGCGCAGAAGGTCGTGCTCGCCATCTGTGCCATGCTTTTGGTATGCGGCGTGTTCTACGTCGTCCTCGCGCCCAAATAAAAGTTAATTCCCTTGGCCTCGACGCGCCCTTCTCCCACATTTTGGGGAGAAGGGCGCGTTACCATTGCTCAGGACTGTGCCAATGCCCGCGACCACGCAAGGGAGACCTCCCCATGTCGCTCACCGATCGCACCGTTCCCACCGACATCGCCCTCAACACCGACCTCTACGAGCTCACCATGGCCCAAGGGTTCTGGGAGTCGGGCCTGGCGGACACCCGAGCGGTCTTCTCCATGTTCTTCCGCGAGAACCCCTTTGGCGGCGGCTATGCCGTTGCCTGCGGCACGGGGCAGGTGGCGGACCTCGTGGAGAACTTCCGCTTTGAGCCCGACACCATCGAGTACCTGCGCGGCCTTGAGGCGCCGAGCGGCGGCCCCATGTTCAAGGAGGGTTTCCTCGACTATCTGGCCGGCTTCTCCTGCGACCTCGACATCTACGGCGTGCGCGAGGGCGACCTCGTCTTTCCCCGGGAGCCGCTCCTGCGGGTGGAGGGCCCCATCATCGCCTGCCAGCTCGTGGAGACGGCCCTGCTCAACCTCGTGAACTTCCAGACCCTCGTGGCCACCAAGGCGGCGCGCGTCGTCCAGGCGGCCGAGGGCCACACCGTGAGCGACTTCGGCCTCAGGCGCGCCCAGGGCCCCGACGGCGGCCTTGCCGTGGCCCGCGCCAGCTTCATCGGCGGCGCCAGCTCCACCTCCAACGTGCTCGCCGGCAAGATCTATGGCATCCCCGTCTTTGGCACCCACGCCCACAGCTGGGTCATGGCCTTCCCGAGCGAGCTCGAGGCCTTCCGCGCCTTCGCCCGCTCGGCGCCCAACAACTGCGTCTTGCTGGTGGACACCTACGACGTGGCCCAGGGCGTGGAGAACGCCATCGTCGTGGCCCACGAGATGGAAGGGCGCGGCGAGCGCCTGGCCGCCGTGCGCATAGACTCCGGCGACCTCGCCAAGCTCTCAAAGCTCGCCCGCGCGCGCTTTGACGAGGAGGGCCTCGACTACGTGCGCATCAGCGCCTCCAACGACCTCGACGAGTACACCATCCAATCGCTGTTCGCCCAGGGCGCGCCCATCGACTCGTTCGGCGTGGGCACAAAGCTCGCCACCGCCGACCCCCAGCCCTCGCTGGGCGGCGTCTACAAGCTCTCCGCCTACCGCAAGGGCCACGAGGGCCCGTGGCATCCCACCATGAAGCTCTCCGAGATGGCCTACAAGCGCACCATTCCCGGCGTCCAGCACATCCTGCGCTACCGTGACGCCTCGGGCGTCCCCGTGGGCGACGTCATCGTGGACGACGACTGGAAAGACGACTCTGTCGCCGGACGCGCCGTGGACGTGCTCGACGTGGACACGCTCTACGACTTTGGCCCCCATACCTGCGAGGAGGTGCTCGTCTGCCTGGTGCGCCACGGCCGCGACACGGGAGAGGGAGGAACCATCGACCAGGCCCGGGAGCGGTGCCGCGCGTCCTTGCGCTATCTGGACCCCGCCACCAAGCGCTTCCTCAACCCGCAGATCTACCCCGTGGCCTTGGAGCCGGGCCTCTCCGCGCTCAGAAGCCGCCTCGCTCGCGAGGAACATGAGCTCGCCGGCACCCCCGTTGCCTAAGGGTGTCCGGTAGATAGCCCTGTGCGTGATACACTTACCTGCATTAATGCCACGGGCCCGTCCCGGGGCGTGACCGTTTTGCTGTGAGAAAGGACTTCCCCATGCCTGAGACCATCGAGGAGCTCGTGCGCCAGGCCGTGGCAGCCGCCCAGGCCGCTGGCGACCTTCCCGCCTTCGAGGTGAGCGACGCCGGTGTGGAGCGACCGGCAGACACCTCCCATGGCGAGTGGACCTCCACGGTGGCGCTGCGATCGGCGCGGCTCGCCCGCATGGCCCCCGCCAAGATCGCCCAGGCCGTCGCAGACCACATGCCCGAGTCCGCCGAGATCGAGAAGGTGGAGGTCGCAGGCCCCGGCTTCATCAACTTCTACCTGGCCACCGCCGCCCACAACGAGATTTTCGCCGAGGCTCGCGCCGAGGGCGACAATTTCGGCCGTTCCGACGCCGGCCATGGCGAGAAGGTCCAGGTGGAGTTCATCTCCGCCAACCCCACCGGTCCCTTGCACGTGGGCCACGGCCGCTGGGCCGCCATCGGCGACTCGCTCTGCAACGTTTTGGACTTCGCCGGCTACGACGTGCAGCGTGAGTACTACGTCAACGACCACGGTTCCCAGATGGACGTCTTCGGCAACTCCATCTCCGAGCGCTACCTCCAGATCGGCGAGGTCATGCAGAAGGAGGACATGGGCCTGGACGACGCCGTGGCCTTCCTCATCCAGGACCGCGAGAACTACATCGAGGACGAGGACGACTCCAAGCCCGAGACCCATCCCTACATGGACGCCTTCAACGAGAAGCTCGGCGGCAACTCCTACGGCGGCGACTACATCATCGATCTGGCCCGCGAGTTCTGGCTGGCCGACGGCGACAAGTGGATGGACGCCCCCGAGGACAAGCGTGCGCCCGAGTTCCGCGAGCGCGGCTACAAGCTGCAGCTGGCCCGCATCAAGGACACCTGCGACAGCGTGCGCTGCGAGTTCGACAACTGGAAGAGCGAGCGCTCCTTCTACGTCAAGGACCCCGAGACCGGCGTGAGCCCCATCGAGTCCACCTTCGCCATGCTCGAGAAGCAGGGCCTGCTCTACCGCACCGACGACGGCGCCCTGTGGGTCAAGACCACCGACTTCGGCGACGACAAGGACCGCGTCGTGGTGAAGTCCAACGGCGAGTACACCTACTTCGCCTCCGACGTGGCCTACACGTGGGAGAAGCTCACCAACTACGACTACGAGATCAACATCCTCGGCGCCGACCACCACGGTTACATTCGCCGCGTCCAGGCCGTGGGCGCCGCCATGGGCTTCCCCGGCAAGTACGAGGTGCTTCTCGGCCAGTTTGTGAATCTGCTGCGCAACGGCGAGCCCGTGCGCATGTCCAAGCGCCGCGGCACCATGGTTCCGTTTGACGAGCTCATCGAGGAGGCCGGCCCCGACGCCACCCGCTACACCCTCATCAGCCGCTCGTCCAACCAGACCATCGACTTCGACATCGAGAGCGTCCGCAAACAGGACAGCTCCAACCCGGTGTACTACGTGCAGTACGCCCACGCGCGCATCTGCTCCATCCTGCGCCGTGCCGCCGGCGTCACCTACGAGGAGGCCGAGCAGACGGGCATGGAGGCCGTGGCCGAGAAGGCCGTGGGCCCCGATCCCGACCTCGCGCTGCTCGTCGAGCCCACCGAGGCCGAGCTCGCCCGCACAATGTCCAAGTTCACCGAGCTTGTGGCAGGCTGCGCCCGCGACCGCGCGCCTTTCCGCATCACCCACTACGTGCAGGAGCTGGCGAGCAACTTCCACCGCTTCTACAACGAGTGCCAGATCCTGCCCTCCGAGGCGCGTCCGATCGATGCCGCGCTGTCGCGTGCCCGCTTGGCCGTGTGCGATGCCGTGCGCATCAACCTCGAGGTTGCCCTGCGCCTCATTGGCGTCTCCGCTCCGGACAAGATGTATCGAGACGAGACGAACGATAGCGAGTAGGTTTCTTTGAGTTGTTAAGCGGCGCAGGTTATAACCTGCGCCGCTTTTTTGTTGCCTGCCTGTTCCAAAAGCAATTTCTCGTTGAAAGAAAACGCCATCCCTTCGGCTTAGGATTGAACATACGCCGAATAACCCCTGCGCAAGGTCATTTTTTAGTTCCTTCTTAAGGGTTGGCCCTTATTTTTAGTATGATTTTGAGCTGAGGGCTAGTCGGGAACTTTAAAATCGACCATTGTTGTAGTACAAAAGGAAACGAATTTGGTGTGCCCGTGAACTCAGTAGAAAAAGAGTCGTTTTTTGAGTAATTCCGCGTCCGGAATTGATATTCTGAACACGGGGCGGGCAGTAGGGGAAGCCAAGTCTTGTTTGAACGGTCAGACCATTTGGGGAGGCAACGCTATGGAGCTCAAGGAATTCATGTCCGTCAGGTGCGCGTGCAACATCGTCCGACAGGAGACGCCGGCATCAGAGCGCCTCACCTTCGAGGAGCTGGCCATTCTCTGCCATCTGTTCGAGAGCGGCGACGAGCTCAAGACCTCTGAGATCGCTGACTACCAGGGCGTTTTGCGCCCCACGATGACGCACCGCACCAACCACCTGGCGCGTCTCGGCCTCATCACCCGCCACGAGGGCATCCATGACCGTCGCAACGTCTGCTGCGCCATCTCCGAGAAGGGCATCGAGGTCAAAGACCATCTGTGCCGCGAGGTGTGCAACCACATCCAAAACGGCGCGCCGCTCCACCGCTCCAGCCCGGAGCGCATCTGCAAGTTCATCGACGCCATGGGCACCGTGTTCTGCATGTCCGGCGACCTTGTGCTCCTCGCCCTGCAGATGAGCGGCGACGACTCCCTCTCGGTTTCCCAGATCGTGCGCACCCTGGGCCTTCTGCAGCCCACGGTCTCCATGTCGGTCTCCAGCCTCGTCGAGCGCGGCATGGTGGAGCGCAACCGCGCCACGCCCGACGCCATGCGCACCCTTCAGGTGAGCCTCCTTCCCGAGGGCAAGGCTCGCGCCTTGGAGCTGGCCGACCGCGTGAACCAGATCGTCGTTCGCCGCAACCGCCGCTCTCACGGCGCCGCCGAGGCCGAGTAGCCTCTCTTTCCAAGGCATGCCAAGCAACGCCCGCCATCTCGGCGGGCGTTTTTCTTTTCCGCCCGGGTCCATCTGCCTCGGTGCTGTTTAGGTGTGGTATAGTGCCTGCGATGCCACTGACTTTGTCCGTGGTTTCCTGCGGGGTTTTGTCCCGCCTTTTCCCATGCATCCGCACCCGCCCCTTCCATAGCCATGCCCTTGGTGCCCGATGCGCGCACAACCCTGTTTGCAAGAAGAAAGGCTTTTCATGGCCCAAGACGAGAACCCCGCCGCCGCATCGCAGGATTCGTCCCCGTCGGCTCCCGAGGAGGAGGCCAAGCCCAAGCGCCGCCGTCGCGTTAAGCCCCCCGAGGCGGCCGACGGCGCCCAGGCTGTACCCGCACCCGAGGAGAAGCCCAAGCGCCGCCCTGGCAGGCCTCGCAAGAAGCCCGTGGAGCCCGAGGCCGAAAAGGCTGCAGACACGCCTGCGGCACAGGCGGACGAGGCGCCCGCCGAGCCCAGGCCCAAGCGGCGCCCCGGGCGTCCTCGCAAGAAGCCCGTCGAGGCGGCGGCCGAGGCCCCGAAGCAGGACGCCCCGTCCGAGCCCAAGGTGGCCGACTCTCGCGAGGAGGCCCCTCGGGCCGACAAAGCGCCTGCCCCGGAGGCACCCCGCGCCGATGCCGCGGCCGCGCCTGAGCGTGCGGACAAGGCCGAGCGCCCCGAGCGCGCGGATAGACCCGAGCGCGAGCGCGAGCGCGGGCAGTGGCAGCCCCGCAACAACCACCCGCAGAGTGGCTACAACAAGGGCAACAGCGGCCGCAACAACCACCAGCAGAACAACCGCAACGGCCGCAACAACCGGCACAAGAAGCAGGTCCAGATGGCCCCCACCCTCACGCGCGAGGAGCTGGAGGCCCTCAAGGTGGCGGAGCTGCGCGCCAAGGCGGCGGAGTACGACGTCGATCCCAAGGGCCTGCGCAAGGCCGAGCTCGTGGACGCCATCTACGACGCCGCCGCCAAGGCCGAGGGATTCCGCACGGTGACGGGCATTCTCGAGATCACCAACGAGAACTACGGCTTCGTGCGCACCGACCACTACATGCAGGGCGAGGACGACGCCTTCGTGCAGCAGGCCATGATTCGCAACCTGGGCCTGCGCCGCGGCGACCTCATCGAGGGCACGGTGCGCCCCGCCGGCCCCGGCAACAAGTTCCCGCCCGTCTCGCGCATCACGTCGGTCAACGGCAAAGACCCCGATCTGGCCCGCCGCCGTCCGCGCTTCCGCGACCTCACGCCGGTCTATCCCAATGAGCGCCTGGTCATGGAGTGCGGCCGCGAGTCCATCACGGGCCGCGCCATCGACCTCGTGGCACCCGTGGGCAAGGGCCAGCGCGGCCTTATCGTGAGCCCTCCCAAGGCCGGCAAGACCACGGTGCTCAAGCACATCTGCCAGTCCATTGCTAGGAACAACCCCGAGGTGCACCTCATCTGCCTGCTCGTGGACGAGCGTCCCGAGGAGGTCACCGACATGCAGCGCTCCATCCGCGGCGACGTGGTGGCCTCCACGTTCGACATGCCGGCGGACAATCACACTCGCGTGGCCGAGCTCGTCATCGAGCGCGCCAAGCGCCTCGTGGAGGAGGGGGAGGACGTCGTGGTGGTGCTCGACTCCATCACCCGCTTGGCCCGCGCCTACAACCTCGCAGCCCCTGCAAGCGGCCGCATCCTGTCGGGCGGTGTGGACTCCGCGGCCCTCTACCCGCCCAAGCGCTTCCTGGGTGCCGCCCGCAACATCGAGAACGGCGGCTCGCTCACCATTCTCGCTTCGGCCCTTGTCGACACCGGGTCCAAGATGGACGAGGTCATCTTCGAGGAGTTCAAGGGCACCGGCAACATGGAGCTCAAGCTCGACCGAGAGCTTGCCGACAAGCGCATCTTCCCGGCCATCGACCCGGTGCAGTCGGGCACCCGCAACGAGGAGCTGCTCGTTCCCAAGCAGCTCGCCCCGTTCGTCTGGGGTCTGCGCCGCGTGCTGGCCAACATGAACAATGTGGAGCGCGCCGAGGCATCGCTCGTGAAGGGTCTCAAGCAGACCGAGACCAACCAGGAGTTCCTCATCCGCTCCGCCAAGAAGGCCGCGCAGCTGGAGTACTCCGACTAACGTCCGTCCGCGCCTGCCCGTATGAAGAACGCGCCTGAAAGCCGTTGAGGGCACCCTCAACGGCTTTCAGGCGCGATTGCCAAGCACGACGATTTGCCGGGCGCAGCTGCCGGGCGCGATTGCCGGGCCGGCCCCACCGACTCTGCCGGCCGAAGCGCGCTTCGCGTGGCAGGCGGGGCCCCGCAAAGTCCGCGGACGACAGGGGCGCCTTGCCCTAGCGGCCCTGCCCCTCCCGATGACGGGCCCAGGCGCGGCCCACGGCCCCCTGGAGGGTCATGACGAGGTCGCAGGGGAGCACCTTGCACAGGCCGTTGGCCACGCGCATGTCGGGCGAGGTGATGATGCAGGCCTTGCCCCTGAGCGCGTCCTTGATGGCCTTGGAGCACACTGTGGCCGGGTCCTCGAAGCCGATCCATTCCATGGTGGCAAGGGCGTCCTTGTCGCCCGGGCGGTCGAGGAAGGCGGTGTCCATGAACTTGGGGCACACGGCGCTCACGTGGATGCCGGCATCGCCCAGCTCGCGATCGAGGGCCCGGGAGAAGTCCAGCACAAAGCGCTTTGTGGCGCCATAGACCGAGAGGCCTGGCTGGGGGACGAGGGCCGCGGCACTCGCGATGTTGACGATGCGCGACCCGGCGTGCATGTAGAGCAGGCAGCTGTAGCTGAGCTCCACCACGGCGAGGCAGTTGAGGCGGACCATGTTGCCGTTGGCCGTAGCCCCGATGGAGGTGAAGGGGCCAAACTTGCCAAAGCCAGCGCAGTTGAAGAGCCACTGCACGTTGAGGTCCTGCTCGGCGGCCAGGGCGTCGTCGATGGCCGCAAAGCTCGCCTTGTCACAGAGGTCGAGGGCAAGGACCTTGGCGGGAGTGGAAAGGCCCTGGGCCACCTTTTGTAGCGCCTCTTGGTCGCGGGCGATGAGCCAGATTTCGTCAAGGGGGCCGCCAGCACCCTTGTCCAGCAGTTTTGTGAAGTTCAGGCCAAGGCCTGAGGATGCCCCGGTAACGATGGCGATGTTTCGCACGGCGAGTCCTTTCCTAACGATCGGCCCCCTGAATGATTTCATCAGTTTTGCACGATGGGGCGTATGCAGAGGTGGTTACCCGTCCGCTGTCCGGCGAGTGGTTGCGGATTGGGGAGAATCATGGATTTGGCACAGGGTAAACGGACTGAAATGGACTATAGTCTGAGAAGGTTCGACGCACTTCGCGACGGTAAACGCAGCAGAAACCCACCAAGCCGTTGCACTGCAAGCGTCTCGTACGCCCAGCGCATCCTAGGGGATCATGCTCCCTGTCTGCTCATACCGCCGCCGTAGGCGTTCTCGCGGCGAAGGGATGCACGATGGTCAAAGATCACGGAAGCCGGGCGGTTTTCGCAGGGCTCGTCACTTCCACGGCCCTCTGGTCGGTTCCGTCCCTTGCCCAAGCCGCGCCGCTTGACGGCGCCTCTCCCTTCCTTGCCTGCACCGGTGCCGCGGCTCTCGGTTTTGCCGCCGGCGCCGCCGTTGCGGCCGTTTTGACCTCCCACATCAAGTCCGAGGAGCGAGACGAGCTTCTCGCCCGCATCTCGGCCCTCGAAGAGGCCGTGCAAAAGACGCGTCTCACGGGCGCGGTCACCGGTCGCCACGTGGCCGTGGGCGAGCCGCGCTATCGGCTGAGCCGCACTGGCGACAGCACTGGCGACTCGCTTGAGGGCCCTATCACTGCCGAGAAGCCCCGTCCTGCCATGGCCGCGTCCGAGCTTGCCGCTCCTGCCGCCGCGGACCCCGTCTCCGAGCTTGCGGAGGTCGCCGAGGCGCCTCGCCCCAAAGGCCGCCATTTCAAGGGAGGCGCCCCGGTTGTCTCTGCCGCAAAGGCACCCGCTCCCTCCTCGGCGGCGCCCGAGCCTGCTGCCTCGGCTCCCGCTGCGCCCGCCCCGACTGCAGCTGCGCCTGCGGTGGGCCGCGCGGGCAGCTCGATTGCCGACCGGCTGCCCAACCTGGGGGGAGAGGACGGGCTTGCAGCCGCCGTGCCCACGCTGGCCGACGCCACCGACGGGCTCCACGTTGCCGCGCCGGTGGACTATGAGAGCGTTGCCGTCCAGTACGCCGAGCGCAAGTCGTTCAAGAGCCGCATGATGGCCCTGTCCAAGGGCGTGGGCCGCGTCCTTGCCGAGCGCTTGGGCGGCGACATGATGGACGACCTGCCCATGATTCAGCGCGCAGACGGCACGGTGGCCGACGTGGGCACCTCCTGGTGGGAGGCTGCCGCCGCCATGAACGATCTCGAGATCTCCCGCGATCTTTCCAGTGAGCTCGCGTCCATCCGCGAGACGGTGGACGACGTGGCCGCTGCTGTGGACGCCTCTCTCTCCTTCGAGGTGCCCTTCTCCGCCTCCGACGTGCCCGGCCACCCCGAGGCCGAGAAGGCGCCTGCCCCGAAGGTTGCCACAGAGACCTCTTCGGCCTGGGGTGCCATGGAGGCGGACGACGCCACTGGGCGTATGGACCTCCAAGGGCGCGCCGACGGCTGGGAAGCCGCCCTTGATGCCCTTGACCAGCGCTTTGACGACAACCTCGTCTCCGGCAAGGACGCGGCGCCCGCAGCCGGCGTCCGCTGCGAGGTGGAGCCCGTGGCCGAGTTCTCGCGCTTCCAGGACTTCGTGGGTGGCGACGACACGCTCGACGAGCCCGACGGCCTTGAGCCCGACACGCAGTTCTTGACGTTCCGCGCCCCCGCCGGCCATCCCGAGGTCACCGACACGGCAAGCTACGTGAACTACCTCGTGGCCAACGAGATGGGAGAGAACCGCTCCCGCACCGCCCGTCGCGCCGTCAAGCATCTCAAGCTCATCCCCGGCGGCACGTCGGCAGACCTCAAGGTGGTGTAGAAGACGTCCTCGTCCAAGGAAAAGCGGGCGGCGCGCCGGGTCTGGCTCTGGCGCGCCGCCCTTGTGTGCTGGTGCCTGTTCATGTGGAGCCGCTCTCTCAAGCCCGGCGACGCCTCGCTGGGGGATAGCACTTTTGTGGTGGACCTCGTGCGCCCGCTCTTTGGCGCCCTAGGCGTGACCGACGGCGACCTCATGCAGTTTATCGTGCGCAAGCTCGCCCACTTCTCGGAGTACCTCGTCATGGGCGTGCTGGCCTTCCTGGCGCTTCCTGACCTGAGGGGCCGGGACTTCAAGGGGCGCAGGGGTGCCGCGGTAGCCTGCGCCCTCATAGTGGTCCTCGTGCCCTGTGCGGACGAGTGCATCCAGCTCTTTGTGCCGGGGCGCTCGGGCATGGTGCGCGACGTGCTCATCGACATGGTCGGCGCCGTTTGCGGCCTTGCGCTCAGTCTAGGGACATGCCGCCTGCGCAGGAGGAGAGCACAAAGGTTGTGAGGGCCTCGTCCACTGCCCGGGCGGCCGCGGCCACCTGTTGGGCGCAGGCGTCGCCCAGGCATGCCGCCATCATGGTGGAGCCCGACCCGCTGATCCAGAAGGCCGATGCGCCCGCCGCAAGGCACGCCTTTCGGCAACGGTCGTAGTGGGGGATGAGGGGACGGCGGTAGGGCTCGTGGAGGCGGTCGTCGCACGCCTTGGCCAGAAGCTCCCCGTCGCCGGTCTCCAGGGCATGGCAGGTGGCCGCAACGCGCCCCATCTGCCATACGGCGCAGGTCAGGGGCACCAAGGCGGGCATGACGCGGCGGGCGTCCTCGGTGCGCACCTCATAGGGCGGGCACACCGCGACAAAGCGCCATGCGTCGCTCACCGGGGCCTCCATGCACACCACCTCACCCTCCTCGGTCATGAAGGAGCTCGTAAGGCCGCCCAGCACGGTGGGCGCCACGTTGTCGGGATGGCCCTCCCGCTCGCTTGCGAGCTCCACGAGCCGCATGCGCTCCAAGGGGATCCCGGCAAACCTGTGGGCCGCGGCAATGCCTGCCACGATGCACGTGGAGCTGGAGCCCAGCCCTCCCGAGAGGGGAATGCCTGTCTCGCAGGAGAGGGCCACGCGGGCGGGCTCGGCGCCCAGGGCCTGCAGCGTGTCGCAGAAGCTCCTGTAGGCCAGGTTGTTCTCGTTGGCAAAACGGGGCTCGCAGCCCAAGAAGGCGGTCTTGTCGGCCTCCTCGAACGTGAACCGGTTGCCCAAGGTGAGGGCCAGCCCCAAACAGTCGAAGCCCACGCCCAGGTTGGCCGAGGTGGCCGGCACCCAGACCGAGGCACGCCTGCGGGCCACCGTCACGCCCCCCGGCCAAAGACGGCGCCGGCCGCCCGCTCCACGGCGTCGGCCATGGCGTCTTGGCCCACCACTTCGTCAAAGCGCACGGCGCGGCTCCTGAGCTCGGAAAGGGGCGCGGGCGCAACGGTGTTGGTGAGGAGGGCCAGGCGGTCCATGGCGCCGAAGCCGTCGAGCCCCAAGACGTCTTCTCCCAGAGCCGAGAGCACCTCGGCCGGGAATTTGTAGGGGCTGGCGGTGGCCAGGACCACGCGCGCCCGTCCCTGGGGCTCCTGTGCGTCGAGCACGGTCTTGGCCACGGCCGTGTGGGGGTCGAGCAGCACGCCGTCGCGCTCCCAGGTGCGTCGGATGGTGGCCCGGCACTCGTCGTCGGTGGCCCGGCCGCCGACAAACGTCTCGCGAATGGCGTCCATGACGGGGGAGGGCACGGTGTAGGAGCCCTTCTCGGCAAGGTCTGCCATCAGGGAGGCCACGAGCTCGCAGTCTCCGTCCGAGGCAAAGTAGAGCAGGCGCTCCAGGTTGGACGACACGAGGATGTCCATGGACGGCGAGATGGTCTTGTGGAAGGGGCGCACCCGGTCGTAGGTGCCCGTGGCGAGGAAGTCGCAGAGCACGTCGTTGGCGTTGGAGCACACGAAGAGCTTGCCCACAGGCAGGCCCAGGCGCTTGGCGTAGTAGCCGGCCAGCACGTCGCCGAAGTTGCCCGTGGGCACGAAGAAGTCCACCTTGTCGCCCATCTTCACGGCGCCGCGGCGAAGGAGCTGCGCGTACGCGTCGAAGTAGTAGACCGCCTGCGGCACGAGGCGCCCCACGTTGATGGAGTTGGCGCTGGAGAGGAACACGCCCTCGCGGGCCAGGCGCTCTGCCAGGGGGCGGTCGGCAAAAATGCGCTTGACCTGGCCCTGGGCGTCGTCGAAGTTGCCGCGCACGGCAAAGACGGCCACGTTGTCGCCCGCCTGGGTGGCCATCTGGAGGTGCTGGACGTCGCTCACCTTGCCGTCGGGATAAAAGACACAGACGCCGCAGCCCGCAACGTCGGCAAAGCCGGCCAGGGCCGCCTTGCCGGTGTCTCCCGAGGTGGCGCACACGATCATGACGTCGCGGCCGTCGCCCTCGCGGGCCTGGCCCATGAGCTGGGGCAGCATCTGAAGCGCCACGTCCTTGAAGGCGCTCGTGGGGCCGTGGAAGAGCTCGAGGAGCCAGTCGTCGCCCACGGGCGCCACCGGGGTGACGGCCGGGGTGTCGAAGGTGTCGCCATAGGCGCGGCGCACGCAGCCGGCAACCTCTTGCTCGGTGAAGTCGGGGAGCAGGTGGGAGAGGACGCGGCGGGCGCGAGAGGCGTAGTCGCCGGCCATGAGGGGCGCCAGGTCGAGGGGGGAGGCAAGCACGCCGTCGCTCACGTAGAGGCCGCCGTCGGGCGCGATGCCGGCCAGTATTGCTTGCTTGCTTGTTACGGGTTCGAGAAGAGAACGGGTGCTGTGGTAGAACGAATCCATCGAGACTCCCCCTCGGTCGAGCGCACGCCAGGTTCTGCCCATGGTAGCGAATGCGGGCCCGCAGGCCGTAAAGGGGCGCTAGCCGCGAAAGATTGGATTAACAGAGATGAGAATCGCCCTTCTCGGCGCGGGCACCGTTGGAGGCGGGGTCATCGAGATTGTGGACTCGCGCGTCCCCTCCCTCGAAGTGGCTCGCATCCTCACCCTCCCGGGCACCTACGAGGACCCTCGGGTCACCTACGACTTTGCCGACATCGTCTCCGACGACTCCATCGACTGCGTGGTGGAGGCCATGGGCGGCCTGGAGCCGGCCCACACCTTCATCATGGAGAGCATGGCGGCCGGCAAGCACGTGGTCACGGCCAACAAGGCCGTGGTGGCCGCCTATCTGCCCGAGTTCTGCGCCCAGGCCGCAAAATACGGCGTGGGCCTCTTCATCGAGGCTACCTCGGGTGGCGGCATCCCCTGGATCGCCTCCATCGTGAAGGCCCGGCGCATCGACACCATCGAGCGCATCTCCGGCATCCTCAACGGCACGTCCAACTACATCATCGACCGCATGGTCAAGGACGGCGCCGAGTTCGCCGACGTGCTCGCCCGGGCCCAGGCCCTCGGGTACGCCGAGGCCGACCCTTCAGCGGACATCGACGGCATCGACGTGGCCAACAAGTGCATCATCAGCTCCACGGTGGCCTTTGGCACGCTCTGCCGCCGCGACATCCCTGTGCACGGCATCCGCAACCTCACGAAGGCCGACCTTACCGCCTTCGCCGGCCTCGGCTACGCCGTGCGCCTCATGGCCCGGGCGGCCCGCGACGACGAGGGCTACGCTGCCTGTGTGGAGCCTGTGCTCCTGCCTGCCGCCTCCGTGGAGGGCAACATCCCCGACAACTTCAACATCGCCACCCTCGTGGGCTCCACCGTCGGCCCCCTCAAGTTCTACGGCCAGGGCGCCGGCGCGCTGCCCACGGGCAACGCCATGGTCCAGGACCTCATCGACTGCGCCGGCGGCCAGCGTCCCGTCTATCCCACGGGCGAGACCTTGGCGTGGAAGCCCGGCCTGCTGCGCGCCGACTACGTCTTCCGCACGAGCGCCCCTCTTCCCGCTGACACGCCGGGCACGGCCGTGGAGGTGGCCTCCGGCTACCTCTCGGTGGGCGCCCTCTCGGCCACGGAGGCCGCCGCTCTCGCCGACGCCCTGCTCGAGCGCGACCCCTCCACGTTCATGGCCGCCGTCGCCGACGTCGACTAGGCAAGCCCCCAAGAGCTAAGGACTTTTCGCCCGATGATCAAGATCACAAAGTTCGGTGGCTCCTCTGTCGCCAGCCCCGAGCAGTTTGCCAAGGTCAAGCGCGTTATCGACGCCGACCCCGCCCGCCGCTTCGTGGTCGTGAGCGCCGCAGGCAAGCGTTTTTCCGGCGACAACAAGGTCACCGACCTGCTCTATCTGGTGAACGCCCACCGCGACTACCACGTGGACTGCACCGATTTGCTCGACGACATCGAGAGCCGCTTTCTCGCCATCAAGGAGGAGCTGGGGCTCTCTTGGCCCGTTGCCGAGAAGTTCCGCGACTTCCGCGAGGGCCTTCCCCAAGACTCGCCCGAGTACGTGGTGAGCCGCGGCGAGTGGTTCACGGCCCATCTCATGGCCGAGTACTTGGGGCTTCCCTTTGTGGACGCCGCCGACGCCATCGTGTTCCACCATGACGGCTCCCTCGACCTCGAGCGCACGGCCGATCGCGTCCGAGAGCTCGTGGTGCGCAGGGGCAGCTTCGTCATGCCGGGCTTTTACGGCGCCACCTGCGACGGCGAGATCAAGCTGCTCGACCGCGGCGGCGGCGACATCACCGGCTCCATCCTGGCCAACGCCCTCTCGGCCGACCTCTACGAGAACTGGACCGACGTCTCGGGGTTCCTCACGGCCGACCCGCGCGTGGTGGACCATCCCCGCACCATCGAGCGCATCACGTTCGACGAGATGCGCGAGCTCTCCTACATGGGCGCCAACGTGCTCCATGAGGAGGCCATCTTCCCGGTGCGCGAGGCCAACATCCCCATCGCCATCCTCAACACCAACGACCCCGACGCGGGCGGCACCATCATCCGCGAGCGCGTGGAGACGAGCCCCGACGACCCCGTGATCACCGGTATCGCCGGCAAGCGCGACTTCATCTCCGTCTACATCTCCAAGACCCACATGAGCGACGCCGTGGGCTTCATGCGCAGGGCCCTCTCGGTGTTCGAGCGCTACGGGGTGAGCGTGGAGCACATCCCCACGGGCATCGACTCGTTCTCCGTGGTGGTCAACGGCGCCGACGTCAAGGACTCCATCTACTCCATCGTGGCCGACCTTCAAAAGGAGCTCCAGCCCGACGAGGTGAAGGTGGTGGACAAGCTGGCCCTCGTCTCGGTGGTGGGCCGCAACATGAGCTCGAGGCCCGGCTCCTCGGGACGGCTGCTCGGGGTGCTCGGCAACGCCGGCATCAACGTGCGCATGATCACTCAGAGCTCCCAGGAGATCAACATCATCATCGGCGTGAACAACGAGGACTTCGAGCGCACCGTCTCCGCAGTGTACGAGGCGTTCGTTGTGAACGAAGGGAAGTGAGGACGGTGCCCGAACTCAGAAACGTCGCCATCCTCGGCGCAACGGGTGCCGTGGGGACGCAGATGCTTCAGTGCCTGGAGGAGCGCCACTTTCCCGTGGGTGAGCTGAGGCTGCTCGCGAGCAAGCGCTCCGCTGGCACCGACATGTGCTGGAACGGCCGTCTTTTGCGGGTGCAGGAGGCTTGCCCCGAGAGCTTCGAGGGCATGGACATCGTGCTGGGCGCCGCCTCCAACCCCGTGGCGGAGGCCTTGCTGCCCCACGCCGTGGCCGCGGGCGCGGTGTGCGTGGACAACTCTAGCGCCTTCAGGCTCGATCCCGACGTGCCCTTGGTGGTGCCCGAGATCAACCCCGAGGACGTAGCGGCAAACCACGGCATCGTGGCAAACCCCAACTGCGCTACCATCATCGGGCTTGTGTGCGTGGCCCCGCTGTCGCGGGTGGCCGGTGCTAAGCGCATTCTGTGCAGTACCTATCAGGCGGCGAGCGGGGCGGGGCTGCCCGGCATAGAGGAGCTCGAGGCCGAAAACGAGGCCATCGTGGAGGGTGCCCCCATGCCTGAACCCCAGGCCTTTGCCTACCAGCTGGCGTACAACCTGATTCCGCAGATCGGCGGCTTCGACGGCATCGGCTACACCTCCGAAGAGATGAAGATGCAAAACGAGGGCCGCAAGATCATGCACGACCCCAACTTGCGCGTAAACTGCACCTGCGTGCGCGTGCCCATCGCCCGAAGCCACAGCGAGTCGATCACCGTGGAGTTCGAGCGGCCCATCACGCCGGACGAGGCCCGAGAGGCGCTCAGGGCGGCGCCGGGCGTGCGCGTAGTGGACGACCCCGCCGCCCAGCTGTATCCCATGCCGCTGGACACGAGCGACCAGGACCTCGTGTACGTGGGCCGCATTCGCCGGGACATCTCCGCTGATGAGGGCACGAACGCGTTGTCGTTCTGGTGCTGCGGCGACCAGATCAGAAAAGGTGCTGCAACCAACGCTGTGCAGATAGCGGAATTGTTGCTCTAGGGGTAGAATGGGCGCTGTTTGGAGCTGAAAGGTCCAGATAACGCGCCCATAGCTCAGTGGATAGAGCACCGGTCTTCTAAACCGATGGTCGACGGTTCGAATCCGCCTGGGCGCACCATGACCTTGAGGAGAGCCCCCGTGGCCGCAAGCCGGCCGTGGGGGCTTTTGCCGTGGCGGGGGAGGGTCTGTCCGTGCCAGGCGGCCGCGCCGAGCCGCCCGCCCCCTGTCCCATCACCCGGACACTTTTGTCCCACGGGCCGACCCCGCGACCTCGGGCCCGCAGACGTTTGGTGGTTTTCCTCTCCACGAGGCCCCGAAAACCACCAAGCGGCGCGTTGTTTGGTGGTTTAGATCAGGTCCTGTACCGAAAAGTACCAAACATCCTGGACCGGCTCGGAGAAGCTCCGGGCAAGCTCCGCCCGTGCGGGGCGAATCGGCGTCCATCTTATCATGAGGGAAATGGGCGAAGTGACAGATGCGCCAGGCACCGCTGTCGCGCCGATGATGGCAGGGGGGGGGCGAGCCGGGCCCGGCACACCAAGGGCGCACAGTAAGCCCCTTTCGACGCAAGGCCCCCGTGCGGCAAGGTCTCCCTACCGTGCGGCCTTGCCGTACGTGACAGAGGGGTCGGGAGGTGCGGCCGAAAATTCGAGGCGGCCACCCGCGGCAGCCCTTGCAGGCCTCGCCCGCACCCGCCCCCCAGCTTATGCGCGCTGCCAAACCGGGTACCCTCCCTGCGCACCTGCACCCGCAGCCGCACCCGCACCCGCACCCGCAGCCAGGAGCCCCCATGGCACAGTCCCGCAGCACGCAGTCCAACCCGCCGTCGCCTTTTGCCGGCTCCTCGGAGCCGCCCATCCCCGACGAGGTCCTCCAGCGCTTCCCCGGGTTCGTCGAGGCCCGCGACACGGGCCGCTCGCTGCGCAAGCGCTGCCCGAGGAGCTCCCTCGCCGACTGGGAGGTCGTGCCCGGCCGCACGTTGGCCCTGGACCTTATCCTCTCCCAGGAGCGCGGCCGCCTGCAGGCCCTCATCCCCGAGCGCCACCGCCGCATGGCCGCCTCACCCTTCGCCTACTTCCGTGCCACGGCGCTGCCTATGGCCGCGGACCTCGCCACGACGCCGTCCATGGGCCTCATCGTCGAGGCCTGCGGCGACGCCCATATCGGCAACTTCGGCGGTTACCGTTCGCCGGAGTCCGCGCTGGTCTTCGACCTCAACGACTTCGACGAGGTGGCCCGCGGCCCGTGGGAGTGGGACGTCAAGCGCATGGTCGCGAGTGTGGTCGTCTGCGCCCGCAGCCGCGGGTTCGGGGCGGCCACCGCCCACGACGCCGCGCTCGCCTGCGCCGCGGCCTACCGCGAGGCCATGGCGCACTTCGCCCACCAGGGCGCGCTCTCCATCTGGCACACCCACGTGGATGTCCAGGGGCTCCTCGACGCCCTCTCCGCCGGCGCCTCCAAGAAGGAGCGCCGCCGGGTGGCCAAGGGCCTCGCCGCGGCCTTCGCCAAGGACAACTCCCGTGCCTTCCGGCGCCTCGTGCGCGGGGAGGGGGCCACCCGCTCCATCGTGTTCGACCCGCCCACAATCGTGCCGCTGGACCGGTTCCTTCCCACAGGCGACGTCGAGCGGTTCTCGCGCTCCCTCGCCGAGCTCCTTGCCGCTTACCGTGGGTCCCTCGCCCCGGAGAACCGCGGGCTCATCGACCGCTACGCCTATGTGGGCGCCGCCCTCAAGGTTGTGGGTGTGGGCAGCGTGGGCATGCGCAACTGGGTGGTGGCGCTCTCCGGCCGCCAGGTGGACGACCCGCTCGTGCTGCAGTTCAAGGAGGCCGGGGAGTCGTGCCTCTCGCGCTACACCGGCCTCGCGCCGCGCTACCGGGGCGGCGAGCGCGTGGTGCGCGGCCAGCGCCTCATGCAGGCCACCGGCGACCCGCTCCTCGGCTGGGCCGACGTCGCCGAGCCCGGCGCCGAGGGCCGTTCCTTCTACGTGCGCCAGCTCTGGGACTGGAAGGCCACGGTGGACCTCGAGGAGGTCGACGCCGACACCCTCGCGCTCTACGGCGAGCTGTGCGCCTGGACCCTCGCCCGTGCCCACGCGCGCTCCGGCGACCGCGGGGCCATCGCCGGGTACCTCGGCACCTCGGACACGGCCGACCGCGCGCTCTGCGCCTTCGCCGAGGCCTATGCCGATCAGAACGAGAGCGACTACCGCGTCTTCATGGACCGAGTCGCCGGTGCGGCCGGCGCAGGGGAGGGGGAGGCATCATGAGCCTCGGAACCGTCGACACGCGCCTTACGCGGCGCCACGCGCACAGGGTGCAGCAAGAGCAGTCCGTGCCTGCAGCAGACTGGGCGCCGGTGCCCGAGGGCTCCTATCTCGTGGCGTTGCTGTTCAACCTCATGGCGGCCTTCGACGAGGGCCACACCGTCCTTGCCGTGGGCCCGGCGTCCGGCAACCTCATGACCTACTCCTACTACCGTCAGGGCAACGCCCTCAAAGCGCCCGCCCTTATGGCCTGCCTTCGCAAGGCCGAGCCCTTCTTGGCCATCCGGGCGGCCTCGGGGTGGATCGTGCACGGCAATCCCGGCAACTGGTGGAACGAGCATATGGACGCCGCCGTTGTCCTGAGCGCGTCCGAGCAGGCGGGAAAAGCCGTGGCCGCCTATGCGGAGCAGGTCAAAGCCGCCCCGGGCACCTACGACCTCGTGACCCACAACTGCCTCACCTTTGCCGAGGAGGCCTTGGCCGCGGGTGGAATCCGTCTTGTCACGGTCTCGGGGAAAGACCTGCGCACCTTCGTGCCAAAAGACGCCTTCGAGGGCGTGACCGGCGCAACCGGCGCCACTCCCTACGAGGCCTGGAAGTATTGGTTCGACGACGTGCCCGCGCCCAAAAACGGCTTGCGCACCATTTCCGACGACCCGGAGACCGAGCGGGGCGACCGGCCTCGCGCTCAGGGCTAGCCGCCGTCATTGCGGCGCCATCTCCCGAGAGGCCGATGCGCAGATGGGTACGTAGGCCCCAGCACACGACCCACTGGGAGGAAGCACCATGGCCACAGCGTTCTACGGCACCATGTCCATCGACACGTCCATCATTGACGACCCCGCCTTCAAGCCCGTCTGGGACGCCGCGCTCGACGGCTACGACGAGGACAAGATCTCTTACGGCATTACCTCGGTCTACGGCTCCGATTCCGAGGGCGGCCGTACCGTCTACCAGGTGAGCGGCAAAACCGAGGACGGCTTTGACGAGGATGCCGCCGCCTGTCTGTGCGGCTCGCTTTCCGTGGAGGGGGCAGGACGGCTCCTCAAGGGGCTTGAGGATGCGGGCGCGGCCATTGCCTTTGACATCAACGAGTACGACATCGACGCCGACTCCATCACCCGCGAGCGCGTGACCGTGACCGTCGAGGGCGGGCGGGCGCGCCTGTCCGACGCCGCCTACGACGACGTGCCCGTGACGTCGCGCACGCTTGTCGACATGGGCTTTGCCGAGGAGTCGGAGCTTGACGACGAGGAGCTCTCCGTTATGGTTGCCGCCGAGATCCCCGACGGCCCGGAGGCCGACGACCTCGTGGACGCCATCGAGGGCCTGCGCGAGGACGCCCGCCACAACGGCGTCTTCACGGCCGAGGAGACTTCCGACCCCGTGGCCTTCGCCCAGATGCTCGAGGCGTCCTACGCCGACGAGGGCGACATCGAGTAAGACAAGGTACCAAGTAAGACAAGGTGCCAGGTTGTTTTGTCACGGGGCAGGGCCGCCGCGCATTCCGTGGCGGCCCTGCCCCTTCTCGGCCCGCGTCTCGCGGGTACAATGGCACACAATGCTTGTCCGCAATCGGAAGGTGGCCCTCTGTGACCGACATGCCCAAGACATACGACCCCCAGACGACAGAGCCGCAGCTTGTCGAACGCTGGATCGACGCCGGCTGCTACCAGCGCTCTCGCGGCACGGGCGACTGCACCGTCGTCATCCCGCCCCCCAACGTCACGGGCGTCTTGCACATGGGCCACGCGCTCGACGACACCATCCAGGACGCCTTCATCCGCTACAACCGCATGGCCGGCCGCTCCACCCGCTGGATCGTGGGCCTCGACCATGCCGGTATCTCCACCCAGACCAAGGTGGACAAGCGCCTGAAGGAGCAGGGCATCTCCCGTCTCGAGCTGGGCCGCGAGAAGTTCGTGGACGCCTGCTGGGACTGGACCCGCGAGTACGGCGGCACCATCGTCAAGCAGATCAAGCGCATGGGCTGCTCGGCCGACTTCGCCGACGAGCAGTTCACCATGAGCCCGCAGTTCTCCCACGCCGTGCGCAAGGTCTTCTGCGACTGGTACCACGCCGGCCTCATCTACCGCGGCGAGCGCATCGTCAACTGGTGCCCCAACTGCTGCACCGCCATCTCCGACGACGAGGCCGAGTACAAGGACGAGCACGGCCACCTGTGGTACCTGCGCTACCCGCTCAAGGAGCCCGTAGACGGCAAGGACTACATCGTGGTGGCCACCACGCGCCCCGAGACCATGCTCGGCGACACCGGCGTGGCCGTCTCCCAGGACGACCCCGAGGCCGCCAAGTTCGTGGGCGCCACGGTGGTGCTGCCCATCGTGGGCCGCGAGATCCCCATCTTTGCCGACTGGCACGTGGACGCGGGCTTTGGCACCGGCTTCGTCAAGGTGACCCCCGCCCACGACCCCAACGACTTCGCCATGGGCGAGGCCCACGACCTCGAGAAGATTAACGTCTTCGACGAGCACGCCCACGTGGTGGAGGGCTACGGCGAGTTCTCCGGCATGGACCGCGACGAGGCCCGCGCCGCCGTGGTGGCCTGGTTCGAAGAGAGGGGCCTGCTCGACCACATCGAGGACCACGACCACTCCGTCATGCACTGCTACCGCTGCGACACCGCGCTGGAGCCTTGGCTCTCCGAGCAGTGGTTTGTGGCCGTGGAGAAGCTCAAGGGGCCGGCCACCGAAGCCGTCACCTCGGGAGACGTCACCTTCCACCCCAAGCGCTGGGAGCAGACCTACCTCACGTGGATGGAGAATCTCAAGGACTGGTGCATCTCCCGCCAGCTGTGGTGGGGCCACCGCATCCCGGTCTTCACGTGCGGCGACTGCGGCTGGGAGGACGCCTGCATGGACGACGTGGAGGTGTGCCCCGAGTGTGGCGGCCGCCACGTCCGCCAGGACCCCGACGTGCTGGACACGTGGTTCTCCTCGCAGCTGTTCCCCTTTGCCACCCAGGGCTGGCCGGAGCACCCCGAGGAGATGGCCGGGCACTATCCCACAAAGGCTCTGGTTACGGCCCGCGACATCATCGCGCTTTGGGTTGCCCGCATGATCATGAGCTCGCTGTACTTCTGCGACCAGATTCCCTTTGAGGACGTGGTCATCTACGCCACCATCCTTGCCAAGGACGGCAGCCGCATGTCCAAGTCCAAGGGCAATGGCGTGGACCCCATGGACCTCATGGCCAAGTATGGCGCCGACGCCATGCGCCACAACCTGCTCACCTTGGTGACCAACAACCAGGACGTGCGCTTCGACGCCACCTTTGACAAGAAGACCGGAGCCTTTGAGTCGAGTCCCCGCACGGAGCAGGCCCGCGCCTTTGTCACCAAGATCTGGAACGCCTGCCGCTTCGCCCTCATGAACATGGACGGCTTTGAGCCCGGCGAGCCGGTGGCCGCCACGCCCGAGGACGCCTGGATGCTCTCGCGCCTGGCAAAGCAGGTGGAGCAAACCACAGCCTGCCTCGAGGAGTACCGCTTTGGCGACTACGCCCGCGGCCTCCAGGGCTTCTTCTGGAACGAGGTCTGCGACTGGTACATCGAGCTCTGCAAGGGGCGCCTGCAATCCGCAGACCCTGAGGTGCGCGCCTGTGCTCAGCGCAACCTCGTCTTCGTGCTCGACACGAGCTTGCGCCTTCTGCACCCGGTGATGCCCTTCGTGACCGAGAAGGTCTGGGAGTCCATGCCGGCCTCCTCCCTCGACTTGGCCGAGGCGGCAGACACTGGCTGCGCCCCCGAGCACAACGGCCGCTTCCTCATGCTCTCCGCGTGGCCCGATCCCGCGGCCTTCCGCGCTTACGTCAACGACGAGGCCGAGGCCGACTTCGAGATCGCCCGCGCCCTCGTCTCCGGCGTGCGCTCGCTTCGCGCCCGTTACCGCCTGAGCCCTCGCGCCGAGGTGGACGTGGTGGTCAAGGCCGCCGCGGCCGACGCCGCCCGCCTGGAGGCCCAGCGCGACTTCGTCGTGGAGGTGGGCCGTCTCTCGTCGCTTCTCGTTGGCGAGCACGCCGAGAAGCCCGCTAACTCCGTCTCGTTCGTGGCCCCCGGCTTTGAGGCCTACGTGGTGCTCGACGGCCTTGTGGACTTCGGCGAGGAGGCCAAGCGCTTGGAGAAGGAGGTCAAGAAGGTCACCGGCGAGCTCTCGGGCATTGAGCGCACCCTGGGAAACCCCGGCTTTTTGGCCAAGGCCGCGGCAGACGTCGTGGAGGCCAAGCGCGCCCGCAAAGAGGAGCTCGAGGCCACGCTCTCCCGCCTGAGCTCCCAGCTCGAGGACCTCTCGGAGTAGGGGCGGGCGGCTCTCTCCCAGGGAGGACGTTCGGGTTCCAGGCGCCCCGCGGGCACCCCGCGGGGCGCCTTTTTGCGGGGGCCAGGTGTAGGGCCCAACCGGCGGGCCCTGTCGCAGCGGGGTCCCGGGGACCGCCCCGCCTTCGTGGCGGTCCCGTTTTTCAGCTACTATGACGTCGACTGTGGGGATCGATGAACGGGGAGAGGGGCAGGGACGGTGGCCACCATCAAGGATGTCGCCCGCATCGCCGGGGTGAGCAGCGCCATGGTCTCGCGCTACCTCAACGACGGCTACGTCTCCGCCGAGAAGCGCCCCATCATAGCCGCCGCCATCGAGGAGTGCGGCTACCGTCCCTCCCAGCAGGCCCGGAGCCTCAGACGCGGGCGCTCCCGTCTCGTGGGCGTCGTGGTGCCCCGCATCAACTCCGAGAGCGTGGCCCGCATCACCGCCGGCATCGAGCAGGGCCTTTCGGGTCGCGGCTACCAGATGCTGCTGGCCAACACCGACAACCAGCCCGAGCAGGAGCTCGCCTACCTCGACCTGTTCGCGGGGTACCCCGTGGACGGCCTCATCCTCGTGGGCTCCGTGGTGAGCGACGCCCACTCGGCGTTCCTCGCCTCCTGCCCGGTGCCCGCGGTGGTGGTGGGCCAGCGGTTCGACGGGGTGAGCTGCGTGCTCCACGACGACTACGGCGCCGCCCGCGACCTGGCCTCGCGCCTTGCGGCGTCCGCCCCCGACGCCACCTTCGCCTACCTGTCGGTCGACCCGGCCGACGTGGCCGTGGGCGTGCGGCGCCGGGAGGGGTTCGAGGCCGGCCTCGCCGAGAGGGGCGCGGTCCTGGACCCGGCGCTCGTGAGGCGTTGCGACTTCTCGGCGGAGTCCGGCCTTGCGGTGACCAGACGCCTCTTGGACGACCGGGATAGGCTCGGAGCTAAAATCGATTTCATCTGCTGTTCCACCGATCTCATCGCTGCGGGCGCCCTCAGGGCCGTGGCCGAGCGCAGATGGAAAGACGGGATGACGCGGCCCACGGTTACCGGTTTTGGCGACAACCGCATCGTCTCCATGCTCACGGGCGGTATTCCCACGGTTCACTTCGCCTATAGAACGAGCGGCGTGAAAAGCGCCGAGATGCTGGTCGATCTCGTGGAAGACCCGAAGTCCATGGCATCGAGCACCATCATGGGCTACCGGATCGAAGGCATCTGAGAACCGTTTCTCACTTTCTCGCGGTCATGGGGTGACACCTTCGACCGCTTTCTCGGCCCCTGAACGCCGCTCACTCTCCGATATCGACCGCTTACGGTCCACGTCCCGGTCATCCCTTATTTCTGTGCCTTCCCTGTATGCAAACGTTTACATTAGGAATCAGGGGATGGGGCCAGCGGGGCCCCTAGGACAAGAGAAAGGGCATGCCATGGATTACGCCAAGTCGGCTAAAGACGTGCTCGGGCTCGTGGGCGGGGCGTCCAACGTGGCGTCCGCGGCGCACTGCGCCACGCGCCTGCGCCTCGTCATCGTGGACAACGCCAAGGTCGACCGCGACGCCATAGAGGACGTCGACGGCGTCAAGGGCGTCTTCGAGGCCCAGGGCCAGCTCCAGATCATCTTCGGCACGGGCACGGTCAACAAGGTCTACGAGGAGTTCGTCAAGGCCGGCGGCATCACCGGCGCCTCCAAGGACGAGGCCAAGCAGGCGGCGGCCGCAAAGCAGAACCCCGTCATGCGCGGCATCAAGCTCCTGGGCGACGTCTTCGTGCCCATCATCCCGGCCATCGTGGCCTCGGGCCTGCTCCTGGGCATCATGAGCACCGTGGGCTTCATGGCCTCCAACGGGTTCATCCAGCTGGACACCTCCAACGAGTTCTACGTGGTGGCCGACCTCGTGTCGTCCACGGCCTTCACCTTCCTCCAGGTGCTCATCGGCTTCTCGGCCGCCAAGGCCTTCGGCGCCAACCCCTTCCTCGGCGCCGTTATGGGTGCCATCATGATCCACCCCAGCCTCGAGAGCGCCTACAACCTGGCCGCCCTCTCCGCCGCCGGCGAGGTGCCCCAGCAGTCCATGCTGTTCGGTCTGATCTCGGTCGATTGGATGGGCTACCAGGGCCATGTGGTCCCCATCGTCATCGCCTGCGCCATCCTGGCCTTCCTCGAGAAGCGCCTCCACAAGGTGGTGCCCGAGGCCGTGGACCTCTTCGTGACGCCGCTCGTCTCCGTCTTCGTCAGCGCCTACCTCGTGCTCGGCTTCGTGGGCCCCGTCTTCGTGGTGCTTGAGAACGCCGTCCTCGGCGCCGTGCAGTGGCTCATCACCCTGCCCTTCGGCCTCGGCGCCCTCGTGGTGGGCGGCTTCTACGCCCCCACGGTGGTCACCGGCCTGCACCAGATGTACACCGCCATCGACCTCGGCCAGCTGGCCTCCTACGGCGTCACCTACTGGCTGCCCATCGCCAGCGCCGCCAACATCGGCCAGGCGGCCGCCTGCCTCGCCGTCTCCGTCAAGACCAAGAACCCCAAGGTCCGCGGCCTCGCTTTCCCGGCCGCCCTCTCCGGCTTCATGGGCATCACCGAGCCCGCGATCTTCGGTGTCAACCTGCGCTTCTTCAAGGTCTTCGTCGCCGGCTGCATCGGCGGTGCCGTGGGCGCGCTCCTGTGCTCGCTCACCGGCCTCGCCGCCGCCGGCACCGGCGTCACCGGCATCTTTGGCATCCTGCTCTGCCTCAACATGCCCCTTCAGTACGCGCTGATGTTCGCCGCCACCGCCGCCGTGGCCTTCGGTCTGTCGTTCGTCCTCTACTCCGACGAGCCCGCCTCCGCCAAGGCCGACGAGACCCCTGCTGCCGAGCCCGCCGCCGAGGCCGCTCCGGCGCTCCTGGCCGCCGAGACCCTCGTGGCCCCGCTCGCCGGGTCCCCCGTGGCCGCCGCCGACATCGCAGACCCCACCTTCGCCGCCGAGATTCTGGGGCCCACCGTGGCCATCGACCCCGGTGAGGCCGACAGGCTCCCTGTGGTGGCCCCGTGCGGCGGCACCGTGAGCACAGTCTTCGACACCGGTCACGCCGTGGGCATCACCAGCGACTCCGGAGCCGAGATCCTCATCCATGTGGGCGTGGACACCGTAAAGATGGCGGGCGAGGGCTTCTCCAAGCTCGTCTCCGAGGGCCAGCGCGTGGCCGCGGGCGAGCCGCTGCTCGACGTGGACTTCTCCGCCGTGCGCCGCGCCGGCTACCCCGCCACCACGATGATGATCGTCTCCAACGCCTACGACTTCGACGTGGAGCGCCCCGAGCTCTCCGCCCTCGTGGAGCAGGGCAAGAGCGACGTCATGGGCCTCGCCCGCAAGGGCTGAGACCCCCGTCTCCGAGGGCCCGGGCGCCCCGGCTGCGGCCGGCGCCCGGGCCCGGCCCGTACCCGACACCCGACCATTGGAGATCTTCCGGTGAACTCCCTCACCCGAGACCTCGCACGACTCTGCCGCGCCCGCACCGAGGAGGCCGCCCGCCGCGGCCACGGTCCCTGGTCCCAGCGGTTCCACCTCATGCCCGAGGTCGGCTGGCTCAACGACCCCAACGGCCTCTGCCAGAAGGACGGCGTGTTCCACGCGTACTACCAGAGCTCGCCCTTCGACGTGGACGGCGGCCTCAAGTGCTGGGGCCATGCCACAAGCCGTGACCTCCTTTCATGGGAGCCGGACGGCGTGGTGCTGGTGCCAGACACGCCCTTCGACTGCCACGGGGTCTACTCTGGGTCTGCCGTCGTGCACGGGGGCCGCATCCACGCCTTCTACACCGGCAACGTCAAGCGCGAGGAGCCCGGGCGCGAGTTCGACTACGTGCTCGACGGCCGGGAGTCCAACACCGTGCTCGTGGAGAGCGACGACGGCAGCGTCTTTGGCCCCAAACGCCTGGTCATGACGGTGGACGACTACCCCGCCTCCGTCACCCGCCACGTGCGCGACCCCCGGGTCATCCAGAACCCGGGAGAGGGGCCGGCCTTCCTCATGCTGCTCGGCGCCCGGTCCAAGGGACCCGACCGCGACCACGACCGCGGGGAGGTGCTCGTCTTTGGCTCTGAAGACCTCGTTCGTTGGGAGTGCCTCAACGTCGTGGCCTCCGTGGACCCCATGGGCTACATGTGGGAGTGCCCCGACCATTTCACGCTGGGCCGCACTCCCGCAACGCGGACTGACGGGGCCATGGTCCCGGTGCCTCTTGCCGTCTTGTCTGTGAGTCCTCAGGGCATGGAGGGCCCGGCGGCGGGCGCCAACGTGTACCCGAGCGGGTACATGGGGTTCTCCGGGTCGCTTTTGGGCCCTTGCGAGCTGGGCGAGTTCGCGCTTTGGGACGCAGGTTTTGACTTCTACGCCCCTCAGACCTTTGAGGCCGAGGACGGTCGTCGCATCCTTATCGGCTGGATGGGCATGGCCGATTGCCCGCAGCACGCCAACCCTACGGTGGAGCACGGGTGGCAGCACTGCTTCACGTTGCCTCGCGAGGTGACCACCGACGGGCGTGCCGTGATTCAGCGCCCCGTGTCCGAGCTCGCGTCCGTCCGGGGGCGCCTCTGGGAGGGGCAAGGGTCGCTCAGCGTGGAGGGCGTGGCCCTCTTCGATTTGGAGGTGGACGGGGTCTGCGGCTCGCGGTTCGCCCTGTCCTTTGCCGGCGGTCTGGACGTTTTCTACGATGCGGCGGCCGGCGAGATGGTGATGGCCTTTCGCGACCGCTCGCGCTCCTCTGCGGGGGGCGGCAGGGGAGAGCGGCGCTTGGCGGTGCCGTCCGTGGAGTCGCTTCGCGTGGTGGGGGACGCCTCCTCGGTCGAGGTCTTTTGCAACAGGGGAAGGCAGGTGCTCTCCACCCGTTACTATCCGAGGGAATACGCGGTGAACGTCGAGGCCCCGGGCGCCTTTGTGCGCCTCTGGGAGCTGGACGTGCCGCAATCCTTGTAGAAAATGTTCAGGTTGGCTTGGGGCCCGATTGGGCCCTGCGCAACCGTATCGTTATGAAGCAGGTGGCGTTTTTCATTCTTGTCCCACGAAGGGGGTCCCATGTCTGAGAAGAAGCCCGTGCGCATCGGCGCCCTTGAGGCCGGCGGAACCAAGATGGTGATGGCTGTGGCCACGCCCGACGGGGAGGTTCTCGAGCGCGAGGAGATTCCCACGCGCGGCCCCAAGGAGACCTGCGACGCCATCAAGGCGTGGTTTGCCAGCAAGGACATCGACGCGTTGGGCGTGGGAGCCTTCGGGCCCACCGGCGTCGACCCGGAGTCCGACACCTTTGGCTGGATTCTCGAGACGCCCAAGACCGCCTGGCGCCACTTCGACTTTCTCGGCGCTCTCAAGGACGGCCTCGATGTGCCGTGCGGCTACGACACCGACGTCAACGCCGCCTGCCTGGGCGAGGCCACGTTCGGGTGCGCCAAGGGGCTGGGCACGGTGGTCTACATCACCATCGGAACGGGCATCGGCGCCGGCGTCATGGTGGGCGGAAAGCTCCTCCACGGCATGCTGCATCCGGAGGCCGGCCACATCTCCCTGCGCAAGCGCCCCTACGACACCGGCGCCAGCGTCTGTGGCTTCCACGACTCGTGCTTCGAGGGCCTTGCCTCCGGCCCCTCCATCGAGGCGAGGTGGGGCGCCAAGGGCGCAGAGCTGGCCGACCGCGCCGAGGTGTGGGAGCTCGAGAGCGAGTACATCGCCGAGGCCCTTGTGGACTACGTCATGGTCTACTCGCCCGACAAGATCGTACTGGGCGGTGGCGTCATGAAACAGGAACAGCTCTTCCCGCTCGTCCGCAACAAGTTCTGCGAGCTTCTCGGCGGCTACATCCAGACCGAGCAAGTAAAGGCTCCGGACAGCTACATCGTGCCGGCGGGCTGCGGTGGCGACCAGGGCATCCTTGGCTGTATTGCCCTAGGCTGCGAGGCCTTGGAGGCGGCGCAGGGGTAGGGGCTCTTCGGCCGGCGATGACTTGCAGAGCTGGGGCCCCGGGAAAGCCGCTTCGTGGGCAAATCTCGCGGCCTTCTGAGACGAAACGCGCTTCGGGCCCGAATTCTCGCCCACGAAGCGCGTTTCGCTGCCCGGGCCGACCTATCGCCCGGAACCCTCCTGAGCCCCTACGTGATGTTGATGGAGTGCAGCGCCGAGCGCGAGCCCACGTTTCGGGACACCGAGTACTCAAAGGGCACGCCGGAGTCGAGAAAGCCGATCTGCTCCACCTCGAGCAAGGGGTCGCCGCAGGAGATGGAGAGCCGCTCGGCCTCCTCGTCCGTGGCGGCAACCGCGCGGATGACCCGGTGGAAGCTGGCCAGGTGCAGGCCAAGGTCGTCGCGCAGATAGTTGTATATGGAGCCCTCAACGTGATGGCGCTTGAGGCCGGGGACGAGCTCCAAGGGCATGAACGTGTCCTCAATGACGATGGGCGTCCCGTCCAAGCAACGAACGCGTATGTCGTGGTAGGCAAAGTCGTCGGGTTCGAGGTCCAGGCGGTCTGCCACGTCTGCCGGCGGCACCTCCACGGCAAACAGGTAGACCACCGACGTGACCTCGCCCTCGTGGGAGTGGTCGTTGGTGAAGCCCACTGAGCGGTCGGTCTTGCCTATATAGAGCGTGTCGCCCGCATGGCGCCCCTCGCTCATGCCGCGCGACTCCATCGTGGCCTTCACGAACGTGCCTGACCCGCGGCGGCTGGAGACAAGGCCCTGCTCGGCCAAGAGCTCGACGGCCTTGCGCACGGTCACTTTGCTCACGCCATAGAGGTCGCAGAGCTCTACAACGGTGGGAAGGCGGTCTCCAGGGAGCAGGGCACCGTCCTCGATGGAGGCCCTGATGTCCTGGGCTATCTCGGAGTACTTGGACATGGCTGCCTCCTTTGGAGAGTCGGGCGCTCTGTCCAGATTATCCTCTACGGGCAACGGCAAATCCTAGGATGCCGTTTGCAGTGGATTTACTACCTTTCATCGGCAAATCGGTACATTGACTTAAAAAGTAGTGTGTTCAAGCAAAATTATATCGCTACAATTCCAGTCAAGAAGCGCGACCCAAATGGACGGATGCATAGGGCCGCTCCCATCGAGAGGCAAAAGGAGGACCATGGACCCCATCACCCTGCCCGAGAACTTCTTCTTCGGAGCGGCCATGTCGGGCCCTCAGACCGAGGGCCGCTGGGCCGAGGGCGGCAAGCTCGAGAACCTGTGGGACACCTGGTCGATTGAGCAGATCGACGACTTCTACAACAAGGTCGGCTCCTACGTGGGCAACGACTTCATGACCATGTACGAGGGCGACCTTCGCCTCCTCAAGGAGGAGCTCGGCCTCTCCTCCTTCCGCACCTCGATCCAGTGGAGCCGCCTGCTCGACAAAAACGGCGAGCTCAACCCCGCCGGCGTCGAGTGGTACCATCGTCTGTTCGACGCGGCCCACGAGGCGGGTCTCACGGTCTTCGTGAACCTCTACCACTTCGACATGCCCACCTACCTCTTCCGCCGCGGCGGCTGGGAGAACCGCGAGGTGGTCGACGCCTACGAGAACTATGCCCGCAAGGCCTTCGCCGAGTTCGGCCAGCAGGTGCGCTACTGGTTCACCTTCAACGAGCCCACGGTGGAGCCCGAGCAGCGCTACCAGGAGGGCGTCTGGTGGCCTTTCATCAAGAACTTTAACCGCGCCCGCACGGTGCAGTACAACATCTCCGTCGCCCACGCCAAGGGCGTCCAGGCCTTCCGCGAGGCCCAGTCGGAAGGCGCTGTGCGCAGCGACGCCCGCGTCGGTCTCATCAACGCCTTCATGCCGCCCTACACCAAGGATGACCCCTCCGAGGCCGACCTCGAGGCCGTGCGCATGGTGGACGGCATCAACAACCGCTGGTGGCTCGACCTGGTCACCAAGGGCGAGCTGCCCGCCGACGTGGTGGAGACCCTCTCCGAGCGCGGCTGCGAGCTGCCCGTGCGCCCCGGCGACGACCAGATCCTCGCCCGCGGCACCGTGGACTGGCTGGGTTGCAACTACTACCAGCCCACCCGCGTCCAGGCGCCCTCCCGCGACGTCGACGAGGCCGGCTGCCCCGTGTTCGCCGACAAGTACGTGTGGCCCGACGCCGTCATGAACGAGAGCCGCGGGTGGGAGGTCTACCCCAAGGGCATCTACGACTTCGGCATGACCGCCGCCCGCGACTACCCCGGCCTCGAGTGGTTCGTCTCCGAGAACGGCATGGGCGTCGAGGGCGAGTACAAGATGCGCGACGCCTCCGGCCAGATCCAGGACGACTACCGCATCGACTTCGTGCGCCAGCACCTCGCCTGGATCGCCAAGGCCATCGAGGACGGCGCCAACTGCGTGGGCTACCACTACTGGGGCGCCATCGACAACTGGTCGTGGAACAACGCCTTTAAGAACCGCTACGGCTTTATCGAGGTCGACCTCATGGAGAACTACCGCCGCGTCCCCAAGCTTTCCGCCGCCTGGATGCGCCAGGTGGCCACCTCCCACATCGTCTCGTAACGGCCTTCCGGCCGGGGAGGGGAGCCCCGGCCGGGGCCCGAGAGGGGCGGACGCCTGCCCCGTTCTGAGAGAGCAAGAGAGTACAGCGAAGAAGAGAAAGAGTTAAGGAGTTCCCATGGCACAAGGCAAGGGCCAAGCCTTCCTCGACAAGTTCGCCGAAGTGTCGGCGAAGATCGGCAACCAGGTGCACCTGCGGTCGCTGCGCGACGGCTTCGCCACCATCATGCCCATCTACATCCTGGCCGGCATCGCCGTCCTCATCAACAACGTCGTGTTCCCGCTCTTCCTCACCGGCGACGGTCTCGCGGCCGCCCAGTACTGGGGAAACGCCATTACCCAGGGCACCTTGAGCTTCGCGGCCATCCTGCTGTGCGGCGTGATCGGCTACTGCTTCGCCAACAACAAGCGCTTCGGCAACGCCATCGCCTGCCTCGTGGTGAGCGTCAGCTGCCTCGTGATCATGTTCCCGCAGACGGTGAACACCGCCGTGGCCAACCTCACCTACGCCGTGAGCGCCGGTGAGACCGGGGCCGCCACCCAGACCATGGAGGCGGTCGACATCGCCAACACCCTCGGCATCGCCGAGGACGCCGCGGTGACCACCGAGGCCTCCGGGCTCATCTCCACCACCAACACCGGTGCCAACGGCCTGTTCGCCGCCATCATCGTGGGCCTCGTGGCGACGACCATCTTTATCAAGATCTCCTCTATCGAGAAGCTCAAGGTCAACTTGGGCGAGGGCGTGCCGCCCGCGGTGAGCAAGTCGTTCAACGTGATGTTCCCACTGCTCTTCACGCTCTCGATCTTCGCCGTCGTGGCGGCGCTGCTCCACGGCATCTGGGGCACCAACCTCATGGACATCATCGCCATCTGCGTCTCCGCGCCGCTCAAGGGCGTCATGAACGCCGGTCCGCTCGCCGTCATCATCATCTACACCGTGGCCAACCTGCTCTTCTGCCTCGGCATCCACCAGTCCACCATCTCCGGCGTCCTGGCCGAGCCCATCCTCACCGTGCTCATCGTCGAGAACATGGCCTTCTACGCCGCCGGCGAGGTCATCCCTGCCGACCACTACATGAACATGCAGATCATCAACTCCTTCGCCCTCATCGGCGGCTCCGGCTGCACGCTCATGCTCCTGCTCGACACCTTCCTGTTCTCCAAGAACAAGGCGTCCCGCGACATCGCCAAGCTCTCCATCCTCCCGGGCATCTTCAACATCAACGAGCCGGTCATCTACGGCTACCCCATCGTCTACAACATCGCACTCATGGTGCCCTTCGTGATTCTGCCCGACATCTTCATCGCCGCCACCTACGGCCTCACCTGCATCGGCTGGATCTCCCCCTGCGTGGTGCAGGCTCCTTGGACCACCCCGCCCGTCCTCTCCGCCCTCTTCTCCACGGGCATGGACTGGCGCGCCGCGGTCTGGCAGGTCATCGAGATCGCCATCGGCATGGCCGTCTGGCTCCCCTTCATGAAGGTCTCGGAGCGCGCCCAGGCCCAGCAGGCCGAGATGCGCGACGCCGCCTAAGCCTTCAGGCACGGCACCGCGCCGTCGGGGGGCATGCCTCCCCGCGCTCCCCGACGGCTTGTTTTGCGCCCTCTGGGGCGCGCCTACACTGACCTTGCGTCCCGTTACCGCTAAGGAGGAACCATGCAGAAGATCATGCTCGTGTGCAACGCCGGTATGTCCACCTCGCTCCTGGTCCAGAAGATGCAGAACGAGGCCAAGACCCGCGGCCTCGACGTCGAGATCGAGGCCCGTCCCATGGCCGAGGCCATGGAGGCCCTCGACACCGCCGACGTCCTGCTCCTCGGCCCCCAGATCGGCTATGCCAAGGGCGACTTCGAGAAGGCCACCGACAAGCCCGTGGACGTCATCGCCATGGTGGACTATGGCCGCATGAACGCGCCCAAGATCCTGGACGACGCCCTCGCCAAGCTCTAGGGTCCCTATAATTTGACGACTCCTAGGGGGCGCAGAGGCGCCCCCTTTTCAAGACGAGAGAGGCCCGCAGGCGCGGGCGAGAGGAAGAACCCATGGACGACATGAACGAGCTCCAGCTCACGTGCTTTGAGATCATCAGCTACGTGGGTACCGCCAAGTCGTGCTACGTGAACGCCGTCTCCAAGGCGCGCGAGGGTGACTACGAGGGCGCCCAGGCGCTTATCGCCGAGGGCGACACCGCCTTTGCCGGCGGCCACGATGTGCATCTCAAGCTTCTCCAGGCCGACGCGGCCGGCGAGCGCGACGCCGAGGCACCCCTCATCCTCCTTCACGCCGAGGACCAGATGGCGAGCACCGAGACCATCAAGATCATGGCCCTCGAGTTCATCGCGCTGTACAAGCGCCTCGACGGCGTGGAGGCCTAGGCCTTTCCCGCCCTACGGGCAAGAAGCCGTGCAGGCGGCCGGACCCTTCTTGGGACCGGCCGCTTTTGCGATTGGCCGGGCGCCGGCCCCTGCGCCCCTCTCCCTCTGCGCCTGAAAGCGATTGAGGGTGCCCCTATCCGCTTTCAGGCGCAGGGTTGGGCGGGTTCGGCCCGGCTCAGGCGCAGGCCTAGGCCCAGGCTCGGGCTCCAGGTGCGTGCGGCGCCCTTAATGGGTAAGGTCGGACCGGCAGGCGCGGGGAGGGGAGGTCCCATGGACAAAACCCAGGCAAGGGCGCGGGCACGCCGGGCGCGCGACGCCATGGGGGCAGCGCAACGTGCCGAGCAGGACCGGCTGCGCTCGGAGGCCCTCAAGGCCAGCGCCCTTTGGCGCGCTGCCGACATTGTGCTCGCCTACGTGCCCATGGGCTCGGAGGCAAGTCCTGTGCCTTTGATAGACGCTGCCGCAGCTCAGGGCAAACAGGCGGCGCTGCCCCGTTGCGCTCACGGCGGCCTGTTGGCTTGGCACGGCGTGGGGCCTTGCTGGCAAGACGGTCTCGTGCGCCATCCCTTTGGCATGGCCGAGCCGGACCCCGCCCTATGGCCCGTCCTCGATGTGGCGGGCGCCCTCGCCCAGGGCGCCCGCGTGCTCGCGCTCTGCCCGGGCCTGGCCTTCGACGCCCAAGGCCGCCGCCTGGGCTACGGCGGTGGCTACTACGACCGGTTCCTCGCGTCGGCCCAGGCGGCTGCGGCTCCGGGAGGATTGGTTGCGGCCGGCATGGCCCACAGATGCCAGATGGCGGATCTCTCGGCCGTTGCGAGCCCGTGGGACGAGCCCATGGACGTTTTGGCCCTCGACGGGTCTATCATGCAATGCCGTCGACACCCATCGTCTGAGGAGCGCCCGTGACCAAGCCCCGCTCGCCCTACAAGGTCCCGTTTCCTGTGGAGCCCATGGACTACGGGCAGGCTTTGGACCACCTCCACGGCATCCTGCGCCTAGGGATCTGCCCCATGCTTGAGACGGTGGTGGACATGCTCGAGGAGCTCGGGCGCCCCGACGCCCGCTTTGACGTGGTCCAGGTGGCCGGCACCAACGGCAAGACGTCCACGTCGCGCTACACGGCGCAGATCCTGTCGGGCGAGGGCCTGAAAACGGCCCTGTACACGTCGCCCGAGCTCGTGGACTACACGGAGCGCATGGAGGTGGGCGGGGCGCCCGTCACGGGCGAGCAGTTCGCCCGGGGCATCGCCGCTGCCGCCGAGGCGGGGTGCCGGGTGAACCAGGCCCGCATCCTGGCGGGGGAGCGCCCCTACGACATCACGGAGTTCGACACGCTCACCGTGGCCGCCTGCACTCTCTTTGCCGAGATGGGGGTGGACGTGGCCGTGCTCGAGGTGGGCATGGGAGGGCGCTGGGACGCCACGACCGCCACTCACCCTGCGGCCACGTGCGTCACAGGCATCGGACTGGACCACACGCGCATCCTCGGCGACACGCTCGAGGCCATTGCGGGCGAGAAGGCCGCCGTCATCAAGGCCGGCCAGACCTGCGTGCTCGGCGAGGGCACGGCCGAGCCTCCCTCGGTGCAGAAGGTGCTTCTCGACCGCTGTGCCGAGCAGGGCGTGGCGCCCACGGTGGTGCGGGCGCAGGGAAAGGACGCTCCCGGGGGGCTTTCTGTGTGCCGGTATCGGGTGACGGCCGAGCCGCACGCCCTGGGCGAGCCCCTTGTCGTGGACGTGGAGACGCCCCGCGCCGCCTACGAGGGGCTGTCGGCCGCAAAGCCGCGCTACCAGGCGGCAAACATCGCCTGCGCCGTCGCTCTGGCCGAAGGGTTTCTCGGCAGGCCTTTGGACGCGGGCGCCCTGGCCGCCTCCGTGGCGGCATGCCCCACGCCGGGCCGTTTCGACCTTGTGAGACAAGACCCGCCCTTGCTAGTGGATGCCGCCCATAACCCGCAGTCGATCGACGTGTTCCTCAACAGCCTGGGTGCGCTCGACCCTTCCCAGACGGCTCCTGAGCTCGTGTGCGCCGTGCTCGCCGACAAGGACGTCGCTGGCATCGTGGACAGGCTTTCCGGGGCATTTGCCACGGTGCACGTGTGCCAGACCCCCAGCCCCCGCGCCCTGCCCGCGCCCGAGCTGGCCGCGCTCTTCGAGAAGGCCGGCTGTCAGGTGGCATCGGTCTCGCCTGCGGTGCAGGAGGCCCTGGAGGCGTCAGGCGATGCTCCGGCCGTGGCCGTGGGCTCCATCACGCTGGCGGGCGAGGTCTGCCGCCTCTTGAGAAGCGGCAACGAGGGCTGAACGGCAACGGGTTGCCCGTGCCCATCGCCCCACCTGTTGCCGTAAGGCTGTGTGGCGGGGCTGTGAGGGATGGGGGACCACTTTGCAGGTACGGTACAATGCACCAAGCATGCAGCTCAAACGCGCCACCGGTGCGCGCATCCCAAAAGGAGCCACCCGATGCAGGATCTGCTCGATCAGATAATCACGCCCGAAGTCCGCATGGTCCTCTACCTCATGCTTTCGTGCGTGGTCATGCTCTACCTGCTCTCCATCGTCTATGTCATCCGCGACGCCCAACGTCGCGGTGCCGAGCCGTGGTGGCTGTGGGCCATCATCTCGGTGGTGCCCGTGGTGGGCCTGCTTGCCTATGTCATCCTGCGTCCCAGCAGCTACCTCGTCGACCGCGAGGAGCAGGACCTCGACATCGCCCTGCGAGAGCATCAGCTGTCGCACTACGGCATCTGCCCCAAGTGCGGCACGCCCATCGACCGCGACTTCATCGTGTGCCCCATCTGCAACACGCAGGTGCGCAATGTCTGCCCCACCTGCCACAGGCCCCTCAACGCCGACTGGAAGGTGTGCCCCTACTGTCGCACCCGCATCCAGTAGCCCCGCCCATAACCGTGATTGTCAGGCCCGCCCCGGCGGGCCTTTTGTTAAGGAGGAGAGATGCCCCGCGAGACCATGGCCCAGAAGCGCGAGCGCGCAGCCGAGGTGGAGCGCCGCATGTTCGAGGTGTACGGCGAGGGCGCGTGTTCTCTCGACTACACCGACCCGTTCCGCCTCACCGTGGCCGTGGTCCTCTCGGCCCAATGCACCGACGCCGCCGTCAACAAAGTGACGCCGGCTTTGTGGGAGCGGTTCCCCGAGCCTGCCGACCTGGCCGCCGCCGACGTCTCCGAGATCGAAGAGATCATCCGGCCCTTGGGCTTCTATCGCGCCAAGGCGACCAAGCTTAAAGGTCTTGCCCAGATGAGCGTGGCCGAGTTCGACAGCACCGTCCCGCAGGACATGGAGCAGCTGCAGCGCCTTCCGGGCGTGGGCCGCAAGACGGCCAACTGCGTGATGTGCCAGGCCTTTCGCGACCCTCAGGGCATCGCGGTGGACACGCACGTGTACCGCATCGCCCACCGCCTCAAGCTCTGCGGCCCTTCCGCCAACACGCCCGACAAGGTGGAGGCGGCGCTTCTCAAGGTCTACCCACGCGAGCAGTGGCTCTTTATCAACCATCAGTGGGTCCACTTTGGGCGCGAGTACTGCCGGGCCCGCAACCCGCGCTGCGCTGAGTGCTTTGTGGCAGACCTTTGTCCCAGCGCCGGCAAGGCCAAGTAGGGCCGGGTAGGGTCGGGTTCTGCGCGCCTGGCCTCTGCGCGCTCGGGCCCTGCGCCTGAAAGCGGTTGAGGGTACGTGTCTCGGCGCGTACCCTCAACCGCTTTCAGGCGTGCTCCCATTGCCCCGTGCGCCTGCAACGGGTAAGAACCTCTCTCGACAACCATTCGAAGGAGGCCCCATGGCCAAGAAGAACAACCGCGAGACGCGGCCCGACCCCGACGAGGTGGATCGCCGCGTTCATGAGGAGCTCGAGAAGATCGGCGCCTCTCCCGTAGAGCATGAGCCCAATCTTGCCGAGGGAGACGACATTGAGATGGCCACGGTGGAGGAGGTGCTCCCGCCGGAGCAGGCCACGCCCAGAGAGCTTGAGAACGAGCTTGCTGCCTACCTCATCGACACCGCCGTGCGCTCCGTGGAGACCGAGAACCAGCGCGGCCGCTCCATCGCCTCGTACTCCAGCCGCCTGCTCATCGGCATTGCCGTACTGGCCGTGGTGGCCCTGGCTGTGGCCGTGCCCACGATCCTCATCCTGGCCCCGGGCTGGGAAGCGGTGCTCATGACGGCGCTGTTCACTGGCGTGCTCGTGCCTCTGCTCGTGGCGTTCCTTCTGGCCGTGACCGCCGGTGCCGGCTCGGCGCGCATGGTGAAGGGCGTGCCCGCCGACCTGTTCTCCACGTCCATCTCGGCACCCGTGAAGACCAAGATGGAGCTTGCGAGGCGCATCTGCTCCGCCGAGCAGGAGCGTTACGAGGAGGCCAGCGCAAGCCACGACCGCGTGGCCGGCGCCCTGACCGCCGCGCGCATCCTCATGCTCGTGGCTGTGGGCTTCTTTGTGGTGGCCCTCGTGTTCCTCTGCGTCATCATGTTCGTTCACGTGGCGTAGCATTCCGGCCGCTGTTGCGGGCCCTGCGTGTTCTGGCCCCCACGTGCGCCTGACTTCCACACCTGATTCCTGCGCCTGACTCTTGCCTGGTTCCTGCGCCTGAAAGCGAATAGGGGCGCCCTCAGCCGCTTTCAGGCGCGGAGAAGGGCGCGGAGGCCGCTCGCACCGGGCACGCGCAGGGGCCGCGCGCACCGGCCACGCTCGCACCGGCCGCGTCGCGCGCACCGGCCACGCTCGCACCGGCCGCACCGCGCGCACCGGCTGCCTCCAGCTTGCTCTCATGGGACTTTCGTGAGCCGAGGGAGTGTCGTCCGCTCTTATTTGTTGCATACGGTTAACTGTTGGCCCGATGACTGTTAACCGAACGACACTTTGAGGGAGCCGACACCAATGATGATCGACAAGCGCCTCATCGGCGCGGTGCCAGCGGCCAGGGGCCCCATTGCGGCCAACGTGGCGCTGCAGTGGGCGTCGCTTATCGCCAAGGTGTGCCTCATGGGGGTGCTGGCGGCCTTCTTGACGCAGGTCCTCGTTCCGGGCCAGGCGGCCGCCGACACTGCAACGCTCGTGGTCACGGCTGTCGTGGCCGCTGCGGTGCGCTTCGGCTGCACCGTGGGCAGCCACGCTGCGGCCCATCGGGCGGCCGGGGCCGTCAAGTCCACGCTGCGCCCCATGATCTATAAGAAGCTGTTGCGCCTGGGGCCGTCGTGGCGCGAGCGGGCCAGCTCGTCCGAGGTGCTCCAGGTGAGTGTTGAGGGCGTGGACCAGCTTGAGCACTACTTTGGCTCCTACCTGCCGCAGCTTGCCTACGCGGCGCTCGCCCCGCTCACGCTCTTTTGCGTGCTGGCGCCGCTCAACCTTCCCAGCGCCCTCGTCCTGCTCGTGTGCGTGCCGCTCATCCCGGTCTCCATCGCCCTGGTGCAGACGTGGGCCAAGCGGCTGCTCTCGACCTATTGGGGCCGCTACACCTCCCTCGGCGACACGTTCCTCGAGAACCTGCAGGGACTCGTGACGCTCAAGGTCTACCAGGCCGACGGCCGCAAGCATCAACAGATGAACGAAGAGGCCGAGAGTTTCCGCCGCGCCACCATGCGCGTGCTCGTGATGCAGCTCAACTCCATCTCGGTCATGGACCTCGTGGCCTTTGGCGGCGCTGCGGCCGGCACTGCCGTGGCCGTGACGCAGTTTGCCTCCGGCGCCTCGAGCCTCTTTGCCTGCCTGCTCACGATCCTTCTGGCGGCCGACTTCTTCTTGCCCATGCGCCTTCTGGGCAGCTTCTTCCACATCGCCATGAACGGCATGGCGGCCTCCGAGCGCATGTTCCGCCTGATGGACGCCCCCGAGCCCGCGCCTACCGCCGAGCAGGCTGCGAGGCCCGCAGGCGCGGACATCTGCGTGAAGGGCCTCTGCGTCACCTATCCCGATGCCGCCCGGCCGGCCCTCGACTCCGTGAGCCTTTCTGTGCCGGCCGGCTCCTTTGTGGCCGTGGTGGGCGAGTCGGGCAGCGGCAAGTCCACGCTGGCCTCCGTGCTCTCGGGACGCCTTTGCGACTTTGCGGGCTCTGCCAAGCTAGGCGACGCCGAGCTTGCCTCCATGGGGCCCGAGGCCGTGGCCCGCGAGGTGGTCTATGTGGGCCATGAGAGCCACCTGTTCGCCGGCACGGTGGGGCAGAACCTGCGCATGGCGGCGCCTGGGGCCACTGACGACGAGCTCTGGGAGGCTTGCGAGCGCGCCGGCATCGCCCAGTGGCTGCGGGGCCAAAAAGGCCTTGCCACCGTCGTGCGGGAGGGGGCGGCAAACCTCTCCGGCGGCCAGCGGCAGCGCGTTGCCCTGGCCAGAGCGTTGCTCCACCCCGGTCGCGTGGCCGTCTTTGACGAGGCCGCGTCCAGCGTGGACGTGGAGAGCGAGGACGCCATCATGACCGCCGTGGCCGCCCTTGCGCCCGAGAAGACCGTCGTGGTGGTCTCGCATCGCCTGGCCACCGTGCGCGAGGCCCAGTCCATCGTGGTGCTCGACGGCGGCCGCGTCTGCGAGGAGGGCGACCACGACACGCTGGTGGCCGCCGGCGGCGCCTACGCCCGTCTCTGGAACGCCCAGCAAAAGCTCGAGCACTTTGAGTGCAGCGACAAGGAGGTCGATGCCGCATGAGCCGCCGATCGAATCTCGCCGTCATGGCACGGCTGTCCCGGCTGGTAAGGCCCCTCGCCGGCTTCATGGCGCTCGCCGTGGCCGCCGGCCTCGCGGGAAACCTGGCCGCCACCGCCATCATGGTGCTGGGAGGCGTGGCCCTGCTCGACGTTTTGGGCTTGGGCTTGCCCTTGCCGCTCGCCTCGGTCTTTGCCTCCATGGCCGTCTGTGCCGTGGTCCGCGGTGCCCTTCGCTACGGCGAGCAGGCCGCCAACCATTACATCGCCTTCAAGCTTCTGGCCCTCGTGCGCGACAAGGTCTTCGGCGCCCTGCGCCGGCTGGCCCCCGCAAAGCTCGCGGGGCGCGACAAGGGCGACCTCGTGGCCCTCGTCACCTCCGACGTCGAGCTGCTCGAGGTCTTTTACGCCCACACCATCTCGCCTGTAGCCATCGCCGTGCTGTTCTGCGCCGTCATGACGGGCTTTATCGGCTCCATGAACGGCTGGCTCGCCCTCGTGGCCGCCGTGTCCTACCTCGTGGTGGGCGCCCTTGTGCCCTGGGCCTTCTCTCGCCTTGTCGGCAGCTTGGGCGACGCCCAGCGTGCGGGCACGGGCGAGCTGGGGGCCTACGTGCTCGACAGCCTGCGCGGCCTGTCCGAGACGGTGCAGTTTGGCGACGGTGCCAGTCGCCTGGCCGGCATCGAGGAGCGCACCGAGGCGCTCGTTGCCAAGGAGGGCGCCCTTAAGCTGCGCGCCGGGCTCGACGCGGCCGTCACCAACACTGTCATCGTGGCAGCGTCGGTGACCATGGCAGTGACGGCCGCCGGCCTTGCAACCTCGGGCGCCATCGCGCCCGGCGACGCGCTTGTCGCCACGCTGGCCATGATGGGCTCGTTCGGCCCGTGCGTGGCCTTGGCAAACCTCGGCGCCTCCTTGGCGCCCACGTTTGCCGCCGGCAGCCGTATCCTCGACCTTCTCGACGAGGAGCCCGTCCTTTCCGATGTGGAGGGCATGGAGCGCCGGGGCTTCTCAGGGGCGGCCCTTCGCCGCGTGGAGTTTGCCTACGACCAGGAGCCGGTGCTGCGCCGCGCCTCGGTGGCCGTGCGCCCGGGCGAGATCTTGGGCGTGGTCGGCCCGTCAGGCAGCGGTAAGTCCACCATGCTGCAGCTGCTCATGCGCTTTTGGGAGCCCGACGCCGGCCGGGTTGAGGTCTCGGGCACAGACGTGGGGCAGATCAACACGCGCAACCTGCGGGAGCTCGAGGCCTACATGACCCAGGAGACGCACCTGTTCTGCGACTCGGTGAGAAGCAACCTGCTCGTTGCGCGGCCCGATGCCACGGATGCCCAGATAGAGGCGGCCTGCCGCAAGGCGTCGGTCTGGGACTTTATCCAGAGCCTCCCGGACGGCCTCGACACGCCCGTGGGCGAGCTGGGCGACACGCTGTCGGGTGGCGAGCGCCAGAGAATCGGCCTGGCCCGGGCATTTCTCCACGGCGCGCCCCTGCTGCTGTTGGACGAGCCCACGAGCAACCTCGACGCCCTGAACGAGGCCGTTGTGCTCAAGGCCTTGGCCGCAGAGCGCGCGGAACGCTCGGTGGTGCTCGTAACCCACAGGCCGTCAACGGTGCGCGCCGCCGACCGCGTGGTGCGCGTGGCAAACGGAAAGGTGGCCTAGGGCACCGGCCCGAGATGCGGGAGCGCATCCGCGAGGTCATGCGGTTTTCCGGGCCCTGCTGCGCTCCCTACTGCGCCTGAAAGCGGATAGGGGCACCCCTATCCGCTTTCAGGCGCAGAAAGGGGCGCAGGAGAGAGAGGGGGGGTGGTGCCCGTGAGGCCGTCGCTTCTCGCCGCCCCTTCCGCGACAGGCCCCCTCCAAGAGGGGTATCCTTAAGCTCGTGCGCCGGCATCGGGCCGGCTTGTATGCGAAGGGTGCACCCCATGAGCCAGAGCGTTCCACAGCTTCTTGTCGACAGGCCCGCAGCGGCCCTGTCCGCTGTGCGCACCCTCACCTTCACCCAGACTATCTAGGCGCTTGGCGTGCGGCTTCGTGCCGCCCGGTGAGCGCCGCCTTCTCTTGGAACGGCCGTGCCATGGCGGCGCGGCCGCCCAGCCCGCTGTCGTCAAACGGCCATCGTGAGGCCGAGAACCACAAGAAGGAGTAAGTCCATGTCCAACCCCATCTCCGTCAATCTGCCCGACGGCTCCGTCAAGGAGCTCGAGGCCGGCGCCACCGCTGCCGACCTTGCCGCCTCCATCGGTGCCGGCCTCGCCCGCGCTGCTGTGGCCGCCAAGGTCAACGGCGTACCGGTCGACCTCGCCAGCCCCCTGCGCGACGGCGACGCCGTGGAGATTCTCACCCTCAAGAGCCCCGACGCGCTGCCCATCCTGCGCCACTCCTGCGCTCACGTCATGGCCGAGGCCGTGAGCGAGCTCTTCTCCAACGTGGCGCTGGGCGTCGGCCCCGACGTCGAGAATGGCTTCTACTACGACTTCCAGACGCCCGACCAAATCTCCTCCAACGACTTCGCGCGCATCGAGGAGCGCATGCGCGAGATCATCCGTGAGGACAAGCCCTTCGTGCGCGAGGTCGTCACGCGCGCCCAGGCCCAGGAGATGTTCGCCGACCAGCCCCTCAAGCTCGAGCTGCTCGACGACATCGACGCCTCCGAGGAGGTCACGGTCTACCGTCACGGCGATCATGTGGAGCTTTGCCGCGGCCCACACGTGGCGAGCGCCGGCAAGATCCCTGCCGACTCCTTTGAGCTGCAGAAGGTGGCCGGCGCCTACTGGCGCGGCGACGCCGAGAACGAGATGCTGCAGCGCGTCTACGGCGTGGAGTTCGCCACCAAGAAGGAGCTCAAAGCCTATAACCACATGATGGAGGAGGCCAAGAAGCGCGACCATCGCGTGCTCGGTCCCAAGCTCGGCATCTTTGAGACGCTGGACGAGGTGGGCCCCGGCCTGCCGCTGTTCTTCCCCAAGGGCGCCCGTGTGGTGCGCACCATGCAGGAGTGGCTGCGCAAGGAGTTGTACCGCCGCGGCTACGAGGAGGTCATCACCCCGCACGTCTACAAGTCCGGCGTGTGGAAGACCTCCGGGCACTATGACTTCTACAAAGAGAACATGTACTTCTTCAACATCAACGAGGGAACCGACGAGGAGCCGCGCCTCTCCGAGTTCGGCGTGAAGCCCATGAACTGCCCGGGCCACGTGCTTCTCTACAAGAGCAACCTCCACAGCTATCGCGACCTGCCCCTGCGCTACTTCGAGTTTGGTACGGTGTACCGCCACGAGCTCTCCGGCGCCGTGAACGGCCTGTTCCGCGCCCGCGGCTTCACCCAGGACGACGCCCACGTGTTCTGCCGCGAGGACCAGGTGGTGGACGAGGTCGAGAGCATCATGGACCTTGTCGACCAGATCATGGGCACCTTCGACCTGCCCTACGAGTGCGAGATCTCCACGCGTCCGGCCCACTCCATCGGCACCGACGAGATGTGGGAGAAGGCCGAGAGCTTCCTCAAGGAGGCCCTGGACAAGCGCGGCGTGCCCTACGACATCAACGAGGGCGACGGCGCCTTCTACGGCCCCAAGATCGACATCAAGGTGAAGGACTCCATCGGCCGTACGTGGCAGTGCTCCACCATCCAGGTGGACTTCAACCTGCCCGAGCGCTTTGACATCACCTACCGCACGGCCGAGAACACCCAGGAGCGCCCTTGGATGCTGCACCGCGCCATCTTTGGCTCCATCGAGCGCTTCCTGGGCATCCTCATCGAGAACTACGCCGGCGCCCTGCCTTTGTGGCTGGCCCCGGTGCAGGCCGAGATTGTGCCCATCGCCGACCGTCACCTCGACTACGCCGAGGACGTGGCCAAGCGCCTGCGCGCCGTGGGCGGCCGCGTGGAGGTTGACACGCACTCCGAGCCCATGCGCGCCAAGATCGCCCGCGCCCAGGAGCAGAAGATCCCCTACATGCTCGTGGTGGGCGACAAGGAGGCCGAGGACGGCACCGTCTCTGTGCGCGAGCGCGCCGAGGGCGATCAGGGCACCATGTCGGTGGACGAGTTCGTGAAGATCATCGCGGACGCCCAGGTCTAGCCGCCGCGGGGCCTTCGCCGTGCGAGGCCTCGGGCTATGCATCATCGGAAGCGATTCGAAAGGCCGCCTGTATCTGCCGATACAGGCGGCCTTTCTCAGACGCTTCCTTACGATGCATGGCCCGAGGCCGGCTGTGGTCCCGCCGCTTTACCGCTTTTACAGGTTAAAACCGTCTCCCGCCCTGCGCCCGTGCCGTCTTTGACTCTCAAGAGATTGATGGAGATGACCCTGTGCCGGGTCGGGCGCTGCAGGCAACCTGATAGGATGTTCGCCAGATGCCGATGGGGAAGGGAACGTCTTGAAGGTCCTCTGCCTGGGCGAGCCGGTCCTGCGGCTCACCCCGCGCCTGCCGCTCATGCTCCACCAGACCGACCAACTCACCATGGCCTTTGCCGGCTCCGAGGTCACCGTGGCCAAGTCCCTGGCCCTCCAGGGCGACGACGTGGCCCTGGCCTCGGTGGTGTCGTCCAACACGCTGGGGGAGCGCTCCCTCATGGAGCTCCGCCGGTTTGGCGTGGACGTCAGCCGCGTGCAGCGGGCCGACTGCCGCCTGGGCGTCTACTACGTGGAGCGCGGCGGCACCGTGCGCCCCGACCGCGTCCTCTACGACCGCGACGGCACCGCCATGCGCGACGTGGGGCGGGACGACTTTGACTGGGACGGCCTTCTCAACGGCGTCGGGTCGTTCTACTTCTCCGGGGTCGTGGCCTCCATCACTCCCACCCTCGGCGACGTGGTTGAAGACGCCCTCATGGCCTCCAAGGGTAGGGGCATCCGCACCTTCTGCGACCTCAACTTTCGCCGCGGCATGATCACGCCCGCCGCCGCCCGCGAGCTCTGGGGGCGTCTGCTGCCCTACGTGGACGTGGTCTGCGGCTCCGACGAGGACTACGTGGGCATCTGGGAGCGGGAGGGCTTTGAGGGCGACGGCGACCGGTGCGCCGCGGCCGCCGACCGCCTCATGACGGCCAACGGCATCCAGTCGCTGACCATGAACCGCCGCGACGTGGATGCCGGCGGGCTCCTCTCGGTGCGGGGCATGCTGCTCTCAGAGGAGGGGCTGTTCCGCTCGCGCTCCCGCGACGTGGCGCCCATGGAGCAGTCCGGCTGCGGCGACGCCTTCTCGGCCTCCATCGTCCACGGCCTGCTCAACCGCTGGGATGCCCAGCACACGCTGGATTACGCCGTGGCCCATGCCGCCTACAAGGCCACTGTGGAGGGCGAGCTCTCCTGGGCCGACGAGGGCACCATCGAGCGGATCGTCACCGACGACGCCCGCGACTCCATCATCCGCTAGCTACCTGGTGCAGGCCGGGGCGGGTCCTGCCGGTTGGGAGGTGCACCAACTGGCTACCTGGTGCAGGTGGGGGCCGGTCCTGCCGGCCGAGAGGTGCACCAACTAGCTACTTGGTGCATGTTGGAGGTGTAATTCCGGTTGTGGACTGCAGCAACTGGCCAGTTGGTGCAGCTTCGAGGCGCTTCTCGGGCCGAAAACCGCACCAAGTAGCCATCTGGTGCAGTTTTGAGGCCCTGGTCCTGTCGAGAGATGCGCCAACCGGCTAGTTGGCGCAGGTTGGGGGCGGAACCCGGTCCGGCACCTGCTGCAGGTCGGACCGCCCACCTACCCGTCGAGCCGCCCGGCAAGGTCGCCGGCGCCCACGGCCCCGGTCTCCCGCGAGCCGTCGCGCCCCTCCACGGCCGCGCCCAGGGGTCGGCCCACGGCAACGCCCACCACGCACAGCGCGCACACGGTGCCCAGGGCCACGGAGAACGACGTCGCCTGGGCGAGGAGCCCCGCGCCGAAGCTGCCCGCCAGCGAGGCGAAGATGCTGTAGGTGTTCACGGCGGCCAGGTTCTTGGCCATGGCGGCGGCGCCCCACACCTTGGCGCACACGTACGTCATCATGATGACGGCCACGCCCCAGGAGAACCCGCAGGCCAGAAGGGCCGCAGCCTGCATCGGAAGGCTTCCGGCGCCAAGGGAGCCGAGAAGTGCCAGGATCGAGGCCACCATGGCGGCCGAGGTGGCGCGGATGGTCGCGGGCGCGCCGAATCGGTCCGCCAGCCCTCCGCCCACGAGGCGCCCGAGGCCCGAGCCCACGTTCACGAACCCGATGACGAAAGCCGCCGTCACGGCATCCGCCCCCAGGCTCGCCGGCAGCTCGCGCCCGAGGCCTGTCACGGCCATGCCGGCGCCGCACACCAGGAAGAGCCACAGGTAGAGAAGCCTGAACCGGCGATCGGCCACGAGGCGCCCGCCGTCGGCGCCGCCCTCCTCGGTCGCGCCGGCCCCCGCGCCGGCCGGCTCCACCACCACGGCGGAGGCGGCCCAGAGCATGCAGAGGAACGCCATCCCGAGCGCCCTCAGCACCACGCGCCACTCCACGATGCCGTAGACCCAGCTCACGGCCGGTCCCAGCAGAAAGCCGCCAATCCCGAAGCCCATGAGGCAGATGCCCTGGGCGAGCCCGCAGCGGTCGGGGAACCACTCGGTCACAGCGGCGATGAGCACGTCGTAAGCCAGGCCGATCCCCAGGGCACAGAGCACGCAGTAGCAGAGGCAGGTGACCGGGAACGCCAGCGGTCCGTCGGCGACGGAGCAGCCCACGAACCCCGCGGCGAGCAGCACGCCCGCCGCCATGAACGTGGCCCGGGTGCCCCAGCGCCCGCTCATCCTGGCCCCGGCCACGCCGCCGAGGGTGAACATCCCGATGGAGAGCGCGAACACGAGGGTCATCTGCGAGACGGACCACCCCCAGATCTCTTTCATGGGCGCGAGGACCACCGAGTAGGCGTAGATGAGACCGAGGAAGAGCAGCAGGAGGGTGGACGCGGCGAGGATGCCGCGCCTTCCGCGGAGGGGAGCCATGGGGGAGGGGCCTTTCTTTCTTGTACGAGGTCCTGATGTGGGGGAGGGAACGGCCGGGGCACCCGCCTCGAGGCCTTAGGCGGCGGCCACGCCGCGGCCCTGGGCGCGGGTCTTGACCTTCTTCTTGCCGCGCACGAGCCCGGGGCGCAGCCGGCGCACCACGGCGAGGGCGTCCTCACAGGTGTACCCGCCCGGCACGCTCGCCAGCTGGATGCGCACGGGGGCGAAGCCCGTGGTGAGGTTGGCCTCCAGCAGCTTGCGCTGGCGAGCGTTGAGGCGCGCCGAGAAGCCCTCGACGTCGGCAAGCTCCAGGCACAGGTAGCTGTTGGCGCCCATCTCGAGGATGTAAGCGGCCGAGACCTCGTCCCAGGCGACCTCGCCCGGGCTCATCCAGTTGGAGCGGTCGCGGATGCCGCGCTCGTCGATGGCCAGCAGCTCCGGGCGGCGCACCAGGCGGTCGACGCTCCACGCCAGAACGCCCAGGCCCAGGGGAAGGCCCGCCACCCCCATCCACAGGCGGATGGACAGCTCGTCCTGGCCCGGGGCCAGGGGGGCGAACAAGGCCAGGGCACCGGCCACGGCCACACAGGCGCCCATGAACGCGGTGAGGGCGCACTTGACGCGGTCGCGCATGATCACGAGCTCGGTGGGTCCACAGTTGCGTTTCTTAGAAGATGGCATGGTCTGCCCCCAGGGGTCGCCGCCTGCGTTGACTCCAGTATATGGAGGGACATCTTCTCCACAGGAGAAAAGCCAGAATATATGTAGAAAATGTGTAGTAGATAGAGTCTTAATACTATCTGAATCCATATATAGCGATAGGACCAAGAACTTCCAGCTATAAGCCCTGCCTAGTTATGAAGGAAAAATGGAGAGACGATAAATACACCATTTGGGAACTACTCAGAAAAATGGAGACATACGATGGGGCCGTGGAAAGAGGGGACAGTCCGACCCCTCACGACCTTCGACAGAGAGAGGAAGGACATGGCCAAGAAGTACATCGTAGGCGTCACGTCGTGCATCGTGGGCATCGCCCACACCTACATGGCGGCCGATGCCCTCAAGCGGGCCATCGAGGCCGCCGGGTGCGAGGCCAAGGTGGAGACCCAGGGCGCCGACGGCTCCGAGAACGCCATCACCGAGGAGGACCTCGCCCGGGCGGACGCGGCCATCATCGCCGCCGACCTCAAGATCAAGGGCCTCGAGCGCTTCGAGCCGGTCCCCTACATCTCCTGCCCGACCGAGGAAGTCATCAAGGACGCCCCCTCCGTGGTGGCCGAGCTTTTGGAGGCGATCGGATAAATGGCCGAGCTCGCACGCAAGGGCGCCAAGAGCGCCAAGAAGTCCCAGGGCGCCGTCATCAAGGAAGCCATCTTCACCGGCGTCTCGTACATGATCCCTGTCATCGTGGGCGGCGGCGTGCTCCAGGGCATCGCCAAGGCCATGGGCGGCTACGACATCGCCGCCCAGGCCGCCGACCTCGCCTACACCCAGTTCACCTTCGCCATGGTGCTCAACGCCATCGGCGCGGCCATCATGAACCTCTCGGTGCCCATCATCGGCGCCTACTCGGCCTACGCCATCGCCGAGAAGCCCGGCCTTGCCCCTGGCTTTGCCGTGGGCTTCATCTCCGTCACTACGCAGACGGGCTTTCTGGGAGCCCTCGTGGGCGGCATCCTTGCCGGCTATCTCGTCAACTGGATGAAGGACCTGATGAAGAAGGCGCCCAAGGACCTGCAGTCCGTCTTCCCGATCCTGCTCATCCCCGTGTGCGCCACCCTCATCGTCTGCCTGGCCATGTGGTACGTCATCGGCGTCCCCATCGCCTGGTTCATGGGCGCCCTCACCTCGTTCCTCACCGGCCTCGAGGGCGGCAGCCGCTTCATCTTCGGCGCGGCCATCGGCGCCATGATGTCCATCGACCAGGGCGGCCCCATCGGCAAGGCCACCGCGCTCTTCACCAACGGCCTCAACGCCGACGGCGTCTTCGGCCCCACCGCCTCCAAGATGTGCGGCGGCATGCAGAACCCCATCGGCATCTGCATCGCCATGCTTCTCGGCGGCAAGAAGAAGTTCGCCGAGAACGAGCGTCAGACCATCGTCTCCGGCCTCATCCTCGGCTGCTGCTACATCCAGGAGTACGTCATCCCCTTCCTCGTCAAGGACCCCATCCGCGTCCTCGTCTGCTGCATGTGCGGCGGCGCCGTCTCCGGCGGCCTCGCCATGACCTTCGGCTTGGAGTCCATGGCCACCCACGGCGGCATCTTCGTCGTGCCCCTGATGACCGCCTCCGCGGACGCCCCCTTCGCCGGCCCGGTCATGTTCCTGCTTTGCTGGCTCGCCGGCGCCCTCGTCACCGGCGTGTCCTACGCCCTCGTCAAGGCCCCGATCAGCGCCACCGAGGCCGACACCGGCAACCCCATCCTCGACAACCTCGTCTAGGATCGGCCGTTTCTAGGGCCGGGGGTGCTCCGCCATCCTCGGCCCCTTTCTCTTACGCGCACACCCAGCCCAGCCTCAGAGGGAGAACCGCCACCATGTACACGTCCATGAAGGAAATGCTCTGGCACGCCAGCGAGAACTCCTACGCCGTCATGGCCATCAACTGCACCGACATGGAGCAGGCCCGCGCCATCTGCCACGCGGCGGCCGCCGAGCACGCACCGGTGATCATCGACATCTCCCCGCGGCAGATGAAGGCCCATGCCACCCCCGAGGTCATGGTCCCCATGATCCGCTCCATCGCCGAGCCCCTCGACGTGCCCGTGGCCCTCAACCTCGACCACGGCGGCGAGTACGCCGACATCGTCCGCTGCATCCAGGCGGGCTTCTCCAGCGTCATGATCGACTCATCGAGCTTCCCGTTCGAGGAGAACGTCAGGCGCGCCCAGCTCGTGGCCTCCGTGGCCCACGCCCACGGCGCATCCTGCGAGGCCGAGCTCGGCCACGTGGGCGTCGCGGCCGCCGGCGACGGACGCTCCGCAGACATGTACACCAACGTCGAGCAGGCCATGGAGTTCGTCGAGCGTACCCACTGCGACTGCCTGGCCGTGGCCATCGGTACGGCCCACGGCTCCTACCCCGACGACTTCGTGCCCAGCCTCGACTTCGACCGCCTGGCCGAGCTCAAGGCCGCCCTCAAGATGCCCCTCGTGCTCCACGGCGGCTCCGGCGCCGGGGAGGAGAATATCCGCCGCTGCGTGGAGCTTGGCATCAACAAGATCAACGTCTGCACCGATCTCTTCAAGTTCCAGCGCGGCGCCATGCACGAGCGCCTCAACGCCGAACCCGGCATCGACTATATGGACATCCAGATGGTGGGTGAGGAGGCCGCCATCGGCTTCATCCGCGACTACATGCGCATGATTGGCTGCTCCGGCACCTACACCTTCGAGGGCGCCGGGGAGGAGCTGGACTAGATGCTTCGGGCATCGACCCGGGTGGCCCCGGGGGTGTGCGACCGAGGGACGTACGGTGAAGGCAGCGGGGAGAGAGGGGAGCGGCGGGCATGATCTCGGGCGACCTGTGTTGGGGCCACGCGGCCGACGACCTCGTCATGGGAGCCGACGGCAAGCGCCGCTGGGCCGGGGCCGCGCCCACGCTCTTCTCCACCCTCGAGCGTACCGCCCGGCGCTGCCCGGACGCCGTGGCCGTGGTGGATGACGACGGCACCTCCGCCACCTACGGGGAGCTGCTCTCGCTGGTCCTCTCGCTCGCCGGCCGCCTGGGGCGACGCCTGTCCGTGCGCCCCGGCGACCGCGTGGCCCTGCTCATGGAGGCGGGCCTTTCCTACGTGGCGTGCCTCTACGCCGTGAACCGCCTGGGGGCCGCCGCCGTGGCGGTGCCCACCAAGTGCCGGCGCGACGAGGCCGTGACCCTGCTCTTCGCCGCCGACGTCACCCATGTGGTCGTGGGTCCCGAGTACGCCGCCTGGACGCCCTCGCTGCCCGTGGAACCCGACCGCGTGCTCGTGGCCGACGCCTCCGTAGGCGCCGACGCCCCGGCGCCTACGGCCCCGTGCCCCGGCGGCCCGGAGGCCTGCGCCCTCATGATGTTCACGAGCGGCACCACGAGCCGGGCCAAGGCCGTCATGCTCTCCAACGAGAACGTGGTGCACGCCGCCGGCGCCTACGCCCGGCTCTGCGGCACCACCATGGAGGACCGCTGCCTCGTCTGCCTGCCCATCTACTACGTGACCGGCCTCGTGGGCCTCGTGGCGCAGTTCCTGTCCGTGGGTGCCTCCGTGCACATTCAGCGGCGCTTCGACGCCCGCCGGGCCCTCACCCGCGTGGCCACGGAGTCCGTCACCTACCTTCACGCGGCGCCGGCGGCCTTCTCGCGCCTCCTCGACCTCCGCGAGGAGTTCCCCGAGCTGCCGAGCCTGCGCCTCGTGCTGTCGGGTTCCGCCCGCGAGAGCGAGCGCGTCATGGCCGCCTACCGCCGGTGGCTGCCCCACGCGCAGTTCCGGGTGGTCTACGGCCTCACCGAGACGGCGAGCCCCGCCCTGCTCTTCCCGGGCGACACCCCGTCGTCGGCCTGCCCGCTCGCCACGGGGCTGCCCGTGCCCGGCATGGACGCCAAGATCGTGGACGGGGACGGCCTCGAGGTCCCCGACGGCGAGCCCGGCGAGCTGTGGCTCCGCGGCACCAACGTGTGCCCCGGCTACTGGCGCCGCGAGAGCGACGCCCACAAGGCCGACGGCTGGTTCGCCACCGGCGACGTCGCCCGCCTGGACCACGGCCTCGTGTGGGTGGTGGACCGCCTCAAGGCCCTGATCAACCGCGGGGGCGAGAAGGTCTGGTGCTCGTCGCTCGAGGAGCACCTCTGCCGCGTGCCCGGCATCGCCGCGAGCTGCGTGGCCGGCATCCCGTCCGACGCCTACGGCGAGGTGCCCGTGGCCGCCTGCGTGCGCGATCCCGGCTCCACGGTCACCGAGGACGACGTCCGGCGATGGCTCTCGTCCCGCGTGGCGCGGTTCGAGGTGCCCGAGCACGTGGTCTTCGTGGACGAGCTGCCCCTCACCCCCGCCTCCAAGCCCGACCGACCCGCCGTGGCGGCCCTCGTCACGGCGCATATGGCCCACAACCGCTGCACCCATGAAAGGACGGTGCTCCATGGCTAGCGCCCTCGACGCCCGATTCTGCACCCCCGAGGAGGCCGTGGCCGACATCCAGGACGGCCAGACCATAGCCACCGTGGCCATGACGCTGGTGTCGGCCTCGGAGTCCAACCTCAAGGCCCTGGAGCGGCGCTTCCTCGAGACCGGCCACCCACGCGACCTCACGCTCATCCATTCCTGCGGCCAGTCCGACCGCGAGCGCGGCATCCAGCACCTGGCCCACGAGGGCATGGTGTGCCGCATCGTGGGTGCCCACTGGGGGCTGCAGCCCAAGTGGATGGAGCTCATCGCCAACGACGCCGTGGAGGCCTACTGCCTGCCCCAGGGGCAGATGGCCCAGCTCTACCGCGAGGCGGCCTCGGGGCTGCCCGGCAAGCTCAGCCGCGTGGGCCTCGGCACGTTCATCGACCCCCGCATCGAGGGCGGCAAGATGAACCGGCGCACCCGCGACGCCGAGGATCTCGTGGATGTGGTGCAGCTGGGCGGCGAGGAGTACCTGTTCTACCGGGCGCTCCCCATCGACTGGCTCCTCATCCGCGGTACCGCGGCCGACGGCCAGGGCAACCTCACCACCACCGACGAGGCCATGAAGCTCGAGGTGCTGCCCGCGGTGCTCGCCACCAAGCGCTGGGGCGGCAAGGTGGTGGCCCAGGTGCGCGAGCGCGTGGAGACCGGCACGCTCGACCCCAAGGACGTCACCGTGCCCGGCGTGTTCGTGGACTCCGTGGTGGTGTGCCCCGACCCCGAGACCGACCACCGCATGACGTCGTCGTTCTACTTCGACCCGTCGTTCTGCGGCCAGGCCCGCGTGCCCGAGGAGGCCATCGAGCCGGCGCCCATGAACGAGCGCAAGCTCATCGCCCGCCGCGGCGTCTGCGAGCTCTACCCCGGCGCCGTGGTGAACCTGGGCACCGGCATCCCCAACGACATGGTGGGCCGCGTGGCGGCCGAGGAGGGCCTGTCCGACGACGTCATGATCACCGTCGAGAGCGGCATCTACGGCGGCGTGCAGCTGGGCGGCGTGGACTTCGGCATCGGCCAGAACCTCACGGCCATGGTGGCCCACCACGAGCAGTTCGACTACTACGACGGCGCCGGCGTGGACGTCACGTTCATGGGCCTCGGCGAGCTCGACGGCCACGGCAACGTTAACTCCACCAAGATGGGGGACCGCTGCGCCGGCGCGGGCGGGTTCATCGACATCACCCAGAACGCCAAGAAGGTGGTGTTCCTCGGCACGTTCACCGCCAAGGGCGGACGCTACCGGTTCGAGGACGGCCGGCTCGTGATCGAGCGCGAGGGCGAGGTGCGCAAGATGGTCGGCGAGGTGGGCCAGCTCTCCTTCAACGGCCGGGCCGCCCGCCGCGCCGGCCAGGACGTGCTCGTGGTCACCGAGCGCGCCGTGTTCAGGCTGGTGCCCGAGGGGGTGGAGCTCGTCGAGATAGCCCCGGGCATCGACCTCCAGACCCAGGTGCTCGACCTCATGGGCTTCACACCCATCGTGAGCCCGGACCTCAAGGTCATGGACCCGGCGCTCTTCACCGTGGACGGCCCTGCGGGCATCGCCCTGGGCCCGCGCCCGGAGGGGCGCTGAGGGACGGCCGCCGGCACGGCATCATCCGATAAACCGAAGAAGACAGATCGATCGAGGAAAGGAAGAACACCCCATGAACGAGAAGAAGGTCGCGGTCATCGGCTCCGGTCTCATGGGCGGCGGCATCGCCCAGCTCTGCGCCCAGTCCGGCTTCGAGACGGTGAACGTGGACATCGCGCCGGAGCCCCTGGAGCGCGCCCAGGCCCTCGTCGACAGGCTGCTCTCCGGCAAGGTGGCCAAGGGCAAGATGACCCAGGACGAGAAGGACGCCGTCATGGGTCGCCTCTCCTACAGCACAGACTTCGCCGACATCGCCGACGCCGCCGTGGTGGTGGAGGCCGTGCCCGAGCGCCTGGACGTCAAGAAGGCCACCTTCGCCTCCATCGACGAGCATGCCGACCCCGACGCCGTGCTGCTCACCAACACCTCGGGTCTCTCGGTGTCCGCCATCGCCTCGGCCACCGCGCGCCCCGGCTCGGTCATGGGCATGCACTTCTTCTATCCCGCGCCGGTCATGAGGCTCGTGGAGCTCGTGCGGGGCCTCGCCACCACGGACGAGACCTACGCCCGCGCCGCCGCCTTCGCCGAGGCCATCGGCAAGGAGGCCATCGACGCCCCCGAACTGCCCGGCTTCGTGGTCAACCGCCTCATCGTGCCCTACCAGAACGAGGGTGCCTTCCTCGTCATGGAGGGCGTGGCTCCCGAGGACGTGGACCGCGGCATGAAGCTCGGCTGCAACCACCCCATGGGCCCCTGCGAGCTCATGGACTTCACGGGCATCGACGTCGTGCTCGCCACCATGCGCGGCCTCTACGAGCAGTTCGGCGACTCCAAGTACCGCCCGGCGCCCATCCTGCAGACCATGGTCGACGCCGGCCGCCTGGGCCGCAAGACCGGCCGCGGCTTCTACGACTACTCGAAGTAGCCCGGCACGCCGCACGCGGTCACCTGCACCACCAGCCCCGAGAGAGCAGAGAGAAGAGAGAGGGAGCCCCTGTGAACAGGACCTTCGAGAAGCGCCCCGACGACATCGTGATCGTGGCCGGCGCCCGCACCGCCATCGGCCGCTTCGGCGGCAGCCTCAAGGACGTCTCGGCCATCGACCTCGGCGCCACCGTCGTGGCGGAGGCCGTCGAGCGCGCCGGCATCGACCCGGCCGAGGTCGACGAGCTCGTGGTCGGCCAGGTGGGCGGCTGGGGCCCCAACGGCTTCGTGGCCCGCGCCGTGGGCCTCAAGGCCGGCCTGCCCGATGAGACCTGCGCCTACTCCGTCAACCGCCAGTGCGGCAGCGGCCTCCAGGCCATCGTCGAGGCCGTGATGGAGATCCAGTGCGGCGCCAGCGAGGTCGTGGTGGCCGGCGGCACCGAGAACCTGTCCCAGCTGCCCTACTACGTCACCGACGCCCGCTGGGGCGCCCGCATGGGCCACAAGCGCTTCGAGGACGGCGTCATCGACATCCTCACCTGGCCGCTCGACGAGTCCCACAACGGCGTGACGGCCGAGAACGTGGCCCGCGAGTTCAACGTCACCCGCGAGGAGCAGGACGCCTTCGCCGCCCGCAGCCAGCAGCGCGCCTGCAAGGCCGTGGCCGACGGCGTGCTCGCCGACGAGATCGTGGCCGTCAAGGTGCCGGGCCGCAAGGGCGCCGTCACCGTGGTGGACACCGACGAGAACCCCCGCGAGGGCGTCACGGCCGAGAGCCTCGCCCGCCTCAAGCCGTGCTTCGTCTTCGACGGCACCGGCACCGTGACGGCCGCCAACTCGAGCTCCCTGAACGACGCCGCCGCCGCCGTGGTGGTCATGACCCGCGCCAAGGCCGAGGAGCTCGGCTGCGAGCCCATGGCGACCATCCGCGGCTGGGCCGTGGCCGGCTACGACGCCGCCCTCATGGGCTACTCGCCCTTCCTCTCCACCCAGAAGCTGGCCGCCCAGCTGGACATCGACCCCAAGGAGGTAGGGTTCTTCGAGCTCAACGAGGCCTTCGCCAGCCAGGCCGTGGCCGTGAGCCGCGACCTCGGCCTCGACCCGGAGCGCGTGAACGTCTACGGCGGCGGCATCTCGCTCGGCCACCCCATCGGGGCCACCGGCGCCGTGCTCGCCCTCAAGTGCGCCTACGAGCTGGGTCGCCGCCACCCCGAGAAGGGCGACGCCATGGTGTCCATGTGCATCGGCGGCGGCCAGGGCATCTCGATGTACCTCACCGCCGGCTGAGGCGGCGGCGCGTTCACGCGCGCCCAGGCCCCGATCGTCCCGTCGTTCGAACCGTTGACACACGGTTTCTGACTAAGAGAAGAAGGGTAGTACCCATGGTCAATTTCGAGTTCCTCGTTCCCACCAAGGTCGTGTTCGGCAAGGACACCGAGTCCGAGGCCGGGCGCCTCATCAAGGAGCACGGCGGCACCAAGGCCCTCATCCACTGGGGTGGCGACTACGTGCGCACCACCGGGCTGCTCGACCGCATCGAGAAGGGCTTCGAGGAGGCCGGCGTCGAGTACGTGGAGCTCGACGGCGTCGTGCCCAACCCCCGCCTCTCCCTCGTGAAGGAGGGTGTGGAGCTGGCCCGCAGGGAGGGCGTGGACTTCGTGCTCGCCATCGGCGGCGGCAGCGCCATCGACTCCTCCAAGGCCATCGCCTACGGCCTGGCCAACGATTTCGAGCTCGAGGACCTCTTCCTCGGCAAGGTGGCCACGGACAAGATCGCGCCCATCGCCGCCGTCTCCACCCTGGCCGGCACCGGCTCGGAGACCTCCAACTCCACCGTCATCAACATCGACACCCTCGACGGCCCCATGCTCAAGCGCTCCTACAACCACGAGTGCGCCCGTCCACTCTTCGCCATCATGAACCCCGAGCTCACCTACTCGCTGCCGGCCTTCCAGACCGCGGCCCCCGGCGCGGACATCATGATGCACACCATGGAGCGCTACTTCACCACCGTGGAGCACACCGAGCTCATCGACGCCATGGCCGAGGGCCTCATGCGTACCGTGCGGACCGCCGTGCCCGAGGCGCTGGCCCACCCCGACGACTACGCCGCCCGCTCCAACCTGCTCTGGGCCGGCTCGCTCTCCCACAACGGCCTCACCGGCACAGGCAACGTGGGCGACTTCGCCTGCCATGCCATCGAGCACGAGATCGGCGCCATGTTCGACGTCGCCCACGGCGCCGGCCTGACCGCCATCTGGTCGAGCTGGGCCAAGTACGTGCTGCACACCAAGCCCGAGCGCTTCGCGCAGTTCGGCGTGAACGTCTTCGGCGTGGAGAACGACTTCGACGACCCGGTGGCCACGGGTCTCCGCGGCATCGAGGCCTGGGACGACTGGTGCCACAAGATCGGCCTGCCCACGAGCCTCTCCGAGCTGGGCATCGACCCCACGCCGGAGCAGGTGCGCGAGATGGCCGAGGGCGCCGTGGAGGCCCGCGGCGGCAACCTGGGCGGCTTCTGCCACCTGGAGGCCGACGACGTCGTGGCCATCCTGGACGCCGCCCGGTAGCTTCACCGGCCACCTCGGCCACCGGACCCACCCGGCCACCTCGGCCACCCCGGCCACCCGGCTACCTGGCACCTGAATGCGGTTGAGGGCGACTTTCGGCGCGGTCCAGCCGCCGAGGTCGCCCTCAGTCGCGTTCAGGAGGGCGAAATCCGCTCCTAATCGCGTTCAGGTGCCGAGAGGGTCGCCCCCACCCGCGTTCAGGTGCCGAGGGGGTCGCCCCGCCCGACCCCACAGCCGCTACGCTTGAGACCCCGCCAGCCCCCGTACCGAGGAGGACCCATGCCCCGCTTCCTGTTCGCCTGCGACTCCTTCAAGGGCACGCTCTCCTCGGCCCGCACTGCGGAGCTCCTCGCCGAGGCCGCCGAGCGGCACTTACCCGGCTGCGGGTGGGCCGCCGTGCCCATGGCCGACGGTGGGGAGGGGACCGTGGACGCCGTCGTGGCGGCCACGGGCGGTGAGCTGCTGACGGCCCGGGTTGAGGGGCCCCTCGGCGACCCCGTCCGGGCCGCCTACGGCATGCTGCCGGACGGGGGCGCCGTCATCGAGATGGCCGCCGCCTCGGGCCTGCCCCTCGTGGCGGGCCGGGAGGACGTTCTCGTAGCCTCGACGCTGGGGACCGGCCAGCTCGTGGCCCACGCGCTGGACCGTGGCGCGCGTGGCGTGGCGCTGGCCATCGGCGGGTCCGCCACCAACGACGGCGGTTCCGGCTTCCTCGTGGCCCTGGGCGCCCGGCTCCTCGACGGCCGTGGCGAGGAGCTCGCCCCCTGCGCCGCCAACCTCGGGCGCGTGGCCGCCGTGGACCTCGCGGGCGTGGACCCGCGCCTGGCCGCCGGCCTCACCGTGATGTGCGACGTGGACAACCCGCTGCTGGGCGAGCACGGCGCCACCCGGGTCTTCGGGCCGCAGAAGGGCGCCACCCCCGAGGTCGTGGAACGCATCGAGGAGGGCATGGCCATCTACGCCCGCGCGCTCTCCGAGGCCTGCGGGCGCGACGTCGCGTCCGTCCCGGGGGCCGGCGCGGCCGGCGGCCTGGGTGCCGCGTGCCTGGCGGTGGGCGCCGCCCTCAGGCCGGGCATCGACACGGTGCTGGACCTCGTGGGTTTCGACGGTCTTCTCGAGGGCGCCGACCTCGTGGTCACCGGCGAGGGCAGGCTCGACGCCCAGACCGCCCACGGAAAGGTGGTCTCCGGCGTGGCGGCGGCGTCCCGGCGGGCGGGCGTGCCCTGTGTGGCCGTGGCCGGCTCCGTGGACGAGGGCTACCGTCCGGGCGACATTCCCGGCCTCGCCGCCGCGGTGTCCTGCGTCACGAGGCTGGAGCCCCTGGACCGCGTGCTGGCACAGGCGGACGAGAACTTCGCCGCTGCGGCCGACCGCCTCTTCTCGCTTCTGGCCATCGACCTCGCGTGACGGCGGGGGAGGGGCGCGCCCTTCGAGATGCGCCCTTTCCGATACGATTCCCGCTGGCTCGCCCGTGCACCCGGTTCACCCGATGCTCTACAACGGCGCCGCCCCTCCTGCATCGGCGTTGCGGGAGGGGCGGCCGGTTTCTGCACATGGGAACGACGGGTCCCATGGAGGTTCCTGCGAGGTGTGTACCCCCTTTTCTGGCAACCAGAGGTGGCGCGTCGGGGAAGGGACGATCGTCATCGTCGCTCCACCGCGGGTCACCGTTCCCCGAGCAGGTGGTCGCGCAGGTAGGGGACCGCAAAGGTGAGCCGGCCGCGTCCAGCCTGCTCCACAACTCCGGCATCGAGGAGGCGCCTGCGGTACTTCTGGGCGTAGTCGGGGGTGACCCCGATGCGCTCGGCGACGTCTCCGATGCGGCTCGGTCCCTCGTCGGGCGCCATGGCCATGAGGAAGTCGACGTCACGGTCGGAGAGTGCGCGCAGCGTCGTCTCGCAGACGTCGTTCTCGAAGTCTGCCTGCGAGGAGGTCGCCGCACTCTCGAGGATGTCCGGTGTGAGTTCGTCACCGGGCTGCAGGCGGATGGCTATGTTGTGCCCTAGAAGCTGCATGAGGTATGCGGATCCTTGCGATGCCCCTGCCGCCAGACGCGTCATGCGGCCACTGCTCACGATTCCAAGCTCTTGGAACGCATCCTCGTAGAACGCCTCCACATCGCCGACGGGGATGGCGGGGAGGGGGAGCTTTCGGGCGCGGTTGAGGAAGGTGAGGACACGGTCGTTGAGGGTCGCGGAGACGGCACCGGGGAGTCCGGCCATCACGATGGCGACGTCGAGGCCCTGACTTACCAGCTCCTGGTACACCGAGACCAGCTGGCGGACCTCCGGGGAGTTCGCCTGAAGCTCGTCGATGAGGATGAGGGAGCCCCTGCCGAGCTCGCTCAGCCTCTGCACGGTCTGGGTGAGACGGTGCTCTGGGCTGGCGACGGGCGGGGTCTCCTTGGAAAACTGGACCCCTACGGAGAAGCCGAGTGCCCCGATGCTGCCGCCTGAGATGCGAGCGTGGTCGTCGCCCTCGATGAACCGGCTGGCGTCGGTCTGCAGTTTCTCGACGATTCTGTCGAGCATCCCCTCGGAGGGGATCGTCGGGTTGGCGACGGTCCAGCCGCGAGCACGAGCCCGCTCGGCGAGCTCCCAGAGGAGGACGGTCTTCCCGCTGCCTCGCTGGCCGAGCATGACGATGGAACGCTCCCTGCTCCCGGGGGCGGAGTCAAGACCGGCGAGCATCGTCCCGAGCTGGGGCTCTCGACCTATCAATTGGGATGGACGGTTACCAAACGAGGGGGCGAAAATCGTGTCTACGCTCATTCACGCTCCTCACCTGCAGTTTTCCTTTCTTTCCTATTTTTTCCTTTTTTTCCTATTCGTCAAGCGGCCATCGGTGGCCGCTTTCCTGCTGGAAAGATGAGTATGGGGGGGCTGTGACAAGAGAAGTGGCCCCAATTCTCCGAATCCTTTTCAAACAGCTAAAATGACCTGTAACCAACAAATAAAAACATGTCCTCGCGCGGAAGGAGCCGCCGTGGCAGAAGAGGTCAGAACCACCTTGGACGACCAGGTCGTCGCCGTCCGGGCCTTCCGTGACGAGCGCGACTGGGCTCGCTTCCACACGCCCAAGGATCTCGCCTGCGCCATCTCCGTGGAGGCAGCCGAGCTGCTCGACGCCTTCCGGTGGAGCGGCTCCGATACCGGCGTCGACGGTAGGGAGGACGCCGTCTGCGAGGAGCTTGCCGACGTCCTGATCTACTGCCTCTACCTGGCAGACGCCATCGGAGCCGACCCTGCGGCGCTCATCGCCCAAAAGCTCGCTGCCAACGAGGCCCATTACCCTGCAGACAAAGCCCGCGGCAACGCCCGCAAGTACACGGAGCTCTAGCCATGGCACAGACCATCGAAACCGGCACCAGCGCGCTCGCCCCGCATAGGGGCGAGCCGTTCCGGTGCTTCGAGATGAGCTTCTCCGACGCCCAGAACATCACTGACGCCGTCATCGGCGAGGACATCGTGCTCGACGAGGACCTCATCGGCAACGAGAAGATCCTGTACGACTGGCCCGCCGTCTACATCCTTGACAACGGCGAGCAGGCCTACGTGGGGCAGACCACGAGCTTTGCCAGGCGCATGGGGGAGCACGGCAAGAACCCGGAGAAGTCCCGGTTCAACCGCGCCAACCTCATCTCTCACCCAGAGTTCAACCAGTCGGTGGTCACCGACTACGAGCACCGCCTCATCGGCCTCATGGCCGCCGACGGCAAGTACGAGCTCACCAACGGCAACGGCGGCATGGCGGAGTCCGACTACTACTCCCGTGCCGAGTACGAGGCCATGTTCGACGACCTCTGGGAGCAACTCCGCCAGATGCATCTAGCCAACCACACCATCGCCCAGATCCAAGAGACCGAGGTGTTCAAGTACTCACCGTATAAGGAGTTGAACCTAGACCAGAAGGTCGCCCTCGAGAAGATCCTCCTTGCCGTCACCAATGCCATGGAGGGGACCGAGGAGCGTGTGGAGCCCATCGTGGTGGACGGCAAGCCCGGAACCGGCAAGACCGTCCTCGCGGTCTTCCTCCTCAAGATGCTCAAGGACAACTACGTGGACGAGGACGGCAACCCCACGGCGAGGATCAAGCTGCTGGAGCCCATGACCTCGCTTCGCAAGACGCTCCAGAAGACCCTTCGCACGGTGCCCGGCCTCAAGGCCTCCGATGTCATCGGTCCTGCCGACGTGGTTAAGCCCGAGAACGGGTTCACGGGTGACGGTCGGCCCAACATCGACATCCTGCTTGTCGACGAGTCCCACCGCCTGCGCCGCTACAAGAACATCGTGGCGCGCAAGTCGTTCAAGGACGTCTGCGCGGCACTCAACCGCAGCGCGGAGGACACCACGCAGCTCGACTGGATCCTCGCCACGACACGGCTGCCGATCTTCTTCTACGACCACCGTCAAAGCATCGGTCCCGCCGACATCCCGCAACGGGTCGTGCGTCAGAAGCTCGGCGGCTCCCTCGCCCACCCCATCTCCCTGGGACGCCAGATGCGCGTGAAGGCCGGCGACGCCTTGTTGAGCTATGTCGAGGCGATTCTGAACAACGAACATCCCGAGCTCCGGTCGTTTTCCGACTACGAGCTCTGCCTGCATGGGACGTTCGAGGGTTTTGACCGCAGCTTCGAGGAGCATCTGGCCCAGGCCGAGCTCACTCGCATGGTAGCCGGCTACGCGTGGAGGTGGGCCTCCAAGAACGACAGGTCGCTCTACGACATCACCATCGACGGCGTAGACAAGCGCTGGAACACCACGCTGGACAACTGGGTGGGCAAGGGCATGGACAGCGAGTCTGTCGCCCACGAGGTGGGGTGTATCCATACCATCCAGGGCTACGACCTCTCCTATGCCTACGTGATTGTGGGCGAGGACCTGGTCTACAACCGGCAGACCGGGCGCATCGAGGCCGTGCAGGACAACTATTTCGACACCAACGGCCAGACCAAGGACATGGAGGCCGAGGAGCTCCTCACCTTCATCCGCGACATCTACTACGTGCTGCTGACCCGCGGCATCGAGGGCACGCATCTCTACGTGTGCGACCCGGCACTGCGAGAGTACCTGGGCCGGTACATGGAGGTCGTGGAGTAGGGGAGAATTCAACAACGCAATAGACGAAGTGACAGATGGGCCAGGCACCTTTGTCACGTGTGGCCAGTCGGTGGTGCTATGCCGCATTGCCGTCTTGCCTCAGCTTTTGGCGTTGTATCATGACTGATTATACGAACCTGAATAAAGACGGGAATATGCCATGGATTCAATGATCGTATGTAATACCGGGGGGGGGGCGCCACGGTCTTAGCGCGCCTCTGAGCAGGCCTGTGGGGGCGTGACCATGGCGCGCCTCCAAGACATCGTTCCTGACGCCCGCCTCACCGGCGTCGTCAGAGACGAGTCGGTCGTCGTCGTTGCCGTCGTGCCGTTCGGCAACGACGCGGCAGAGGTCACGTATAGGCTCCCTGACGGCGCCTCGGAATCCCGGGTCTTTTTTGCCGACGATATGAAGCGGCTCTCCGTGGAGCAGGGCGGCTGGGGCTTCTCGGCCGACGGCGACGACTTCAAGCTCGCCTCCGAGGCCCTGCGCATCTCGCTCGCCGCCACCCAGGACCCGTTCCTGGCCGTGCGCACCTCGCGCATCCGCCCGCTGCCCCATCAGATCAGCGCGGTCTATGAGAAGATGCTCCCTCGCCTTCCGCTCCGGTATGTCCTCGCCGATGACCCCGGCGCCGGCAAGACGGTCATGGCCGGCCTCCTGATCAAGGAGATGCTGGCCCGGGGCGACCTCAAGCGGTGCCTCGTGATCTGCCCCGGCAGCCTCTGCGTCCAATGGCAGGACGAGCTCCTCGACAAGTTCGGCCTCGATTTTGCCATCCTCACCCGCGACGCCTTCGAGGTGTCGGCGCGCCGCAACGCCTTCCAGGACCACGACCTCGCCATCGCCTCCCTCGACCGCCTCGCCCGTGACGGAGACATTCAAAACCTCATTGCCGACTGCCAGTGGGACCTCGTGATCTTCGACGAGGCCCACAAGCTCGCCGCCCACGTCTACGGCCGAGAGGTCAAGTACACGGCCCGCTACCGGCTGGCCCAGCTCCTCTCCGACCATACGGAGAACCTTCTCCTCATGACGGCGACGCCGCACAACGGCAAGCCGAAGGACTTCCAACAGTTCATGGCCCTCGTCGACAGGGACCGCTTCGAGGGTGCCACCCACGGCGGGCCGGCCATCGACGATGTCTCCGACGTCATGAGGCGCCTGGTGAAGGAGGAGCTCCTCACCTTCGAGGGCAAGCCGCTCTTCCCCGAGCGCATCGCCCACACGGTGAGCTACGAGCTCACCCCCTTGGAAGACGAGCTCTACCAGGAGGTCACGGAGTACGTGCGCACGGGCTTCAACCGCGCCGACTCCCTCGGAGACGGCACCAAGCGCAACTCCGTGGGCTTCGCCCTCACGGTCCTCCAGCGCCGTCTGGCCTCGTCACCCGCCGCCATCCTCAACTCCCTGCGCCGCCGCCGAGACCGCCTCAAGGAGGAGCTGGCCGACATGAAGGCCGGGCGCACCCGCAGGAACGGCCCCACAGTCTCCGAGGACTACTGGAGCAGCCCGGCCGACGACGAGGACCTCTCCCAGGAGGAGCTCGACTCCCTGGAGGACTCCACCTCCGGCGTCACGGCGGCCGAGACCGAGGCCGAGCTCGTGGCGGAGATCGCGGAGCTCGACCGCCTGGTGGAGCTGGCGGGGCGCGTGTACCGCAGCAAGGACGACCGCAAGTGGCGGGAGCTCTCCAAACTGTTGCAGGACACCCCCGCCATGTATGCCAAAGACGGCTCCCGCGAGAAGCTCGTCATCTTCACCGAGCACAAGGACACGCTGGATTACCTCGTCACCAACATCCGGCAGCTCCTCGGCCGGCCCGACGCCGTCGAGGTCATCTGCGGTGGCATGGGCCGCGACGCCCGCCGACAGGCGGAGAACCGCTTCAAGAACGACAAGGGCGTCGAGGTCCTCCTCGCCACGGACGCCGCCGGTGAGGGCATCAACCTCCAGCAGGCCCATCTCGAGATCTCGTACGATCTGCCCTGGAACCCCAACAAGCTGGAGCAGCGGTTCGGGCGGATCCATCGCATCGGGCAGACGGAGGTCTGCCATCTCTGGAACCTCGTGGCCGGGGGTACGAGGGAGGGCCAGGTCTACGAGCGCCTCCTCAACAAGCTGGAGGTGGAACGCGGCGTCCTGGGCGGCCGCGTCTTCGACGTCCTGGGCGAGGTCTCCTTCGGAGACAAGAGCCTGGCCGATCTCCTCAAGGAGGCCGTGCGCTACGGCTCGGACCCGGCCCGGGCGGAGGAGCTCAACCGCGTGGTGGAGGGGGCGCTCGACCAGGAGAGGCTCAAGGAGCTCCTTGCCGAGAACGCCCTCACGGACGACGTGATGGACCAGGCCGCGGTCAGCCGGGTCCGTGAGGAGATGGAGCTCGCAGAGGCCCGCAGGCTCCAGCCCTACTACGTGGCCCTCTTCTTCCGTGACGCCATCAAGCGCCTGGGGGGCCACATCGTGGAGCGGGAGCCCGGCCGCTTCGAGGTCACCCGCATGCCGGACGTGATGCTCCGGCGCGACCGTCGTGGGAAGGGCTCCCGTGCCCTGCTGCGGCGCTACACACGCGTGTGCTTCGACGGCGGGCTCGCCGAGGTGCCCGGTGCCCCTGATGCCGAGTTCGTCTATCCGGGGCACCCCCTCATGGACGCCGTCATAGACACCGTGCTCTCGCTGCACGGCAACCTGCTCACCAAGGGGGCCGTGCTCATCGACGAGGGATCCGGCGATACCGAGCCCCGGGCCCTGTTCTACGTGGAGGACCGTATCTGCGACGGCAGCCGTACGGTCTCCGGCGAGCAGCACACCGTGGCCCGCAACCTCTGCTTCGTGGGCATGACGGAGGACGGCCGCACCTTCGACAACGGCGACGCCCCCTACCTGGACTACAGCACGCCCACGGAGGAAGAGCTCAAGCTCTTGGACCCGTGGCTGGGAGAGCGGCGCCCCTTTGCCTCCGTGAGCGAGCAGGCCGTCCGGGCCCGTGCCATGGCCGACGTGGTGCCCCGCCACCTGGCCTCGGTGAGGGCGCTGCGTGTGCCCCGCCTCGAGAAGATGCGGGCCGCCGTGGACCGCCGCCTCACGCAGGAGATCCGCTATTGGAGCGTCCAGAGCTCCAAGCTGCGCACCAAGGGTGGGGACACCTCCCAGGCCAGAAAACGCGTTCAGGACCTCGAGCGGCGCCGAATCGCCCGCCTGGCCCAGATCGACGAGGAGCTGCAGATCTTCCCCGTGTCGCCTCAGGTGGTGGGCTGCGCCCTCGTGGTGCCTCGCGTCCTCGTGGAGACGCTGAAGGCGCCGGGCATGGCCGTCAGGTTCGCGGCCGACGCCCAGGCGCGCCGCTCCGTGGAGCTCTGCGCCATGGACGCCGTCATGGCCACCGAGCGCGCCTTGGGCTTCGATCCTGCGGACGTCTCCGCGGACCACTGCGGGTTCGACGTGCTGTCCCGTCCACCGGAGGGGCGGGTGCCGGCGCCGGGCCAACCCGTTCAGAGATTCATCGAGGTCAAAGGACGCATCAAAGGATCAACGGACGTGACCCTCACCCGCAACGAGATACTTACTTCTTTGAACTCTCCGGACAACTTCATCCTGGCCATCTGCGAGGCGGTGCCCCAGGGAGACGGCACGCTCAAGGCCGGCAAGCTCGTCTATATCAGGCATCCGTTTAAAAAGGAGGTGGAAGACTCCACTCTCAAGGTGACGCACAGCATCCAGAGCCTCATCGAGGCGGGGGAGGTCTGCCTCCGTGAGGAGGACCTCCATGGCTGACGTCACGCCCAAGAAGAAGCTCATCGAGGTGGCCCTCCCGCTGGACGAGATAAACGCGGCGGCGGCCCGGGAGAAGTCCATCCGTCACGGCCATCCTTCCACGCTGCACCTGTGGTGGGCCCGCCGTCCCCTCGCCTGCGCCCGCGCCGTCATCTGGAGCTCGCTCGTGGACGACCCGTCCTCGCATCCGGAGGAGTTTCCCAGCGCCGAGGCCCAGGACGCGGAGCGCGAGCGGCTCTTTGACATCCTGCGCGAGCTCGTGGTGTGGGAGAACTCCAACAACCCCCGGGTGCTGGAGGATGCGAAGGCCGAGATAAGGCGTTCCTGCGGCGACGACGTGCCGCCCCTTTTGGACCCCTTTGCCGGCGGTGGCGCCATTCCCTTGGAGGCCCAGCGTCTGGGGCTCAAGGCCTACGCCCAGGACCTCAACCCCGTGGCCGTGACCATCAACAAGGCCCAGATAGAGATCCCGCCGCGCTTTGAGGGCATGCCGGCCGTGAACCCTGCGAGCCGCGCCCGGCGCGACATGGACGACTGGTCCGGCCACAACGGGCTCGCCACCGACGTCGACTATTACGGCTGTTGGATGCGCCGGCGGGCGTGGGAGAAGATCGGCCACCTGTACCCCAAGGTGGAGCTCCCGGCCGAGCAGGGCGGGGGCCCAGCCACCGTCATCGCATGGCTCTGGGCCCGCACGGTGACGTGCCCCAACCCGGCATGCCGCCACACGACGCCGCTGGTGCGCAGTTGGGACGTGTCCAAGAAGAAGGGTAACCCATGGCACATCGAGCCCGTCTGCGGTGCCGATGGGAGCCTGTCCTTTGAGGTGAAGCCGGGGAATGCCACCCGGGAGGGGCTGATGAGCGGCAGGAAGGGCGCTGTTTGCGTGCATTGCGGAGAACCGATAGGTGTTGACTACATCCGCGGCGAGGCCGAAGCGGGGAAAATGGGCAGCGCCCTCATGGCTGTGGTCGCAGAGGGCACCAAAGGCCGCGTGTACGTTTCTCCTTCGGAGCGACAGGAAGAGGCAGCAGGGGTCTCGCGACCAAAGAATGCGCCGTCGGGGAAGCTTCCGGACAACCCAAGATGGTTTTCTCCGCCTGCCTATGGATTCAAGACTATATCTTCTCTTTTTACCAACCGTCAGCTCACGGCCCTCACCACGTTCAGCGCGCTGGTCAAGGATGCCCAGGAGCAGGCCCGCGAGGACGCCGTTGCAGCGGGCATGGCAGACGATGGCGTGGGCCTCGCCGACGGCGGAACCGGCGCCACGGCCTACGGCGAGGCAGTGGGTGTGTACCTGGCCTTCGTGGTCGACAAGATGACCGACTATCATTCGTCGATTTGCTCTTGGAACATCGGCCGCGATAACGCAAGGAATACGTTTGGCAGACAGGCCATCCCTATGTCGTGGGACTACGCCGAAAATAATCCGTTCTGTGATTCTTCGGGATCGTTTGCCAACATGCTCGAATGGGTCGTGAAGGTGCTTGCGGGGCTGCCGGTCGGTGATCGCGCTGGTAGCGCGATCCAACACGATGCTGCCGTCGACAACGGTCTCTCCAACATCATGGTGTCGACCGACCCCCCGTACTACGACAACATCGGGTATGCGGACCTGTCGGATTACTTCTACGTGTGGCTTCGCCAGAGCCTCCGCCCCACCTATCCCAAGCTCTTCTCCACCATGCTCGTGCCCAAGGCCGAGGAGCTCATCGCCACCCCCTACCGCCACGACGGCTCCAAGCAGGGGGCCAAGGAGTTCTTTGAGGGCGGCATGCTCGAGGTATGCCGACGCATCCACGGGTACGCCAGGGACGACATCCCCGTGACCATCTACTACGCCTTCAAGCAGAGCGACTCCCAGGTGGGCGACGGCAAGGACGGGACGGCCTCCACCGGGTGGGAGACTATGCTCTCGGCCATCATCGAGGCCGGCTTCACCATCACGGGTACGTGGCCCATGCGCTCGGAAAAACCAGGACGCACCATCTCCAACGGCACCAACGCCCTCGCCTCCTCCATCGTTCTTGTCTGCCGCAAGCGCCCGGAGAACGCCGCGCCCATCTCCCGCCGCGAGTTCGTGCGGCAGCTGCGCGCCAATCTCACGCCCGCCGTCCGGAACCTTCAGGCCTCCAACCTGGCACCGGTGGATATGGCCCAGTGCGCCATCGGCCCCGGCATGGCGGTGTACTCGGCGGCCGGCGCGGTGCTCGAGAGCGACGGCACCACCATGGGCGTGCGGCAGGCCCTCGCCCTCATCAACCAGGAGCTGGACGCCGTGCTCAACGACGCCGGCGACACCACGGACGCCACCTCGCGCTTCTGCGTGGAGCTGTACTCGGACCACGGCTTCGACGCCGCCCCCTACGGCGAGGTGGACGTGCTCGCCCGCGCCAAGAACGTGGAGCTTCAGAAGCTCGTTGACGCCCGCGTGCTCGAGGCCTCTCGCGGCAAGGTGCGCCTGCTCCGGCGTGACGAGCTGCCGGTGGAGGGTGTGAAACTCACCAACCAGTGGCTCCTCTGCCAGGCCCTCGTGCGGGGGCTCGAGGATGGCGGCATCGAGGGGTGCTCTGCCCTGGCCGCCCAGCGCTCGCCGGCCGAGGCCGAGGATGCCCGGGCCCTGGCCTACCGTCTCTACAACCTGGCCGACCGCAAGGGCTGGGCGTCGGAGGCCCTGCTCTACAACAACCTCGTCACCGCCTGGCCCCAGATCGCGGAGCAGGCCAAGGTCCGTCGCAGCTTCGACGTGAGTGCCGACCAGACCACGCTTGGTTTCTAGGGAGGATGCCATGCCCGATTCCATGAGCAACCACGACTACCTCAACAAGGGCTTCGACCTTCTGCTCGACCCCTTGGCCGACTACGTGTGCATTCGGCTCAAGGACGTCTACGGCGTCTCGGACTGGTGGCGCATCGGCGTCTACGACCGGCTCTACGAGAACCAACGCATGAACCTGCCGCGGGAGGGCACGTTCATGGAGCTTGTGAATTCCCTGGACGTCACCGCAGCCCTCAGGCTCATCGACATCAACTGGAGGGATGCGTTCAAGCTCCAGCTGGTCAAGAGCGCCCGCACGTGGGTGAACGAGCTCATCGACCTGCGCAACGCGGTGGCGCACCGCAGCCGCCAGGACATGACGAGCGACCAGGCCGCCCGCGGCCTCGAGACCATGGCCCTGCTGCTTGAGTCCTTCGACGACCGCGAGGAGGCCGAGAAGATCCGCAAGCTCATGCGCATCGTGCGCTACGGGTCCGAGGACGGCTCCGTCGCCGCGGGCCCGGCAGAGGCGGCGGACGTGCACCTCACCAAGAGGCAGAGGACCTTGGCGGAGACCCTCGCCGCCGGCGGCCTCCCCTCGTGGCGCGACGTGGTGAGCCCCCAGACCGACGTCACCCGCGGCGTCTACCGCAAGGCGGAGTTCGCCGCCGACCTCGCCCAGGTGGCGGCGGGCACGGCCCAGAGCGAGTACCAGGACCCCGTGGAGTTCTACGGGCGCACCTTCGTGACGGCGGGCATGAGGGGCCTGCTGTCCCAGGCGCTGTCCCGGGTGTCCGGCGGCAGCGGCGAGCCGGTGATCCAGCTCAAGACCGCCTTCGGCGGCGGCAAGACCCACTCCATGCTGGCCCTCTATCACCTCATGAGGAGCGGGGACGTGCTCGGCGACACCCAGCGTACCCGGGAGCAGCTCGAGCCCGTCTTCGAGGCGGCCGGCGTCTTCCGTGTGCCCAAGGTGCATGTGGCCTGCGTGGTGGGTACGGCGCTGGACCCGGCCAAGGCCAAGCGGCCGGAGACCATGCCGGGAATCACGGTCAACACCCTGTGGGGCGAGATCGTCTACCAGCTGGCCCTCTCCGCCGGCAAGCCGGAGCTCTACGACATCGTGAAGGCGGCCGACCACAAGCACGTCTCCCCGGGCAGCGAGGCCCTGTGCCAGGTCATGGACGGGTGCGGCTCGTGCCTCGTGCTCCTCGACGAGCTTGTGGCCTACGCCAAGAAGCTCTACGGCGTGGACGGCCTCAAGGGCGGGTCGTTCGACAACTTCATCACCTTCGTGCAGGAGCTCACCGAGGCGGCCCGCGCCAGCCGGTCATCCATCGTGGTGGCCTCCATCCCGGAGTCGGAGCGCGAGATCGGCGGCGACGCCGGCCAGCTGGCCCTGGAGGCCATCGAGCACACCTTCGGCCGCATGGAGAGCATCTGGAAGCCCGTGACCAAGGACGAGGGCTTCGAGATCGTCTCGCGTCGCCTGTTCCTCCCGGCGGCCGACCCTGCGGCCCGCGACCGCGTGTGCGAGGCCTTCGGCGCCCTCTATCGCGACAACGCCGGGGACTTTCCCGTGGAGGCCAAGGAGGCCGACTACGAGCGGCGCCTCGTTGCCTGCTACCCCGTGCACCCGGAGGTCTACGACCGCCTGTACGAGGACTGGACCACGCTGCCGGACTTCCAGCGCACCCGCGGCGTCCTGCGCTTCATGGCCAGCGTCATCCATCAGCTGTGGTTGGTGGGGGACAAGTCGCCCATGATCCTGCCGGGGTCGCTGCCCCTCTATGACGCCACCACGCGCGACGAGATCACCCGGTACCTCCCCGACAGCTGGAACGCCGTGGTGGACGCCGAGGTGGACGGCGAGGGCTCGGAGCCGCTGCTGCTCGACCAGCAGGAGGCCCGCTACGGGCAGTTCCAGGCCGGCCGCCGGGTGGCGCGCACGGTGTTCCTCGGCAGCGCGCCGGACGTGGCGGCCCAGAACGTGCGCGGGCTCGACCGCAAGCAGATCCTTCTGGGATGCATCCAGCCCGGCGACAACATCCCCGTGTTCGTGGACGCGCTTGTGCAGCTCAAGGGCCGCTCCCAGTACCTGTACGACGACACGCTGGGATCCCGCTACTGGTTCGACACCCGGCCGTCGCTGCTCAAGACCGTGGCAGACCGCATGGGCCAGGTGGAGGACCCGGAGGCCGACGACGCCCTGCGGGCCCAGATGCAGCGGCAGATGCGCGGCGAGGGTGCCCTGGGATGCGTTCAGGTGTGGCCGCTCCGTTCCGCCGACGTGCCCGACGAGGAGCAGGTGCGCCTGGTGGTGCTGGGCGCGGACCACGGCGTGGGAGCCACCGACTTCGACGGCGACGCCCGTTCGTGCGCGCGGGACTACCTGTACAACCGCGGGGAGGCGCCGCGCACCAACCGCAACATGCTGGTGTTCTGCGCCTGCGAGTCGCGCCGCAAGACGGACTTGCGGGAGCGTGCCAAGCGCCTGATCGCCTGGAGGGGCATCGAGGCCGACTCCGAGCTCCTCAACCTCGACCACAGCCAGCAGCGCGAGGTGGTTGAGGGCATCAAAAAGGCCCAGGCGGACCTCCAGGCGGCCATCCGCGAGGCCTGGTGCCACCTGCTGGTGCCCACGTCCACCGTGGCGGGCGGCGGCGCCGACCTCGAGTTCGACGACGTGCGCATCAACGCCGTGGACGGCGTGGTGCCCGGTTGCATCTCCCGTCTGCGGAGCGACGAGTCCCTGCTGGACCGGTGGGCGCCCATGCTGCTGTCCATGGAGCTTGGCCAGCTGCTGTGGTCGGGCCAGGACAGCGTGGGCGTGGGCGAGCTGTGGGGCATGTTCTGCCGCTACACGTACCTGCCGCGGCTGGCCGACCGCGACGTGCTGCTGCGCTGCATCGAGGAGGGGAGCGGTGCGGACTCCTTCTGGGGCGTGGCCAGCGGCATGGAGGATGGCGGCTATGTCAACCTCACCCTGGGGGAGCGTCGGAGCGTCTACGCCACGGACGTGCTGGTGAGGCCGGAGGTAGCGAGGCGGGTCATCGCCGAGCGTGAGGAGGCACGGGACGGCGACGATGTGACCGTGGAGCCGGCTCCCGGGGATCCGCACCGCGGCGGGGAGGACGTCACCCCTCCCACGCGGGGGGAGGAGCCGGCGGAGGTGCTTCCCCACGGTTTCTACCTGGACATGGAGCTGGACTACCTCAACGCCGTGATGGAGCTGGACAACCTGCTTGCCGAGGTCGTGGACCCGCTGAGGCTTGCCGGCAAAACCACGGTGCGGCTGCACCTGTCCCTCTCCGCCCAGAGCGCGGACGGCTTTGACGGCGACACCCAGCGGACGGTGCGCGAGAACTGCTCGACGCTGGGCTGCTCGGGCCAGTTCGAGGAGTAACGCCGATAGCCCTTCCCGCCACTTTGGTCGGGCACTCCGGCTGTCACATCATCCGGACAAAAGGGGCCCGCTCCCAGGAGCGGGCCCCTTTTTCATGACGTCGTGGGCACAAACGGCGTAATTCGCAGTCTCAGAACGGCGTTTTTTGTAGCGTGAGGAGGGCGTTTTTTTCAGTCACGCGTTTGACCTTGGGCAATACGGCTGCCCGCACATGTCCTCTAATTTAAACATATATGCAGAATCTGTATCCAGACGCTTTCTGATTCCCGCGTACCGCGCGTTTGTCATCATGGCCTTTCGAAATCAATCTGAAAGGACATGATGAAAAACAGGTTCAAGTACCTTCCGGTTCTCTTTGCGGCGCTCGCCTTGGTCGTCGGCCTCTCTGCCTGCGGCGCCCAGCCCAAGGACGAGGGCCCCGACTATGCCGACGACGAGGCCATGGCCGTCATCGCCGACGGCCTCGTGGCCCGCTCCGACTACCTCGAGCAGCAGCAGGAGGCTGGCGAGGACACCAGCTCCGCTGCGCACCTCACCAAGGCCGTCCAGGCCGAGCTCGACGTGGTCTCTCCGCTTAAGGACCGTCCGTTCGAGGACTCCAAGCTCCAGGAGTCCGTTATCGCCTACGTCAACGCGCTCAACGATTCCCTGAAGATCCTCGAGGACTACCCCACAACTAGCCTCGAGTTTTACCAGAAGTGGCAGGAGGTCTACGACGAGCGTACCGGCATGCTCAAGACCTTCGCCGACAAGTACGAGCTCACCGTACCCGAGAGGTTCCAGGCCACCTTTGATGAGATGCTGGCACAGGGCGGTGCCGCGCTCTCCCAGAAGGAGACCAAGAACGCCATCGAGCAGCTGGTGGAGTCCATCGACTTCCAAAAGACCGATGACGGCTATGGTCTCTTCACCTACTCGGGCGTGGGGGAGAACACCACCGAGTACGATTTCAAGGACGTGGGCCTGATCGTCTCCCTCTATGACGCTGACGGCGTGAAGGCCGAGGAGACCCACGCCGGCACCAAGTCGTGGGCCCCGGGCGAGAAGGTGAAGTTCGAGGCCATGTCCAGTGTGGATGCTGCCAACATCAAGGTGAGCGTGAACTACTACTCCGTGGCCGACTAACTGCGATAGGTGTGTTCTGGTCTTCCGGGCGCCTTCCGACGGTCATGCCGCCGGGAGGCGCTTTTTTGCCGGCTCCTGCTCTGGATGTCCGGTACTGTTACTGGGCCGGTGCCGGGTGCCATGGCTGCCACACTGGTGGCGTGGCTCGCGCAGGCCGGTGACGCCTGTGGCCTTGAACGGTCGGGAGGGGGGTGATAGATTGTCAGTTGCTGTTCAGTCACCTCTCCAACAATTAAGGAACAAGCATGGCCGATCCTATGAAGTCTTTCCTCGGCGGCCTGCAGAACATCGATGTCAAGGGTCTTGTCGACAACGCCCAGCAGCTGGCCAGCAACGCCGGCTCTGCCCTCGCCGATGCCGGTGCTGCGGTGGGTGACACCGCCGGCCGCATCGGGGCGGGGATGAGTGGCGCCGCCGAGGGTTTTCTCAAGGGGTTCAACCGGGGCGGCGAGGAGGCCCCCGTGGAGTACGAGGAGCCAATGAGGAGATGGCTGACCTCCTCGAGGAGCTTGAGGTCGAGGAAGCCTCCGAGGCCGAGACCCCCGATGCCGGCGTCTCCACGGGCTCCGCGTTCGTGGACGACGAGGTTCGCGACGCCATGGACCAGCAGGATCGCGAGGCCGAGGAGTTTGCCAAGAAGTTCCTGCTCAAGGCCATCCGCCTGCGCGGCGTGAAGATCGACCGTGCCGCCTTCCTCCGCCAGGAGCTTCTGAAGAAGGGCCTCTCCGAGACCCAAGTGGACCTTGCTATTGCGGAGCGTCCGGCCGTGGCGGGAGTAGACCCCGAGGTGCTCGACGCCATCGCTCGTGAGTCCATCTCGCTCGAGACCAACAAGTCTACGTGGATGTCGTTTGCCGCCGGCCTGCCGGGAGGCCTTGCCATGGTGGGCACCATCCCCGCCGACATCACCCAGTACTACGTGCACGCCTTCCGCATCATGCAGAAGGTCGCCTATCTCTACGGTTGGGACGACTTCCTCGACGACGTGGACGACGCCGATGACGAGACCCTCGCCAAGCTCGCGTTCTTCTTCGGCGTAATGGTCGGGGTCGGCTCCGCTGCCGCAGGTCTTAAGGCCTTTGCGAACAGCGCCGGGCGAGCTGTGGCCAAGAACGTCGCCAGGGCCGCACTCACCAAGACGACGTGGTATCCGGTCCTTAAGTCCGTGCTGAGGGCCATCGGCGTGAAGGTGACGAAGGTGGGCGTCGGCAAGGCCGTGGGCAAGGTGGTCCCCCTCGTGGGCGGCGTGGTGAGCGGCGCCATGACCTATGTGGCGCTCAAGAACGAGTCGGGCAAGCTCCTCGACCAGCTTAAGAAGCTTCCACAGGCGCAGCCGGTGCCCGAGGTGGTCGTCGAGGAGGACGAGGTGGCTGAGGAAGAGTAGCCATCCCTACCCCGCTCCCCGTGGAGCACCTCCCAGAGCCACTGGCCCTTCGCAGAGAGGTCGTCCCGATCAAAGCCGCTGGTCTTGTCGCACCCCGGCTTGAACAGCGCCGACGACTCGTCCTTGTTCGACAGGTTCCAGCATACGTAGCTCACGTCGAGCGAGTCCATGAGGTCCACCCACGCGTCGGCCGAAGCCAGGTCCACCGCCCCCGACCCGCTGGCGTCGCAGATGCCGAACTCGCTCACAAGCACTGGTAGCCCCGCCTCCACGGCCCCCTGCAGGCGGTCGCGCAGGTCCTGCTGGTGGGTGGCGGCGTAGAAGTGCAGCGCGTACATCACGTTGTCAAAGGCCAGGGGCTCGGCGGCGGCCTTGTCCACCTCCTAGGACCACGTGGGCGTGCCCACGATCACCACCGCGCCGGGCGCGTGCTCGCGTATGACCGGGGTCACCTCGTTGGCGTAGCGCCTCGCGTTGTCCCACGACGTGTCGCCGTTGGGTTCGTTGCAGATCTCGTAGATCACGTTGGGGCGGTCCCCCAGCCGCTCGGCCATCCTCCCAAAGAAGTCCTTGGCCTTGTCCAGGTGGGCATTGGGGTCGCCCTCAGCGAGCACATGTCAGTCCACGATGGCGTAGGGGTCCCCCTCGGCGGCCGCCTCCACGCCCGCCGCCACAAGGTCCTCCAACCGCCCCCGGTCGCCGTCGGTGCAGTACCCTCCGCTCTCCTCGGTGTACATCGCCAGGCGCGCCACGTTGGCGCCCCAGTCGCTGCGGAGCTCGCCGAACAGCGTGCGGTTCACGTAGCCGGGAAACCATGCGAGCCCGTGGGTGCTCACGCCGCGCAGCTGCACCGGCCGGCCGTCCTCGCCCACAAAGCGGCTCCCTTCCACGCGGAGCTCCCCGGTGACGGAGGGTGCCGCCGTGCGGGAGCGGGCACCAGCGACCCCCTCGGGGTATGAACAACTCCACAGGCCCCGACGCCAAGGAGGCGCCATGTCCCGATCGGTCATCACCCTGTCCGCCTACCAGACCACCGCCGAGCGGTTCTTCACCACGCTCGTCGACCACAAGGTCGACCTGCTCCTCGACGTGCGCCTGCACAACACCAACCAGCTCTGCGGCTTCACCAAGCAGCGCGACCTCGCGTACTTTGCCAGGGTCATCGCCCACTGCGACTACCTGCACGATGTCGACCTCGCCCCCAGCCAGGAGCTGCTCCAGCCCTACCTGCACCACGACATCGACTTCGACGAGTACGCCAGCGGCTACCGTGCCCTCATCGAGGGCCGCGGCGGCATTGCGCTTTTCGACAAGGACGCCGGCACCCACGGCTCCATCGCCATTCTCGGCACCGCTACAAAGAAGCGCCGCAGCCACGCCGAGGTGCTTGCCCAGATGGTCGCCGACGCTGCCAAGTAGCGGTCCACCTTTCCTTCACAGCTCAAAAAAGCGGTCTTGGCCTCGGAAAATGACGGACGCGGTCAGCGGACTGTCAAGTGTCGGTCAAATTCTGGTCAGGGCGCCCGTGCACACTGAATCCATGGGCATTGTTCTGTGCGACCTGGATGCTTGGACACTTTTTGCCTCGCGAGCACCGCTGCACCGCGTCCCGAAGGAAGAGGCAGACCGCGCCCTGGAGAGGGCGACCTGCACGGCGGCAGACGTCGCGTTCGTGCGGGCCCTCCCATGGCGCCGCGAGCTCGAAGGGCACATAAGGGTGCTGGCGGGCGCCGCTCCCGAGGACGATGTGCCCGTTCACCTGGCCGCCTCTGACGACAAGGCCCGCCATCGGGCAAAGGGGCTGGTTGCCCACCGCATGGCGACGCCCCTTGCCGAGGGCTCGCTCTGCTCCGCGAACGAGGGCGTTCTCACGGTGTCGCCCGAGCTTTACGTGCTCATGCGGTCGCGGATTCTCTCGCCGGGCTCGCTGGCGGTGGTGGTGTCGCTTCTCTGCGGCAGGTACAGCCCACGCTTCGACGATCCTGACGGGTGTGCCGTCCAGTGCGGGCCGGTGACCACGGTGGCGCGCATTCGGGAGTTCGCTGAGCACTGCGAGGGGCTGTGGTTCTCGCGTACAAACGTCAACCGGGTCTTGGACTGCATTGCCGACGGCTCGCGCTCGCCCATGGAGACGGCCCTCAACGGGCTGCTCTGCCTTCCGGAGCGCGACGGTGGGTACGGGCTGCCCAAACCGACGCTCAACAGCCCGATTTACCTGAGCCGCAACGAGGTGTTTGCCATGAGGGGGCAGCGGCGATGCGAGATCGACCTCCTATGGCCGGACTGCCAGGTAGGGCTGGAGTACGACGGGGGAGGGCACTTTGACTCGCGGGAGGCGATGGAGCAAGACCGCCTTCGCGATGCGCTGATGAAGGAGCGGGGCCTGGACATCGTGCGCTGGACCTGGCCGATGGTCGCAGACGAGGTGGCCCTTGACCTCAAGGTGAGGGACCTGGCCCGAAAGCTCGGCGTAAAGGTGTCGACAGGACCTTTCTGCAACAGGTTGGTGGGGCGTCGGGCGCTGCGGGCCTTTCTCTTGGGGCGCCATCTGGTGTGGTGAAAGGCGCTGCCGATAGGGACGCTGCCGGTGCACCCCAACATTAAAGTTGGGGTGCACCTCGACCAGAAAAACTGCCGCCAGACCCTTGCTGCACGCTCCAACTTCAAAGTTGGGGTGCGTTTTGAGCGGCGGGGCCCTTCCAGCACGCCCCAATTTTAAAGTTGGAGTGCGGTCCGGCCAGAAAGCCGGCCACCCCTTCCTATCCACCCAGACGGGCGAGAAACCCTAGAATCTCTCCCAGTGACAACTGCGAGCGTCCCTAGCGGCGACCAGATAGGAGAGCCCTCCATGACCAAGAAGGCCAAGAAGAAGTCTGGACCCAAGAACAACTTCACCTTCAACGACGACACCATGGCCCTCGTCGCCGCCGTGGTGGACGCCACGCCCGACGACAACATCCTCGCGCTCTTCGATCCCGCTTCCGGCATGTCGTACTTTGGCATCCCTGGCCCCCTTCTCAAGGCCGAGCTTGTGGGCGGCCGCGACTCCAAGCGCTACACCGCCTCCACCCGTGACTTCGGCCGCAACATCGTCGGCCACGTCTACAAGGCCTGGATGCCCTCCCAACACGCCCGCCTTGAGATGCTCGTCGCCGAGAACGAGAAGCGCGCCTTGGAGGAGACCCGCGACGTGGACGACCCGGCAGACGACACCACGCCCGACCCCGAGTGAGCGCCCCTATCGACAAGCCCGCTGGCCCTGCGGCCGCCATCTCCTCGCTGTTGGGCGCTCGCTGCGCCCGCACGTGGCTCGTGGGGGCGCAGGCGGCGCAGGCGGCAGCCGCGCTTGATGTGCCGCAAGAACCCGTGATCCGCGCCGCTCTCAACCAAGACGGAGCCCCCGCCTCCACCGTGCGCGACCTTCGTGCCGAGAAGGCCGCCCTTGCCCGCGGACAGCTTCTGACCTGCGACGTCTCTGCCACGGGTCCGTACCTGTGCCCGGCGGCCATGCGCGGCGCCGACGTGGTGATTGACGACCTTTCCTCCCTAGGGCCTGTGGCCCCGGGCGTCTCGTTGTGCGCCGTCTCCCTTTCGCGCGACGCCATGGGCACTCCCACGTCCCGCGCGCAGGAGGCCTTCGCCGCCTCTCATCCGGCCCCTGAGACCGCGGTGGCTGCCGTGGGCCAGGCGCTCCAGGGCTTTCCCGAGCGCTGCCAGCGCCGCGCCGACACCGCCTCGGCGCTGGCCTCCTACCTAGCGTGCCATCCCGACGTCGCCTCCGTCTCCTACCCCGGCCTCAAGGGCGATGCGGCCCACGGCACGGCCGAGCGCGTCTTTGAGCACGGCTTCGGCTTCTCGGTGGCCTTTGTGCCTGCGGGCTCGCCGGCCGCGGTCCTGGCGGCTTCCAAGGCCCTCGCGCCGGCCGGCGAGCCCGAGGCGTCGGCCGTCCCGCATGTCCCCACGACCCTGTCGCCGCTTCCTGCGGTCGCTGCGCCGGCGGCCCTGCTCCTTGTGGCGGGCGACGAGGACTCCTTGGCCCTTGTCATGTGGCTCGAGCGCCTGCTCGATCCTCTCGGCGAGTTTTGAAGTAATTGTGCAGACCCGCTCTGCCATGAAAAAACCCGTCGGGATCGCATGCCTTTCAGGAATTTTTGCGACAACAGCATTATGTTGTTGAAACAATAACGACCCATTGGCCCAAAAAGGCCGCTCAGAAGGCTCGCGCAACGTCCCCGCTTAGGGGCCCGCCGCTTTCGGCCGCGTTCGCGCCCCGTTGCAAATGACCATTCCTGCGTGGTCCTTATTGACAATAATAGTAACTACATAATACATAAATAGTGGAACTCAACCAGCTAGAAATAGCTGTCAAGGGCAATTCGGTAAGTGGTTCACGCGGCAATCACCCGCCGTTCGACGCTACTATCTCATTGTCAGGGAGTTTTCGGAGACCGCCCGTTGCGCGGGCGGCCCGACCCACAAGGAACATCCAAGGTCAGATGGAGGTCATCCATGGCAAATCCCGACCAGGTCCTCGACACCGTCGAGACCATCGACAGCGTCGACGCCCTGAAGGCGGCTCTTGACGAGATGCGCGCTGCCGAGGCCCAGTACGCCACATTCAACCAGGAGCAGGTCGACAAGATCTTCTTCGAGGCCGCCATGGCCGCGAACAAGGCCCGCATCCCCCTCGCCAAGCAGGCGGTCGAGGAGACCGGCATGGGTGTCGTGGAGGACAAGGTCATCAAGAACCACTACGCCTCCGAGTATATCTACAACGCCTACAAGGACACCAAGACCTGCGGCGTCATCGAGGAGGACGCTGCCGGCGGCTACAAGGTCATCGCCGAGCCCATCGGCGTGGTCGCCGCGGTAATCCCCACCACCAACCCCACCTCCACGGCCATCTTCAAGTGCCTTCTGGCCCTCAAGACCCGCAACGCCATCATCATCTCCCCGCACCCCCGCGCCAAGGAGTGCACCATTGCCGCCGCCAAGGTGGTGCGCGAGGCCGCCGAGGCCGCCGGCGCCCCTGCCGGCCTCATCCGCTGGATCGAGCAGCCCAGCCTCGAGCTCACCAACGAGCTCATGCGCGACGCCGACATCATCCTGGCCACCGGCGGCCCCGGCATGGTGAAGGCCGCGTACAGCTCCGGCAAGCCCGCCCTCGGCGTGGGCCCGGGCAACGTGCCTGCCATCATCGACTCCTCGGCCGACATCCAGCTCGCCGTCATGTCCATCCTGCACTCCAAGACCTTCGACAACGGCATGATCTGCGCCTCCGAGCAGTCGGTCATCGTCCTCAACGACATCTATGACAAGGTCAAGGACGAGTTCAAGCGCCGTGGCGCCTACTTCCTCAAGGGCGACGAGCTCGACAAGGTCCGCAAGACCATCCTGGTCAACGGCGCCCTCAATGCCAAGATCGTGGGCCAGTCCGCCCACACCATCGCCAAGATGGCCGGCGTCGACGTCCCCGAGAAGACCAAGGTCCTCATCGGCGAGGTCGACTCCGTTGACATTTCCGAGGAGTTCGCCCACGAGAAGCTCTCCCCGGTGCTGGCCATGTACCACGCCGTCGACTTCGACGACGCCATCGCCAAGGCCGAGCAGCTCATCGCCGACGGCGGCTACGGCCACACCAGCTCCCTGTTCATCGACACGATGAACGAGAAGGAGAAGATGGCCAAGCATGCCGAGGCCATGAAGACCTGCCGCATCGTCGTCAACACCCCGAGCACCCATGGCGGCATCGGCGACCTCTACAACTTCCGCCTGAAGCCCTCCATGACCTTGGGCTGCGGCTCTTGGGGCGGCAACTCCGTCTCCGAGAACGTGGGCGTCAAGCACCTCATCAACACCAAGGTCGTGGCAGAGAGGCAGACCAACATGCTGTGGTACCGCACCCCGGACAAGATCTACTTCAAGCGCGGCTGCATGCCGGTGGCCCTCGCCGAGCTCGGCACCATGGGCAAGAAGCGCGCCTTCATCGTCACCGACCAGTTCCTCTACAAGAACGGCTACTCCAAGCCCATTGAGGACAAGCTCGACGAGATGGGCATCGTCCACTCCTGCTTCTGGGACGTTGCCCCCGATCCCACCCTGCAGTGCGCCGAGGAGGGCGTGAAGCAGATCCGCTCCTTCGAGCCCGACTGCATCATCGCCCTGGGCGGCGGCTCCGCCATGGACGCGGCCAAGATCATGTGGCTCATGTACGAGCACCCCGAGGCCCGCTTCGAGGACATGGCCATGGACTTCATGGACATCCGCAAGCGCATTTTCACCTTCCCCGAGATGGGCACCAAGGCCTACTTCGTGGCCATCCCCACCTCCTCGGGCACCGGCTCCGAGGTGACGCCGTTCGCCATCATCACCGACGCCGACACCGGCATCAAGTGGCCGCTGGCCGACTACCAGCTGCTCCCCAACATGGCCATCGTTGACGTCGACAACATGATGAACCAGCCCAAGGGCCTCACCTCCGCCTCCGGCATCGACGTGCTCACCCACGCCCTCGAGTCCCTCGTGTCCATCATGGCCAGCGACTACACCAAGCCTGCTTCGCTGCAGGCTATCAAGCTCGTCTTTGACTACCTGCCCGCCGCCTACGACAAGGGCGCTGCCGACCCGGTGGCCCGTGAGCACATGGCTAACGCCTCCTGCATGGCCGGTATCGCCTTCGCCAACGCCTTCCTGGGCGTCAACCACTCCATGGCCCACAAGCTCGGCGCCTTCCACCACTTGCCCCACGGTGTGGCCAACGCCGTCATCCTCACCCGCGTCATGCGCTACAACGCCGTTGACAACCCGGTGAAGATGGGCACCTTCCCGCAGTACGCCTACCCCGAGGCCAAGGAGCGCTACTGCGAGGCCGCCCGCTACGTGGGCATCACCGGCAAGAACGACGACGAGGTCTTTGAGAAGTTCCTTGCCGCCATCGACAAGCTCAACGAGCACGTGGGCATCAAGAAGACCATCGCCGACTACGGCATTCCCGAGCACAACGACGAGGGCACCGGCTTCCTCGACACGCTTGACGAGATGGTGGAGCAGGCCTTCAACGACCAGTGCACCGGCGCCAACCCGCGTTACCCGCTTATGAGTGAGATCAAGGAGCTCTATCTCGACGCTTACTACGGCCGCGAGCCCCAGAGCTACGAGGACTAAGCCAAGGCTTGGTCGGAGTTGCCGGGCGCCCCTTGGGGGAGGGGCGCCCGGCGGCGCCGTTTGTCCCATACGCTTGAGAGAGAGGAAACGAGAGTGGAGCAGATAGCCCAGCGCGGCAACAAGGCCGTCTTCGTGGACGGCGAGAACATCGTCAAGGTCTTCAACGACACCAAGCCCGTCTCCGACGTCTTCAACGAGGCGCTCAACCTCGCCCGCGTCCATGAGGCGGGGGTTCCCACGCCTGAGCCTGTCTCGGTGACCCGGGTCGACGGCTCTTGGGCCCTCACCACCACCTGCGTGCCCGGTCGCACCCTGGCCGAGCTCATGGCGGAGAACCCCGACAAGACGGACACCTACTTGATGATGTTCGTCGACTTCCAGATCGACATTCACAACCATCGCGCGCCCCTTCTCCAGCATCAGAAGGACAAGTACGCCCGCATGATCGCCTCGATCACCGACGTCCTCGACGCCACCACGCGCTATGAGCTGGAGATGCGCTTGGACGGCATGCCCAACGAGGTCAGCATCTGTCACGGCGACTTCAACCCTTCGAACGTCATCGTCGGCGACGACGGCAACCTCTACGCCTGTGACTGGGCCCACGCCACCCAGGGCTCCGGCGCCGCCGGCGCAGCCATCTCCTACCTGCTGTTCGAGATCGACGACCACGAGATGGCCAAGCGCTACCTCGACCTGTACTGCAAGAAGAGCGACACGCCCAAGCAGGTGGTTCGCAACTGGATGTCCATCGTTGCCGCCGCCGAGCTCTCGCGCCGTCGCGAGGAGTCTGCCAAGGACTTCCTGCTCCGCTGGATCGACGTGGTCGATTACCAGTAGCGCCGGCCTGTCCGAGCGCCCTTTCGAGGCCCCGACGACCCTTTCAGGTTGTCGGGGCCTTTTTGTGTAAGAATGGGGATACTCTTTAAGCTGTGTTGCAGAGAAAGGCGGTCCCTATGGTTCAAAGCATGTGGCGCAAGGTGTGCGCGGTCGTTTTGGGAGCCGTGCTTGCGGCAGTGCCCGTCGCGGGCCTCACGGCGTGCGGCGCCAACCCGGCAGAGCAGGTCAAGGCCGTTGTGGCCGCAAACCTCGACGAGGTCAAGAGCCTCGACCCCGAGGCCATCGACGAGATCGGCAGCCTGGACGAGCTCAAAGAGATCGAGACCACCTACGGGATCTCTGCCGACCGTGCCCTGAAGGCGTTCTACGGCCACTTTGACTACACCATCGACGAGGTGACCGTTGAGGGTGACACCGCAACGGTCAAGGTGACGAGCTCCAACATCGACCTCCAGAAGGTCATGGAGAACTACATGGAGTCGATCACGGAGTTCGCCACGAGCGAGGACGCCCAAAAGCTCATGTCCGAGGGCGGGCAACAGGCCGTTCAGGACAAGGTGGTGGAGCTTCTGATGAGCACCCTCGAGGCCGACAACGTGCCCATCGCCGATGGCCAGACCGATCTTGCCATGGAGCGCGACGGCAACACCTGGACCTACGCCAACGAGGGGGAGGTCCTCCAGGTGCTCTTTGGCGGCCAGGACTTTCAGAGCGCCCTGAGCCAGCTCTCTTAAGTCAAGACCGGGCCTAAAACAAAAGGGCCGCACGCCTCGTAGCGAGGCGTGCGGCCCTTTGCGCACGGCTTCGATGGCGCCTTAGAGCTGCCGGTACACGCGGTACTCGTAGGCCACGCCCTCCTCGGTGGTGCCGCCGGGGCAGCGCTTGGCAAGGTGCCAGCCGGGGTGCGCGTCGAGGTTGGGGAACCATGCGTCGGCCCCCTCGCAGAGGCTGTGGTTCACCGTCACGTCGCACTGGCCGCAAAGGGGGAGAAACGTCCGGTACACCGACTCGCCCCCGATGACCCACACGAGGTCGTCGTCGGCGGTCATGCCCAGAAGCTCCCTCGTGCCGTGGGCCACCTCCACGCCGTCGCGGGAGAAGCCCTCGTCGCGGGTGAGCACGATGTTGCGGCGCCCGGCCAGGGGGCGGCCTCCGGGAAGGGTCTCCAGGGTCTTGCGGCCCATCACCACGGTGTGGCCCCAGGTCTTCTCCTTGAACAGGCGCATGTCGGCGCGGTTGGAGGCAGAGAGCCGCCCCTTGCAGCCGATGGCCCAGTCGTCGGTGACCGAGACGATAGCTCGGAACTCGGGTTTCATAGCGCCCTCCTAGACGGCGATGGGGATGTTCTTGATCTGTGGCCCGTGCTCGTAGCCCTCGACCACAAGGTCGTCCACGCAGAAGTCGTAGAAGTCTCTCACATCGGGGTTGAGGGAGACTCTGGGGGCGGGGTACTGCGGGCGCTCGATGAGCTTCTCCACCAAGGGCACGTGGCGATCGTAGATGTGGGCGTCGGCGATCACGTGGAGCAGCTCGCCGGCCTCCATGTTGGAGACCTGGGCCACCATCATGAGCAGGATGGCGTACTGGCACACGTTCCAGTTGTTGGCCGCCAGCACGTCCTGGCTGCGCTGGTTGAGCACCATGTTGAGCGTGGGCCGGGGCTCGCCCGGCTCTTGGGTCACGTTGTAGGTGACGCTCCAGGCGCAGGGGTAGAGGCCCATTTCCGAGAGGTCGGCATAGGTGTAGGTGCCCGTCATGATGCGCCGGGAGAAGGGCGTGTGCGCAAGGTCGTAGAGCACCTTGTCCATCTGGTCGAAGTCACCCTCGGGGTAGTGCGACACCTGGCCGATCTGGTAGCCGTAGGCCTTACCGATGGACCCGTTCTCGTCTGCCCAGGAGTCCCAGATGTGGCTGGACAGCTCGTTCACGTTGTTCGACTTCTTTTGGTAAATCCAGAGCACCTCGTCCATGGCGCTTTTGAGGGCGGTGCGGCGAAGCGTGATGGCGGGGAACTCCTGGCGCAGGTCGTAGCGGTTGACCACGCCAAAGCGCTTGACGGTGTAGGCGGGAGTGCCGTCCTCCCATCGGGGGCGCACGAGCTCCCCCTCGTTGGTGGTTCCATGGTCGATGATGTCTTTGCACATTGAGCAGAACAGCTTGTCGGCGTGGCTCATGATGCCTCCCGAGAATGTGGGTGAACAAGGAAAAAGGGCCCCGAAGGGCCCAGGGTGCTTACTGGCTAGGCCGCGGAAAGCTCCAGTGCCTCCATGAGGCTGTCGTAGCCTTCGTCTGCCATGGCGCCAAGGCCGTCCTCGCAGGTGTCCTCAAAGTCGCCGAGGCTCGTGCCCTTGGCGCCGTCTGCGGCACGGGCAAGGTCGCCGAGGGCCTCGGAGGCGCAGTCCCAGCGCTCCGACACGGCGAGCGCCGCCTTGGAGAGGAGCCGGGCCACACGGCCGTCTGCCCCTTCGGGGAGCGCAGAGGACAGCTCGGAGGCCTTGGCGGCGGTCTCTTGGGCCTTGGCCTGCGCCTTCTTCACGGCTTCCGCCGCTGTACCCTCGTCGCCGTCCTCGGCGGAGGCCAGCGCGGGGCGCAAAAGCGAGATCACGGCGTCGTTGGTGTCTGCGTCAAGGGTGCACAGGCCCTTGGCCCAGTCGCGGACGGGCGCGGGGACCCCGGCGTAGTCGGTCGCGCTCACGAGGTCGTCCAGGGAGCCGTCGTAGCGGTTCACGTAGCTTGTGAGGCCGTCCTCAAGGGTGAGCTCGGCGTTTGAGGCGTGGTCGCCCAGGCCAAAGCCGTTGTCGGACCCGTCCCGGCCGTAGTCGTCGTCCCAACCGTAGCTGTCGTCCCAGTCATAGCCGTTGCCCCAGTCGTCCCAGTAGGAGTAGGGGGGAACGGCCGCCATGAGGACCGACGAGACGCAGCCGCCAATGCCAAATCCCAAAAGGCAGAGGACGACAAGGGCACAGGCCACGCCTATCACAGGGCCTGCGCCGGCGCGGTTGTGCTCGTGGTCGGTGCTTGCGGAGGCCGACTCAACGACGGGGTCGTTGGCGGGGACGATGTTCTTATCCTCCATGGGATCCTCTCGCTCAAGGTCTCAGGACAGGTGCCATGATTTTACCAGCCATAGGTGCCGCCCGGGACTAGGGGCGCATCAGTGCTCCTCAAAGAGGGCGCCCCACCAGCTCTGGAGGTTTCTCATCAGGGCCACATCGGCGGGCAGCCAGTCTACGTCGAGCAGCTCGTCGCGGGAAAGCCAAGCGAGCTTGTCGTGCACGGAGGTCCTTGGCTCTTGGCCCGGCGCCAGACGGCAGCAGAAGACGTCCATGGAGAGATGGAAGTCCGGGTAGTCGTGCTCCACGTGCTCGAGCTCCCAGAGCGACTCCAGGTCGCAGGCGAGCTCCTCGCGCACCTCGCGCACGCAGGCCTGTTGCGGGGTCTCGCCCGGCTCCACCTTTCCGCCGGGAAGTTCCCAGAAACCCGCCTGGCCGCCGTCGCTGCGCCGGCAGGCGAGCACGGCGTCGTCCTTAAGGATGAACGCGGCTGCAACGGTTACCTGTTTCATGGTGTCCTCTCGAGCTGTGGCGCCGGTGCGGTCCTTGTGGGGCCTTGGGTCGCAAGTCAGCATAGACCCGGCGGCCGCCCCGTGCGGCGGCGTCGTTTGCGCCTCTCATCTACCCCTGTCAAAATGAGAACATATTTTTTTCGGTTTCATTCAGATTGGAGAGGGTCTTGGCCACATATGTGCTCTCTGACGTTCATGGGCACCTGAAGGCCCTGGACGGGGCCCTCGCCAAAGCCTCGCCGGGAGACGACGACCGCGTCTTTGTCTTGGGAGACATGGTCGACCGCGGCCCGGACCCCTTGGGCGTCATGCGGCTTCTCCGCGGGCTTCCCAACACTACCGTGCTCGCTGGCAACCACGAGCAGCTCATGCTCTCCTGCGTGGCAAACCCCAACGACCGCGCCGCATGGGACCTCTGGATGAGAAACGGTGGCACGACCACGGCCGAGGGGCTCATGGGGCTTGTGCCGGAGGCCTACGAGCACATGGTGTCGTGGGTGAGGGGCCTTCCGCTCTTTGACGTGGTGTCGGCCGGCGGGAGGCTATGGGTGCTCGTGCACGCGGGCATCGTGGAGCCGGAGCCTCCGGAGGGCGGCGTCTGGGACGAGCGCGCCCTCTTCTCCATGCTCTTGGAGCAGCGCCCCGACGACCTCCTCTGGGTGCGCTCGGGCTTCTGGGACCGCCCCACGGGCCTTTTGGCGGCCGACGGCACGGGGCCCGTGGTGGTGGCGGGCCACACGCCGGTGACGTACCTGCCCTACGTGACCGACTCCGTGGACGGCCCGGTGACCGACGGCGACGGTCGCGCGGTCATGGCCTGGGTGGGAGGCGACAAGCTCGACGTGGACTGCGCCGCGGCGGGCGGTTTCCCGGAAGGGCAGGTGGGCATTGTGCGCCTGGACGACGGCGCCCAGTTCTTCGAGCCGGTGCGGGAGGGCGAGTAGCCCTGTGGGCGCGTCTAGGCTCTTTTCTTGGGGGCCGACCAGCGGCGCGGGGCCTTCACGGCTCTCGGGCGCCAGGCACGGGCGGCCTCCAGCACCTCGTCGACGGTGTAGGAGCCGGGAAACGCCGCCACCCTCACCTCGATGGCCGGGATGCCCTGGGCCAACCGCGCGCGCACGTTGGCGGCGGGGTGGACCCCGATGCGCTCCTGAAAGCCCTCGGGGTCGGCAAGGTCGATGGCCAGCGTGTGGGCCTGGCGCACCTGCCAGTCGTAGACGGCGGCGATCTCGTCCCAGGCGATGAGGCCCGGCGACACCGAGGAGGAGAAGTCGGTGATGCCGCGCTCGTCCACCTCGAGGGCGTAGCGGTGCTCGGGCAGCATTCTCATGAAGATGAGGGCGCAGGCCGTTCCCACAACGACGCCTACGGCGGAGGCCCACACGCGCCAGGGCGCCTGGCCATAGGAGCCGAGGCTCGCCAGCAGAACGAAGAGCGACGCCGCGGCCACTACGGCGCCGATGACGATGAAGATGCGCTGGCGGGTGGCATCTGCGGCGATGCGCAGCGGCTCGGGGGCGGCTTTCTTGGCCATGGGACCTCCAGTGGACGAGTGGCGGCGCCCTCCCGTTTCCTGATGTCTTTCTGCTAAAGAAAGAGGAGAAACCGGTCGGATGCTTCAGGCTGTGTCATGCTGCCTATAATGACAGGCAGGCGCTGCCGTGCGCCTGAAAAAGGTGATGAGAGCCAAGAATGCCCCAAGGAGGCAACATGAGCGATTTTGTGAAGGCAAACCAGGTCTTTGTCGATAACCCCTCCAAGAGCCGCGAGGAGGTCCTCCAGCTTTTGTCCGAGCAGGCCGTGGCCCTGGGCCTTGCCGATGACGCTGCGGCCGTGCGCGCCGCCTACGACGCCCGCGAGGACATGGGCGCCACCGGCATGCAGGACGGCTTTGCCATTCCCCACGCCAAGGCCGGGGCCATCAAGGAGGCCGGCGTTATCGTGGTGAAGCTCCATGAGCCCGTGGAGTGGCCCTCCTTCGACGACAAGCCCGTGGACGTGGTCATCTCCCTGCTCGTGCCCGACGGAGAGGCCGGCACCACCCACATCAAGCTGCTCTCCAACGTCGCCGTCATGCTGATGCGCGAGGAGTTCCGCGAGGCCATGCGCGCCACCAACGACGCCGAGGCCATTGCCGGCATCATCAACGACGGCCTCGAGGGCTAGGGTCTTTTCTCTCGGCTGCAGGCCCTTTTCTCCGCCGCTCCTTTTCCGCCTGAAAAGCGGCGCCTGAAAACCACTGAGGGCGACCTAGACGTGCTCATGCGCGTTCGGGTCGCCCTTCTTGCTGGCCATTTTCGTGTGCCTGCCCTCCCGGCGTCCCTTCTCCCTGCGCCTGCTCCTCCGTGTGCCTGTCTTTCCCCGCGCCTGCCTCTCCCCGCGCCTGCCTCTCCCCGCGCCTGCCTCTCTCCTGTGCCTGAAAGCCGTTGAGGGCGCCCCTATTTGTTTTCAGGCGGATTCTCTGCCGCTGTTTCCGTTGCTGCCGCTGCTGTTGTTGCCACTGCCGCCACCGCTGCTTTCGCGACTGCTGCCGGGACGCTTGATGCGGGCACGGCCGCGCTTGGGGGCGTTCTGGCGGGCAAAGCGCTCGAGCACCACAGTGATCCAGCTCGAGACGAGCAGCGGCTGCAGCACGAGGTTGATGTTGTCGGGCGTGAGGGCCACGGAGAAGAACTCTTGGAGCCCCTCGGGGTGCCCGAACTGGGCCACCGTGGCAAAGCCCTCAAAAAAGCACTGGTAGACCACGCAAAAGATGGTCAGCCACTGGATGAGGTACTCAAAGATCTGGTACTCGTCGGCACCCATGCGCATCCAGCCCAGGCGCTTGGTGAGCACCCGCCGCAGCTCGTACTGGGCGATGGCCGAGAGGAACACCAGCAGGAAGATGGCCAGCACGAGGGTGCCAGCCGAGAGCCTGCCGTCGTCGGTGACGATGAGGCCCACAAGGGCGCGAGCGGGCCCGGGAACTTGCAGCAGGGCCCAGGTGGCGCCTGCGATGGACCCCATGACGAGCGCGTTGCCCACCATGACGGCGCAAAACTCCAGCACCACATGGAGCATGCGCCAGCGGACCTTGGGGCTGGACCCTTGGTACATGATGCGCCCGCAGGCGTAGAGAACGACAAAGACTATGAGGACGCGCGCCAGGACGGCCACGGGGCTCCTTTCACCGGTCGAAGGGCGGCCGTTTTGGCTCGTACCCATCGGCTGCGGCTCGCAAGGCCCCGGCGGCCTTGTGAGACAATGGCTGTTGCAAAAGTCGAAAAGACCGTGAGAGGGGGAGTCCATGGGCCGTTGTCGTTGGCACAGGCTGGGAAGAAGCTGGCCCGTCGAGGCCCCCGCCGCGAACCTCCTCCACGGGGCCGTGTCCGTGGAGCGGGAAAGGGACGGCTGGGTTCGCCCCTTGCGCTTCTTCCCCTCGCAGCTCCGCGCCCTCGGCAGCTGTGCCGCATGGCACCCCTCCCTCTACCGGGCCCAGGCTCGCACCACGTCGGGCATCGTCGTGGAGTTCGAGACCGACGCCTCCGAGTGCGCCCTTCAAATCGACGTCGATCCTGAGCCCCGCACCACCACGGCCCAGATCGAGCTCGCGGCCCAAGGGCCCACCGACAACCCCTTCGACGGCGTCTCGGCCACGGTCGACGGCCGCCACGTTTCGGTGTGCATGCCGCCGGAGGGGCCCGTCGAGCTTGTGGTGGACCTTGCCGGCGAGGTGGACGAGCCCTGCCTGCCAGGCTTCGACCCGCGCCGCCACGTGCGCCTCTACCTGCCGGCCTTGCGCGGCTGTGCGGTGGCCAACGTGCTGTGCGACGGGACCTACATCGAGCCCGTGGCGGCCCGGCCCGCGCTGCTCGTGCTGGGCGACTCCATCTCTCAGGGCTTTCTCGCGGGCGATCCCGCCGGCACCTGGCCTGCCCTCGTGGCGGCCGAGAAGGGCCTCGACCTGGTGAACCAGGGCGTGGGCGGCCTCGTTTTTCAACCCACGGCCCTCATGGGGCTGGGGGCCTTGGAGCCTCCTGCGGCGGTGTGGGTGGCCTTGGGGCCCAACTACCGGTTCGAGGGCTGGTCCCGCGCCTTGGTGGCCCGCGAGATCTGTGCCTACCTGGATGCCGTGTGCTCCCTGTGGCCCGGCTCGCCCGTCTTTGTGGCAACCCCCACGCCCCATGACGAGGATGTCTACCCCACCCATCGCGGGGCCGCCTACAGCGAGGTCCCCGGGCTCATCGCCGACGCCTGCGCCCGCCACCCCGAGGCGACCCTCGTGGACGGCCTGGAGCTTCTGGAGGACCGCGCCCGCTATTTCGCCGACGCCGACCACCCCTCGGCCCGCGGCGCCCGTCTCATGGCCCTGCGTGTGGGCCGCGTCATGGCAGGGGAGCCTCCCATTGACACCATGGCCGCCAAGAAGGCCAGGCGCCGGGCCCGGGCGGAGCTTGCGGCAAAGGAGGCGGTGCCAGACGACGGGGCGCTGCCCCCAAAAGACACCGAGCCCTTCGACTTCTCCACCCTTGCGCCCGCCGTCCCGTGCCATTTGGAGCCCATGGCGCCGGCTGCGGTGGGAGAGGGCGCCTCCTGTGTGCCTGCGGACGGTCCCGAGTTGGGCCGCGCCCTTGCGGACGAGTTCAACGCCTTGGCCCGCCGGCTGCCAAACCTCGACGCAAAAGGCCGCAAGGCGGGAAACGACTACCTGGCCAAAACCCACGCCCTCTATCACGGGTCGCCTTTGAGCTGGGCCTTCACGCCCAAGCTGTTCACCGAGGCAGGGGAGGCCGTGCTGGCCGATGCGGCACAGAGGATGTGTGCCGTCGTGGCCAAGACGCTCGTCGCCTATCGAGAGGACCCCAGGGTGCGGGCGGCCTTCTCGCTGCCCGTCGACGTGGAGCGGCTCTGCCGCATCGAGCCCCACTTTTCCTGCGAGGTCCCCGTGGCCCGCGCAGACGTCTTTTTCAACGAGGAGACGGGCGACTACTGGTTCTGCGAGCTCAACTGCGATGGCTCGGCGGGCATGACGGCCACGGACGAGGTCTCTGCCGCCATTGCCAAAAGCGCCACGTTCGCCCAGCTCAAAGAGGCGCATCCCGGTCTCGAGCCCTTCTCGGTGAGAGAGGCGTGCGCCGCGGCGGTGCTTGGCTGCTACAAGGACTGGGACCTGGCCGGCACGGGGCCGTTTCCTGCCGAGCGGCCCGCCCTGGCCATCGTGGACTATCTGGAGTCGCTCTCCGTCGACGAGGCGCAAGACTTTGTGGAGCGCTTTGCCACGGCGGGCGTGGACGCACGCATAACGGACATCCGCGACCTTTCCGTGGAGGAGGTGGGCGGCACCTGGCGCCTGGTGGACCAAAAGGGCCCCATCGACTGCGTATGGCGCCGCGTGGTGGTCTCCGAGATGATGGAAAAGCCCTGCGACGGCGCCGACGCCTTGGTCCTTGCCGCGCAGGAGAACCTGGCCTGCGTGGCAGGGGGCTTTTCCACATGGCCTGCCGCCACGAAGAACGTGTTCGCCTTCTTCCACAGCCCCGAGGCCGCCCGCGTGCTCGACGACGAGGAACTTGCCTTCGTGCGGGGGCACGTGCCCTACACCCGCGTGCTGGGGCCCGCAGACGACGTGTCGGCCTATCTCGACAAGGATGCGTGGATCGTCAAGCCCGCGGACGGCTACAACGCCGACTCCGTGGTGGCGGGCTCAGACGTGGACGACGGGCGCTGGCTCGAGGTCTTGGAGCAGGGCAAGCAGGCCGGCGCCGTGGTGCAGGCCTATGCGCCCCAGTACGTGAGCCCCGTCATCGTGGGGGGATGCGCCCCTGCGGACGTCACGCAGCTTGCGGGCGTCGTGCAGGCCAGCTCCATGGAGGGCCTGTACCTGTTCGGCGGCAAGTTCGCTGGCGTTTTCACCCGCTGCGGCGTGGGCGCCACCATCGGCGAGCAGACGAGCCGCCTCAACATGGGCTGCTTCGTGGACCGCTCCAAGGGGCGCCCATGAGGCCCCGAGAGCGCCAGGGTGCGCAGAACCCGCTGGCGCCCGGCCTGGCACAGGGCCTTTCGCCTGCGGCGCGGGCCCAGGTGGCCGAGAACGCCGCCCGGGGCGCCTGCAGCCCGTGGGCGACGCCAAACTCCGCCGCCGTGCGCCGCGTTGACGAGCCCCGCGACGTGGCCACGGCCCTGCGCCCCGCCTTCATGCGCGACGCCGAGAAGGTCATGCACCTGCCCGCCTACAACCGCCTGGCGGGAAAGACCCAGGTCTTCAGCTTCATCGCCGATGAGGACCTTTCCCGGCGAGGCCTCCATGTGCAGCTGGTGAGCCGCGTGGCCCGCGACATAGGCCGGGCCCTCGGCCTCAACTGCGACCTCGTCGAGGCCATCGCCCTCGGCCACGACATCGGGCACACCCCGTTCGGCCATGCGGGGGAGCGCTTCTTGGACGCCATTCTCGCCCGCCGGGCCAACAAGCGCTTCTTCCACAACGTGCACTCCGTGCGTGTGCTCGACACCCTCTATGGGCGCAACCTGTGCCTTCAGACCCTCGACGGGATTCTCTGCCACAACGGCGAGTGCGAGCTTCCCCGTTTTGCCACGTCCGGCCTCTCGAGCTTTGCGGAGTTCGACGCCGAGCTCGCGGCCTGCGCCACCGACGGCGAGCGGGCCGCAGGCCGCCTGAGGCCCATGACGCTCGAGGGCTGCGTCGTGCGCGTGGCAGACATCGTGGCCTATGTGGGCAAGGACCGCCAGGACGCCATCCGCGCCGGGCACGTGGACCCCGACTCCTTCGCAGACGGCCTGGGCGGCGCCTACAACAGCTGGGCGCTGGACGCCTTCATCTCCGACATCGTGGAGTCGAGCCTCGGCCAGGGGGCCATCTCCATGAGCGAGGAGGGCTTTGCCGAGCTCCGGCGCGCCAAGCGGGAGAACTACGAGCGCATCTACCACACCACGGAGATAAACGGCGCCACGAGCCACGACGTGGCGGAGCTGTTCGAGCTCGTCTTTGACTCCGCCCTCGACGACCTGGTCCACGACCGGCGCAAGACGCCCGTGTTCGTACACCATGTGGAGCCCTTGGAGGCTGACCTCGCCCATTACGGCAGGAGCTACGACTGGGAGGCCGACCCCGTGCAGACGGCGGCCGACTACGTGGCCTCCATGACCGACGACTACTTCATGGCCCTGGCCGAGCGCATCGACCCCGGCGCCTCCAAGGTGTTCCCTCAACATAATTATTTTGATGGGCTGTCCTAAGGCTGCACATCAGTTCCTTCCCCGCCTTTTGTTCCTTGTTTTCAGTTACCATGTCCCGCGCAACCCATGCATCCGCGACCCGAAGGAGAGACCATGGGCCAAAGCGCAGGAAAGCCCGGACAGGGGCGTGCCCTCACGGCCCGCGCCGTCGTCATAGGGTCGGTGGGCAGCGCCGTGCTCACGGCGAGCTCCATGTTCATCGCCCTCAAGATGGGCGCGCTGCCGTGGCCCATCGTCTTCGCTGCCCTGGCGTCCGTGGTGACCCTCCGGGCGCTCGGCAGCCGCGACCTCCACGAGGCCAACGTGTGCCACGCGGCCATGAGCGCCGGCGCCATGGTGGCCGGCGGCCTGGCCTTCACGCTGCCGGGGCTGTGGATGCTGGGCCCGCAGTACCAAGTGACCTTTCCGCAGGTGCTGCTCTGCGCTTTGTCCGGCACCGTCTTGGGCCTTGTGGCCTCGGCGGCGCTCCAGCCCTACTTCATCCGCGAGCGACGCCTTGCCTACCCCATCGGCCTCTCGGCCGCCGACACCCTGCGCGCCTGCGACGACTCCCGCGGCAAGGACGCCCCGGTGCTCTTTGGCTCCATGGGGCTGGCCGCCGTCTACGCGTTCGTGCGCGACAACCTGGGGGCCCTTCCCTCCGTCCTCGGCTTCGGCGGCGTCATTCCCGGTGTCACCCTGGGCGTGTACAACTCGCCGATGATGGCGGCCATGGGCTTTGTCGTGGGCGTGGTGCCTGCCCTCGTGTGGTTCGCCGGCGCCGTCATCGGCTCGATCGTGGTGGCGGGGGTCCTGCCTGCTGCAGGCGTCATTGCGGCCGCCGATGCCCCGTCGATCCAAACGAGCCTCGGCCTCGGCCTCATGCTCGGCGTGGGCGCAGGTGCCGTGGTCTCGGGCCTGGCCCCTGTCGTGAAGGCGCGCCTCTCGGGCGCTCCGGTTGAAAGGCCCGCCACCGACGCCGCCGAGGAGCGCCGGCGCCTTGCCGTTCCCCGCTCGGCCGTCGCCCTCGCGATGGCCGTCGTCGCCGTGGTCGTCTGCGTGGCGCTCGACCTCGGCGTGGTGGCGTCGGTCATAGTCATCCTTGGCGCGTGGTTCTCGGTATACCTCTCGGCGTGGCTCACGGGCACCATGGGCGTCAACCCCATGGAGATCTTTGGCGTGCTCGTGCTTTTGCTCGTGCGCATCGCAGTCGCGGGCCTGTCCATGGAGGCGCTGTTTCTGGGCGCTGCCGTCGTGGCCGTGGCCTGCGGCATCGTGGGCGACGTCATGAACGATCTCAAGGCCGGCGACGCGCTCGACACAGACCCGCGCGACCAGTTCTCCGGCATGGTCATAGGGGGCCTTGTGGGCGCCGTCGTGGCCTCGCTCATGCTTATGGCGCTGGCCGGCGCCTATGGCACCGACGCCTTCGGCCCTGCCGCCGCCGGCCCCGAGACATTCGTGGCCGCGCAGGCCTCCGTCGTGGCCACCATGGCGGGCGGCATCCCTCATGTGGGCGTGTTCTTTGGGGCCCTTGCCGCAGGTTTTGTCATGGCGCTGCTCAAGCTCCCGGTCATGACCCTCGGCCTGGGCGTCTACCTGCCGTTCTACATGAGCGCTTCCGCAGGCCTGGGCGCCGTCGTCCGCATCGTCGTGGAGCGCCGCCACAAAGGCGACGCCCCCGAGGCCAAGGCCGCCCGCGAGGCGCGCTGGCAGGCGGCGGCCTCGGGCCTGCTCGGCGGCGAGTCGCTCGTGGGCGTCGTCAGCGCCTTTGTGGCCGTGGCCTTGATGCTTGCTGGCTAAGGCCGAGCTGGGCCCGGCCTAGCGGCCCATGTGCCTGCGGCGGTTGTCGGCCGCCCCCACAAAGGCCGAGAAGAGCTCCGGCTGGGTGCCCATGATCTCGGGGTGCCACTGCACGCCCATGAAGAACGTGCGGTCGCAAAAGTCGATGGCCTCGGGCGTGCCGTCGAGGGCGCGGGCCACGACGTGGCCGCCGGCGGGCACCTCGGAGATGGCCAGGTGGTGAATGGAGTTCACCCGGGCCTCAAGGCAGCCGAGGATGTCGGCCAGGGCGCTGTTGGGCTCGATGAGCACGTCGTGGCTGGGGCAGTCGAAGGGCTCTTCCTGAAGGTGCCTGCCGATATGGGCCGCCTCGGACCAGGCCTGCTCGCTCACATCGCGCACGAGCCTGCCTCCCATGGCCACGTTCATGACCTGCAGTCCGCGGCACACGCCGAGGCACGGCACGTCGGCCTCCCAACAGGCGTGGACGAGCGCCCCCTCGAAGACGTCACGCACGGGCATCGTCTCGCCGAGGGGGTGGTGGCTCGCGTCGTCGTAGGCCGCACCTCCAAAGCTTGCACCGTCGATGTCGCAGCCGCCGGTGAACACGATGCCGTCGAAGCGCTCGGCGAGCTCGCGCGCGAAGGCCTCTGCCCCGGCGTGTGCCGGAAGGCCCACGGGCAGGCCGCCGGCCTCGAAGATGCGGTCGGCGTAGTTCTTGAAGATGATGAGGTACTCGCCCGTCTCGTCGGGGCGGCCGCAGACGCCGATGAGGGGGCGGCGCTCGTTTGCCGGTGGCGTGTCCATGGTCCCTCCGTTCAGTTCGTGGGTTTGGCCCAGTATGGCCAACGTCGGTTTCGACGACCTTACAATGATTCCCATGGATACTCTCTTTTCCCAACGGGAACGGCAAGCCAAGGCCCGGTTTGCACCCTTGGCCGCCCGCATGCGCCCCCACACGCTTGACCAGTTCGTGGGCCAGCCCCAGGCTGTGGGCCCCGGCTCGTGGCTGCGTCGCGCCATCGAGCACGACGTGCTCTCCTCGGTGATCCTTTACGGCCCGGCGGGCACGGGCAAGACCACGTTGGCCCGCATCGTGGCCAACGTCACGCGGGCCGAGTTCGTGGAGGTGTCCGCCATCACCGGCACCGTCAAGGACCTGCGTCGCGAGGTGGAGGCCGCCGAGCATCGTCTCCTGTCCGACGGCAGGCGCACCATCCTGTTCGTGGACGAGATCCACCGCTTCAACCGCAGCCAGCAAGACGCGCTGCTCCACGCCGTCGAGGACCGCGTGGTGGTGCTCGTGGGCGCCACCACCGAGAATCCTTACTTCGAGGTCAACTCGGCCCTGCTCTCCCGCAGCCGCGTGGTGGAGCTCGTGGCCCTGGACGACGACTCGGTGGGCGAGCTCGTGGACCGCGCGCTGGAGAGCGACCGCGGCCTTGGGGGCTGCTTCTCCCTGGATGCCGACGCCCGGTCCGCCATCGTGTCTCTGGCGGGCGGCGACGGCCGGGCGGCGCTCACTTCGCTCGAGCTGGCAGCCCAGCTGGCAAGCCCCGACGGCGCGGTGCCCGACTCGGTGCCCAGGGACGGCCCCTATGCCATCACCCTCGCCGAGGTGGAGGAGGCGAACCCCCGCCGCGGGCTGCCCTACGACAAGGCGGGCGACATGCACTACGACGTGGTGTCGGCCTTCATCAAGTCCATGCGCGGAAGCGACCCCGACGCAGCACTCTACTGGCTCGCCCGCATGATCGACGGGGGAGAGGATCCTCGCTTCATCGCGCGGCGCATCCTCATCTGCGCCTCGGAGGACATCGGCAACGCCGACCCCCAGGCGCTTCTCGTGGCCGAGGCCGCGTTCAAGGCGGCCGAGGTCATCGGCTACCCGGAGTGCCGCATCAACCTTGCGCAGGCTGCCACCTACCTGGCGCTGGCGCCCAAGTCCAACGCCTGCGAGGCGGGCATCGACGCCGCGCTGGCGGAGGTGCGCCATGGGCCGCGCCGGGAGGTGCCCGCCCACCTGCGCGACCGCCACCGCCCGGGGTCCGACTCCTACGGGCCCTACCTCTACCCGCACTCCTTCCCGTCGGGCTGGGTGCCCCAGCGCTATCTTCCCGAGGGAATCTCCGCCGGCGCCTTCTGGCGCGCATCCGAAAGGGGATGGGAAGCGTGGCGGCGAGAGGCCGTCGCTGCCGACCGCACCGGTGGGCCGGCGCCCTCAGATGGGTAGAATGCAAACCATCGCAAGTGAGAGGGCCCGGCCGCGACCGGCGCCCCACCGAAAGGGAACGCCATGAACATTTGGATAGTTGTCGCGCTCGTCGTCCTCATCGCCGCCTTCGTCTGGGTGGGCGTCGAGGTGGCCCTTACCCTGCGCAAGGTGCGCGGCAAGGTCGACGGCCTCGTGGACAAGGTCGACGGTACCGTCGACGAGCTGCAGGGCACCATCAAAAACGTCAACAAGGCCGTCGACGACCTCGGCCCCTCCATCCAGGAGGTCAAGCCCCTCCTCGGCAAGGTGGAGACCACCGTGGACGCCCTCTCGCTCGATCTTCTCCAGGTGAACACCATCCTGTCGGACGTGGGCACCCTCACCGGCGCCGCCTCCGACGCCACGACCGCCGTGACCGGCGTCGTCGACAAGGCCGCCGCCGCGGCGAACAAGGCCGTCAGCAAGCTCACCGGCAAGGACGGCGCCGCCGAGGCGCGTCCTTTGCCCCACGCCGAGGCGGCCGCCATCGACGCGGCCGCGCCTGAGGTGGAGACCGTCTCTTCCGACAGCGGGTACTTCACCTATCCCGCCGCAACCCCTGCAGACACGGACAACGAGTAGGAAGTGGGGAAGCACCCATGGAAAGCAAGATCGTCGAGCTCAAGACCCCCGCTGCGGCGGAATTCGCCCGCTCGGTGCGCATGTTGGCCGCCAACCTGGCCGTGGTCTGCGGCCTGTCCATCGACGACGTCGAGGACGTGCGCATGGCCGCCGAGGAGGGCTTCGTCTACGCCTGCGCCACCGACCAGGATGCCTGCGACATCCTCTTTGCCATCGACGAGTCGCAGATCCAGATGACGTTCTCCCTCGGCTCCCAGCAAAACGTCGAGGACGCCTACGAGGACGGCTCGTTCGACTACGCCCAGCTCATCCTGGGCTCGGTCACCGACGAGTACTCCATCGACGACGAGCACACGCGCCTTACCGTCCTCAAGAAGATGGGAGGGGCCGAGTGAGCGAGTCCAGGCCCCAGGTCTCCCGCACTTCTGGCGTCCACGCCCGCCGCATGTCCGCCGGCGCCGGCAGAGGCAAGCTGGCGTGGGACAAGGAGCGCACCCGGGAGCTTTTCGCCCTTTACAAAGACGAAGGCGACGAGGACGCCCGCGAGCAGCTCATCGTGAGCCATCTCAACCTCGTGCGCTTCCTCGCGTCCAAGTTCAAGAACCGCGGCGAGTCTCTCGACGACCTCATCCAGGTGGGCACCATCGGCCTTATCAAGGCCATCGACCGCTTCGAGCCGGAGCGCGGCCTGGAGTTCACCACGTACGCCACGCCCACCATCATGGGCGAGATCAAGCGTCACTTCCGCGACAAGGGCTGGTCGGTGCGCGTCCCCAGGCGCCTCCAGGAGCTCTCGGCCAAGGTCAACCAGGCCACCGACGAGCTCACCAAAGACCTCCAGCGATCGCCCTCCGTGGACGAGATCGCCGCGCACCTCGGCGTCACCGTGGACGAGGTCCTTGAGGCCATGGAGTCGTCGAGCGCCTACAGCTCGGTGCCCCTGGAGGGCGGCGGCTCCGGCGACCAGGACGCCCCCTCGGTCATCGACCACTACGCCACCGAGGACAAGGATCTGCTCGCTTCCGACGACCGCATGGTCATCGAGGACACCATCAGTACCTTCTCCCCGCGGGAGCAGGAGGTGCTCCAGATGCGCTTCCAGGACGGCCTCACCCAGGTTGAGATCGCCAAGCGACTGGGCGTGAGCCAGGTGCAGGTGTCGCGCTTCTTGCGCCGCACACTCAAGAAGGTCCAGGACCGCATCGACCCCGAGGGGCTGATGGGATAGCATGGCCGACCTTTCGCCCAACAAACAGGCCGAGGCCTCTGCGGACGTGCGCCTGCGCTTCGTGCGCGTGTGGACGGCCATCGGCTTCATCCTCGTCTTCATCTTCGCGGTCTGGGGCCTGGGCTATTTGGCGCCGGCCATCGAGTTCCTCGCTGTGGGCATCATCGTGGGCTTCATCTGCAGCCCCATCGTCAACTGGCTCGAGGGCAAGGGCATGGGCCGGGCCCTCGGCGCCATCCTCGCCCTCGTCTTCGTGCTGGGCGTGGCCGTTGCCGTGGTGTCTGTTTTGGGCCCGGCCTTCACCGAGCAGCTCTCCACGCTCCTCGAGCGCGTTCCCGGCTACTTCCGCGAGATGCAGGAGTGGGTGCGGTCCCTCTTTGAGCGCTACGGCAGCGCCAGCACGGCCGACCTCCAGCAGAACATGACGGGCCTTTTGGACGGCCTCTCCACCATGGGGTCGCGCTTTGCCACCGACATGGCGAGCCAGGTCTCCAGCGGCCTTTTGCCCAACCTCATGAACATGGTGAATGTCATGTTCATGTTCTTCCTCGGCCTCGTTCTGGCCTACTGGCTGGCCCGCGACTACCCCAAGATCGTACGTGAGCTCGCCGTCATTGCCGGCCCCGAGCACCAGGACGACCTCATGCTCCTTTTTGCCGTGGTCAGCCGCTCCATGGGCGGTTACATGCGCGGCATCGTCATCACTTCCATCGTGGGCGGCACCCTCGCCTTTATCGGCTTTTCCATCGTGGGCCAGCCCTACGCCCCGTTGATGGGCATCCTCACGGGCCTGCTCCACTTCGTGCCCGTCGTGGGCCCGTGGATCAGCGCCGCCGTCGCCACGGTCACGGCCCTGTTCGTGAGCCCGGTCTGCGCCTTCTGGACGCTCGTGGCCGGCATCGTGGCGGAGAACGTCACCGACAACGTAGTGAGCCCCGTCGTCATGCGCTCCGCCGTGCAGGTCCACCCGGCCCTCTCGCTCTTGGCCATCGTGGTGGGCTCGAGCTTGGGCGGCGCCGTGGGCATGGCCATCTCCATCCCGGTGAGCGCGGCCATCAAGGGCGTGTTCATCTACTACTTCGAGACCCGCACGGGCCGCCAGCTCGTGTCCCGCAACGGCGCGCTCTTTCAGGGTACGCCGTACCGCCATGCAGACGGCAGCCCCGCCCCCTCCTGCGACGCGCTCGATGACGACCATTTCTTTGCCACGAGCCGCCTTGTGCCCGACCCCGTGGGCCCCGACGTCACGGCCGAGGGAGGCCCCGACCCCAAGCCCGACGTGACCCAGGTTATCCGGCGCCGCGCGGCCGAGGCGGCCGGCCTGCTCGACCGCCAGGGCGCCCGGCGCGGCCCCAAGGGCCATGGGCCCGCGCCCGACAACGTCCAGGGTCCCGACGAGGACACGGACAAGCGCTAGAATGCCTGCAGTACGCGACCAGCCTGTAAAGGAGAAGCCCCGTGGCTGAACTTGACTATCCGACCATGACCACCGCCCAGATCCGCTCCTCGTTCTTGGACTTCTTCGAGGCCCACGGGTGCAAGCGCTTTGCTTCCTCGTCGCTGGTCCCCGACGATCCGTCGCTGCTTCTGGCCAATGCGGGCATGAACCAGTTCAAGCAGTACTACCTGGGCACCAAGACCCTCAAGGACGGCATCGGCGCCACCTCGTGCCAGAAGTGCCTGCGCACCAACGACATCGACGCCATCGGCCTCGATGGCAGGCACCTCTCCTTCTTTGAGATGCTGGGCAACTTCGCCTTTGGCGGCTACTCCAAGCGCCAGGCCTGCGAGTGGGCGTTCGACTACATCGTCAACCACCTGCACCTGCCGCTCGACCGCCTCTACTTCACGGTCTTCACCGATGATGACGACTGCGCCCAGATCTGGGAGTCTTTGGGCGTGGACCCCAGCCACATCTCGCGCCTGGGCGCCGACGACAACTTCTGGGCCGCCGGCCCCACCGGCCCCTGCGGCCCGTGCTCCGAGATCTACTTCGACCAAGGGGAGGAGCACGGCTGCGGCTCGCCGGACTGCGCCCCCGGCTGCGACTGCGACCGCTTCCTGGAGTTCTGGAACCTCGTGTTCACCCAGTACGACCGCCAGGAGGACGGCACGCTCGTCGACCTGCCGCACCAGAACGTGGACACCGGCATGGGCCTCGAGCGCATGGCCGCCATCATGCAGCACAAGTCGTCCAACTACGACGGCGACATCCTGTGGAGCCTCATCGAGCTCGGCGAGCGCCTCTCCGGCGCCACCTACGGCAAGGAGTTTGCCAAGGACGTCTCGCTGCGCATCATCGCCGACCACTCCCGCGCCGTCACGTTCATGATCGGTGACGGCATCCTGCCCTCCAACGAGGGCCGCGGCTACGTTTTGCGCCGCCTTCTGCGCCGCGCCGTGTTCCACGGCCGCCTGTTGGGCATCGAGGACGCCTTCCTGTGCGATTACGTGGCCGAGGTGACGCGCCTCATGGGCGACACCTACCCCGAGATCGTGGAGAACGCCGCTCTCATCGAGGGCACCGTGCGCGCCGAGGAGGCACGCTTCTCCTCGGTCATCGAGACCGGCCGCATCTACTTGGACGAGGAGCTTGCCAAGCTGGCCGAGGGCGAGCAGCTCTCGGGCCATGTGGCCTTCACGCTCCACGACACCTACGGCTTCCCGGTGGACCTCACCCGCGAGATCGCCCTTGGCGCCGGCCATGACGTGGACCAGGCCGCCTTCGACGCCGACATGGAGGCCCAGCGCTCCCGCGCCCGTGCCGCCGGCGCCACCGACGCCGACGCCTGGAGCCAGGTGGACGTGTGGACGGCCCTGTCCGACTCCGTGGACGCCACCGAGTTTCGCGGTTACGACGAGAGCGAGCTGCGCGGCTGCACCGTTTTGTCCATCGTGCGCGACGGCGAGAGCGTCATGCGCGCCGAGACCGGCGATACGGTGGAGGTGGTCCTCGACCGCACGCCGTTCTACGCCGAGATGGGCGGCGAGGTGGGCGACACCGGCGAGCTCTCCGGCATCGAGTTCCGCATGGACGTGGAAGACACCGTGTCCCACGACGGCCTTGTGGCCCATGTGGGCTGTGTGCGCGGCGGCTTCGTGCGCGTGGGCGACATCGTCACCGCCGAGGTGGACGAGCGCCGCCGCGAGCTCGTGCGCCGCAACCACACGGCCACGCATCTTCTGGACGCCGCCCTCAAGCAGGTGCTCGGCGACCACGTGCACCAGGCCGGCTCGCTTGTGGCCCCCGACCGCCTGCGCTTCGACTTCACGCATTTCGAGGCCCTGACCCAGGCCCAGATCGCCCAGATCGAGGACCTCGTGAACGAGCAGATCTTCTTGGCGCTCCCGGTGACCACCGAGCTCATGAGCCTGGAGGACGCCAAGGCCTCAGGCGCGGTGGCGCTTTTCGGCGAGAAGTACGGCGACGAGGTGCGCGTGGTGCGCGCCGGCGAGGGGGAGCGCCCCTTCTCCGCGGAGCTCTGTGGCGGTCTTCACGCCTCCAACACCGCCGAGCTGGGCATCTTCAAGATCGTCTCCGAGAGCTCCGTGGGCAGCGCCGCGCGCCGCATCGAGGCCGTGACGTCTTTGGGCGCCCTACAGTTCGTGAACAGCCGCCTGGATGCCCTTAGCGCCGCCGCGGCCGCGCTCAAGAGCCGCCCGGTGTCTGTGGCAGGCGCCGTTGACGACATGATCGCCCGCGAGCGCGACCTCAAGGCCAAGCTCAAGCGTGCCCTTTCCGGCGCGGGCTCCAACGCGGCGGTGGATGCTCTAGACGCCGCCCTGCAGTGCGACGGCTACCGTGCCGTGGTGGCGCGCATGGACGGCCGTGATGCCCGCGACCTGCGCGGCGTCTGGGACACCCTGCGCGAGCAGGCCAAGGGCCCCGTGGCCTGCTTCCTCGTCTCCTTGTCCGACGAGAACAAGGTGTCCATTTTGGCCGCCGGCACCAAGGAGGCCGTGGAGGCCGGGTTTGACGCCGGCAACCTGGTGAAGTCCGTCACGGGAGCCTTCGGCGGCCGGGGCGGCGGCAAGCCGGCCATGGCCCAGGGCGGCCTTCCCGGCCCTGCGGTCATCGCCGACGCCATTGCGGCCGTCCGCGCCCGCATGGCCAAGGAAGCCTAAGTGCGCTATCTCGCCCTCGATATAGGGGAGCGCCGAATCGGCGTGGCGGCGTCCGACGCTTCGGGCGCCGTCGCCTTTCCGGTGTGCGTGCTCCCCGCCGCCGAGGTCCTTTCCGGAGCCAAGACGTTCCGCCGCGTCCTCGAGGACCATGAGCCGGACGTGCTTGTGTGCGGGCGCCCCAAGACCATGGCGGGCCAGGACGGCCCCCAGGCAGAGAGGGTCATGGCCCAGGCAAAGGCCATCGCCCGGGCCTGCGCTCTTCCTCTGGAATTCGTGGACGAGCGCCTCTCCAGCGCCGAGGCCAAGCGTATCTTGAGGGCCCAAGGCATGGATGAGCGGTCCATGCGAGGCAAAGTGGACATGGTCGCTGCGTCGCTCTTTCTCCAGGCGTTCCTCGACGCGCGGCCACAGAGGAGTTAGGAACCCATGGCAGACCCAAGGACCCCTCGGGGCTCAGGCCCTGCGCCCCGTCACGGCCGCAGCCAGGCCCGTCGCGGCGCCGAGACGTCTTGTGCCGGCAGCTCCCGGGGGCGCCACGCAGCGCCTCGGCCCCAAACCGGCGCCCGGGCCTCCTCTGCGCGGCGCGACGGCGGTCGCGTCCCTGCGTCTCGGGTGTCCGTCGGCGCCACCACGCGACGGGTTTCCGAGCGCACCCAGGCAAAGACCCGCTCCCGTGGCTCCGTGCCACAGGGGCCGCGCCTGCCCCAAGGCGCCTCCCGCCTTCCCCTTGTCATTGCCGGCGCGGTGGCCGTGGCGGCCATCGCCATCGCCTGCTTCGTGGTCTCCAGCTGCGCCTCCCAGCCGGCGCCGGACGCTCCTCAGGCCCCCGCCTCTGCCTCGGGCGACATCGAGATCCAGGTGCCCGAGGGCGCCGGCACCGACGCCATTGCCCAGTCGCTCGTGGACGCGGGCCTTGTGAAGGACGGCGCCACGTTCACCCGGGCCGTCATGGCCCGGGACGCCGGCCAGTCGCTCAAGCCCGGCACGTACCGCTTCGCTGCCGGAACCTCGGTGGACGACATCGTGGCCCAGCTGGCCAAGGGTCCCAACACCACGTCCAACCGCGTCACGGTCCCCGAGGGCCTCACCGTGGCCAAGACGGCAGCCTGCGTGGCCGACGCCCTCGGCATTCCTGCGGACGAGTTCCTCTCCCAGGCCAAGGCCTCCAACTACGCCTCCGACTACCCGTTCTTGTCCCAGGCGGCCGACGACTCCCTCGAGGGCTTCCTCTGGGCCTCCACCTACGACTTCTCGGGCAAACAGGTCTCGGCCGACGCCGTGATCCGCGCCATGCTCGACCGCTACGGCACCGCCACCGCATCGGTGGACTGGCAGGCCGGCGAGGCGGCCCTCAAGAGCGCCTACGGCGTCGACTTCAACGACTACAACGTGCTCATCCTCGCCTCGGTCATCGAGCGCGAGGCCGTCACCGAGCAGGACCGCCCGCTCGTCTCATCGGTGTTCTACAACCGCATGCGCGACGGCATGCCCCTGCAGTCCGACGCAACCATGGGCTACGTGACCGGGGGAGAGGTGAGCGCCGACGACCTCAAGCAGGAGTCGCCCTATAACACCTACCTCAACCGCGGCCTTCCGCCCACGCCCATCTGCACGCCGTCCATCGAGTGCATCAACGCGGCCCTCCATCCCCAGGCCACCGACTACCTCTACTTCCTCATCATCGAGAACGGCTCCTACTCCAACCACACGTTCTCGCGCACCTACGACGAGCACATGGCCGCCATCGACCAGGCAAAGCGGGACCAGTCGTGAGCGGGCGCGCCAAGGGCATGGCCCTTTTCAGGCCGCAGGAGCGCTATCGCAGCGTGGCCGACATCCCTGTGGAAAGGATTGCAGACGAGGGCGTCCGCCTTGTGCTCCTGGACCGCGACAACACCTGTGTGCCCGGGGACGCCGAGAGGCCTCCGGCAGAGGTCGTGCGCTGGTTCGAGCGGGCCCGTGCGGCCGGCCTGGCCCTCTGCCTCGTCTCCAACAACTTCCACAGCTCCCAAGTGGCCGCCAGCGCGGCGGAGCTGGGGGTAAACAAGATCGACCACGCCATGAAGCCGGCCCCGTTCGCCCTTTGGGCGGCCTGCGAGGCCGCGGGCGTGCCTGCGGAGCAGACCGTGCTCGTGGGCGACCAGGTGTTCACGGACGTCGCCTCGGCCAACCTTGCCGGCGTGCGCCCCATCCTCGTGGACGCCCAGTCCTCCAAAGAACTTTGGTACACCCGAGTGTTCCGCCTCTTCGAGAAGGCGGCCTCGGGAGACCCCGCCTATACCGAGAACGGCTCCTAGGCATCCGTGGCCGTCTTTCTCGCCCTTGCCTTCTGGGCGTCGGTGACGGACGCCCGCGAGCGCAGGCTTCCCAACGTCGCCCTTGCCGCCATGGCCGTCTGTGCCTTGGCGTTTCAGGCCACACGCTTTGCCGGCGCCCCTTTCGCTCCATGCGACCCATGGCTTGTCGCCCTTTGCGGCACCCTGCCGGCACCGGGCCCCTTGGTGGCCGGGGCGCTTGCGGCCACAGCCGTCGCAGCGGCGGTCGAGCTGGGCGCCCGCCGGCTGGGCCATGGAATGCTCGGCATGGGCGACGTGAAGCTGTTCGGGTGCTGGGCCCTGCTTTTGGGCTGGGGGCCGGCCGCCCTTGCCATGGCCGCGGGCCTTCTCCTGGGCGCCGTCGTGGCCTTCCTGCGCCGCCAGCCGACGTTTGCCGTGGGGCCCTGGGCCTGCCTTGCCGGCGCGGCCGTCGCCTTCCTCTGCGCCTTCTGCCCGGTGATAGTATCGTTTTGATGATTGCGGCCGCGAGGGGGGAGGAGGGCAGGACCATGGCGTCGGACGGGCTTGTCGTGCACGACGACTGCGACCACGTGCTCTTTGTCGGCTTCTCCGGGGCGGGCAAGTCCACCGTGGCCCGCAACCTCGGCCATATGTTCCACCGGTGCTTCGTGGACACCGACCGCCTCGTGGAGCGGCGTCTCCATGGATCGCTGCCCGCTCTGTGGCACTCCCAAGGGGAGGCCGCCTTTCGCGATGCGGAGGCCGACGTCCTCGAGTCGCTCAAGGCCGAGAAGTCCCTTCTTGTGTCATGCGGCGGCGGAATCGTCGAGAGCCCCCGCAACCGCCGTCTTTTGCACGAGCTCGGGCGCGTGGTGTTTCTCGACGGCACCTTCGAGGACTCTCTGGCGCAGATGCGCTCTATGCGGCGCAGGCCGGACCTTGTGGATCTTACCCACGCGGCCGAGTGCTACGAGCTGCGCCGCCCGCTCTACGAGCGCGTGTGCGACTATCGCGTGGTCATCACCGGAAAGACGTTCGAGCAGGTGGCCTGCGAATGCGGCGCCCTGCTGTGGGAGGAGGGACTGCTGTGAGCGACCAGACCGCAAACGACGAGACAGCGCCTAGACCTGAGGCCGTGCCCGAACAGGTGGCGAAGACCATGGCGCCTGCGCGCCAGACGGTCTCGGCCAACGGCGCCTCCTGCGACGTGCGCCTGGGCGATGGCGTGCTCGAGCGCTTTGGCCGCGACCTTCGGGTGTGCTGCGGGCGCACGGGCACGGCCGCCTTCCTCGTGGAAGAGGGCACAGACGCCGAGCTCGTGGAGTCTCTGCGCCGCCTTGTGACCGACGTTGGCTTTCTCGTGAAGCGCCTGGGCGACCTGCCCTGCGACGCTTGTGACGCCTCCCTTCTTCCCAGGCTTTGGGCCGAGCTTGGCGAGGCCGGCGTGACGTCGTCGGACGCCATCGTGGCTATCGGACATCGCCGGGCGCTCTCGGTTGCCTCCTTCGCTGCAACCACCTGGTGCGAAGGAACGCCCCTTGCGGCCGTCCCGCTCTCCCTCGACGCCCTCGTGCTCTGCCCGGCCTTGCCCATGGCGCTGTCTTGTGACGGCAGGTCGGCCATGGTGTCGGCCCGCTGCCGCATGGCCCTGTGCTACGGCGAGCCGGCCGCGATGGACATCGACCGCCTCACGCCGGGCAACCTCGCCGGCCGCGCCGCCATGGTCGCCGCCGCCGTGTGCGAGTCGCGCGACGCCTTCAACACGCTCGTCATGAGGTCCGAGGCCATCGCGGCAGGCGACGTGGAGCAGATCGGCCGCCAGGCCTTGGATGCCGCCCGAGGCGTGGGCCGCGTCCATGCGTCCACCTCGGTGGCCGTGCGCCGGTCGCTTTCCTACGGCGAGACGTTCGCGCGGGCCCTGGGGCGCTTCCTTCCCAAGGTGGGCTGGGGGCTGCGCCTCGGCGAGGGCATGCGCTTTGCGGCAAGGCTTGCCGTGGGCGCCGCCGACGGCGACGTGGACCTCGTCTTTGCCCAAGACGCGCTGCTCGACCGCCTCTCCGTTGGCGAGGTGGCCTGCAAGCTCGACCCGAAGGAGTTGGGGCGCGCCTTCCGCGAGGAGGAGCTCGCCCGCACGAACCGCGCCATGGTGGCCATGCCCCATGCCGTGGGACGCGTGCGCATGGCCGCCGTGGAAGACGAGGTGCTCGCCGAGCACATGGCCGCCTGGTGTGCGGCGCGCTCGGTCCTGTGAGCCGGCCCGGCAACGGGCCTAGACGAAAGGGGAAGTTTCTTATGGCAGGGGCAGCAAACGGAAGGGTCGCGCGCCTGCGCGCCCTCATGGAGGAGCGCGGCTACGACGCGGTGGTGCTCAGGAACAACGCCGACCTGCGGTGGCTCACGGGCGCGGAGCGCACCTTTGACGACGAGGTGGCCCACACTGCGGTGGTGACCGCCGACAAGCTGCTTCTGCACACCGACTCCCGCTACTACAACACCTTTGTGGAGCGCCTGGGCGCGAACGGGCCGTGGGCTCTCGACATGGAGCCGGTGTCCCACCCCGCTTGGACTGCCCGGGCCCTGGCCGGTGCCCGCGCCCGCACCGTGGCTGTCGAGGACACCGTGGCAGTCGGCTTCGTCGACGCGCTGGCCTGCGAGCTGGACCATGCCTCGTGGGCGTGCCTCATGCCCCGCCTCCATGGGGCCATCTCCCGCCTGCGCATGGTCAAGGACGACGAGGAGCTCGCGTTGCTGCGCCGCGCCCAAGAGATCACGGACGCCGCCTGGGAGCACATCCGCTCCTACGTGCGCCCCGGCATGAGCGAGCTCGAGATTCGCGCTGAGCTTGAGCGCTCCATGTTCGAGCACGGCGCCGAGGCCGTCTCGTTCGCCTCCATCGTGGCGGCCGGGCCCCAGGGGGCAAACCCCCACGCCCAGCCCGGCGAGTACCGGGTCCGCGAGGGCGACTTCGTGACCATGGACTTCGGCGCCCTCTACCACGACTACCACGCCGACATGACGCGCACCCTCGTGGTGGGGGAGCCCACCGAGAAGCAGCGCGAGGTCTACGACGTCGTGCGCCGCGCCCACGAAAAGGCCGCGGCCGCCGTCAAGGCGGGCGTCATCGGCGCCGACATCCACCGCATCGCTCAGAAGGTCATTGCCGACGCCGGCTACGGCGACTACTTCGGCCATGGCCTGGGTCACGGCGTGGGCGTGGAGATCCATGAGGATCCCAACTTCAGCCTCCGCTGGGAGGAGCCTGTCCCCGAGGGCTCGGTGGTCACCATCGAGCCGGGCATCTACCTTCCCGGCGAGTTCGGCGTCCGCATCGAGGACACCGGCGTCGTGACCGCCGACGGCTACGTCCCCTTCACCCGACTTGGGCACGAATTGGAGCGCGCAGGGGAGGACCTGTCCGAGTAGGTTTTACAATTTTCGATTTCAGTTCAACGCCTCATGGTGTCCCCTATAGGCACCATGGGGCGTTTCCCATTAATGGGACAACTGTGAAAAAAAGTGGACTCTCAGCACTGGATTGCATCCGGTTGCCCAGATGCTATTCAGCTTTACATCAGAAATGGATTGGAATAACAATCCATAAACTGAAATATCAACGAACGGTATAAGAAAAACCAATCAGATTGTGCAAAACCAGCTGCTCTAAGTGAGGATGATTCTAATTTATAGACAAATTTTTGAGTCCTGATAGTATTCTGAAAAAAAGGAAATTCGTCATTATATCGTCATTATCATGAAAACGCAATAGAAAAAACCGCTCATCACCTATGGCGGAAAAAAAGCTCGACCTCGCCGTTCCGCGTGCCTTCGTAAGCTATAGTTCATGAAGGTTTTTGTACATGTAAACGACAAGGATAATTTTAGGAGGTTATGTGATGGTAGGTATTGTCCTGGCAAGTCACGGCAAATTCGCCACCGGCATCCAGCAGTCCGGCTCCATGGTCTTCGGCGACCAGGAGAACGTGGCCGCGGTCACCCTGATGCCCAGCGAAGGCCCCGACGACTTCAGGAAGAAGCTGGAGGAGGCTGTCAGCGGCTTCGACAAGGACGCTCAGGAGGAGGTTCTCTTCCTGGTCGACCTGTGGGGCGGCACTCCCTTCAACCAGTGCAGCGCGTTCGCCGACGGCCATGACCAGTGGGCCATCGTCACCGGGCTCAACCTGCCCATGCTCATCGAGGCCTACACCGGCCGTTTCTCCCTGGGCACCGCCCACGAGATTGCGACCAAGGTGTTCGTCGAGGGCCGTCGCGGCGTCCGCGTCAAGCCCGAGTCGCTGCAGCCCAAGCCCAAGGGCGCCGCTGCCACCACCGCTTCCGCCGGCTCCGCCGCGCTGCCTGAGGGCACCGTTGTGGGCGACGGCCAGATGAAGCTCGTGCACGTGCGCATCGACTCCCGCCTGCTCCACGGCCAGGTTGCCACCAACTGGGCCCGCTCGGTCGGCTGCAACCGCATCATCGTCGTCTCCGACGCCGTGGCCCACGACGATCTGCGCAAGTCGCTCATCGTCGAGGCCGCCCCTCCGGGAGTCAAGGCCAATGTCACCACCATCGCGCAGTTCGTCAAGTGCTACAACGACCCGCGCTTTGGCGACGTGAAGGCTCTCGTGCTCTTTGAGAACCCCGAGGACGCCCTCGCGGTGGAGGAGGCCGGCGTGCCCCTCGCGCACATCAACGTGGGCTCTTTGGCGCACTCCGCCGGCAAGACCATGATCTCTCAGGCCATTGCCGTGAGCGAGGAGGATGTCCAGGCGTTCATCGCCCTGTGCGACAGCGGCACCACGTTCGACACCAAGAAGGTTCCTTCTGACGGCGGCGAGGACCTCTTCGCCCTCATTCAGAAGAACAACATGATGCCGTAGCCACCCAGTTCTCTTTAGAAGGATGCAAAAGGAGGATTCATGGACATCCTTTCCGCCGTACTCATTTTCGTGATCGCCTTCCTGGCGGGCATGGAGTCGGTGCTGGATCAGTTCCAGCTGCACCAGCCCATCATTTCCTGCACGCTTATCGGCCTGGTCACCGGTCACCCCGTCGAGGGCATCATGCTCGCCGGCACCCTCCAGCTCATCGCCCTTGGCTGGATGAACATCGGCGCCGCCGTCGCCCCTGACGCCGCACTCGCCGGCGTCTCCTCGGGCATCTTCGTGTGCCTCAAGGGTATGGGCGTCCAGGAGGCCGTCGCCGTCGCCATCCCCATGGCCGTCGCCGGCACCGTGCTCACCATCTTCGTCCGCACCATCACCGTCGGCCTCGCCCACGGCGCCGACGCCGCCGCTGCCCGCGGCAACACCGCCGGCGTCGAGGCCTACCTCTGGCTCTCCGTGGCCTGCCAGGGCCTGCGCATCGCCATTCCGGCCATGATCATCATGGCCATCCCCGCCGAGGCCGTTCAGGCCGCTCTGGCCGCCATCCCCGAGTGGATCACCACCGGCCTGTCCACCGCCGGCGGCTTCATCGTCGTCGTCGGTTACGCCATGGTCATGAACATGATGGCCACCGCCAAGGTCTGGCCGTTCTTCTTCCTCGGCTTCGCCCTCGCCTCCGTGTCCGAGCTCGGCCTCATCGCCATGGGCATCATCGGCGTGGCCCTCGCCTTCGTCTACCTTGACCTCTCTCCCGAGTTCAACGGTGGCGGCAACGGCGGCGCGGCTGCTGCCACCGCCGGCGGCGGCTCCGACCCGCTCGACGACATCCTGAACGACTACGAGTAAACCGAGGGAGGATTGCAACCAATGGCTGAGACCAATAACCAGATCACTCTTGACCTCAAGGACCGCCGCGCGGTTTGGATGAGGACCTGGCTGCTTCAGGCCAACTGGAACTACGAGCGTATGCAGAACGTCGGCTGGTGCTACGCCATGATTCCGGCCATGAAGAAGCTTTACAAGGACCCCGAGGAGCAGAAGGCGTTCCTGAAGCGCCACCTCGAGTTCTTCAACACTCACCCCTATGTGGCCGCCCCCGTCTGGGGCGTGGAGCTCTCCCTCGAGGAGAACCGCGCCAACGGAGCCCCCGTTGACGACGCCGCCATCCAAGGCGTCAAGATCGGCATGATGGGCCCGCTCGCCGGCGTCGGCGACCCCATCTTCTGGGGCACCCTGCGCCCGGTCATCGGCGCCTTCGCGGCGTCTCTGGCCCTCACCGGCAACATCCTTGGCCCCATCCTGTTCTTCGTGCTGTGGAACGTCATCCGCATGGCCTTCCTCTGGTACACCCAGGAGTTCGGCTACAAGGCCGGCGCCTCCATCACCAAGGACCTTTCCGGCGGCCTGCTGCAGCGCGTCACCACCGGCGCCTCCGTGCTCGGCATGTTCATCATGGGCGTGCTGATCCCGCGCTGGACCTCCATCGACATGTCCTCCGTGGTCTTCTCCACGGCCGACATGGGCTCCACCACCAACGCGTTCCCTGCGGTGGACGAGCTTGTGGCCGCCCTCAACGGCGTCGCCAACGGCGGCACCATCACCCCGGACGTCATGGCCAACGGCCTCAACAGCTTCCAGGGCATCGCAGCCCAGGGCTACAGCATCGTCCAGAACGTCGACGCTGCCTCCCAGTCCGACCCCGGCGTGTGGCGCCTCATGAGCACCACCACGCTCCAGAGCGTGCTCGACCAGCTCCTCCCCGGCCTTCTGCCGCTCTGCCTGACCTTCCTGTGCATGTGGCTCCTCAAGAAGAAGGTCAACCCCATCGCCATCATCTTCGGCCTCTTCGCCGTGGGCATCCTCGGCGCTCTCGTGGGCATCTTCTAAGATCTCCCCACTTGGCCGCAGGTCAAAGGCGGGACCCTTCGGGGCCCCGCCTTTTTTCATGGGTCCGCGCACCGACGCCATTCTTCTGCCCTCCCTGCCTGTCCTCCGCCCTGCGCTCCCTCCCTGCCACCCCTCTCTCCCTGCCCCCTTTCTCTCCGCCTGAACTCCCCCCCCGCGCCTGAAAGCGATGGAGGGCACCCCTCGTCGCTTTCAGGCGCAGAAGGGCCAGCGGGAAAGAGCCGGCGCAGAAGGGCAGACGGAATGGTGGCTGCAGAACCGCGGGCGGCAAAGCTGGTGCGGTGGGCTAGGATTGCAACCGACTGACTGTGTGTGCGAAAGGGCGGTGCCATGTTCGGCAAGAAGGACGACATCTCGGCCATCGAGAATGACGGTGTCCAGACCGATACGGACCCCGGGGAGCTCAATCACGAGGTGGACCTTGTGGTGAGCGCTAACAGCTTCGCCTCGGCCGTGTTCCCCAAAACCGGAAAGCTCATTTTGGGCGACGTGGGCCTGGAGTTTCGCGCTGACTCCGGCGTGGGCTTCATCCAGATTCCCTGGCCCAGCGTGGAGGAGGTCAAGGTGGACATCGTGGCCAACAACTACGTGCGCGCCATCACCGTGGCCACGTCCGACTGCGCGCCCTTGGAGTTCGTGGTCTCGGACGGCAAGAACCTCGTGCGCTGCCTTGCCAACCACGTGGGCCGCGACCGTCTCGTCCAGGCCCCTCACGCCACCGAGGAGGCTGCCAGCGCCGTCAAGCGCTGCGTGGGCAAGCTCTTCGCCCGGAACAAGGGCGACAAGGGCGGCGACGAGTCTTAAAGGGGCTTCCCCTCCTTCTGCACGTCCGCGACACAGGCGGGGCCTATACTTGGTCACCGTATGTGGCGAGAAACGCCGGTAGCGTTGTTTTAGAAAGCGAGTCACCAGTGGCAACCATCAGCACCGCAGACTTCAAGAACGGCATGGGCCTCAAGATCAAGGACAAGATCTACACCATCGTCGAGTTCCAGCACGTGAAGCCGGGCAAGGGCGGCGCCTTCGTGCGCTACAAGATCCGCGACCTCAAGAACGGCCGCGTGGTCGACCAGACCTGCAACGCGGGCACCAAGTTCGAGAACGTCCAGCTCGTCACCAAGGAGTACCAGTACCTGTACAACGACGGTCAGGACTACTACTTCATGGACAACGAGACCTACGAGCAGCTCCCGCTGTCCGCCGACTACATCGGCGACAACGCCAAGTGGCTTCTCGAGAACGACGTCTGCCAGCTCCTGTACGCCGACGACGAGCTTCTCGGCGTGACCCCGCCCATGTTCATCGAGTGCGAGATCACCGAGACCGACCCCGGCTTCAAGGGCGACACCGTCCAGGGCGGCACCAAGCCCGCCACCATCGAGACCGGCGCCCAGATCCAGGTTCCCATGTACCTTAACGTGGGCGAGAAGATCAAGGTCGACACCCGCGACGGCAAGTTCGTCTCCCGCGTCTAGCTTCTAGGTCCCGTCAGGCGCGGCCCGAGCCATGCCCGGGCCGCGCCTTTCTTGTGACCGGACGGGCCGCCCGCCGCTAATCGGGCCCCGGAATGGGCATTTATCGGGAATCAGGTGCTGCGCGTCTATACTTGACGCGGCAGGCCTTCGTACACGGGCGCACAACGCAGGAAAGGATATCGACATGGCCAACGAGCTTTCCATCGATGGCTTCGCCATCTCCAGCAACGTCATCGCGACCATCGTCACCATCGCCGCCGAGAAGGTGGACGGCGTGGCCTATGTGAACGGCCACAACGTTGCCACGAGCCTCATCACCATGTTCACCTCCAAGCCTACGGTGGCCGAGGACACGGTGGAGTGCGAGGTCACGGACGGCAAGCTCGACGTGACGCTGCCCATCGCGGTCTTCTTTGGCTACACGTTCCCCGAGGTGGCCCAGGCCGTCCGCGAGGCCGTGGCCGCCGCCGTCACCACCCAGATCGGCGTGCCCGTGGGCGCCGTGAACGTTCGTATCGACGAGCTCGTCTTCCCCAAGGAGTAACCTGGTGTCAAAGTCCCCCCTTCACGGCCGGCTCCTCGCGCGCGCCCAGGCCCTCCAAGTCCTTTTCCAGGCCGAGGCCACGGGCCGTCCGGTGGACCGCATCCTCGATGACGAGTATGTGGTCACCGACGGCCCCATCGACGACTACGGCCGCGAGCTCGCCCTCGCCGTGTACGACCGTCGAGACGACCTCGACCTCGTCTTGGGCACCGTCGCCCGCAACTGGTCGGTCGGGCGCATGGCGTCCGTCGACCGCAACATCTTGCGCATCGCCCTCTACGAGCTTCTGTACGAGGAGGCCATCGGCGACGCCATTGCCATCGACGAGGCCGTGCGCCTCTCCAAGATCTTTGGCGGAGACGACTCGTTCTCCTTTGTGAACGGCGTCCTGGGTCGCCTGCAGCGCGACCGGACGTCCGGCGTAGACATCGTGGCCCGCGCCAAGGAGCAGAGGGCCGCAAAGGAGGCCGCGGCCCGCGCCGAGGCCGAGCGTGCCGCTGCCGAGGCTGCAGAGTCTGAGCTCGCAGCCGAGGCGCAAGACGCTGCAGACGCCGACGCAGACGTGGCGGGGGCATAGGATGGGTGCCCGCTCCGAGCATGCTGCCCGCAGCTTCGAGGAGGTCTCCAGCCGCCTCGACCAGATTGTGAGCGACGTCCGCGCCAAGGACACCTCGCTCGAGCGCTCCCTCGACCTGTTCGACGAGGCCATCGCCTTGGGCTCCAAGGCCGTGGAGCTGGTGGACCGCACCGACTTCTCGGCTGCCGAGAAGGAGCGCATGGCAGGCCTTGCGGCCAAGGATCTTGTGGAGGACCAAGAAGAGGTCGGCGACAAGGCGGCCCGCGAGCTTTTGGACGAGCGCGCGGCCGAGGGCGAGGCCATGGCCGTGCCTGGTAGCTCCGAGGGCGAGAACGCCGCGCAGGCGGCCGTGGAGCGCGCCGCAGACGACGCGGACGACGGGGCCTGGGCCGACGGCGCCAGGGAGGGCTAGGCCGTGCCCAAGCGGCGCAGGCTCGACGAGGAGCTCGTGGCCCGCGGCCTCTTTCCCTCGCGCGACGAGGCCATGAGGGCCGTGCTGGCGGGCGACGTGTCGGGCGCGGGCTTTCGCTTCTCCTCTCCCGGCCAACAAGTGCTTCCGGGCTGCGAGCTCCATGTGCGTGCCGGCAGGGCCCACGTGAGCCGCGGCGCCGAGAAGCTCGAGGCCGCCCTGGATGCCTTCTCCATTGACCCTAAGGGCCTGACCTGCCTCGATGTGGGCTGCTCCACCGGCGGCTTCACCCAGCTTCTGCTGGAGCGCGGCGCCGCCAAGGTGGACGCCGTGGACGTGGGTTACGCCCAGTTCGCCTGGAGCCTGCGGTGCGATTCGCGCGTGGCGCTCCACGAGCGGACCAACATCTGCGACCTACCGTCTGCCGAGAACGCTCCCGACCCTGTGGACCTGGCCGTGTGCGACGTGTCGTTCACGTCGGCGACCTCTGTGCTCGGGGCTGTCTGCGAGCTGCTCAAGGACGGAGGCTCCTTCGTCGTCCTCGTGAAGCCCCAGTTCGAGGCGCCGACCGACGCGGTGGGGGAGGGCGGCGTAGTGCGCGACCCCTCCGTGCGCCTTGCGGCCATCGAGCGTGTGGCCGCCGCCCTCAACGGGTGCGGTCTTGCCGTGCGGGGATGGGTGCCCAGCCCCATCAAGGGGGCCAAGGGAAACCAGGAGCACCTGCTGTATGCCAAGAAGGGCGCGGTTGCGCGGCCCATCTCCCTAACCGTCCGAGACGCCTGACAGGAGGCGCACACGTCATGGAGGTCCTGCTCGTCCCCAACTACTCGCGCGCCCAAGCCGTAGAGGGCGCCCAGATGCTCACCCGCTACCTCGAGGGGCAGGGGGTCGCCGTGCGCTGGGTGCGCGACGAAGGGCGCGCCCCCCTTGGGGCGGTCTCGGCGGAGGGGGCCGACCTCGTGGTGTCTTTGGGCGGCGACGGCACCCTGTTGCGCGCCGCGGCGCTCGTGACTTACTCCGGCGTGCCCATCCTGGGCCTTTCCTACGGCCATCTGGGCTTTCTCACCGGCGCCGGGTCAGACCACGTGGTGGCTTCTGTGGCGGCGGCCCTGGCGGGCGAGCTCCATGCGTCTCGCAGGGCCACGCTCTCCGTGGACGTGGGCTTTGGCGACGCCGCTGGCGCCAGGCCACCGGAGGCGTGGGAGCGCTCCGTCTTCTGCCTCAACGAGATGGCCGTCACGCGCGGTGCCATGGGCAACCTCGTGGAGTTCGACGTCTCGGTGTCGGGCAGCCCCATCGACCGTCTGCGGGCCGACGGCTTTGTGGTGGCTACGGCCACCGGCTCCACGGGCTATGCCCTCTCGGCCGGCGGCCCCATCGTCACCCCGGAGTTCAACGGCATGGTGAACGTCCCCGTGGCGCCCCACACCATCCTGGCCCGGGCATTTCTCACCTCGCCGTCCGACGTGGTGGAGCTGTCCCTCTCGCCCGAGCGGCCCGTGGAGCGCTGCGTCTTCTGCGACGGCCGCTTTATGAAGGGCCCTGACGGCCTGGTCCCCATGGTCGTGCGGGTGAGCCGCGGCCCCGGCGACATCGTGCTGCTCGACGACGACGCCCACGGCTTCTACCGGAGCGTCTCCCGCGTCTTCTACGGAGGCACCAGATCATGATCGATGCCATACACGCCACGGACGTCGCCCTTATCCGCGACGCGTCCATAGCCTTTTCCGACGGCCTCACCGTCATCACCGGCGAGAGCGGCTCGGGCAAGACCGCCCTGCTCTCGGCCGTGAAACTCCTTGTGGGCGAGCGCTCCAACGCCGACATGGTGAGGGAGGGCTCGCGGGGCCTTACGGTGGAGGGGCGCTACTTCACGGGCGACGACGAGGACGGCCACGTGGTCAAACGCCGCGTGGACGGCAGGGGCCGCAGCCGGGTGACCGTTGACGGGTCCCTCTCGTCGGTGAAGGAGCTTGCCGAGAGCCTGGGGTCCACGGTGGATCTCTGCGGCCAGCACGAGCATCAGCGCCTTCTTTCTGCGGCCCATCACGCCGAGCTGCTGGACGCTTGGGTGGGCGCTCCCATGGCCGAGGCCAAGGAGGCCTACCGCGAGGCCCTGGCGTCTGCCCGTGAGGCCGCTCGGGAGCTGGAGCGCGTCATGGAGCTGGGCCGCACGGCTGCCGGCCGCCTCGATCAGGCGCGCTTTGAGCTCGACCGCATCAACGCCGTGGCGCCTAAGGAGAACGAGCTCGACGAGCTGGCCGAGCGCCTGCCCAGGGTGGAGAACGCCGAGATGCTCATGCGCGCGGCCGACGACGCCTACCGGGCGGTGACGGCCGACGACGGCGTGGCCGATCGGCTTGCCGCCGCCGTGCGCGGCCTGCGCCAGGCCTCCTCGGCAGACCCGGAGCTGGAGGGTTACGCTGCCTCTCTGGAATCGGCCCTCATCGAGGCCGAGGACGTGGCCGCCAGCTTGCGCTCCTACCGCGACTCCCAGGACCTCGACCCGGCCGAGCTCGCTTCCATGCAGTCTCGTCAGGCCGAGCTCCAGGGCCTTATACGCACTTTCGGGCCCACCATGGCCGATGTGTTCGCGCGGAGGGCCGCCGCGGCCGAGGTGGTGGAGGCCGCCGAGGGCACCGGCGAGGCGGAGGCTGCGGCCCGTGCGGCTGCCGATGCCGCTGAGGCGGCGCTCGCTGGAAAGGCCAGCGAGGTCGACCGCCTGAGGCGCGAGGCGGCCCAGGGGCTTGCGGACGCCGTGACGGCGCAGATGAGCCGCCTCATGATGGGCAGCGCCTCCCTCGAGGTGGCGGTGACCCCGTTGCCCCGCGCCGACTGGACGGCCGCGGGTCCCAGCTCCGTGGAGCTCATGTACCGGCCCGGCGAGGGCATGGCGCCCCGGCCGCTGCGCAAGGTGGCGTCCGGCGGCGAGGTGAGCCGCGTGACTTTGGCCTGCAAGGTGGTGCTCGGCGATGCCGACGAGGTGGAGACCCTCGTGTTCGACGAGGTGGACGCCGGCGTGGGCGGCGCCACGGCCGTGGCTCTGGCCCAGGTGCTCTCCGATTTGGCAAAGAGCCACCAGGTGGTCTGCGTGACCCATCTGCCTCAAGTGGCGGTGGCGGGCGACGCCCACTTTGTGGTGCGCAAGGTGGAGGGTCCCGACGGCGTGCCCGAGACCTGCATCGACGAGGTGGACGGCGAGGACCGCGTGGCCGAGATAGCCCGCATGCTGGCGGGCGACGAGTCGCAGGCGAGCCTGGCCCACGCCAGAGAGCTGCTGGCAGCCAACTAAGGGCAAAGAGCGCGCCTGAAAGCGGTTGAGGGCGAGTGCAAAGCACTCGCCCTCAACCGCTTTCAGGCGCGGAGCCCCCCCCAGCTGGCGCAGACAGCAAAAGCGCACCCCCTCGAGGGACTACTGCCACCCCTTGCACGCTGACAGCGCGCCCCGGCTGTCAGCGGTGGTAGTAGCCGAGCCCCTCGTAGCGGGGCTCGCAACATACGTTGATGCCGAGCTTGCGGTACACGGCCTCGTCGGCGCCCGAGAGGATTACCGAGAAGAACGCGTCGGCGCCTTTGAGGCGGCCGAGCCCCTCGAGCACGGCGGCGGCCACCTCGTCGGTGGCAGAGGACTGCGAGAGGGCGATGAGCGTCTCGTCGGAGTGAAGGCGCGGGTTGTGGCCATGGAGGAACCGCGTCTTGAGGCGGCAGATGGGCTCGAGGGCGTCCTCGCCGATGACCTGCGTCTCAGGGTCAACGTTCGACACGGCCTTGCATGCGTTGAGCAACGTGGAGCTCGCGGCGCCGAGCAGCTCCGACGTGCGGCCCGTGACCACGGTGCCGTCGGTCAGCTCCATGGCGCCCGCGGGCGCGCCGGTGGTCTCGGCCTTGAGGAGGGCGGCGCTTCTCGCCGGCAGGAGGTCCGCATCGACGCCGGCCTGCTTCATGAGGAGCTCGAGGCGCGCCTGGGCGTCCTGGCCGTTGCCGGTGCGCTTGACGTGGCACGCTGCCTGGAAGTAGCGGCGCACGATCTCGCGGCGCGAGGCCTCGCGGCACGCCTCGTCGTCGACGATGGCCGAGCCCACCATGTTGACGCCCATGTCGGTGGGGCTCTGGTAGGGGCTCTTTCCGGCGATGCGCTCCATCAGGGCACGGACCACCGGGAAGACCTCAACGTCGCGGTTGTAGTTCGTGCAGGTCTTGCCGTAGGCCTCCAGATGGAAGGGGTCGATGATATTGGAGTCGCCCAAATCGGCCGTGGCCGCCTCATAGGCCACGTTCACGGGGTGCGCGAGGGGCAGGTCCCACACGGGAAACGTCTCGTACTTGGCGTAGCCCGACGAGACCCCCTGGCGGTTCTCGTGGTAGAGCTGAGAGAGGCACGTCGCCAGCTTGCCGGAGCCGGGGCCGGGGGCCGTTACCACCACCAGGGGCTTGGAGCAGGGCAGGTACTCGTTCTTGCCAAAGCCCTCGGCAGAGACGATGCGGTCGATGTCGTGGGGATAGCCCTCGATGGGGTAGTGCAGCGCGCAGGGGATGCCGAGCGTGGCCAGGCGCCGGCGGAAGGCGTCGGCCGCCGGCTGCCCGGCATAGCGGGTGAGCACCACGCCGGCCACGGGCACCTGCAGCGAGCGGAAGAAGTCTGCAAGGCGAAGGGCGTCCTCTTCGTAGGTGATGCCCAAATCGCCGCGCACCTTGGACTTCTCGATATCCTGGGCATTGATGGCGATGACTACCTCGAGCTGGTCGCGCAGCGTCGTGAGCATCTGCAGCTTGGCGTCGGGCTCAAAGCCGGGGAGCACGCGCGAGGCGTGGTAGTCGTCGATGAGCTTGCCGCCAAACTCCAGGTACAGCCTGCCGCCGAACTGCCCGATGCGCTCCTGGATGCGCTCTGCCTGAAGCCTTACATAGGCCTCGTTGTCAAAGCCCTGCTTCATGGGGCCCCTTTCCTCTCAAGTGCGTACAGAAGCGATTATGGGCCAGAAGCGGGCCCTGCGCGCCGGCACATTACCATCCCATGAACTCGGGGATGCGGATTTAGCCGAGGGCGTGCCGTATTAGAATGAAACCCCGTAGGGACCCGTTTCTTTTCAGTGAAAGTGCAGGTAGAACCATATGACCAAGCACGTCTTCGTCACCGGCGGCGTCGTCTCCTCGCTGGGAAAGGGCATCACCGCCGCTTCCCTGGGGCGCCTGCTGAAGTCCCGCGGCTACAAGGTCATGATGCAGAAGGCCGACCCCTATCTCAACGTCGACCCCGGCACCATGAGCCCGTTCCAGCACGGCGAGGTCTTTGTCACTCAGGACGGCAAGGAGACCGACCTCGACCTCGGCCACTACGAGCGCTTCATCGACGAGAACCTCACCCGCTCGTCCAACTTCACCACGGGCCTCATCTACCAGTCGCTCATCGCCCGGGAGCGCGCCGGGGACTTTCTCGGCGGCACGGTCCAGGTGGTGCCCCACGTCACCAACGCCATCCGCGACAAGTTCCGCATGATCGAGGAGCACACCGACGCCGACGTGGTGATCACCGAGCTCGGAGGCACCATCGGCGACATCGAGGGCCAGCCCTTCGTGGAGGCCATGCGCCAGTTCAGGAACGAGAAAGGCCCGGCCGACGTCTGCTTCATCCACGTGAGCCTCGTGCCCTACATCAGCGCCGCCCACGAGGTGAAGACCAAACCCACCCAGCACTCCGTCAAGGAACTGCGCTCCCTGGGCATCCAGCCCGACTTCATCGTGTGCCGCAGCGATCACGAGGTGGACGAGGCCATCCGCGCCAAGATCGCCAACTTCTGCGACGTGCCGGCAGACCACGTCTTTGAGAACTCCGACTGCCCGTCCATTTACGACGTCCCCATGCACCTGGCAAACCAGGGCTTTGACGTGGAGGTCTGCGAGCGCCTGGGCCTCGACCCGCGCGAGCTTGCCATTGGCGACTGGACGGCGTTCACCCGCGCCATGCATGCTGCCGACGCCGAGAGCGACCTCGTGCGCATCGCGGTCGTGGGCAAGTACACGCAGCTCCCCGACGCCTACCTCTCCATCATCGAGGCCCTGCACCACTCCGGCGTCTATTTCGGGCGCCATGTGGACGTCGCGCTGGTGGACGGCGAGAACCTCACGGCCAAAGACGTCGAGCAGGTCCTGGGCTCTGCCGACGGCATCCTCGTCCCCGGCGGCTTCGGCGTCCGCGGCCTCGAGGGCAAGATTCTTGCCGCCGAGCGCGCCCGCGTGAAGAAGGTGCCCTTCCTCGGCATCTGCCTGGGCCTTCAGGTAGCCGTGTGCGAGTTCGCCCGCCACGTCGCGGGCATGGAAGACGCCAGCTCCACCGAGTTTGTGCCCGACTGCGAGTACCCCGTCATCGACCTCATGCCCGACCAGGAGGACGTCACCGACAAGGGCGGCACCATGCGCTTGGGCGCCTACCCCTGCAAGGTGGCCCCCAACACGCTGGCCCACGAGGCCTACGGCGAGGACCTCGTCTACGAGCGCCATCGCCACCGCTACGAGGTGAACAACGCCTACCGCGACGAGCTGCGCCAGGCAGGCCTCACCATCTCCGGCGTCTCGCCCGACGACCGCCTCGTGGAGATGGTGGAGCTGCCGGAGGACACGCACCCTTGGTTCGTGGCCGCCCAGTTCCATCCGGAGTTCAAGAGCCGTCCCACCCACCCACAGCCCCTGTTCCGCGAGTTCGTGCGCGCTGCCATCGCCTATCACGACGGATGCGACCGTCACGGCGTGGAGCCCCCGGCGGACCTGGGGTACTAGACCCGTGGACATGGACGTCGCCGTGGGCGCCTTTCTCGACTACCTTGTGGCCGAGAGGGGCGCCTCGCCCAATACGGTGGCCGCCTACGGCCGCGACCTCGACCGTTACCGCACGGACCTCGCCGAGCAGGGCGTCACGGACACCGCGGGCGTCACGCAGGGGCACGTTGAGGCCCATATCGCGCGGCTCTTCGAGGAGGGGAGGGCAGCCTCGTCCGTGAAGCGCGCCACGTCGGCCGTGCGTTCCTTCCACCGCTTCCTCGTGTCGGACCGCGTGGAGGACTCCTTTCCCGTTGCCAAGGTCAAGGCCCCCAAGCAGCCGGAGCGCCTGCCCGACGTCCTGTCGGTCGAGCAGGTCTTCGCCCTGCTCGACCAGCCGTTCCCCCATGACGCGGCAGGCCTGCGCGACCATGCCATCCTTGAGGTGCTCTACGGGTGCGGGCTGCGCGTCTCGGAGCTCTGCGGCCTCGACCTTTTGCGCGTCTCATTTGCCGACGGCCTTGTGCGCGTCATGGGCAAGGGGTCCAAGGAGCGCCTGGTCCCCCTTGTGGGCAGCGCCGCCGACGCCTTGGCGTCCTACTTGGACCACGGGCGCCCCTGCCTTGCCTCCACGTCGTCCGCGGCGGCGCGAAAGGCCTCTTCCCAAGGCGCGGTCTTTCTCAATCGCCGCGGGGGCCGGCTCACACGCCAGGCCGTCCACGGCCTTTGCGAGCGGTGGGGGTCCTACGCCGGCATCGAGGGGCTGCACCCCCACACGCTTCGCCACAGCCTTGCGACCCATATGCTCCAGGGCGGTGCCGACCTGCGCGCCGTGCAGGAGATCCTCGGCCATGCCGACGTGGCGACCACCCAGCTCTACACCCATCTCGACCAGACCCACCTGCGCGGCGTCTATCTGGACGCCCATCCTAGGGCGCACGACTGAGGGCGTTGCCGCCTAGGGCCGCGCCCCGGGCCTCCCACTTCCTCCCACCGGCCCTCCCACTTTGCCCCACCTCCCGGTCCAGCGGCGATGCCGCTTCTTTCTGCGGCCAATTGTGAAGGCTCGTCACAAAGGGCTGGCAGTCTTTCAGGTGCTGTGGGATGCCCGCAAGCGTCCGCTCCGGCGGCTTCCGGTTTGCTCTCGCATAGGTACTGTTTTTGATAACACCAGCACATGGACGGTGCCTTTTGCAAACCTCGGGAGGCCTTTGGGCGCCCTATCTCTCTTTGTCAGCGATCGTTCAGCTAATTTAACGGACACGAAACAAAAACTTCCCCATGGATTTTATGAACTATGCAATATATCAGGAAAGTGCTGATAACTATTCATAAATGAAATAGAAACCATCTGTCCCCGTATTTTGTACCTAGGTTTTTGCGTTAAAACGAACAGGTTTTCGAATAAGGTTGGTCATAGGTGTTGACCTGCTAGAACAGCCGTTCTAAATCAACATGAGGTATATCAAACTCCGGGATTGGACCCACATCTTGTGGGTGGGTTCATGGGGGACAAAGTGGGGGGAAGTGTTGCTAAAAGGTGGGCGCCACCCTAGAATCAGTGCCATGCAACGGCGAGAGGGCCGGGGCATCGTTTTCTCGGGGGACTCCAGATGTATCTGACGGGCAGCAGGAAGCATAGCCTTGACTCCAAGGCGCGCCTCACGCTCCCCGCCGACATGCGTCGGGAGTTCAAGGAGAAGGTCTGCCTCGTCCCTCTCAACGACGCACTGTACGGGTTCACCCCCGAAGGACACCGGGCGTGGGTCGACGGGTTCTTTCCCAACGGCTTCGACCAGCGGTCCAAGGAGGACGTGCGTCTCCGTCTGGTCCTCAACTCCAAGACGGTGACGGTAGACATCGACTCCGCCGGGCGCATCGCGCTCGGCAAGGTGCCGGAGCAAGATCGTTCCAAGCTCGGCCTCGCTGGAGAGGTCATGGTCGTGGGCAACGACGACCATTTCGAGGTTTGGAACGTCGAGGAGTGGGAGAAGGCCCAGCAGGCCTTTGACGACGACCTCGAGACGCTCATGTTCGGCGGGATGTAGGTGGACCATTGACAGAAGAATATCGGCACGTACCCGTACTGCTCGACGAGGTAGTCGAGCACCTCGACCCCCAGCCGGGGCAGATCGTCTGCGACTGCACACTCGGCGGCGCCGGCCACACCGTGGCCCTTGCCGCTCGCATCGCGCCCGACGGTCTCTCCCTGGGCATCGACCAGGACGACGCGGCTCTGGCCGCGGCGGAAGCGCGCATCGGACGCGAGGCGCCCGGGGCGCGGCATCGGTTCCTCAAGGGCAACTTCGGCCAGCTCGACGAGCTTTTGCTCGAGGCGCAGGTTCCCGGGGTGGACTGCTTCCTGTTCGACATCGGGGTCTCGAGCCCGCAGCTCGACCGCGCCGAGCGTGGCTTCTCGTTCCATGAGGACGCCCCGCTTGACATGCGCATGGATCCGGGGAACAACCCCACAACCGCAGCAGAGGTCGTCAACACCTATACCGAAGCAGACCTCACCCGGATCTTGCGCGTCTACGGAGACGAGCGCCATGCGGCCGCCATCGCCAAAGAGGTGGCGCGCCGCAGGGCCAAGGCACCCATCGAGACGACCTTGGAGCTCGCCGACGCCGTGGCGAGCGCCTACCCGGCCAGGGACCGCCGCGGCAAACATCCGGCGCGCAAGACTTTCCAGGCCCTGCGCATCGAGGTGAACCGCGAGCTCGAGGTGCTCGAAAGCGGACTTGAGGCGGCGATCCGCTGGGCCAACCCCGGCGGGCGCATCTGCGTCATCAGCTATCACTCCTTGGAGGACCGGCTGGTGAAGCACCTGTTCGCCGAGGCTTCCCAGGGCTGCACCTGCCCTGTCGACCTGCCAGTCTGCGTGTGCGGGAACGTGCCGGTACTCCAAGTCGAGACCCGTCGGCCGATAGTTGCGACGGACGGGGAGGTACAGGCAAACCCCCGGGCACGGAGCGCCAAGATGCGCGTCGCGATCAAACTGTGACGCCTCGAGGCACCGGGCCCACCCCAATCAGGCTTTATCTGGGCCGCAAGGCCCTTGGATAAAGACGCGGGCACCACCATCGCACCACCCACATACTACAACGCACTTCAAACACACCACCATCGCACCACCACACACTCCACCGCACCACTCTTTTATTGGGGGCACCATGGGCTACCGGGGATCAGAGGCACTGCGCCTCGACAATCGCGACCACGCGCAGGCAGGCGCGCGCCGCTCCTTCGACGTCGTCGAGGGCGCGGGGCTCGACTCCGCCGTTCGCCGCGGCATCGCCCCGGAGCGCCTGGCCGCCTTCAAGATCGCGCTCGCGTGCGTGGCGGTCTTCCTCGTGCTGGGGGTCGCCCGTGTCGCCCTCACGGCGGCCACGGTGCAGACCCTCGAGGCAAACTCGGAGCTCTCTAGCCAGGTGAGCACCGCCGAGGACACCGCCAAGGAGCTCCGCATCGAGGCGGCGGTGCTCTCCAACAGCTCGCGCATCTCCACCATCGCCACCGAGAACCTCGGCATGGTCTATGCGGGGGCCGGCGAGTCGCTCACGGTGAGCGTCTCCTAAGGCATCCCTCTAGGCCCGCCGGGGCAGCCCCCAAGGAGGGTCCGTGCCGCGGAACCAACAACCCAAACGTTCTAGGAGCCCTCGCTCTGGCGGGGGCTCTTCCTACGACGGGGAGCAGAGCTCGGCCCAGAAGGGCCTCTTCTCGTCCATGGGCTACCTGCTTTTGGCCATGGCCGCCGTGGGGCTCGCCCTTGTGGGCCGCCTGGTGTGGCTGCAGCTGGTGGACGGCCCCCGCATCGCGGAGGAGGCCCGCTCCCAGCGCACCAACGTCATCACGCTCCAGGCCAAGCGCGGCACCATCTACGACCGCAGCGGCAATGTCCTTGCCACCTCCGTGGAGTGCCGCACGCTCTACGCCAACCCCAAGGAGGTCACCGACCCGCAGGCCGTGGCCCAAATTCTGGCCGACAACCTCGGCGGCACCGCCCAGGACTACCTGTCCTACCTCACCCAGGACACCACCTTCGTCTACGTCAGGCGCAAGGTGGACATGTCCGTTGCCGACAAGGTCCGCACCGCCCTTGCCAAGGCCGAGCTCACGGGGCTCTACCAGCTTCCCGATATGAAGCGCGTCTACCCCTACGGCGCCGTGGCCGGCCAGGTGCTCGGCCTCGTGGGCACCGACGGGGAGGGGCGTACAGGCCTCGAGCTCCAGTACAACGACATCCTTTCCGGCAAGAACGGTGAGCGCGTCCTCGAGACCGGCATAGGCGGCACGCCCATCGCCGGCGGCGCCTACATGGAGGAGCCGGCCCAGGACGGCACCGACATCGTCATCTCCCTCGACATCGACATCCAGGAGATGGCCGAGAAGAAGGTGCAGGAAGGCGTTGACACCTACTCCGCCGAGACGGGCTTCGCCACGGTGGTGGACCCCAAGAACGGCCAGATTCTCGCCATGTGCTCCACACCCTTCCTCAATCCCGAGGACACGGCCGAGGTCACGCCTGAGCAGCTCACGCTGCGAGGCGTCACCGACTCCTACGAGCCGGGCTCCGTCATGAAGGTGCTCACGCTTGCCGTGGGCCTTGAGAATCAGTCCTTCAACCTCGACACGAGCTTTACGGTTCCGGGAAAAGTGCAGGTGGGCGACGACCTGGTGGGCGACGACGACGATCGCAAGGAAACCATGGCCATGAACCCCCGCGAGATCATGCGCCGCTCCTCCAACGTGGGCGCCGTCCTCATGGGCCAGGCCGAAGGGGCTGACGCCTTCTCCGCCGGCATCGCGCGCTTCGGCATCGGCCAGAAGACCGGCGTCGACTACCCCGGCGAGGTCGAGGGCCTCGTCACGCCACGTCAGTCCTACACCCAGGCCACGCTCGGCGTCATGTCCTTTGGCCAGGGTGTGGCCATCCCCGGCCTTCAGATGGTGCGGGCCGTCTCGGCCATTGCCAACAAGGGCGTCCTTGCCACACCCCACTTCCTTATTTACAAAGGCGCCGAGGAGGTCCAGTGGCCGGCAGGCGAGCGCGCCTGTTCCGAGCAGACCGCCGAGCAGGTGACAGACGTCATGCGCACGGTCGTGGCCGAGGGCACGGCCACAAAGGCCGCCGTCGACGGCTACGACATCGCGGCCAAGACAGGCACCGGCGAGCAGGCGTCGGACGAGGGCGGCTACAAGAAGGACAGCTACCTTGCCTCTTTGGTGGGCTTTGCGCCCGCATCCGACGCCGACGTGCTCGTGTACGTTGCGTTCAACGGGGTGTCCCAGCTGGCCTCGGATTCTGCGGCCCCCGTCTTCTCGGCTATCATGGGTGAGTCGCTCTTGGACATGGGTGTGGACCCCACCGCCTGACGAGCGTTCTTGGCTTTTTCGATCGGGCGCGGCTGCGCCTCTAGGGGAGTGACATGTACAACGCATCGGCAATTGAGACCGCGCGCCGCGGCGGCGCCGCACCGGTGGCGGGCAACGCCTCCGTGCAGGTGACAGGCTTCACGGTTGACTCTCGGACCGTGGGTCAGGGCGATTGCTTCGTCTGCTTTCACGGCGAGAGCCAAGACGGCAACGCTTACGCAGCCTCCGCTCTGGAGAAGGGCGCTTCCTGCGTGGTCATGACCCGCGAGGCCACGCGCGAGGAGGCAGACCTTGCCGAGAGGCTCGATGCCTGCATCCTGAGGGCCGACTCCGACGACGCCGAGGGGTTCCTTCTGCGCCTTGCCGAGTCGTGGCGCCTGGAGCAGGACTGGCGCGTGGTGGGCGTCACGGGATCGGTGGGCAAGACCACCACCAAGGACATGCTCGCCTGTGCGCTCTCGGCCTCTTGGCGCGTCCACTCCAACCGCGGCAACCTCAACAGCGTCATCGGCGTACCGCTCACCATTCTGTCGGCGCCCGACGACACCGAGGTCTTCGTCTGCGAGATGGGCATGAACCATTCCGGCGAGATCGACGCCATCGCCCGCTGCGCCCGCCCCCACATGGGCTGCGTCACCAACATCGGCACGAGCCACATCGGCATCCTCGGCAGCCGTGAGAACATCGCCCGGGCCAAGGCCGAGATGGTGCCCTGGCTGGCCGCCGACCAGGACGTTTCCTGCGCACCGGCCGCAGGCCCCGTCATGGCCCTTACCGCCGCGGACGACTTCACTCCCTTCATCGGCGGCCTCTGCGCCGCCGAGGGCGTGGCCACCGACGTCGTGGGCGGCCCCGACAGCGCCGTGCGGGCCGAGAACGTGACCCTCGACGGCGACGGGTGCCCCCGATTCACCGTGGTGTGCCCGACGGGCTCCGCCGAGGTGCGCCTGCGCCTTGCCGGGCGCCAGGCGGTGCCCGACTTCCTGTTGGCCGCAGACCTCTGTCTGCGCTTTGGCATGGAGCTGGCCGACGTGGTGGCCGCCCTCGAGACCCTCGAGTCTACCCATATGCGCACGGAGGTCGTGGCGGCCGCGCGCGGCTTCCGCGTCATCGACGACTCGTACAATGCGAGCCCCTCGTCTTTGGCTGCGGCACTCGACTTGCTCTGCGAGATGGACTGTGCGGGCAGGCGCGTGGCCGTGGTGGGGGAGGTAGGCGAGCTCGGCGACGAGGCGTCGCGCCTCCACGGGCTCATGGGCGCCTACCTTGCCGCCAAGCCCCTGGACATCGTGTGCATTGTGGGCGGAGAGATGGCGGACGTCATGGCCGAGGCGGCCCTCGTCATGGGCCTTTCCGACGACCGCCTCGTGCGCGTCGCCACCGCGGCAGACGCCGCAAGGGTGATCGGCCCCGCCCTGGGCGAGGGCGACCTCGTGCTCGCCAAGGCGTCGCGCTCCGCAGGCCTCGATGCGTTCGTGGAAGAGGTGCGTGCCTGATGCTCGCCGTTCCTGCCTATCCCACCTACACCATCTTTTTGGCCTTCGGCATGGCCGTCGTCGTGGCCATCCTCCTCATGCCCCCCTTCATCCGCTTTATGAAGCGCGACGGCATCGGCCAGCAGGTGCGCGCCGATGGCCCGCAGACGCACCTCGTCAAGCAGGGCACCCCCACCATGGGCGGCGTCGTGATCCTGGCGGCCATCCTCGTCACGCTCGTGTTCTTTGGGCTCTGGACGCCCGACCTCGTCCTGGCAGTGGGCGCCACCTATGCCACGGCGCTGCTCGGCCTGGCCGACGACATCGAGTCGGTGTCCCACGGCCGCTCGCTCGGCCTCACGCCTGCGCAGAAGATGGTGGGCCTCACCACGGTGTCGGTGGCCTTCTGCCTTCTGGCGGTCAACTGGGCCGGCATAGCCCCGTTCGTCACATTCCCCGGCGGCCTTGCCATCGACCTGGGCGTGTTGTCCTTCTCCGTGGGCGGCGTGAGCGTGCCGTGGCTCTACATCGTCTTTGTCTTCCTGCTCTTTGCGGGCCTTTCCAACGCCGTCAACCTCACTGACGGCCTCGACGGCCTTGCCTCGGGCACCGTGCTTGTGGTCATGGTCTTCATGGCCATGGTGTGCTTCCGCTACAACGAGCTCTCTCTTGCCGTCTACGCGGCCTGTATCGCCGGCGCCTGCGTGGGCTTCCTCTGGTACAACTGCCACCCGGCGCAGGTCTTCATGGGAGACACAGGCTCGCTCGCCCTCGGCGCGGCCTTCGCCGCCCTAGCGGTGCTCACCAAGACCGAGGTCACCTCGCTCATCATGGGCGGCCTGTTTATCGTGGAAGCCCTCTCGGTCATGATCCAGGTGGTCAGCTTCAAGAAGACCGGCAAGCGCGTCTTCCTCATGGCCCCGCTCCATCACCATTTCGAGAAGAAGGGTTGGAGCGAGACCAAGGTGGTCATCCGCTTCTGGATCGTCTCGGCGGCCTTTGCCGCCCTCGGCTTTGCCCTGTACTTCCAACTTGGATAAGGAGGCGCCTCCCATGGGAAACGCCCGTCAAGAGGTGCTGGGCGACGTTTTGGTGCTGGGCCTTGGTCACACGGGCCAGGCCGTGGCCCGCTATCTCCTGCGTCTTGCGCACGACCCCGCCTCTGCCGGCCGCGTGGCCTCAGTCGCGGTGGTGGGCGGCGCCAAGAGCGCCGAGGGGCCGGGCGCCCAGGCGCTTCGCGACGCCGGCGCGTCCGTGACCGTTGGCAAGGACGAGGTGGAGGGGGCTTACGACGTCTGCGTGGCGAGCCCGGGCATCTCGGAGTTCTCCGAGCTCTTTGGCCTGGGTCGCGCCGCGTCCGCCTCCATCATGGGCGAGCCCGAGCTCGTGTGGCGCGAGAGCCCCGACAACTGGATCGCCATCACCGGCACCAACGGAAAGACCACCACCACGACCCTTGTCACCGCGCTCCTCAACGGGGCAGGCATTGACGCCGTCTCTGTGGGCAACATCGGGACCAACCTGGCCGACGCCCTGGATGCGGGCAGGCCCGACGGCCAGTGGTACGTGGCCGAGCTCTCCAGCTTCCAGCTCGCCACCGCCTCCCGGCTCCACCCCCGCGTGGCCTGCCTGCTCAACGTGACCCCGGACCACCTGGAGTGGCACAAGAGCTTTGAGAACTACGTGGCCGCCAAGGAGCGGGTGTTTGCCAACCTGGACCCGGCAGACCTAGCCGTTCTCGTGGTGGACGACCCGGTGTGCGCCCGTGTGGCCGACGCCCTTGAGGCCCGCGGCCTCACGGTGTGCTGCGTCTCCGTGACGGGCAAACCCGGCTCCGCCTGCCGCGCCTACCTCGACGGGTCCGTGCTCGTGGTGGACCTGCCCTGCGGTAGCCACCGCCTGGCCGACTTCTCGGCCATGGCCATAGAGGGGCCCCACAACGCGGCCAACGCCCTTGTGGCCAGCGCCTGCGCGCTGTTTGCCGGCGCCCCTGCCGAGCGCGTGACCGAGGGGCTCCTCTCGTTTGCCCCTCTCGAGCACCGCATCGAGCCCGTGCGCTGCCTGGACGGCGTCCGCTACGTCAACGACTCCAAGGCCACGAACACCGACGCCGCCGTGACGGCCGTGGGCGCCTTCGCCCCGGGCACGGTGGTGTGCCTTGTGGGCGGCCACGACAAGGGCGGCGCGCTGGACGACTTCTGCCGCGCCATGGCCCGGTCGTGCCGCGCCGTCGTGGCCTTCGGCGAGGCGCAGGCGCGCATGGGAGGCGCCCTCGAGGCCGCCGGCATTGCGGTGACCTACGCCCCGCACATGGCCGAGGCCCTCAAGGCTGCGCGCGACCTTGCCCTGCCCGGCGACGTCGTCTTGCTGTCGCCGGCGTGCTCCTCCTTCGACGAGTTCTCCGGGTACGAGGAGCGCGGCCGCGTCTTCAAGGACCTCGTGCGGGCCATGGGCCCTGAAGGAGGGGACCGGTGAGCCGCGCCTCCGCCGGCAAGGCGCGGGCAGCCGGCCGCAGCCGCACCTCGGCCCACGGCTTCTCCGAGCGTTTCTCGGCCGCGCTGAGGTCCGTGCCAGCCCGCATCATGGAGCCGCGCCTCACCCTCATCCTGGCCACCGTGGCGCTCGTGGTCCTCGGCCTCGTCATGGTGTACTCGGCCTCGTCCATCAAGGGCATCATCAACGGCGAGAGCCCGTCGGCCTACCTGACAAAGCAGCTTTCCGGCTGTGCCATGGGCCTTGTGGCCTGCGTTTTCTGCGCCAAGGTCGACTACCACAGGTGGGGCCGCAAGTGGCTTCCGGCCCTGTGGCTGCTCGCCGTGGGCCTCTTGGTGGCAGTGCACCTGCACGGCACCGACTCCCACGGCGCCACGCGCTGGATCTACCTCGGCCCCATCTCCTTCCAGCCGTCGGAGTTCTCCAAGACCGTGGTGGTGATGACCGCCGCGGCGGTCATCAGCGACTACGTCGTCTGCCACCGCCCGGCCACGCCCAAGGAGTTTCTCGTGGGCATCGCCTGGAAAGTGGGCATTCCCATGGGGCTCGTTCTGGCCCAGCCCGACAAGGGCACGACGCTCGTTTTAGGCACCGTCGTGTTCTGCCTCTGCCTTATGTCGGGCCTGCCCAAAAAGCCGCTGTTCATCGTCCTTGGCATCGCGGTAGCCGCCTATCTGGCCCTGTCCCTCAAAGACGACTACTCCCGCAGCCGCTTCCTGATCTTCCTCAATCCCGACTCCGACCCCACCGGCGCCGGCTATCAGGTCATCCAGAGCTTTCGGGCCTTCGGGTCGGGCGGCCTTCTGGGCACCGGCATCGGCATGGGGGCCATGAAGTACTCCTACCTGCCCGAGGCCCACAACGACTTCATCCTCGCCGTCATCGGCGAGGAGTGCGGTCTTCTGGGCATGGTCGTCGTCATCGGCCTGTTCGCCGTGATCCTGTGGTCGGGCTTCCGCATCGCCCGCAACGCGCCGGACTTTTTCGGCAGCCTTCTGGCGGCAGGCCTGAGCATGCTCATCGTCTTCACGTTCCTGCTCAACCTCGCCGGCGTCATCGGCGCCTTCCCGCTCTCGGGCAAGGCCGTGCCCTTCCTGTCCTACGGAGGCACGTCGATGGCGGCGTCGCTGCTCATCGTGGGCGCCATCCTCTCAGTGTCGGTGCACAGCCGTCTGCCCGAGACCGCCCACGACCGCGCCCGCCGTGGCTTCGGCGTGGTGGGGGAGTCTCGTACGGACGCGCCCAAGGCGGCCCCGACGGTCGAGGGCTCCACTGCCGGGGCTCCCACGGCGCGCTCCTTGCGCCTCGTGCACGACGCCTCTGGCAAGGACCGCGGCCAGGGCGCGCACGGCCAGGGCTCGGCGGACGTCCCGCGTAGCGAGCGCAGGGGTACCACGGAGCGCCTCCGGGAGCGCCCCTCGGGCGAGCGGGCGCACCCGGAGGCGCGGCGCACCCGCGACGCCAACGGGCGGGAGCGCATCGATTTGGGCCGAGACGCCACGGAGCGCTTGAGGCCGGAGCGAGGCCCCGAGGTGCGCGACCGCCGCGGGTCCTCGTCGAGAAAGACTGGAAGGAGATAGACCATGGGCGAATCGCTCAACGTGGTCATCGCCGCCGGCGGAACGGCCGGCCATATCAACCCGGCCCTTGCGCTGGCGGAGGAACTTTCCGATAGGGGCCATCACGTCACCTTCTTCGGACAGACGAGAAAGCTCGAGGGCACGCTCGTGCCCGAGGCCGGCTTCGACTTCGTGCCCATCGAGGTGCAGGGCTTCGACCGCTCCCGCCCTTGGACGGCCGTCTCGGCCCTGGTGCGCACCAAGAAGGCCGAGCGCACCGTGGCGGCGCACTTCGCCCGCAACGGCACCCCCGACGTAGCCGTGGGCTTCGGTGCCTACGTGGAGGTGCCGCTGCTGTCGTGGTGCGCCTCCCACGGCGTGCCGGTCATTCTCCACGAGCAGAACTCCGTGCCCGGCCTCGCCAACAAGATGCTCGCGTCCAAGGCCGCCACGGTGGCGGTGGCGCTGCCCCAGGCCGTGAGGGCCCTGTCCGACCATGCCGGCGCCGGCACCAACGTCGTGGTGGTGGGAAACCCCGTGCGCCGCTCCGTCATCGAGGGCGACGGGGCTGCTGGGAGGGCCGGTTTGGGCATTCCCGCGCAGGCGCGCGTGCTTCTGGTCTTTGGCGGCTCCCTTGGCGCCGCCTCCATCAACGACGCCATGGTGGCCCTCAAAGACGAGCTGCTCAGCCGGCCCGACCTCCATGTGGTGCACTCCTGCGGCAAGGACGGCTTCGAGGCCACGGCCGAGCGGCTCACCCTCACTGAGGAGGAAGCCTCCCGCTGGCACGTGGTGCCCTACATCTCGGCCATGGGCGACGCCCTTGCCGCGGCCGACCTCGTTGTCTCGCGCGCAGGCGCCAGCTCCATCGCGGAGATCGCCGCTTTGGCGGTACCGTCGGTGCTCGTGCCCTACCCCCACGCCACCGCCGACCACCAGACCACGAACGCCCAGTTCCTCGTGGGCGCCAAGGCCGCCGTGCTCGTGCCCGACGACGAGCTTGCCACCCCTGGGTTCCGAGACCTTCTTCTGGGGCTCGTCGACGACCCCGAGCGGCTCGGCGCCATGCGCGCCGCGGCCCGGGGCCTGGCCCAGGACCAGGCGGCGGCCCGCCTGGCGGACCAAACGGAGAAACTGGGGAAACAGGGCCGCTAGGGCCGGCAGGGTCTACAGTCGATAGGAACACGAGCGACATCGTGCCCCCGCGCGGGGCTTTCGAGAGGGGCATCCATGGCAGACAGCGGGCTGGGCTTCGATCGCGCCCACTTCATCGGCATCGGCGGGGCGGGCATGAGCGGCATCGCCCTCGTCCTCCATGAGCGCGGCTGCGCGGTCACCGGCTCCGACCTCAAGGAGTCGCGCTACGTGCGCGACCTGCGCGACGCGGGCATCGACGTGGCTATCGGCCACAGGGCCGAGACCATCGACGAGAAGCGCCCCGATGTCGTGGTCACCTCCACGGCCATTCCCGACACCAATCCCGAGGTGGTGCGCGCCAACGAGCTCGGCATCCCCGTGTGGCCCCGCGCCAAGATGCTCTCGGCGCTCTCCCGCGGCCGCCGCACCGTTGCCGTGGCCGGCACCCATGGCAAGACCACCACGTCGTCCATGACGGCCACGATGCTCGCCAACATGGGCCTCGACCCCTCCTTCCTCATCGGCGGCATCGTCGAGGACTTCGACACCAACGGCAAGAACGGCTCCGGCGACCTCTACGTGGCCGAGGCCGACGAGTCCGACGCCTCCTTCCTGCTGCTCGACCCCGACATCGTTGTCGTCACGAACATCGAGGCCGACCACTTGGACCACTACGGCAGCCTCGAGGCCATCGAGGAGGCCTTCTCTCAGTTCATGGCGTCGGCCGGAACGGACGGCACCGTCATCTGCTGCGGGGAGAACCCCCATGTGACCGAGCTCGCCCGTGCCGCCGGCCCCCGCGTGGTCTCCTACGGCTTCGGCGGCCAGAACGACGTGGTGTGCACCCCTGACGCCGCCACCCGTGCCATCTCCAGCTCCATGGAGGTGAGCTTCCCCGACGGCCAGCTCGCCCGCGTGACCATCAAGGGCAACCCTGGCAGCCACAACCAGCTCAACGCCACGGCGGCCCTCACCGTCGCCTGGGTGCTCGGCCTCGACGTCGAGAAGGCGGCCGCGGCCCTCTCCGAGTTCGGCGGCGTTCGCCGCCGCTTCACCCATGTGGGGGACGTGGCGGGCGTCACCGTGGTGGACGACTACGGCCATCACCCCACCGAGGCGGCCGCCACGCTCGCGGCGGCCGCAGGCCTCGACTTCGACCGCGTGGTCGTGGCGTTTCAGCCGCACCGCTACAGCCGCACTCAGGCCTTGGCGCCGCAGTTCGCCCACGCCTTCGACGACGCCGACGCCCTGCTCGTGATGGACGTGTTCCCGGCCGGCGAGATGCCGGTCCCGGGCGTGTCGGGCAAGACGGTCGCCTCTGCCGTGGAGGGTGCCAAGACGGTGGACAAGGTGCGCTACGTCCCCGGTCGCGCCGACATCGCGGCGGCCATTGCCGAGGAGGTGCGGCCCGGAGACTTGCTCATCACCATGGGCGCGGGCGACGTGACCATGGTGGGCCACGAGTTCATCGAGCTCATGGAGGAGCGCGACTCCTAGGGGTCGTCCTTCCCCCAACGCACCGTAAACGCACCCCAGGGAGACCCATGAGCCTGTTCAACGCTTTTTTGACGCTGTCCGGCGCCTACGACGCAGACGTGGTGAGGGACGAGCCGCTCTCCCGGCGCACGTCGCTGCGCGTGGGCGGTGCGGCCGCCCTGTCGTGCCGCGCCCATAGCTACGCCGCCCTCACCAAGGTCCTTGCCGTGCTCGACCACGAGGGCGTTCCCTTTGCCGTGATGGGGAAGGGGTCCAACATCCTTGTCTCCGACGACGGCTACGAGGGCTGCATCGTGAGTCTGGGCCGCGAGTTCTCCCGCATCGTCGTGGACGTGGAGCGCGGCACCCTGTCGGCCGGTGCCGGCGTGCCCTTGGCAAGGGTGCTCAATGCCGCCTACCAGAGCGGCCTCTCGGGCCTGGAGGACTTGGCGGGCATCCCCGGCACCCTGGGCGGCGCCGTGGCCATGGACGCCGGCAGCCGCCACCACTGGATCGGCTCGGCCGTGAAAGGCGTCGTGTGCGCCAAGCCCGGCGAGGGCCTCGTGCGCCACGAGGGGTCCGATATCGATTGGGGCTACCGCCGCACGTCGATTCCGGCCGACGAGACGATCCTCGAGGTCGAGCTCTCATTGAGCTCCTCTGACAAGCCCCAGGTGGCCCGTGCCATGGACCGTCGCCTGGCCGTCCGCAAGGGCAAGGTCCCCATGGGCACCCCTTCCACGGGGGAGGTCTTCCTCGACCCGCCCGACGCATCCGCCTCCAGGCTCCTCGCCGACGCCGGGCTCAAGGGAGCCCGCTCCGGCGGCGCCCAAGTGAGCCCGAATAACCCCAACTACGTGGTCAACGATGGCAGCGCCCGGGCAACGGACGTGCTCGCCCTGTTGCACACCATGCAGGAGACGGTGGAGGAGGTGGCAGGTGTCAAGCTCAAACCGCAGGTCAAGTTCCTCGGCTTCTAGCCGCCGGCGCCCGTCCTCGTCCGGCCGTCGCCGGGGCGCCCCCCGGGCGCGCCCGTCACGCCGCCTGGCCGCTGCCGGGAGCTCCCGCGAGACCAAGTCCGTCGGTCGCCTTTCCGTGGCAGGCCTCGGCCTCACCGACCACAAGCGGCGCACGTCGTGGCGGCCCGCCGCCCTCAAGTGGGCCGTGGCGGCCATCGTCGTGTGCGGCCTTGCGGCAGGGGCCTTTTTCGTGGCGAGCCTCACGCCCGTCTTCACCGTCACCTCCATTGAGGCCGACCCGTCCAGCCACCTCACTGCCGAGAACATCTCCAAGCTCGCCGCCGTGCCCGAGGGCACGACGCTGCTCAACGTGGACGCGAACGGCATCGCCGAGCGCCTCTCCAAGAACCCCTGGGTGGCAAGCGTGAGCGTCGACCGGGTCTTCCCCGACAAGCTGCGCATCTCGGTGAAGGAGCGAGACATCTTTGCCGTGGTGTTGGTGAGCTCGGGCAACGTGGCATGGTACCTGTCCGACGACGGCACGTGGGTAGAGCCGGCCAAACTCGCCGGCGGGTCCGAGGGGCTCGCCGACCAGGCCCTCGCCTTGGCCCGCCAGGAGGGGTGTCTGCTCATCCGCGACGTGCCTTCCTCGGTGTCGCCCAAGGCCGGGGCCAAGACCACCGACGCGCCCATACTGGGGGTCATCGACTACCAGAAGGGGTTCACCAAGGGCCTTGCCGACCAGGTGGTGTCCTACTCCGCCTCCAGCGAGGAGGCCATCTCCTGTGTGCTCCAGAGCGGCATCGAGGTGAGCCTTGGCGACCCCTCCCAGATCTCGTCCAAGGAGGCCGTCGTCAACGAGCTTCTGGCGAAGCACCCCAACGAGCTCACCTACATCAATGTGCGCAATCCCTCCAAGCCGAGCTTCAGAAGGGTGGAGAGCGGGTCGGTCTCCCAGGGCACGGGCGTGCAGACCCCTGCCGCTGGCAGCGGCAGGGCCGACGCCCAGCAGGCTCAGAGCTCCCAGTCCCAGACTGGTGGCGGGGACCAGCAGGGCGGCTCCGGTGACGACTCAAAAGGCTCTTCCCAGGGCTCTGCCGGGTCGTCGTCGGAAGGCCAACCTTCGTCGCAGAATGAGTAAGGCTCACGTTGAGATTGAGAGTTTAGGAGGCGGTTTGTACGGTGTCTAGCAGGGGAGTTCACGGAACTGACAGAACGGTTGACGGCTCCCTTGAGTTTATGGCAATATAAGCCGCTTTAATTGATTCATAGAGCTTAACTTGAGCCTGAGGGTTCAAGTGGGGAAGGGCGAGCAGGCGTCCGCCTCATCTGAAGAGAGACCTGCGCACCACACAGGAAGGCCGGGAGCATCCCGAGGAGGAACCATGAAGGACACCGAGACCCCCAACAACTACCTCGCCGTCATCAAGGTCGTGGGCGTGGGCGGCGGCGGCACCAACGCCGTCAACCGCATGATCGAGGAGGGCATCCGCGGCGTCGAGTTCGTCGCCGTGAACACCGACGCCCAGGCCCTCGCCCTCTCCGACGCCGACATCAAGGTGCACATCGGCACCGACCTCACCAAGGGCCTCGGCGCGGGCGCCAACCCCGAGGTGGGCATGCAGGCCGCCGAGGACTCCCGCGACGAGATCAAGGCCGCCCTTGCCGGCGCCGACATGGTCTTCATCACCGCGGGCGAGGGCGGCGGCACCGGCACCGGCGCCGCCCCCGTCGTGGCCGACATCGCCAAGAACGACATCAAGGCCCTCACCGTGGCCGTCGTCACCCGCCCCTTCACCTTCGAGGGCCGCAAGCGCGGCCAGCAGGCCGTGAACGGCGTCGACGCCCTCGCCGAGAACGTCGACACGCTCATCGTGATCCCCAACGACCGCCTGCTCGACCTCGCCGAGAAGAAGACCACCATGCTCGAGGCCTTCCGCATGGCCGACGACGTCCTGTGCCAGGGCACCCAGGGCATCACTGACCTCATCACGGTCCCTGGCCTCATCAACCTCGACTTCGCCGACGTGTGCACCATCATGCGCGGAGCCGGCACGGCCATGATGGGCATTGGCCTTGCCTCCGGCGATTCCCGCGCCGCCGACGCCGCCCAGGAGGCCATCTCCAGCCGCCTGCTCGAGAGCTCCGTGGACGGCGCCACCCGCGTCCTGCTCTCCATTTCCGGCAACAAGGATCTGGGCATCCAGGAGATCAACGACGCCGCCGAGGTCATCGCCCAGAACGTGGACGCCGACGCCAACATCATCTTTGGCACCGTGGTCGACGAGAGCCTGGGCGACCAGGTGCGCGTGACCGTCATCGCCACCGGCTTTAACGACGGCAACGTGCAGCCCCAGCTCAACATGGGCGGCTTCGGCGCCTCCGCGCCCAAGCGCCCCGCAGCGCCGGCGCCTAAGACTACCAACAACAACTTCGGCGACCGCGAGTTCGACATTCCCGACTTCCTCAAGCGCGCCCGCGGCTAATGGTAGCGCCCGCCTTGACTGAGCGGACCGTCGACGGCGTGACCCTGCTCGGCGACTTCGGTCGCCAGGGCAGGGTCACGTTTGCGTTCACCGAGCGCACCGGCGGCGTGTCTGTTGCTCCCTTCTCCTCCCTCAACCTCGGTGACCATGTGGGCGACGACGCGTCGTCGGTTGCCGAGAACCGCGCCCTCGCCTTGGCGGCCCTCGGTGCTTCGGCGTTCGCGGACTCGCTCGTGGTGCCCAACCAAGTGCACGGCGATCGCGTGGTGTCCGTGGCCTCGTCCGACCCGGCCGACGTCGCCGCCGTCCAGGCGGCGGCGAGGCAGGGCGCCGACGCCGTGGTGTGCACCGCTCCCTGCGTCCCGGTCCTTCTGTGCTACGCCGACTGCGTGCCTGTGGTCCTTGTGGCACCGGGCGGCTTTGCCGTGGTCCATTCGGGGTGGAAGGGCACCTACGCCCGCATAGCACAGAAGGCCCTCGGCGTGCTGTGTGACGCGGCCTCTGCAAGCCCTTCCGAGGTAGTGGCCTATATCGGGCCCCATATTGCAGGTTGTGACTATGAGGTGTCGATTGAGCTGCTTAATCGGTTCGAAACCGAGTTTGGTAGCATGGTCGAGGCTGGCCCGAGGCGTCTCTCGCTGGCGGCTGCCATCGAAAAGTCACTTGTGAGTGCAGGGATGGACCCGTGCAACATCGTGAACCCAGAGATATCGACGCCCGCCTCCACGGATCGCTTCTTCTCCTATCGCGCCGAGGGCGGCGTGTGCGGCAGGCACGGCGCCATCGCTTGGCTGGCTCCATGAGGCGGCTCGGCGCGATTGCGTGCCTCGTCGCCTGCGCCGTTGCCCTTGCAGGTTGCGGCTCCTCGTCGCCGGACGGCTCCACCACCGTTACCGTCGCGGGCTCCACCACCGTCATGCCCATCGCCGAGATGGCGGCCGAGCGCTTCCAGGACCTCACGGGAGACCGCGTCCTCGTGAGCGGCCTGGGATCCTCGGCGGGCATCGAGGCGGCCCTCAACGGTACGGCTGACATCGCCACGTCGAGCCGCGGCCTCACGGCGGCGGAGCAGGCCACGGGCGAGCTCGTGACCACCGTCGTGGCAAGCGACGGCATCGCCGTCATCGTCAACGCGCAGAACCCCGTGGGCAACCTCACGCTCGATCAGCTCCGCGCCGTCTATGCCGGGCAGATCGACAACTGGTCCGCGCTGGGCGGCCCCGACCTGCCCATCCTCGTCGTCAACCGCGACGAGGCCTCCGGCACCCGCGAGGCGTTCAAGACCATTGTCATGGACGGGGAGCGCTTCGATCCTACGGCGGCCGTGCTTCCCGGCACGGGCCAGGTCCGCGACGTCGTGAGCCGTACCCCGGGCGCCATCGGCTACATCTCCATCGGCTTCGTCGACTCGGCGTTCACCAGCTCCAAGGTCAAGGCGCTCACCATCGACGGCATCGAACCCACGGAGCAAAACGTCGCCAGCGGCACCTATCCCATCTCGCGCGACCTCTACCTCTTCACCAAAGGCGAGCCTGCCGGGGCGGCCAAGGCCTACATCGACGAGATTCTCTCGCCCGACATGGCCCAGACCATCCGCGACGCGGGCTACATCCCCGCTTCTGAGACGAAGGGAGGCGACGCGTCGTGAGCAAGAAAGACCCCGCTTTGCTCAAGCCCCCTCATCTGCAGGACATCGACCCCAACACGGCCGCGGCCCACAACTCCAACCTCAAGCTCGTGAGCCGTGCCACCATGGTCAAGGAGCGCGCCCTGGAGGGCCTCTTTCTCGTGTGCGCCTGCGTGGCAGTCATCGCCGTGCTCCTCATCTTTGCCTTCGCGCTCTGGAAGGCCATGCCGGTGCTCACCGATATCGGCCTGCCCGACTTCTTCGGCTCCGTGTGGGCGCCCTCGGAAGGGGAGTACGGCATCCTCTCGCTTCTGTGGGGCTCGATCATCGTGACAGCCGGCGCCTTGGTCATCGGCGTGCCTTTGGCCATCGGCTGCGCCGTCTACCTCACCGAGATCGCCAACAAGCGCCTCTCCAACATCGTCTCCACCGCCGTTGACCTTCTCGCCGGCGTGCCCTCGGTTATCTACGGCTTCTTCGGCCTTGTCATCCTGCGCCCCCTTATCGCCGACGCCACCGGCGGCCTAGGCTTCGGCGCCCTCACGGCCTGGCTTGTCCTGGCGGTCATGATCGTGCCCACCATCACCACGCTCACCATGGACGCCCTGCGCTCCATTCCCATGGGCATTCGCGAGGCCAGCTACTCCATGGGCGCCACCAAGTGGCAGACCATCTACAAGGTGGTGCTTCCCGCCGCCAAGCTCGGCATCGTCAACGCCGTGGTGCTCGGCATGGGCCGTGCCATCGGCGAGACCATGGCCGTGCTCATGGTCGTCGGCAACGCGCCCGTGGTGCCCGAGAGCATCTCGAGCCCCATCTCCACCCTCACGAGCCAGATCGCCCTCGACATGGGCTACTCCAGCGGCCTCCACCGCTCGGCGCTCTTTGGCATGGGTGTGGTCCTGTTCGTCATCTCGGCCAGCCTCGTGGGCATCGTGCGCCTGGTGAGCCGCCCCAGGGAGGCCAAGGTCGACACGGAGAAGCTCGCCGAGGAGCGCCGCGACAAGGAGGACGAGACCCGCGCCACCCAGCGGGAGCTCGCCGAAGACGTGGCCGCGCCCCCGCAGGACCTGTCGGCCGATGTGAGCAGGCAGGAAGGCTCCCGCGCCCGCATCAAGCGCATGCTCGCCTCCGGCGCGTCGCCCAAGGTCTCCAAGTCCGTCACCAACCGCACCATGCTCGGCGTCTTTCGCGCCGCCGGCGCCGTCACCACGACCGTGCTCGTGCTCATCATCCTCTTCGTGGCCGTCAACGGCCTGCCGGCCATGAGTCTCGACTTCGTGTTCGGCTGGCCCGAGGGGGTCAACGCCGAGGGCGGCATTTTCCCCACTATTGTCTCGTCGCTCTACGTGACGGCCCTGGCCATGCTCATCTGCACGCCCATCGCTGTGCTCTCGGCCGTCTACCTCGCCGAGTACGCCAAGCAGGGCAAGCTTGTGAACTTCATCCGCTACGCCAGCGACACGCTGGCGTCGGTGCCCTCCATCGTCATGGGCCTGTTCGGCTTTGCCCTGTTTGTCGAGGCCTTCGGCTTTGGGCTCTCCATGCTCTCGGCCGCCCTCGCCCTCGCCCTGATGATGCTCCCCATCGTCATGCGCACCACCGAGGAGGCCATCCGCGCCGTGCCCCGCTACATCCGCTGGGGTGCCTACGGCCTGGGTGCCACCAAGTGGCAGGTCGTGAGCCGCGTCGTCCTGCCCAGCGCCTTCCCGCGCATCGCCACGGGCATCGTCCTTGCCATCGGCCGCGCCGTGGGCGAGACCGCCGTGGTCATGTACACCATGGGGCAGGCCATCAACCTGCCCGTGACGCCCCTCGACTCCGGCCGCCCCATGACCATCCACCTGTACCTGCTCGCCAACGACGGCATCAACATGCAGGCCGCGTACGGCACAGCCCTGCTTCTGATGCTGCTCATCCTCGCGTTCAACCTCTTTGCCCGCTACCTCTCCCGCAAGAGCGCCAAGAAAGCCGGAGGCAAGTGATCCCATGACTGAGTACCGAAACGCCCCCCACAACGAAAAGACCGGCATCCATGTGGCCGACTTCGACTTCTGGTACGGCGACTTCCACGCCCTCACCGGCGTCACGATGGACATCGCGCAGAACAAGATCACGAGCTTCATCGGCCCGTCGGGCTGCGGCAAGTCCACGTTTTTGCGCTGCATCAACCGCATGAATGACCTCATCGAGGGCACGCGTACGGCCGGCACGATGGAGCTCGACGGCAACGACATCTACGCCTCGGGCGTCGACCCCGTCGACCTGCGCCGCCGCGTGGGCATGATCTTCCAGCAGCCTAACCCGTTCCCCAAGTCCATCTACGAGAACGTGGCCTTTGGCCCGCGCCTCCAGGGCGTCACGTCCAAAGACGACCTCGACGGCATCGTGGAGGAGTCGCTCAAGCGCGCCAACCTCTGGAAAGAGGTCTCCAACCAGCTCGACAAGAACGGCCTTGCCCTCTCCGGCGGCCAGCAGCAGCGCCTCTGCATCGCCCGCGTGCTCGCTGTCCAGCCCGACGTCCTGCTCATGGACGAGCCCTGCAGCGCCATCGACCCCACGTCGGTGCAGAAGGTCGAGGACCTCATGTATGAGCTGGCCCCCGAGATGACCATCATCATCGTCACGCACAACATGCAGCAGGCGGCCCGTATCTCCGACTACATGGCGTTCTTCCTCCAGGAGCATGCCGGCGAGCCCGCCACGCTCATCGAGTACGGCGTTACGAGCGAGATCTTCAGCTCGCCCAAGGACCAGCGCACCGAGGACTACATCACCGGCCGCTTCGGCTGACATCCGCCCTCGCACTCCTGCACGCCCACAGAGAAAGGAGCCCCATGAGGGAGCAATTCGACCGCCAGCTGGCGCGCCTGCGCCAGGAACTCGTCTCCGTCTATGCCGAGATCGACCTTCAGCTCCACGACGCCGTGGACTCGCTGGTGTGCGGCGACAAGGAGAAGGCGCGCGCTGTTAAGAAGGCCACCCGCTCCATCGACCAGCGCTGCTGCGCGCTCGAGGACCAGGCCTACAACCTCATCGTGTTGCAGAACCCCGTAGCCAGCGACCTGCGCCTTTTGCAGTTCGTCATCTACTGCAACTTCAACTTGGCGCGCATGAGCAACCACGTGCGCAACATAGCCAAGACCACCAAGCGCTGCGCGGGCCACAACGTGCCCGGCCAGCTGCTCGACCTGCTCGCCAGCCAGGCCCACCTGGTCTACCGCGTGCTCGGTGCCACGGTGCAGGCCATCGTGGACAACGACATCGCCGAGGCCGCCGAGCTCCCCGAGCTCGACCGCCCCGTGGACGACATCTACAAGAGCTTCTACCGCTCGTTCTCGCGCCTCTCCGCCGACGACGACATCGACGCGGCCAGCCGCGTCATCATGGCAGCCCGCATGCTCGAGCGCATCTCGGACAACTCCGTCGAGGTGGGCGGCCGCCTGGTCTTTCTGCTCACGGGCAACCACGAGCCCCTCGCCGACCTCGCCGACATGGACGAGGAGGAGATCGAGGACCTCTACGTGGGCCAGAACGCGGCCTTCACCCTTGGCGTTGAGAAGATCGAGCGTCTGGCCAACCAGATTCCCGAGATCGAGGTGGGCGCCGACTCCGACCCCATCGTCGACGACGAGACCATTGCGGAGAACATGAGCCAGGCCCTGCGTGTCGCCGCCAAGGCGGCTGCCCAAGCCAAGGCGGACAAGGCCGCCAAGAAGGCCCAGAAGTCGGGCGCCCGAGCCGACGCCCAGAAAGGGGGCGACCCCCGATGAAGCCGGTCGACGACCAAGGGGCCTACCGCGAGTTTCTGGCCGAGCGCAAAAAGCAGATCCTCTCCCGCATCGACGCCGCCTGCGCCCGGGTCGGGCGCGACCCGGAGGACGTCCAGGTGTTCGCCGTCTCCAAGACCGTGGGGCCCGACGAGGTGGTCTCGGCCATGGCCGCGGGCTACACCTGCTTTGCCGAGAACCGCCCCCAGGAGCTCGTGCGCAAGCTCGACGCCCTCAAGGAGGCCGGCGTCGACGCGCCGCGCTTCGACATGATCGGCAACCTGCAGAAGAACAAGGTCAACGCGGTGCTCGGGCGCGCCCGCCTCATCCAGTCGGTGTCCTCCGTGCACCTGGCCGACGCCATCAGCCGCCGCGCCCAGGAGCGCGGCATCGTGGCAAAGGTGCTCTTTGAGGTCAACGTGTCCGGCGAGGCCACCAAAAGCGGGTTCGCGCCCGACGAGCTGGCCCAGTGGTCGGAGCACCTGGCCGACCTCCCTGGCATCGAGGCCTGCGGCCTCATGACTATGGCGCCGGCCCACGAGCCTGCCGAGGACCGCGCCACATTCAAGGGACTTCGCGAGCTTCGTGATAGTCTGGAGACCGAGACGGGCCTCGTGTTGCCGGTGCTTTCCTGCGGCATGAGCGACGACTTCGAGATCGCGGTGGAGGAGGGTTCGACCCTCGTGCGCCTCGGTCGCGTGGTCTTCGACCCCGACTACACCCCCGGCGCCTAAGCGCGTCAAAACGCAACTGAAACCGACCAAGGAGGGCCTGTCGTGAGCTTCCTCGACAACATCCGCGACCGCCTCATGGGCGAGAGCAGCCAAAACTACGACGAGTACGATCGCGGCTACGACGATTACGACGACCAGTGGGGCGACGAGCACGCCACCAGCGGCGTCCTTGGCAACACGTTTCGGCCCGAGGCGGAGTCGGTGTCGGTCTACACGAGGAGCGGAAGGCCTGTGGAGGAGGGCGTCGTGTCTCCTTCTGCCGGTGGCTTCACCACGTCCCAGCGCATGGGCGAGGAGCGCTGGGGGGCCGGCGCCACGCACCGTACCGCTGGCGACTACGCCCCTTCGGCCACGAGCGTGCTCGGCACCTCCCACGCCCCCACGCCCGGCGACGTGGGCCTCACGCCCGTTCCGCGCGTGAGCTCGGGCAAGCTCCCTCCCTACGTGCTCAAGCCCACGAGCTACGACGACGTACAGCTCGTCATCCGCCGCGTGCGCACCGACCAGCCCGTGGTCATCTCGTTCAAGAACACCCAGATCGAGATTGCCAAGCGCATCCTCGACTTCTGCTTCGGCCTCTCCTGCGGCGTCGACGGCGCCGTGGAGGAGATTGACGACCGCGTCTTCGTCGTGCTGCCCAACGGCATCGAGCTGTCCGGTGCCGACATGGAGAAGCTTGCGGCCGACCGCGTCATCGGCGGGCGATAGCGTGGGCGCCTCGACGGTCTCTGTCTGCGTCATCGGCGGCGGCGCCATGGGCGGCGCCATCGCTCGCGGCTTGGTGGAGTCGGGCACCTGCCCCGCCTCCCATGTGACGGTTTGCGACCACAATGCCCCCAAGCTCGAGGCCCTGGCATCCGCGTGCGGCGTGGCCACCACAAAGGACGCCGCCCGTGCGCTGGCCTCGTCGCCCGACGTGGTGATCGTGGCCGTGAAGCCGCAGGTGCTCTCCTCGCTCCTCGAGAAGGTGGGTCCAGCCGTGGCCAACTCCCTTGCCGTGTCCATCGCGGCGGGCACGCCCCTCGCCTCGCTCGAGGAACAGTTGGGGGAGGGGGCCCGCGTCGTGCGCGTCATGCCCAACCTTCCCGTCGCCGTGCGCCGCGGCGCCTCGGCCGTCGCCCGCGGCCTCTGGGCCACGGCGGAGGACGTGGACCTCGTCTGCGAGCTCTTCGGGGCTCTGGGCTCTGTCGCCGTCATGCGGGAGGACCAGCTCGACGCCGAGGGCGCCGTCATCGGCTGCGCCCCGGCCTACTTCGCCCTCATGGTGGACGCGCTCACTCGCGCCGGCGTCGACGCGGGCCTTCCCGCCGCGTCCGCGCGCGACCTCGCGTGCGCCACCATGGGCGGCGTGAGCGAGATGCTCACCAGCTCAGGCGAGCATCCCCGTGCCTATATGGAAAAAGTGACCTCCCCGGGCGGCACCACGGCCGCCGCGCTGCGCGCGCTCGAGCCTGCGCTCACAAGGGGCTGTTACGATGCCGTGGACGCGGCGCTTGAACGCACCCGCGCCCTCTCTCAGAAAGGCTAGCCAACCCATGATCGGACTCGCCCGCGCAGTGAGCGCCCTGTTCGAGATCTATGAGTTTATCATCCTCGTATGGTGCATCCTCAGCTGGTTTCCCCGCACGCCCGGCGGCTTCGTTGACGACCTCTCCCAGGTCCTCGGCCGCATCGTGATGCCCTACCTCGGCATATTCCGCCGCATCATCCCCTCGTTCGGGGGCATCGACTTCTCGCCGGTCATCGCCATCCTGGCGCTGTCGTTCTTGCAGCCCTTGGTAGTGAGACTTATTCTTGCCCTCTAGCGTCTTCAGGCCTTTCTCGCCTGCATTTCTCGTGGCGAGAGCGCCTGAAGGCCCACGTGGGGTAAACTTTTCCCTGTTCGTGCAAATGCACCAGGCCATCCTTTAGTGAAGGGACCGAGAATGGCGATCACACCAGCGGACATCGAGCAGCTTACGTTCAGCGCGTCCAAGCAGGGTTACGACACCGAGGAGGTCGACGCCTTCCTCGAGGAGCTTGCCGGCGAGGTCGATGCCATGCTCCAGAAGATCATGGACCTCAAGAGCCGCCTCACCGCTTCCGAGCAGGCCCTCGATGCCGCCCGCGCCCAGGTTGCCCAGCTTGAGGCCCAGGGTTCCTCCTCCGAGATCGTCTCGGTCCAGGCCGCCAGCTCCACCATCGCCTCCGAGCGTCAGATTTCCCAGGCCCTCATCGCCGCCCAGCAGACGGCCGACCGCATGGTGGCCGACGCCCGCGACAGCGCCGACAAGATCAAGAACGACGCCGACCAGAAGGCCCGCGAGGTCATCCGCCAGGCCCTTGCCGAGAAGCAGAACGAGCTCGACGAGATCGACCGCCTCAAGGCTTCCCGCGAGGACTTCCGCACCCAGTACAAGCAGCTTCTCCAGCACTTCATGGACGACGCCGAGTCGGTCTTCCCCGACCAGATCCTGTCCTCCACCTCTGGCTCCGCCCCTCGCTACGAGATGCCCAAGGTGACCGAGACTGTCGACGCCAACGCCACGGTCTACGCGCCGGCCTCCGACGGCGCCCTCGACGACCTCGACTAAGGCGCGGCCTCTATACGCTATAAGCTTGCGGTTCTCGACGGCCGGCCCTATTGCGGGGCCGGCCGTCCCTTCATTGGCCGACCTCAAGGCACCGTTCGCAGACTATTCAGATTTCGGCCATAAACCAAAAAGATTTCCCCTGAAGAATAGAGATGCTTTTTAGGTTGGGCTTCACATTTGGCAGCCCGTTGACCTTCAGGGAGGCCGTTATGGCATGGGTCCCCTTAACGACGATTACGCAGCGAACGACGAGACGGCCACGGTTGTCTGCCGCGCCCTGCGCGCCACGGGTTTCTACGACGACGACTACTGCGTGTGCGACGACCCGCTCACCACGGCCAGCAACCGGGGAGTCGTGTTCTCGTCGTTCGACGAGCGCGTTGCCGCCGGCGAGCGCGGTGGGGTGCGCAGGGTGTCCATCCCCATGGGCATGAACTACGAGGACGCGGTGGACGCCATCCGCGTCTATGGCCGTATCAACTAGCGCTTCCGACCCTTCCTTTTGCCGGAGACGGCCCGCGGCACCCACCCCGCCGCGGGCCGTCTCTTCTTGGCTTCGCGCCGTGGCCCGACGCTTGCAGAACAGGTATCGTTTTGGCGGCATCGACCACAGACGAAACAAAGGGGAGCGTCCATGAGCTGGAACCAACCCATAGAGACCTACCTTGAGCAGCTGGCCGCCCCCACGCCGGCGCCTGGCGGGGGGGCCTCGAGCGCCTTGGCGGGGGCCGTTGGGGCGGCGCAGCTGCATATGGTCGCGGGGCTCACCCGGTCAAACCCCCGCTACGCCTGCGTGGCACAGCGCATGGCCGAGCTTGAGGAAAGCCTGGGGCGCGACCGCGAGCGTTTCTTGGCCCTGGCCGACGAGGACGCCGAGGCCTATGGGCGGGTGGCCCGCGCCCTCAAGCTACCGCGGGCCACGGAGCGCGAGCGCGCCGAGCGCACCTGCGAGCTCCAGGAGGCCCTTGTGGCTGCCACGGGGGCGCCCTTTGCCATCATGGACCTCGCCATAGAGGTGCTGCGCCTCTGCGACGAGGTGGCCCGCACCGGCACGTCCATGGCCGCCTCCGACGTCACGGTGGCGGCGGCCCTTTTGCGCGCCGCCGTGGACGGGTCGGTGGCCACGGTTTTGGCCAACACCTGCTGGATGGCGGACGCCGGGCGCGCCGAGGCGCTCGTGGCCCGCGCAGACGCATGCCGCGAGGAGGGGGAGCGTCTCGCCGCCTCTGCCATCCTGAGAGCCGAGGAGGACCTGCGATGAGTCTTGAGCTTCTTGGGGGCCCGGTGGCCTCTTCCATCCAAAACGCCTGCCGCACCCGTGCAGACGCTCTGGCGGACCGCGGCGTCGTGGCCCGCTTGGCCGTGGTCCTGGCGGGAGACGACCCCGGAAGCCGCTGGTACGCACGGTCTGCGGCGCGGCGCCTCGAAGCCTGCGGGTGCGAGACGAGCGTCTTCGAGCTCGACGGCGACGTGACCCAGAAGGCAGTGGAAAGGCTTGTCTCGGACCTCTCGGCCGATGACTCGGTCCATGGCATTCTCGTGATGCGCCCCCTGCCGCCCCATATCGATGAGGCCGCCGTGGCGGCTCTCGTGGCTCCCGAGAAGGACGTGGACGCGGTGTCTCCGGCCAGCGTCGCGGCGCTGGCCGCCGGCGACCCGGGCGCCTTCGCGCCCTGCACGGCCGCCGCCGTCATGCGCCTGCTCGACCACTACGGCTTTGAGTGCCGCGGCGCCACCGCCTGCGTGGTGGGCCGGTCCGCCACCGTGGGCCGTCCTGTGGCGCAGCTCCTTCTGGCCCGCGACGCCACGGTGACTGTATGCCACTCCCGCACCCGCGACCTGGCCGCCTCGTGTCGCGCAGCCGACCTTGTGGTCACGTGCCAGGGCCGGCCCGGGTCCATCACGGCCGACATGGTGGTCCGCGGCGCTTGGGTCGTGGATGTGGGCACGAGCGAGGCGGAGGACGGCTCTCTGGTGGGCGACGTGGACTGGGGCCCCGTGTTCGATCGGGCCCATGCGGCGACGCCGGTGCCCAGGGGGGTGGGCAGCGTGACCACGGCCGTTCTGGCTGAACACGTGATAGCGGCTGCCGAGCGCTCCTGTGCGCGCCGGATGAGGGGCTCGAGCCCCAGCGACCACGGCAACCCCGCGATCGCCCAGCTGTTCGAGCGCAAATCGGTGCGCGCCTTTGCCGACGTTGCTGTGGAGCCCGAGTTGCGCGCCTCGGTGCTTGCCGCCGCCTGCCAGGCGCCTTCAGCCGGCAACCAGCAGCTCTACTCCATCATCCAGGTGGACGACCCCGAGATGAAGGCGCGGCTCGCCGAGCTCTGCGACGACCAGCCCTTCATCGCCCGCGCCCCGTGGGTGCTTGTCTTTGCGGCCGACTGCCGCATCTGGCCGGCCCTCTACGCCGAGGCGGGCGTGAAGGGCTTTCGCGCCCCGGGCGTGGGCGACCTTATGCTCGCCGTCACCGACGCCGTCATCTGCGCCCAGAACGCCGTGGTGGCGGCCCACAGCCTTGGCCTGGGCTCCTGCTACATCGGCGATGTCATGGAGCGCAAGGAGGAGGTGTCAAGGCTTCTGGGCCTCCCCGACTACGTCTTCCCCGCGGCCATGCTCGTGCTGGGCTTCCCCACCCCTCAGCAGCTGGCGCGTCCCAAGCCTGGTCGCGCGCCTCTCGACGTCAAGGTCATGGAGGACGGTTACGAGGAACTGTCCGGCGAGAGGCTCCGCGCCCTTGTCGGCGACCGCACGGGCGCGAAGGGGTTCGACGAGTGGGTGCGCGCCTTCTGCGCCCGCAAGCACGACTCGGCCTTCTCCCGGGAGATGACCCGGAGCGTGGCCGCCTACCTCGAGTCGTTCGACCGTACGGGGGAGGCCCGTGTCTGACATACGGCTTGGATCCTCTTGACGCTTTTCGCCGCCAGACACGTTCAAGCGGTTATACTTTCGAGGGACTATGCACTCCGTGTGCAGTTTTTGATCGTCTCTAACCGTCCCAGAGAGGGAGGTCACGCTTCATGAAGGGCATCGTCCTCGCAGGTGGTCATGGCAAGCGCATGTACCCCATCACCCGCGCCACGTCCAAGCAGCTGCTTCCGGTCTACGACAAGCCGCTCATCTACTACTCGCTCTCTGTGCTCCTCGAGGCCGGCATCCGAGACATCATGATCATCTCCAAGCCCGAGCACCTCGGCTCGTTCCAGGAGCTTCTGTCCGACGGCTCCCAGTTGGGTATCAACATCGTCTATCGCCCTCAGCCCACCCGCGGCGGCATCGCCGAGGCCTTCGTCATCGGCCGCGACTTCATCGGCGACGACGATGTGGCCCTCGTGCTCGGCGACAACGTGTTCCATGGCTCCGGCTTCGTCGACAGGCTCAAGAGCGCCCAGGAGAACGCCAAGAACGGCCAGGCCACCATCTTCGGCTACCGTGTGGACGATCCCCAGCACTTCGGCGTCGTGGAGTTCGACGGCGAGGGCAACGCCGTCTCCATTGAGGAGAAGCCTGTCGAGCCCCGCTCCAACTACGTGGTGACCGGCCTGTACTTCTATCCCTCGGACGTCTGCGAGCGCGCCGCCCATTTGCAGCCCTCCACGCGCGGCGAGCTTGAGATCACCGACCTCAACCGCATGTACCTCGACGACAAGCGCCTCAAGGTCGAGCAGCTCGGCCGCGGCTTCGCCTGGTTCGACACGGGCACCATCGACCGTCTCTTCTCCGTGGGCGAGTACATCCGCTCCGTCCAGGACGCCACGGGCGTCAAGGTCGCCGCCCTCGAGGAGATCGCCTACGACGCCGGCTGGATCCGCCGCGCCCAGCTCCTCAAGCTCGCCGACGGCCTCAAGAAGACCGAGTACGGCCACTACCTCGAGAAGATCGCGCTCTCCACGCGCCGCTAGCCACAGGTTCTTTTGCCTGACGGGCCCCGCGCCTCCCTGTGGAGGTACGGGGCCTTTTTTTGTTGCGGGCGGGACGGGCAGTGTTGCAGGCCGGGGCGGACGGGGCGGGCGGTGCCCGCTGCACGGTCGCGCCACCGTGGTGGGGTAGTTCGACAAAACAAGGGGTACCGCCACACCACCGTGGCGCGGTGGGCGCAGGCAGGGGCAGGGGAGGGGCGCCTCGTTGCCCGCAGGTCAGTTGCTGGGAAACGCCTTGACCTCGGTGCCAGGAAAGAGCGGGGCCCGGCCGCTCTCGTCGGCATAGGGGGAGAGGGAGTCCGCCACAAGGTGGCACGGCTCCGGGAGCACCCGGGCACAGAACGAGGAGACCTCGTAGTCGAGGGGGTCGCCGTCGATCTGCATGGGGATGGGCCGGCTCGACGCGATGGTTGCCTCGCGGGCCCGGAAGCGCTCGATGGACGGGCGCCCCAAGTTGCTGCCATGGCGGTCGATAAGGCCCATGAGCAACGGTTTGAGCAGCCCCACGGCATCGGGGCTCTCCAAGACGATGATGTCGAGGAGCCCGTCGTCAAGCCGGCAGTCGGGCACGATCTCCAAGTCTCCCTGGAGCATGGCGCAGTTGGCCGCGATGCAGGCGATGCCCTCGCGCTCGAAAGTCTCGCCGTCGGCCTCGATGGTGAACGTGACGACGGGCGGATTGGCATTGCCCACGGCGGCCATGAAGTACGCGGCCTGTCCCATGGCCTTCTTGTTGGGGATGGCGGCGCGCATGAGCTCGGCGTCGAACCCAGTGCCGCTCATGAGGGTGAACCCTGCCCGCTGCAAGGCCCCCTGCGGGTCTTTCCAGCTGACCTCCCCGAGGTCGCTCGCGAACGTGCTGCCGATGCGGCACGCGCGGGCCAGGGCCGCAGGCTCGGGGGAGTTGCCGATGTTGGAGAAGAAGAGGTTGGCGGTGCCGGAGGGGAAGACGCACACGTTCACGTCGTGGCCCCTTAGGGCATAGAGGAGGGAGGCCACGGTGCCGTCGCCTCCCGAGACCACGACGAGGTCGAAGTCGTCGGCGTCGGCCACCTCGGCCTTGGCGTCCCAGCGCTCGGGAAGCGAGCGGAACTCGCAGCGGTCGCCCCGGTGGAGCAGGCTGCGCTCAAACAGGTAGACCGCGTCCGAGCCAAAGCCTGACGCCTCGTTGTGCACGATAAGGGTTCTCATGACGCCCCTTCCGCAGGGCCGCCCTCGCCGCGGCCGCTTCCGTCGGTCTAGTATAGGATGCGTCCCCGTGCGGGGCCCGTCTCGTCCGCCCACCTTCCGCCGTCATCGGGCGGGAGCTCCAAAAGGAATCCCCTTGTTCATCGACACCGCCTCCGACCTCGCCGCGTTCTGTGAGCGCGCCTTGGCCTCTTCCATGCTCGCCCTCGACACCGAGTTTTTGAGGGAGCGCACGTTTCGCCCTCAGCCCTGCGTCTTGCAGGTGGGCACCTATGACGAACAGGCGGCCGTGGACGTCCTTGCGCTTCGGGGGGCTTCGCTGGCGCCCGTGCGCGACCTTCTGTTCGACCGGTCGCGGGTGAAGGTGCTCCATGCCTGCGGTCAGGACCTCGAGATATTCCAGATCCTTTTTGGCGACATCCCCGAGCCGGTGTTCGACACCCAGGTTGCCGCCGCCTACGTGGGCCACCGCCTACAGTTGGGCTACGGCGCCCTCGTGGAGTCGGAGTGCGGGGTGCACCTGCCCAAGACCGAGAGCCTGACCGACTGGACCCGGCGCCCCCTCGACCCCGAGCAGGTCTCTTACGCCGAGGACGACGTGCGCTACTTGCCGGCCGTCTACGACTCGCTCATGGAAAAGCTCGTGTCTGCCGACCGTCTCACCTGGGTGCTCCCCGAGATGGAGGCCCTTGTCGAAAAGGGCCGTCACGCCAACGACCCCGACGACGCCTATCTCCATGTGAAACGTGCCGGGACTCTGAGCGGCCGCCAGCTGGCGGTGTGCCGCGAGGTGGCCGCCTGGCGCGAGCGAAAAGCGGCGTCCCGCAACGTGCCGCGCAAATGGCTGCTCTCTGACGAGGTGGTGGTGGAGATCTCCAAGCGCATGCCCCGCACCCAGGAGAGACTCCGCCGCGTGCGGGGCACCGCGCAGCTCAAGGAGAAGGACGGCGAGGCCATCGTCTTGGCGGTGAAGCGCGGCGTCGCGTGCCCTGAGGGGCGCAGGCCATCGATGCCCCATCGGTCGCGTCCGAGCCAGGAGTCGGAGAGCGTGGTCGATCTCATGTTCGCCATGGTGCGCCTCGTGGCGGAGCGCGAGTCCATCGCCCCCCAGCTTATCGCGGGCCGAGACGACCTGCAGGCGTTCTTGGAGGACCCGGGCTCCTCGAAGCTCGGCACCGGCTGGCGCCACGAGCTCATGGGCCGCCGTCTGAGCGACCTGCTCGAGGGCAGGGCTGGCCTCACGGTGAAGGACGGCCGCGTGGAGCTCCTCTGACCTTTTCTAAGATCCAGAAACAGAACGGGTGTTCTATTCTTTGCGGTGGGCTATACTTGGGAAACCATCAGGGCCGAGAGCCTCGGCCCAAGACCCAAGGAGTGATCGCGCATGCCCCTGTACTATCCCATGGGGTTCGATTCCGGCTACCTGCTTCTGGTGATCGTGTCCCTTGCCCTGGGCTTTGGCACCCAGGCCTACATCAACAGCACCTACAAGCGCTGGAGCCGCATCCCCATAACCGGCGACCGCACCGGCGCCTCCGTCGCCCGCTCCATGCTCGAGGCCAACGGGGTCGACGGCGTGGGCATCGAGGTGGTCCCCGGCGAGCTCACGGACCACTTCGACCCGCGGGACAACTCCCTGCACCTGTCCCAGGGCAATCTGTCCGGCGCCTCGGTGGCCTCCTGCGCCGTGGCCTGCCATGAGGCGGGCCATGCCGTGCAGTACGACAAGCACTACCTCCCCGGTCGCATTCGCACGGCCTTGGTGCCCGCGGTCAACTTTGCCAGCAACATCTGGATGATCGTCTTCATCATCGGCATCTCCCTGTCCGCTGCCGGGCTCATCAACGTCGCCATCGTCCTGTTCGCCGTGTCCGTGCTGTTCCAGCTGGTCACGCTCCCGGTGGAGTTCGATGCGTCGCGGCGCGCCCTCGTCTACCTCAAGTCCGCCGGCTTTGACGGGCAGGCGATCGCAGGGGCGCGCCAGGTGCTCACTGCGGCGGCTCTCACCTATGTGGCCGCTGCGCTCGTGTCGTGCCTGCAGCTTTTCTACCTGCTGGGCGTCAGCGGCAGGAGGGACTGACGTGGCCGTCCGCCCACTCTCGGTGTCGGCGGCGGTGGGCCTTGCCAAGCGCACCGTCGAGGACATCCCCCAGATCTCGGTCATCGGCGAGGTAAGCGGCTTTCGCGGGCCCAACGCCCGGAGCGGCCACTGCTACTTCTCGGTCAAAGACGAGTCGTCCGCCATGGACGTCATCGTGTGGCGAGGCGTTTACCAGTCGTCCGGCGTGCAGTTGAGAGACGGCCTCGAGATAACTATGAGCGGGGCGTTTCAGGTGTACGAGCGCTCGGGCCGCCTGAGTTTTGTGGCCCGGCGCCTCTCTCTGGCAGGGGAGGGGCTCTTGCGCCAGCGGGTTGCCGAGCTCGCCCGGCGCCTTGAGGCCGAAGGGCTCATGGACCCGGCCCGCAAGCGCGCCGTGCCCGCCTTCTGTGAGCGCGTCTGCGTTGTCACTTCGCTTTCCGGCGCGGTTATAGACGACGTCAAGCGCACTCTGGCCCGCCGCAACCCCCTGGTGCGCATCGATGTCGTGGGCTGCTCCGTGCAGGGGCCCGATGCCCCGGCCTCGATTGTGGCGGGCCTCTCCGCCGCTGCGTCCACGCGGCCGGACGCCATCCTCCTTGTGCGCGGCGGCGGCTCCTTTGAGGACCTCATGGCCTTCAACGACGAGTCGGTGGCCCGCGCCGTGGCCGCCTGCCCCGTGCCTGTCGTCACAGGCATCGGGCATGAGCCCGACCACTCCATAGCCGATGCCGTGGCTGACCGCCGCTGCTCCACGCCTACGGCCGCCGCCGAGTCCGTGGCGCCCGACACCGTGTCGCTGCACGCCGGCGTGAACCGATGGGCCCAGCGTCTGGTATCGTCTTTCTCCCATCGCATGGAGTTCGAGTCCCGCAGCGTGGACGCCTTGTCCTCGGCCATGGCCCAGACCTTGGCCAGCCGTCTCTCCCTCGAGTCGGCCCGGGTGGAGGCCCTTGCCTCCCGGCCGGTCCTCTCGGGCCCCGGGGCGGTCGTGGACGCGCGGCGCGCCACGGTGGAGCTTCTGGCGGACGACCTTTCCGGGGCCATGGAGGGCCTTCTTAAGAACCGCGCCTCTTTCCTGGAGGTTCAAGGGTCGCGTCTTGGCAGGGGATCTTTCGCCGTGCTCGCGCCGTCCCAGGCGGTTGCGGAGTCGCTTTCCGGCCGGCTCAGCCGGGCAGCTCCGGTTGTGACGCGCGCGGGGGAGGAGTCCCTTCGCCGTCTGGCGGCCTCCCTGGAGGCCCTGTCGCCCCTTAAGGTCATCGCCCGAGGCTACGCCATCGTGCGAGGGCCTGGCGGCTCCGTCGAGAGCTCCGTGGCCTCGCTTGCCCCGGGCGACGCGGTGGACGTCACGGTCTCAGACGGTTCCTTCTCCGCCACGGTCACGGCGTGCTCGCCCGATTTCGTTGTCCCATCCCCATAACCCTTCCAAAAGGAGTATTCCATGGCAGATCCCACCCCGGTGGACCAGCTCACCTTCAAGCAGGCCTCCGTCGAGCTCGAGCAGATCGTCTCCTCCCTTGAGCGCGGCGACCTCGAGCTCGAGGAGGCCCTGGGCGCCTACAAGCGCGGCGTCGAGCTTTTGGGGAGCCTCCGCTCTCGTTTGGCCGACGCCCAGCAGCAGGTGTCCGTGCTCTTTGACGCCACGCAGGCACCTCAGCCGCAGACCGCCCCCGCCCCTGCGCCGCAGGCCGATGTCTACGGGGATGGCCTTCCCTTCTAGCCAAGGCTTTTCGCAGGCTCCCGCCCCTACCCATAGGAGGAACCCATGGACGACTGCGTTTTTTGCAAGATTGCCTCGGGAGAGATCCCGGCGGACGTGGTGTACGAGGACGACCTCGTCGTCGCGTTCAAGGACCTCGCGCCTCAGGCGCCGGTCCACGTGCTCGTGATCCCCAAGGCCCATTACGCGTCCGTGGCCGACGGCGTGCCCGCAGAGACCCTCAAGGCCATGTTCGACGCCGTGGCCAAGGTCGCCGAGGCCACAGGCGTCGCAGGCTCTGGCTTCCGCTGCATCGCCAACACCGGGGCGGACGCCGGCCAGACGGTCGGCCACGCCCATGTCCATGTCCTTGGCGGAGCGCCTCTCGGCGAGGAGCTCCTTGTCTGCGAGAAGGAGTCGTGAGCATGAACCGCGACCAGACGGTAAGCCTTGCCCTTGAGCTCCATTCCAAGGGCTATAACTGCGCCCAGGCCGTGGCCGGGGCGTTGGCGCGCGCCCTGGGCGAGGAGGGCGTGGACCTTTCCGAGGAGCAGCTCTTTGCCGCCTGCGAGGGCCTTGGCCTTGGCATGGGCGACATGGGCGGCACGTGCGGCGCCATCTCCGGCGCCTGCGTGGTCTCGGGCCTTGTCGGCTCCACGCGCAATCTCGAGGCGCCCAACTCAAAGGCCGCGACCTACGCCGTGGGCCGCGACCTGCTTGGGCGCTACCGCGACGCGGTGGGCTCTGTCACCTGCGCCCAGATCAAGGGACGCGAGGGAGGGCCGCTTCTCATGGGCTGCCACGACTGCGTGGGCACGGGGGCCGGCGTGGCCTTTGACGTGCTGGTAGGCGAGGGCTGAACTTGTCTTCCTAAAGCGGTCAAGCGTGTAAACTGGTGTGCCGTCGGCCACGGGGGCCGAGCCATCGTCAAGAGGGGGCCTTCGGGCCCAAAGGAGGACGTCCATGAACGTACTGGTCATCAATGCCGGCAGCTCTTCCCTCAAGTACCAGCTGCTCGACGTTGAAACCGGCGAGGTCTTCGCCAAGGGCAACTGCGAGCGCATCGGCATTGACGGGTCGTTCATCGGCCATCAGGAGAAGGGCGGCGACAAGGAGAAGCTCGTCGTCGACATGCCCGACCACAAGACCGCCGTCAAGCACGTGTTCGAGATCATCGACGGCCTCGGCCTTCCCGTGGACGGCATAGGTCACCGCGTGGTGCAGGGCGGCTGGTACTTCCCGGAGTCTGCCGTGGTGGACGACGAGGTGCTCGCCAAGATTCGCGAGGTGGCGCCTCTGGCCCCGCTGCACAACTACGCCGAGGCCGACGTCGTGGAGATCTGCCGCGAGCTCTATCCCTCCATCGGCAACGTGATTGTGCCTGACACGGCCTTTCACTACAACATGCCCGAGAGGGCCTGGCGCTACGCCCTCCCGCGCGACGTTGTGGACCGCCTGCACATCCGCAAGTACGGCGCCCACGGCACGTCCCACCGCTTCATCTGGCGCGCCGCCCAGGAGTTCTGCGGCGGCACCTGCCACAAGCTCGTCTCGTGCCACCTTGGCTCCGGCGCCTCGCTCTGCGCCATCGAGGACGGCAAGTCCGTTGAGACCACCATGGGCCTCACGCCCCTCGACGGCCTCATCATGGGCACCCGCTGTGGCACCCTCGACCCCGCTACGGTCTTCTACCTCCAGCGCGAGGGCGGCTACACCGTCGACGAGGTCGACACCATGATGAACAAGCAATCGGGCTTGCTTGCCCTGTCCGACATCTCCAGTGACTCCCGCGACATCGAGGACGCTGCGGCCCAGGGAGACGAGAAGGCCGAGGTGGCCCTCGACATGTTCTCCTACCGCGCGGCCCAGCTCATCCTCGAGATGGCCGAGGCCATGGAGGGCTTCGACACCATCGCCTTCTCTGCCGGCATCGGCGAGAACTCCTCCGAGGCCCGCTCGCGCATCTGCGCCAAGCTCGCTTGGATGGGCGTCAAGCTCGACGAGGAGAAGAACGCCGTCCGCAATGACGACGTCCGCGAGATCTCTGCCGCGGACTCCGCCGTTCGCATCCTCGTGGTGCCCACGAACGAGGAGCTCATGATCGCCCTCGACGTCCAGGAGAAGCTCGCCTAAGGTGTTCGTTTCTCAATTGACCCGCTAAAAGAGCGGCCCCCGTGCCCTTTTCCAAAGGGCGCAGGGGCCGCTTCGCCTCTCGCGGCGCGAGGGCCGCGAGAGGCGTGGAGCCGCGCCGAAGGGTCACTTGGTGTCGACGCAGCGGAAGCTCCAGTCGCGCGTGTCGTGGTGGAGCACCGTGTACTCGAACAGCCTGCCGTCGGACAGAAAGCTCACCTGGTCGATCTCGAGCACCGGCATGTCCGCGGGCAGCGAGAGCCAGATGCGCTCGTTGAGGCTTGGCATCACGGCCCGGATGGAGCGGTGGGTGGACGAGACCGTGAGGCCGAGGCCCACCTCGATGTGGCGGTAGATGGACTTTGCCACCTGTTGCTTGGTGAGGTTGGGCACAACTTTTACGGGGATCCAGGTGTAGGCCACCAGGCCGCGGCCGCCTTCAATGGAGCGGAGTCGCTCGATGTGGTAGACGAGCGTCTTCTCGGGAACTTTCAGGCGCTCCGCAACCACCCCTGTGGCCTCGCAGATCTCAAAGGCGAGGACTTGGGTATCTACGGAGGCGCCAATCTCTCGCGCGCTTTCCGAGTACCCAAGCACCTGCTGGTCGAGCGGGGAGGAGTCCTCGGGGTCCACGTCCTTCACGTAGGTGCCGGACCCCCGGCGCTTGATCACGAGGCCGCGGTCGTAGAGCACGTCCATGGCCTTGCGCACGGTGATGCGGCTCACGCCATAGGTCTCGCAGAGCTCGTCGCATGAGGGCAGACGCTTTTGGGGCTTGAGCTCCCCGTTGCGGATCTTTGACTCAATGTCGTCGGCCACAACCAAATATTTAAGGGCCATGGTCCTCCTTGCCCGGCGGGACGAAACGCTCCAATCATAGCCCTCATTGCGGGCGCTTTCGTGTCCTTCGCGGTTTGAGTTCAGGCGTGGCCGCGCCCGAGAGTAAAGTTGGGGGAACACGCCAGTTTGCGTCCGTAAGGAGAACCATGGCCGACCTCATCTTCCTCGACCCTGTCTTCCACGAGAAAATCTGGGGCGGCCGCCGCCTCGCCACCGAGTTTGGCTATGACATCCCCGACGGCCCCATCGGCGAGTGCTGGGCCATCAGCGCCCATCCCCATGGCGACTGTGTGGTGGTTGGCGGCGAGTACAACGGCATGCACCTGTCCGAGGTCTGGGACCGCCATCGCGAGGCCTTTGGCGGCATGGAGGGCGACCGGTTCCCGCTCCTTATCAAGATCCTCGACGCCGAGGGCGACCTCTCCGTGCAGATCCACCCCGACGACGCTTATGCCGCAGAGCACGAGAACGGCAGCCTCGGCAAGCGCGAGTGCTGGTACGTGCTCGACTGCGAGCCCGATGCCACCATCATCGTGGGCCAGAACGCCCGCGATCCCAAGGAGTTCCGCGCTCTCGTGGACGCCGGCCGCTGGGACGACCTGCTCAACGAGTTGCCCATCCACAAGGGGGACTTCTTCCAGATCGACCCCGGCACGGTCCATGCCATCAAGCACGGCACCATGATCCTCGAGACGCAGCAGTCGAGCGACGTCACCTATCGCCTCTACGACTACGACCGCGTCACCGACGACGGCACCAAGCGCGAGCTCCACATCGACAAGTCCTGCGACGTGGTGGACTATGGCGTTGTGGCGCCCACGTCCGGCAAGGTGGAGGCAGAGGCCGACGACCGCGGCGTTGCCGTGCTCGAGAGCAACAAGGACTACACCGTGGAGACCGTGGACGTGGACGGCAACCTGGAGCTGGAGTGCGACGGCCCGTTTTTGTGTGTCTCGGTCATTGCGGGCCAGGGCACGGCCAACGGCCACGACGTCAAGTGCGGCTCCAACTTCATCGTGCCGGCCACGGTGCCCGTCCTCTCCCTCGAGGGGAACATGCGCCTTGTGCTCAGCCGTCCGTAGACGACTTGCCAACTTGCCGCAAAACAATGGCCCCGCGACTTCGAGCAAGGTCGCGGGGCCATTGTTTTGCTGCGAGACGTGGCGAGACTGCGCCTGAAAGCCATTGAGGGTACCCTCAATGGCTTTCAGGCGCAGCCCCGCCCGGCCCGTGCCGCGGCTCAGCCCTTGGCACATGTGCCGTTCCCAAGACCTCGTTTTTAGAAGGGCCGCATAGAGAACGTGCGCTCAAAGGTCTCGCCGGGCCCGAGCACCGTCACGCCGCGCTTTTCCTCCATGGCGTCGCCCTCGTCGGTGCCGGTGGCTGTGCCGGTCCACGGCTCGATGGCCACGAAGGGGGCGTCTCCTGCGGCAGACCAGATGCCGCAGTACTCAAATCCGGGAAAGCTCACCTCCATGCCGTGGCCCGACACCGTGTCGCGCAGGCGCACCATGTTGCCGGGCACGTCTTGGAGCACCAGGGCGTCTCGGTCGAAGAGCCGATGCGAAAGGGACACCACGTCGGAGTCCTTCACAACCGGGACACGGGCGGACCAGTCGATGAGGCGGTTCGTGATGGTGGGCGTCTCAAAGGACCAGGGCTCGGCAAACTCGAGCACGCAGTCCTCAAAGCGCCCGTCGCTTTCGCCCACGGGTACGTTGAAGGCGGGGTGCCCGCCCAGCTGGAAGGGCATCGGCACGTCGCCGGTATTGGTCACCGAGAAGGTCTGGACCAAGGCGCCGTCGCGAAAGCCGTAGGTCATGGAGAGCGAGAAGGCGTAGGGCCACTGCCTGCGGGTGTCCTCGTCGTCTGCCAGACGAAACGTCACAGAGTCGTCTGTCGTGGCCACGACGTCGTGCTCCCGGGTGCGGGCAATGCCGTGCTGGGTCATGGACGCCGGTCCCTGCGCCGTCGTGCAGCGGTCGTCCCTCAGGGCGCCCACGATGGGGAAGAGCGCCGGCGCCCTCCGGGGCCACCAGCGCTCGTCTCCCTGCCAGAGGTACTCGCGCCCGTCCAGGCAGAGCGACAGGAGCTGCGCCCCATCGGAGTCGACGGCGGCCCTCAGGCCGTCGCTTGCGATAACGGTGGTCTTGCCCACGGTTGCGCTCCTCTCAGCCAGAGGCGCCGCCATGGGCGCCTGTTTGATTTCTGTCCTACCACGGCCCCTGTCATGAGACAATGGATTTTAAGCCGTTATCCAAGAAAGGAAGGCCATGGCAGACCTTACCATCGCAACCATCGGCACATCCATGATTACCGGCCAGTTCCTGGAGGCCGTGGGCCTTGTGGGCGGCATAACGTTCGCGGGCGCCTACTCACGGTGCCTTGAGAAGGCCCGCTCTTGGTCGGAAAAGCACGGTGCGTCTGCGGCTTGGGACGACCTTGACGCCCTTGCTGCCGACGGGTCGGTGGACGCGGTCTACATCGCAAGCCCCAACCTGCTCCACGCAGAGCAGGCGCTGAAGATGATCGAGGCGGGCAAGCACGTCTTGGTGGAGAAGCCCTTCGCCACCACCAAGGCGGAGGCGGCCAGGGTCTTCGAGGCGGCCCGCAAGAAGGGGGTCGTGGCCATGGAGGCCATGCGCCTCGTGCACGATCCCGCTTGGCGCGTGGTGGCAAAGAACCTGCCCCGCCTGGGCACGCTGCGACGTGCGAGCTTTCCCTACGGCAAGTACTCCAGCCGCTACGACAAGGTCCTTGCCGGCGAGCAAACGAACATCTTCGACCCGTCGCTGGCCACCGGCGCGCTCATGGACATCGGAATCTACCCGCTCAACGCCCTGGTGCTCATGCTTGGCGAGCCCGACGACCTTATGGCCTTCGCCGACACGGTGGACGTCACGGGCGAGGGCGGCCTCATCGACCTGTGCGGCACCGTGCTTCTCGACTACCCCCAGGCCGTTGCCACCGTCTCCTACTCCAAGGTGACCAACGACCGCCTGCCGGTTCAGTTCGAGGGCGAGAGGGGCACCATGGTCGTGGACAGCGTCCCCCAGCCCGGCCGCGTGGAGATCTTCTTCGGCGACGGGTCGAGCGAGGTCCTGCCGCTTCCTGAGCGCAAGAACCGGACCAGCCACGAGGTGGGCAACATGGAGTACGAGGTCGCCGATTTCGCGGCGGCCTGCAGAGGCGAGCTCTCCCTCGACAGACTCAACGAGAACACTCTCGCCGTGCTCGGCATCATGGACACGGTCCGCATGAGAGAGGGCATCGTCTTCCCGCACGACGGGCGCTGAGCGGCCCTTTCGCGTCATCCACGACAGAAAAGAAAGCAGGAACGCTTTTATGAAGACAAGGCGATCGTTTATCGCCGCGGCCCTTGCCGCGGTCATGGCCTTGACCATCGCGCCTCTCTCGGGCTGCGGCGCTGCCGGCACCGATGCCCAGGCGCCCCAGCAGAGCGCGGCCGAGCAAAAGGAGACGGTGCGCGTCGCGGGCCTCAAGGGCCCCACCACCATCGGTCTCGTCGACCTCATGGCCAAGGCAAAAGACGGGCAGACCCAGGACTTCTACGAGTTCACGGTTTCCGGCACGCCTGACGAGGTGGTTCAGAAGGTGGTCTCCGGAGACGTGGACGTGGCCCTGGTGCCCTCCAACCTTGCCGCCGTGCTCTACCAGAAGACCGACGGCAAGGTGGTGGCCATAGACGTCAACACACTCTCGCCCCTGTGCGCCGTGACGGCGGCAGAGGGCGTCACCGACGTGGGCGACCTCGCCGGCCGTACGGTCTATATCTCCGGCAAGGGGGCCACGCCCGAGTACACCCTCAACTACCTGCTTGAGGGCGCCGGAGTCGCCGGCTCGGCAAACGTCCAGTACAAAAGCGAGCACGCCGAGGTAGTGGCCGCTCTTGCCGAGGACCCCGACGCCGTGGCCGTGCTGCCCCAACCCTTTGCCACCGTCGCCATAAGCAAGGTCCCGGGCGCCGCGGTGGCCTTCAACCTCGGCGAGGCGTGGAAGGAAGTGGCGCCCAAGGGCTCCGAGCTGGTCATGGGCGTCACTGTCACGCGGGCCGACTTCATGGCCGAGCACGCAGATGCCGTGTCGCGGTTCGTCGAGTGCCAGAGGGAGTCGGTGGACTCCGTTCTTGCCGACCCCGAGGCTGCGGCCAAGCTCGTGGTGGAGCAGGGCATCATCGACAACGAGGCCGTCGCCGCCAAGGCCATTCCCCAATGCGGCCTTGCCTGCCTCACCGGCAAGGACATGAAAGACGCCCTGTCCGGCTATCTCTCGGTGCTCTTTGATGCCGACCCGGCCTCCGTGGGCGGAGGCATGCCCGAGGACGACTTCTACTGGCTCGACTAAATGGCCCGTCCCTTTCGCAGGGGCCCGGCCGGCACCGCTCGTCGAGGCCGGGTCCTGGCCGTGTGCGCCTGGCTGGCGGCGTGGCAGGCGGCGGCGTGGGCCGTAGGCCGCCCCATCCTTTTGTGCGGACCCGTCGAGGCCGCCGCCTGTTTGGCCTCCCTTGTGGCCACCCAGGCGTTCTGGGCATCGGTGGGCCTCTCGACGCTTCACGTTGCCGCGGGCTTTCTGGGGGCGGCCGCCGCAGGGCTTGCCCTTGGCTGTGCCGCGTCGGCCAGGCCGTGGGTGCGCACGGCGCTGGAGCCTCCCATGCTCGCCCTCAAGGCCGTGCCCGTGGCGTGCCTCGTGGTGATCTTGCTTCTGTGGGTGGGGTCGGCCGGCGTGGGCGCCGTGTGCGTGGCCATGGTGGTGCTCCCGGCGTATTACTTCTCGACGCTTCAAGGCCTCGACAGTCGCGACCGGGACGCGGAGCGCGTCCTTGCCGTCATGGGCGCAGGGCGTCTGACCCGAGCGCTCGTCTGCGTCTGGCCGGCCCTCGAGCCCTACGTGGCGGCCACGTCGCGCGTGTCGGTGGGCATGGCATGGAAGGCCGGCGTGGCGGCAGAGCTCATCGCCCTTTCGGGCATCACGCTGGGGGCCCAGGTCTACCAGGCCAAGCTTTTGCTCGACACGCCCGCGCTCATGGCCTGGACCGTGGCCGTCGTGGCCTGTGCCGCGGTGTCGGAGCGCGCCGTCACCTCCTCTGTGGCGGCGTCGGTTGCCTGGGGCCGGCGCCTGGCCGTTTCCCGCGCCGTCTCCAAGGGCCCTGGGGCCGTCTACGAGGTTTCGGCAACGCTTTGGACGCGCGGCCTCGTGTGCGCCCATGACGGCGTCGCCGTGTGCGCCCCGGTGACCCTCGACGCCTCGCCCGGCAGCCCCGTGGCGGTGGTCGGCCCGTCCGGCGCCGGCAAGTCGAGCCTTGTGGACACCTGGTGCGGCTGGCTTGAGCCGGCGGCAGGGGAGTGGCAGGCGGGCATTCCGCTCGGCCTGCTCACCCAGGGCACCGACCTCGCCGACGGTCTCACGGCCGAGGAGAACGTCGCCATCGTGTGCGGCGACCTGGAGCGTGCGCGCGCCGTCTTGGCGTCCTTGGTGCCCGAGGAATGTCTGGGGCGCCCCGTGGAGGCGCTCTCCGGCGGCCAGCGCCGCCGCGTGGCCCTTGCCCGGGCCTTGGCCGTGCCGTCGGGCCCCCTCGTGGCCGACGAGCCCTTCTCCGGGCTGGACGAGTCTGCCCGCCGGGCCGTGGCGCAGGCCATCCGGGAGGCGGCCCAAAACAGGGCCGTGGTCTGCCTCGTCCACGGCCCCGAGGAGGCCGCGCTGCTCGGTGCCAAGCCCGTCACGCTGCTGCCGCCCCCTGTCGCGTCCCCCGAGCCCTGAGGCCGCTTACCGCCCGAGGAAGAGGCGCGGCTCGTGGGGGCCGTCCCACGTTGCCGTATAGGCCGCCTCCATGGCGGACAGGCGCTCAGGTCCGGAGAGGAACCGTGCGCGCACAGGGCAGACGGCGATGCACGCCACGCAGCCGTCGCAACGGTCGGTGTCCGTGAGGTAGGGCTCGTCCGGCGGGATGCAGCCCAGAGGGCAGGCGCCAGCACAGGCGCCGCAGCCCACGCATGCTGATGGGTCGCACTCGGCCACAAAGTCCAGCTCCAGCCGCTCGACGGGGCACGCCGGCGCCGGCAGGGCCACTGGCGGCAGGTCGAAGAGCCCCGACGCCTCCCTCAGCGCCTCTGCGACCTGCCTGCCAAACGAGCGATAGGCCTCCAAGTCCTCGTCGGTGGGCCTTCCCGTCCCCAGGGCAGGCACCATGACGTGCTGGACGGGCGCCAGCACCCCCGCCACGGGCACGAGGCCCAGAGACGGGGCGAGCTCTGCCAGGTCGTGCAGGCAGTGCCCTGGGTTCCTGTCGCCGTAGGCGCATACCAAGACGCAGGGGGAGAACGCCGTGTGCACCCTTGAGAGGTGCTGGGCGCCCGTGGCAGAGAGCGCCCCTCCCGTTGCCGGCGCCCCCAGGACCACCAAGGAGCCGGGGTCTATGGGCTCGGGGCGGCTCCCGTGCGTAAGGTCGGCCTCGTCGGCGACAAGCCCGGTGCCTGCCGCCACGGCACGGCACACCAAAAGGGTCGATCCGCAGGGGCTGTGGGCAGCCACCGTCGTTTTTGTAAGGTCCATGGACACCTCGTCTGTAAGAGGCCCCGTCCCAAGATTTAACACCTCGGCTATGGCGCTCCCTTGGTTTCATGGGGCATGATAGATATGTTCAGAATGCATAGAGTCACCTCTATGCACGGTAAAAGCCGGGAGCGCTGCGCGCGCCTCTGTCCCGCCTTCCCCACTGTAGCGACTTAGGGCCTAGACATGAGCCGTCCTAGGTCGGCAGTAGCCGCGTCCCAAGGAGGTCCCATGTTCGACGAACGCCTTGCTGTCTACGGAATCCGCGTCCAGGAGGAAGACGTCCACTGGGACCTCTCCGTGACCCAACTCGTGGAAGAGGCCCTGGTGCGCAAGGAAGGGCAGCTTGCCTCCACGGGCTCCCTCGTGGTGCGCACCGGGGAGCGGTGCGGGCGCTCGCCCAAGGACCGCTTCATCGTGGAAACCGAGGCGCAGCGTTCCATCATCTGTTGGGGAGAGGTCAACCGCCCCATCTCCGAGGAGCACTACCGCCGCATCAAGCGCGGCATCTGCGAGCGCCTGAGCGAGCGCGACCCCTTTGTCGTCCGTGGCCTCGCCGGCGCCAGGCGCCCCCATAGCCGCAAGTTCATGGTGGTGGCCGAGGAGGCCCATCAGGCGCTGTTCGTGAAGCAGATGCTCGTGCGGCCCAACCGCTTCGAGCTCTGGCGCTACGGCGACCCCGACTTCGTGGTGCTGGCCTGCCCGAGCTTCAAGTGCACGCCGGCGGTACACGGCACCAACTCCGAGGCGGCAGTGGTCATCAACTTCGAGGAGCGCGTGGTGCTCGTGGCCGGCACCGGGTATTCCGGCGAGATCAAGAAGGCGGTTTTCTCGGTCATGAACTACCTGCTGCCCGTTGAGGACGACGTGCTCACCATGCACTGCTCGGCCAACGTGGACCCCGCCACCAACTCCAGCGCCGTGTTCTTTGGCCTTTCGGGCACGGGCAAGACCACCCTTTCGGCCGACCCGCGTCGCCAGCTCATCGGCGACGACGAGCATGCCTGGTGCCGTGAGGGCGTCTTCAACCTCGAAGGCGGCTGCTACGCCAAGACCATCGGCCTCACCCGCAACCGCGAGCCCGAGATCTGGGACGCCATCCGCTTTGGCACACTGTGCGAGAACGTCGTGCTCAACTCCAGCACCCGCAAGCCGGACTACATGGACGACTCCATCACGGAGAACACCCGCGTTTCGTATCCTGTGGAGTACGTCAAGAACGCCCTGCTCACCGGCGTCGACGGCGTTCCCGACGTCGTGATCTTCCTCACGGCCGACGCCTTCGGCGTACTGCCCCCGGTCTCGCGCCTCACGCCCGAGGGGGCCAAGTACCACTTCCTCACGGGCTTCACCTCCAAGGTAGCAGGCACCGAGGAGGGCGTCGAGGAGCCCCAGCCCACGTTCTCCTCCATGTTCGGCGAGCCGTTCATGCCGCTGGCCCCCGAGGTCTACGCCCGCAAGCTCGGCGAGAAGATCGGCCGCCACAACGTGCGATGCTACCTCGTGAACACTGGCTGGACCGGAGGGCCCTACGGCACGGGCCACCGCATCGACCTCGGCGCCACCCGCGCCATCGTGGATGCCGTGCTCGACGGCTCCATCGAGGAGTCCACGTTCGTGCACAACGAGCTGTTCAACCTTGACGTGCCCACCTCGTGCCCCGGCGTGGAGTCGCGCATCCTAGACCCCCGAAGCACCTGGGTGGACGGCTGCGCCTATGACCGGTGCGCCCAGGACCTGGCTATCATGTTCAAGGAGAACTTTGAGAGGCGTTTTCCCGACATGATCGACATCGCCGAGTCCGGCGGCCCCTGCCTGCCGGCGTAGCTGCCACAGGCCGGCGGCGTTTCCGGCGGCGATCTCAAGGGATTGGAGACCCATGGACTTTCTGGACCTTGCCCTCACGCGCTACTCCTGTCGCGAGTTCTCCTCTGCGCCCGTTGAGCCCGAGAAACTCGCGGCGGTGGTGGAGGCTGGCCGCGTTGCGCCCACGGCCGTCAACAAGCAGCCGTTTCGCATCTGGCGCCTCTCGTCCGAGCGCGCTCGCGCCGCGCTGGCCGAGGTGACGCGCTTCACCTTTGGCGCGCCGGAGTTCCTCCTGGTGGGCGGAGCGCCGGGCGAGGCCTGGACGCGTCGCTTCGACAACGCCAACTTCGACTGCGTGGACGCCTCCATCGTGGCCACCCACATGATGCTTGCGGCATCTGACATCGGGTTGGGGTCGTGCTGGGTCGCCTGCTTCGATGCGCCACGGCTGCAGGAACTTCTGCCCGAGACGGCCGGCTACGACCTCGTGGCGCTCTTTCCTGTGGGCTACCCGGCGCCGGGCGCCCTTCCGTCCGAGGGCCATGGGCGCCGCAAGCCCACCGAAGAGGTCTATGGCGAGCTCTAGGGAGGCCTCGCCCCTTCGCTGCCGCCTCGCCGACAGCTCTGACCTCGACGCCTGCTTGGCCGTCTACGCCAGCGCGCGCCGCTTCATGGCCGAACGGGGAAACGGGGCCCAGTGGGGGAGCGCCTGGCCTCCAAAAAGCGTTGTGGCCGCCGATATTGAAGCGCGCAGGCTCTGGGTGGCGCAGCGGCCTGCGGCGGTGCCGGGGGCGGACGCGGTGTGCGGCTGTTTTGCCGTTTGCGAGGGCGACGAGCCGGCCTACGCGCGCATCGACGGCGTATGGGCGGACAGCGGCCCCTACGTTACGTTGCACCGTGTGGCCTCGGACGGCACACGGCAGGGGCTGTTGGCCGCGGCCGTAAAGACGGCCGGCAGGTTCTCGCCCCACATACGCGTCGACACCCATGCGGACAACGCTCCGATGAGGAGGAAGCTCGCCCAGCTCGGCTTCTCTGAGCGCGGCGTCGTCCTTCTCGACGACGGCAGCGAGCGCATCGCCTTCGAGCGGCCCTAAGCGGGCGCCAGCCCTCTCCTCCTGCGCCCAAAGCGCGCCTGAAAGCCGTTGAGGACGAGTTTGCTCGCCCCCAACGGCTTTCAGGCACAGAAGCGGGAAAAGCGGGTTGTTCTTGTCGTCCCTATGCCTGGGCGGCGAGTTGGGCTTGGACGGCGGTGATGGCGACGACGGCCACGATGTCGGTGGCCGAGCAGCCGCGGGAGAGGTCGTTGACCGGCTTGGCGATACCCTGGAGCAAAGGACCGTAGGCGTCGGCCTTGGCCAGGCGCTGCACGAGCTTGTAGCCGATGTTTCCAGCGTCGAGGTTGGGGAAGATGAGGACGTCGGCGTTGCCGGCCACGTCGGAGGTGGGGGCTTTCAGGGCGCCCACGGTCTCGTCGAGGGCGGCGTCGGTCTGCAGCTCGCCGTCGCAGCACAGCTCGGGAGCCTTGGCGTGCACGAGGGCCGTGGCCTCGGCGACCTTGTCGACGTACTCGGAGTTGGCCGACCCATGGCTGGAGTAGGAGAGCATGGCCACATGGGGGTCGCTTCCCATGAGCTGCTTCCAGGAGCGGGCGCTGGCGATGGCGATCTCGGAGAGGGCCTCGGCGTCGGGGTATTCGTTGAGGCCGATGTCGCTGAAGATGAACGTGCCGTGGTCGCCGTACTCGCAGTCGGGCACGCACACCACCATGAAGCCCGAGACGAGCTTCGTGCCGGGGGCGGTCTTCAGGATCTGCAGCGCGGGGCGCAGCGTGTTGGCCGTGGAGTGGCAGGCGCCGGACACGAGGCCGTCGGCGTCGCCCATCTTCACCATCATGGTGCCAAAATAGGTGGCGTCGTCCACGAGGTCGCGGGCCTGCTCGATGGTCACGCCCTTCTTGGCGCGCAGACGGCGCAGCTCCTGGGCGTAGGCCTCGTGCTTGGGCGAGGTGCGCGGGTCCACGATTTGGGCGCCCTCCACGGGCTCGGGGGCCTCGCCGTTGTAGAGGATGACGAGGTTGGCAAGCCCTTCCTCCGCGATTCTTCGGGCGGCTTCGATGGTGCGGGGGTCCTCGCCTTCAGGCAACACGATGGTCTTTTTGTCGCCGGCCGCCTGGGCCTTCATACGTGCCAAAAAGTCGCTCATGGCTGTGTTTCCTTCCCGGAAGGCCCCTTGAGGGCTTCCATGCTTGTATCGTGGCGGGCCTCGCCGCTCGCGACCATTATAGGTACGCGTGCTACCATTTCTGGCGGAATACGTGGCTTTGCGCCCCAAGGTGCCTGTGGCCCGAGGCGCTTTTGTGCCGTGACAGAAGGGTTCGATTCATGAGCATTCGCACCGGGCTCCCGGAGGGTTTTCGCGCCGAGGACTACGACATGGTGGTCGTCGGCGCCGGCTATGCCGGAGCGGTCTGCGCCCGCAGGCTCGCAGAGGGCTGCGGCTTCAAGGTCTGCGTCCTCGAGCGGCGCGACCATATCGCAGGCAACGCCTACGACGCCTACGATGAGGCAGGCATCCTCGTTCACGTCTACGGGCCCCACATCTACCACACGTTCTCCGAGCGCGTGAACCAGTTCCTCTCCCGCTTCACCGGCTGGACCGACTACCAGCACCGCGTGCTGGCAGACATCCACGGCACGCTCATGCCGGTGCCGTTCAACCATGCCAGCCTCAAGCTCGCCTTTGGCGAGGAGCGTGGCGAGGAGCTCTACCGCAAGCTCGTGGCCACGTTCGGCGAGAACAAGAAGGTCCCCATCATGCAGCTGAGGGAGAAGAATGATCCCGATTTGCAGGAGGTGGCCGACTACGTCTATGAGAACGTCTTCCTCTACTACACGATGAAGCAGTGGGGCAAGACTCCCGACGAGATCGATCCGTCCATCACCGGGCGCGTACCGGTGTTCATCGGCGACGACGACCGCTACTTCCCGGCGGCGCCCTACCAAGGCATGCCCGAGCAGGGCTACACCCGCATGTTCGAGCGCATGCTCGACCACGACCTCATCGACGTTTTCCTTGGGGTCGACGCCCGCGACATCCTCACGGCCGACGCCGAGCACGTCACCATCCAGGGCAAGCCCTACGGCGGCGAGGTCGTCTACACCGGCCCGCTCGACGAGCTCTTCGACTGCGACCTGGGCGACCTGCCCTACCGCAGCCTCGACATGCGCTTTGAGACCCTCGATATGAACCAGTTCCAGCCCGTGGGCACCGTCAACTACACTACGAGCGAGGACTTCACGCGCATCACCGAGTTCAAGATCATGACCGGCCAGGTCAAGGAGGGCGTCACCACCATCATGCGCGAGTACCCGCAGGCCTACGAGCGCGGCCGCGGCATGACGCCCTACTACGCCATCCTCGAGCCCCAGAACGAGGAGCTCTACCAGCGTTATCGCGACCGCGTCGACCACCTCACGAACTTCCACCCGGTGGGCCGTCTCGCCGAGTACCGCTACTACGACATGGACGGCGTCACCGCCTCCGCCCTGGCGCTCTCCGACGAGATCATGGCCGCCCACGCCTGAGCGCATCGGCCAGCCCCGTGAGGACCCCGACAGATGAGGACTGTTTCCGCCTATGTTCAAAAAGACGCTTTCCGTTGGCATCCCCTGCTACAACTCGGCAGAGTACATGGACCATGCCATCTCCTCCATCCTCGAGGGGGCAAAGTTCTCCGATGACATCCAGGTCATCATCGTCGACGACGGCTCCACCAAAGACGACACGTTCGCCAAGGCCAAGGCTTGGGAGGCCCGCTACCCCGACCTCGTGAAGGCCATCCACCAGGAGAACGGCGGCCATGGCATCGCGGTGCTCACAGCCCTTGAGAACGCCGACGGCGTCTACTTCAAGGTCTGCGACTCCGACGACTGGTACGACGGCGACGCCCTTGACTCTTTGCTCAAGACCCTGCGCAGCTTCATCGACTACGACGTGCGCGTGGACCTCGTGATCACCAACTACGTCTACGAGCACGTGGAGGACGGCAAACAGAACGTCATCGACTACAAGTTCGCCCTACGCCGCAACAAGGTGCTCACCTGGGATAAGATCGGCCACTTTGGCTACGACCAGAACCTGCTTATGCACGCCCTGTGCTATCGCACCGACGTGCTGCGCGACGGCGGCATCCCCATGCCGGCCCACACGTTCTATGTGGACAACATCTACGCCTATGTGCCGCTGCCTCGCTGCAAGACGCTCTACTACCTGGACGTGGACCTCTACCGCTACTTCATCGGCCGAGAGGACCAGTCGGTCAACGAGAAGGTCATGGCCGGCCGCATCGACCAGCAGCTGCGCGTCACCCGCATCATGATGGACGCCTATCACCTCTACGACGACGTGGAGAGCCCCAAGCTCCGCACGTACATGCTCGACTACATGAACCTCATGATGGCCGTGTGCTCCATCTTTGCGCGCCTGTCCGACGTTCCCAACGCCCGCCTCAACTGCGACGCCCTGTGGGAGTACTTCAAGCAGTACGACAAGCGCATGTACAACTACTGTCGCAAGGGCCTCATCGGCATCGGCGCCAACCTGCCCACCAAGATGGGGGAGAAGACCTCCATCGGGCTGTACAGAATCATTCAGAAAGTGGTCAAATTCAACTGAGCGGGACTACTGCACACTGAGCGGTGGTACTGCGCCTGAAAGCGGTTGAGGGTAAGTGTGTTGCACTTACCCTCAACCGCTTTCAGGCGCGCCTTTACCTCTCCATCGACGGCTTGATGTAGTCCTCCAGCACTTCGGGCATGCAACCGTCGTTGCAGCTGGAGGCAAGGATGCGGCAGTTCTCTGGCAAAAGCGGCCGCGCCAGCTCGCTCACGTTGGAGACCACAAGGGGAAGGCCTGCCGCCTCGAGCATGGACAGGTCGTTCACCGAGTCACCTATGGCTACGGTCTCGTCCAGGGGCACACCCAGGGTCCGAGCGATCTCCGCGAGGCCCGAGCCTTTGCCCACGCCTGCAGGGTTGAACTCCACGTAGCGGTCGCTCGAGTACACGGGCTCCACGGTGTCGGACAGCTCGCCCAGGGCCTCGGTGGCCTCGTCGAGCAGGCGGTGCAGCGCGTCGAGGTCGGTGTCCTCGAACAGGACCTTGTACACGGGCTCGTCCAGCGAGGCCGCCTCTTCCCACGTGGAGGGGACCACCTCCATACGGCTGTGCAAGAACTCCCGCTCGCCGTCGTTGAGGTTCATGGCCAGCGTGCGGTCCTCCAGGTACATGTGGCCGCAGAGGCCCTTGTCCTGGCCAAAGGCGCGCAGGCGCTCGGCCACCCGGGCATCGAGCGGGTGCGCCGCCACCACGGTGCCGTCGTTGGCGCACACATAGCCGCCGTTGAGGGTGATGGTGTAGGAGTCGGGGTCGCCCTTCGTTCCCACCTCCTCCAAGGTGCCCTGGACGCTGAAGTAGGGGCGGCCGGTGGCCACCACAAAGCGGACGCCCAGCTCGCCCATGGCGGCAACGGCATCAAGGTTTGACTGGGTAGGTTTCTTGTTATGGCCGAGGAACGTCTCGTCCATGTCGCTCGCAACGATGCGGTACATCAAAGGGGCCTTTCTTTCCAGGGGTGTGCTGCAACCATTCTAATCGCGACCACGCGACCGGCATTTCTCGGCGCTAGACTAAAAAAGTCTGTGTTCGCAAGGGAAAGGGGTCATCATGGCAAAGACATGCGCCGTTCTTTTGGCTGACGGGTTCGAGACCATCGAGGCGTTGGCCCCGCTCGACTGCATGACCAGGGCAGGGGCCCAGGTGAGCCGCGTGGGCTGCACGGGTGGCACCGTCACCTCGGCACAGGGTGCCCCGGTGGTCTGCGACATCGAGCTCGCCGATGCTGACCTCTCCTCCTTCGACCTCGTGGTGGTGCCGGGCGGCCTTGGCGGCGTCGACAACCTGCGCGCCTGCCCGGCGGTGATCGCGGAGCTCAAGCGCCGCATCGCCGACTCCGACCTTCTCGGCTGCATCTGCGCCGGACCTGCGCTTCTGGCCGAGAACGACCTGCTTGAGGGTCGCCGCGCCACGTGCTATCCCGGCTGCGACACCGACTTCCCGGCCGGCGTGCGCCCCGAGAAGAACGGCGTGTACCGCGACGGTAGCCTCATCACGGCCAGCGGTCCTGCGTTCGCCGTGCCCTTTGGCCTCGCCCTTACGGCCGCCCTGCTCGGCGACGAGGCCGCTGATCGCGTGGCCTCCGCCATGCTCGTGGAGTAGGGCCGTGATACTCGCATCCGCCTCTCCGCGGCGCATCGAGCTCATGCACCGCGCCGGCTTCTGTCCCCGGGTCATGCCGGCCGACGTGGACGAGCGTCGCCTGGCTCAGGAGACGCCCTTGGAGCTCGTGGGCCGTCTCGCCCGCATGAAGGCCCTTGCCATGGTGGGGAAGGCCGAGGTGAATGAGCTTGTCATTGGCGCGGACACCATCGTGTGGATGGGCGACGAGGCGCTGGGCAAGCCCTCGTCGCCCGATCAGGCCAAGGCCATGCTCGCCGAGCTGTCTGGCCGCACGCACCATGTGTCCACCGGATGCGCCATGGTGCTGCGAATGGCCAACGGCTCCGTGGCCGATGAGACGTTCACCTGCACCACGGACGTGCGTTTCTTTGACTTGGAGCCCGCCGAGATATCCTCCTACGTGGCGAGCGGGGAGCCTGCCGACAAGGCCGGCGCCTACGCCATCCAGGGTCTTGGAAGCCTGCTCGTGCGCGACATCGACGGCAATTATGACAATGTGGTGGGACTGCCCGTGGCCGAGCTCTCCCGGAGGATGCGCGCCTTTCTCCGCAGGGTGGGCGGCGCGCCGACATCCTAAGCGAGCGGTCCGACCTGCAAAGACGAAGAGAGGGGAGGGGCCATGAGGCTCCCGGGATTCGACGACGTGTACGTGGGGCATCGCAGCGACCCTGAGGCGGGCACCGGCGTGACGGTGGTTGTGGCCCCTGCGGGGGTTGTCGGCGCCGTGGACGTGGCCGGCGGGGCCCCGGCCACCCGCGAGACCGACCTGCTGCGTCCCGAGGAGACCGTTGGCCGCGTTCACGCCGTGGTGCTTTCGGGCGGTTCGGCCTATGGGCTTGGCGCCTCCTCGGGCGTCATGGAGGAGCTCGAGCGCAGGGACATCGGCCTTGACCTCGGCGTCTGCCGCGTTCCCATTGTGTGCAGCGCATGCCTGTTCGACCTGGCCGTGGGCGACCCTGCCGTGAGGCCCGACGCCGCCATGGGCGCCGAGGCCTGCGTCGAGGCGCTCGACGGGGCGGGCGCGGCGGGTTTGGCCCAGGGCAACGTGGGCGCCGGGACCGGCTGCACCGTGGGGAAGTTCCTCGGCCCTGACCTGGCCATGAAGGGCGGTTTTGGATGGTCGTCCGCCTCGGCGGCCCCGCTGGTGGTCACGGCCGTCGTCGCGGTGAACGCTGTGGGCTCGGTGGTCGACCCTGCCACGGGCTCCCCGGTGGCGGGGGCGCGGGTGGCAGCCGACTCTGCGGCCCAGGTGGCCGACCCCCTGTCGGCCCTGTGCGCCGGGGCGTCCATGCCCCTGTCCGCGCTCGGGCGCACCAACACCACCATCTCCTGCGTGGTGACCAACGTCAAGCTCACAAAGGCCCAGGCCACCAAGGTGGCCCAGATGTGCTCTGACGGCTACGCCCGCGCCATCGTGCCCAGCCACACCACCAACGACGGCGACTCCGTGTTCGTGCTCGCCACCGGTCAGGTCGATATGCCGGTGGACCTTGTGGGGGTCCTAGGCCAGCGGGTGCTGGCGGAGGCCGTGGCCTCCGGCTGTCGAGAGGCCCGCACGGCCTACGGGTTCCCCGGAGCGGCGGGCTAGCACTGCGCCTGAAAACGGCCGAGGGCGACCCTTTGGGTCGCCCTCGGCCATTTTCAGGCGCAGCCACGTGGCCGCTGCCGCTATCCGCGCGGCTTGAGCAGGGTCACCGTCTCAACGTGGAACGTCTGGCCGAACAGGTCCACCGGCTTCACCCACACGGGCGAGAAGCGCCCCTCCTCCTCAAAACGGGCAAGGTCGCGGGCCAGGGTGGCCGGGTCGCACGACACGTAGGCGATGGCGCGGGCGTCCAAGGCGGAGAGCTTTTCCACCACGTCGGCGGCAAGACCGGCGCGCGGCGGGTCCACCACCACGATGTCCGCCCCCTCGTCGGGAAACTCGCGGCCGGCATCGCCTCCCACGGCCTCGGCGTTGTCGATGCCGGAGCGCTCGAGGTTGTGGCGCAGGTTGCCCACGGCGGGCCCGTAGGACTCCACAGCGTCCACCCAGCCGGCGCGGCGCGCCAGCGGCATCGTGAAAGTGCCCGCGCCCGAGTAGAGGTCCATGGCCGTGTCGTCGGGGCCGGGCTCGAGGCCCTCGAGCACCAGTTGCACGAGCTGCTCGGCTCCCAAGGTGTTCACCTGGAAGAATGAAGGGGCGCTCACCCGCATGGTCTCGTTGAGAATGCGCTCCTGCCACCAGCCGTTGCCGTCCAGGCGCTCGGTGCCGGCCAGTTTGCGGGCCTTCAGAGGCCCCTTGGTCATGACGCGCACGATGGAGCTCGCCTTCGTGGCGTCGCCGATGATCTTGGCGGCCTGGGCGCGGGGGAACGGGCTCGGCTCCGTCCAGAGGGCCACCTCCACGTCGCCCGTGCGCCTTGAGGCGCGGATGCCCACGCGCTCCACGTCGAGGTTGTGGGAGTTGGCCAGGTAGGACAGCGATCCGGAGACCGCCTTCACAAGCCGTTCGTGGTCCGCGTCCAAAAGCAGGCAGCGGTCCACCTTCACCACGCCGGAGTCGCCCTGGCTGTGCATTCCCACAACGATCCGGCCCCGCTTGCGCTCCACGGCCAGCTCCACCTTGTTGCGGTAGCCCCAGGGCGCGCCCGGGGCCAAGACCGGCTCCACGAGGGCCTCGGCCCGCTCCGGCCCCAGGTGGCCGATGCGGGAGAGGGCCTGCACCACATTGTCGCGCTTGGCGGCAAGCTGCGCCGTGTAGTCCATGGCCGCCCAAGGACAGCCGCCACAGATCGACGCCCAGGGGCAGCGCGGCTCCACGCGGTCGGACGACGGCTCCAAGACGGCCGTAGCCCGGGCTTTGACGAGGCGCTTCTCCTCGCGCACCACCTCGGCCTCCACCACGTCGCCGGGCACGGCGCCCGCAACGAACACCGCTCTGCCGTCGTCGGCGTGGGCCACGGCGTCGGGCCCGTAGGCCATCGACTCGATTTTGAGGCGCATTTACCGTCCCTCCCTGCGGCGCCGGTCGCGCCGCCTTTGCTCGCGCTCGTTCTTCCTGTCTGCCTTGGCCTGCGCCGCCCGTGCCGCCTCGGGCCCCATGATCAGGGTGCGAATCCCCAGGCCGATGAGGGAGAGGGCGGCAGCGACGCGCCCCGGCGGCCTGCGCACGATGGTGATGGGCGCCTCGTCGCCGGCGGACCCCTCCACCGTGGGCTCGGCCTTCATCTCGTCGGCCTCTTCTTCCGGGCACGCCGCGCCGGTGCCGTCGGCCTTGTCGGCGGAGAAGTCGGGCTCGTGGGGCAGGCCCGACGGCGGGGCGTCGTTTCTCTCCACGGCCCTGTCGGCCTCGGCGAGGGCGACGTCTCCATCGGTGACGACCTGGGCGAGCACCTCGTCCTCTGCGACGGGGTCTGCCTCGACGGCCGTCGGGCGCACGTCGGCCGCGACGTTCGGGACGCTTGTGGCGGGGTAATCGGCGTAGAGGGCGATAAGGCGCCGGGTCACGTCGGGCGGCAGCGACGCCAGTTCCGGCGAGAGGGGAGCAGTGTGCCCGTTTTTTCCACGGCCTGTGAGGGAGCGGTGGCAGGTCAGGGCGATGAGCACGTCCTGGCTGTTGAGCAGGGGGTCGTCGGCCTCCACGGGGATGGGGTCCCACGTGCCCTCGGCCGTGAGGCGCCGCGCCTTCACGTTGTCGGAGAGCTGCAGGTTCATGTACTCCACCACGAGGTCGCGGCAGGTGGGGTCGAGCACGGGGAAGGCGATCTCCACGCGGCGCTCGGTGTTGCGGGTCATCATGTCGGCGCTCGAGAGGTAGAGCGTGTCGGCGTGCTCGCCAAAGGCGTAGACGCGGGAGTGCTCCAGCAGGCGCCCCACGATCTGGCGAATCTCAAGGCCCTCCGTGCGACCCTCGATGCCCGGGAGGATGCAACAGATGCCGCGGACGACGAGGGTCACCGAGACGCCGGCCTGCACCGCCTCGGCCACCTTGTCGATGACGTCGCGGTCGGTGAACGAGTTCATTTTCATGAACACGCGGCCCCGTGCGCCGGAGCGGGCGCGGCCGATCTCGCGGTCGAGGCCGCGCATGATGAGTGGCTTCAGGCCCGAGGGCGCCACGCCCAGGTGCCGGTAGGTGCCGTGGAGGTTTCCCAGCGTGAGGTTGCGGAAGAACGCGTTGCCGTCCTCGCCGATGCCCTTGTCGGCCGTGAGCAGCAGAAAGTCGGAGTAGAGGCGGGCGGTCTTCTCGTTGAAGTTGCCGGTGCCCAAGCAGGTGATGCGGCGGATGCCGTCCGTGCCGTGGTAGGTGATCTGGCAGATCTTGGAATGGCACTTGTAGCCCTCGGAGCCGTAGATGACGGTGCAGCCGGCCTGGGAGAGGCGCTCGGCCCACTCGATGTTGTTCTTCTCGTCAAAGCGGGCGCGGAGCTCCATGAGGACAGTGACGTCCTTGCCATTCTCCGCGGCCGCGATCAGGCTCTCGCACAGGCGCGAGCGCGTGGCCACGCGGTAGAGCGTGATGCGGATGGAGATGCACTCGTCGTCCGCGGCCGCCTGGCGCACGAGGTCGAGGAACGGGTTCATGGACTCGTAGGGGAAGTAGAGCAAGACGTCGTGGTCCATGACCTGGTCGCGCACGGGGGCCGACCCATCGACCATGGGAGAGCCCTGCGGATCGAAAGGCTCGAACAGGAGCGCCTGCCGGTGGCGCGCCGGTAGCTTGGACTCCAAGCCGTAGACGTAGGAGAGGTCCAGCGGGATGTCGAGGCGGCTCACCCGCTCGCGGGAGAGCCCCAGCTCCTCGCGCACCAGCTCCTCGAGCCCCTCTCCCAGGCTGCCCTGGAACTCCACGCGCACCGGGTCGAGGCGCAGCCGCCGGCGTAGAATCTTCTTCATGTGCTGGCGGTAGTCCTCTTCCTCCTCCACGCCCTCGCCGTCGGGGTCGATGTCGGCGTTGCGGGTGACGCGCACGACGGCGCACTTCGTGGGGGCCATGGAGCCGAACACGTCGGAGTGGGCGAGGCCCTGGACGATGACGTCCTCCACAAGCGCGTAGCGGTAGCGGTCGGGGCCCGAGGGCAGCGCCACCACGCGGCTCGCGTTGGGCGGCACCTCCACCATGCCGAGCAGCTCGCCCTCCTCGCCGGCGTCAAGGGCGCACATCACATAGAGCTGCCCGTTGCGCAAGTTGGGGAAGGGGTGTCGCGGGTCCACCACGAGGGGGGAGAGCACAGGCATCAGCACCCGGTCGAAATGGCGCCCCACGGCCACGTTGTCGCGGTCGTCGAAGTGGCCCACGCCCACGCGCTCAAGCCCGAAGCGCTCAAGCTGGCGCTCGATGGCGCTGAAGGCCTCTTCTTGGCGCCCGAGAAGGTCGGGAAGCATGGAGAACAGCGCGTCGAGCTGCTGGGCCGGGGTGAGGTCGCTCTTGTTGTCGCGCGGCGGGCTCTTGAGGCTTTCCATGGTGGAGAGGCCGCCCACGCGAATCATGAACCACTCGTCGAGGTTGCTCTGGAATATGGCGCAGAACTTGAGGCGCTCAAAGAGCGGAACCTCGGGTGTGAGCGCCTCGGTGAGCACGCGGTCGTCGAAGCGCAGCCAGCTCACCTCGCGGTTCTGCGTGTAGGAGTAGTCGCGCAGCTGGTGCGGCGCCTCCTTGGCTCGGGCGCGGCGTGACTCCTCGTGCCCCTTGCGGCTGGCGCTCTTGGCGTAGGCCTTGAGGGCCGCGGCGTCGCGTTTGGGCGCCTTGCCCTTGCCCTCTCCGCCCTTTTTGGCGCGTTTCTTGGGCCCCTGCCCCTTCTTCTCGGGCTTCTCCTGCCCCTTGCGGGCCTTTTGGGCCTTTTTGGAGGCCTTTTTCCTCTTATGGTCCTTTGCCATGGGTGCTCCTCGGTGTCGGCCACAAAGCCGGTTGTTTTCAACCCCATTATGCGGTCGAACCGATACCTCGCCGTCTGGGTTTCGGGCATTGAAACGCGTCTTTCGCGGCAAGGTGGCACAGACTCTTGCGGGATGTTTTGGCCCCTATGCATTCTCACGCAATAATATACAGAAATAGGGGGACTGTATGCACATATTATGACACTGCCGGAGAAAGCAAAGATTGCAGTCTTATGATGTGTTGTATCAATGGGGGGATACATTGAATTAAATGGAGAACCTGTATTTTAGTCTACTTGCATAATCACAGGTAAATCACGAGTTATACACAACTAATTCACTAATAAGGCAAGATTCAGAGCATATTACCGTCCACAGCTGAAAAGTAACCGTTGGCCGTGTACAGGAAACATTATTCACCGATGGCGAACCATAATTGGCTCAGCGAAACCGAGGCTGGCGGGTGCCCGAGAACCCCGCGAACCGCGTGTTCCCACCAATTTAGGTCCGCACAGTGGCTGGCGCTCCGCAAGAAGGCGGGGCGCCGTCGAAAGAAGGAGGCATAATGTCCAAAGGGCTACATGTCCCGAGCGAGATCGGCAACCTGAAAAAGGTCATGCTGCATCGCCCCGGCGACGAGCTGCTCAACCTTCCTCCCGACGAGCTGGAGCGTCTGCTGTTTGACGACGTTCCTTTCCTGCCCGTCGCCCAGGAGGAGCACGACACGTTCGCGCAGACGCTGCGCGACCAGGGTGTCGAGGTCCTGTACCTCGAGAAGCTCATGGCCGAGGCCCTCGACGCCGTCCCTGAGGCCCGCGACGAGTTCCTCGACCAGTGGGTCGCCGAGGCCGGTATCTCCGGCAAGCATGCTCCGGCCATCATTCGCGAGTACATCGACTCGTTCAAGGACAACTACGAGATGGTCCTGCACACCATGGCCGGTGTGACCAAGCAGGAGGTCCAGCTCCCCGTCAAGGCCAGCGAGACCCTGCGTTCCATCGTGGGCACCGACGGCGACACCGAGAGCGACCTTCTCGTCGACCCGATGCCCAACCTGTACTTCACCCGCGACCCGTTCGCAGTGGTGGGCAACGGCGTCAACCTCAACCGCATGTACTCGGTCACCCGCAACCGCGAGACCCTGTACGGCAAGTACATCTTCAAGTACCACCCCGACTACAAGGACTCCCCGCTGTGGTACCGCCGCAACTCCGCCTACCACACCGAGGGCGGCGACGTGCTCAACCTCAACAGCCACGCCATCGCCGTGGGCATCTCCCAGCGCACCGAGGCTGCCGCCATCGACGTCATGGCCAACCACATGTTCTGGAGCCATGAGGACTGCCCGATCGACGAGATCTACGCCTTCAACATCCCGAGCTCCCGTGCCTTCATGCACCTCGACACGGTGTTCACGCAGATCGACGTCGACAAGTTCACCATTCACCCCGCCATCATGGGCACGCTGCAGGTCTTCAAGATGACCCCCGGCGCCCACGAGAACGAGGTCAAGATCGAGGAGATGAACGACACCCTCGAGCGCACCCTCGCCAAGATCCTGGGCCTCGATCAGGTCACCCTCATCCCCTGCGGTGGCGGCGACCCCATCGCGGCCGCCCGCGAGCAGTGGAACGATGGTTCCAACACGCTCTGCGTGCGCCCCGGCACCATCTGCGTCTACCAGCGCAACAACGTCACCAACGACATCCTCTACAAGGCCGGCATGGAACTGCTCGTCATCCCGAGCGCCGAGCTCTCCCGCGGCCGTGGCGGCCCCCGCTGCATGAGCATGCCGTTCTGGCGTGAGGACCTCTAAACCTTGTGCCTCCTTCGGGGGCCGGGTCTCCCGGCCCCCGATCGACGTGGGCACGGCCGCGAGCGTCGTCCCGCGTCTTGTCACGTGTTTTATAACCGCGGCCCTATGGGGCCGCACAGTCGAAAGGAGCCGTAACGATGGGTGTTAACATCGCCGGCCGCAGCTTTACCAAGATTCTCGATTACACCCCCGCCGAGATCCAGTACCTGGTGGACCTCTCCAAGACCTTCAAGGACATGAAGCGCAACGGCGTGCCCCACAAGTACCTCGCCGGCAAGAACATCGTCCTTCTCTTCGAGAAGACCTCCACGCGCACCCGCTGCTCCTTCGAGGTTGCCGGCAACGACCTCGGCATGGGCGTCACCTACCTCGATCCCGGCAGCTCCCAGATGGGCAAGAAGGAGTCCATCGAGGACACCGCCCGCGTCCTCGGCCGTATGTACGACGGCATCGAGTACCGCGGCTTCTCGCAGGAGCTCGTTGAGGAGCTCGCCGAGAAGGCCGGCGTGCCCGTGTGGAACGGCCTCACCGACGAGTTCCACCCCACGCAGATGATCGCCGACCTCCTTACCATCGAGGAGAACTTCCCCATGGGCGTCAAGGGCCTGAAGTTCGTCTTCTTCGGCGACACCCGCAACAACATGGGCAACTCCCTGATGGTGCTCTGCGCCAAGATGGGCATGCACTTCGTGGGCTGCGGCCCCAAGGAGCTCCGTCCCACCGACGAGCTGATCGCCACCTGCGAGAAGATCGCCGCCGAGACCGGCGCCACCATCACCTTCACCGATGACCCCAAGGCCGCTGCCACCGATGCCGACGTGCTCTATACCGACATCTGGGTGTCCATGGGCGAGCCGGCCGAGCTCTGGGCCGAGCGCATCAAGGAGCTCAGCCCCTTCCAGGTGAACAGCGAGCTCATGGGCCTTGCTCACAAGGACGCTATCTTCATGCACTGCCTGCCCTCCTTCCACGACACCAAGACCACCATCGGCGAGGATGTCGCTGAGAAGTTCGGCATCAAGGAGATGGAGGTCACGGACGAGGTCTTCGAGTCCGCGCAGTCCAAGGTCTTCGACGAGGCCGAGAACCGCATGCACACCATCAAGGCCGTCATGTACGCGACCCTGAAGTAACTTCGGCGCACAAATGTGCACCTTAAGGGCCCTAGCATCGCGCTGGGGCCCTTTTTTTGCTTGAAATAAAACGGTATATATGTTGCTTCTATATATATACTTGAAATCAAAGGAGCCTGTTTTGGGAATACCTTCCGGCGTTGTGAGAAGTCGGGGGCCCAAAAGCCTCCCACGAAAGAAGGAGGGTTCCCTTGTCTGACGGACAGACGCCTGCCGCCCAATCGGGCGGTGCGGGTAAGATCGGCCTCTTCGGGCTGATCGGCATGGTGGTGAGCTCCTGCATCGGGTCGGGCGCCTTTGCGCTCACTGGGCAGATCGCCCAGGTGGCGGCACCGGGCCCGGCCCTTATCGCGTGGGGCATCGCCGGCGTGGGCTTCCTCATGCTGGCCCTTTCCTTGAAGAACCTGGGGGAGAAGCGCCCCGACCTCGACGGCATCTTCTCCTACGCCACCGAGGGCTTCGGCCCGTTCGCAGGCTTCCTCTCGGGCTGGGGCTACTGGCTTTCCGCGTGGCTGGGCAACGTGGCCTTCGCCACGGCCATGATGAGCGCCGTGGGCATGTTCTATCCGCCCTTCGCCAGTGGCAACACCGTGCCCTGCGTGCTCATCGCGTCCATCTTCATGTGGGCCCTGACCTTCCTGGTGATCCGCGGCGTTGAGAGCGCATCCTTCCTGAACGCCATCGTCATGGTGGCCAAGGTTGCGGCCCTTGCGCTCTTCATCGTCTTTGGCGTCGTGATGTTCAACGCTGGCGTCTTCACCCAGGACTTCTGGGGCCAGTTCTACAACAACATAGTGGCCATGGGCCAGGCCGGCCCCGACGCCGTTGCCCTGGGCTCCGTGGGCCAGCAGGTGGTCAACTGCCTGATCATCATGATGTGGTGCTTCATCGGCATCGAGGGCGCCTCGGTGCTGTCCAGCCGCGCCCAGAAGAAGAGCGACGCCGGCAAGGCCACGGTCATCGGCCTTGTGGCATTGCTCGTCATCTACATCGGCGTTTCCGTGCTGCCTTTTGGCTTCATGCCCTACACCGAGATTGCTCAGCTCAACGACACCACCTCCATGGCCGAGGTGTTCAACCTCATGGCTCCGGGCTGGGGCGGCCCCTTCATCACCATCGCCATGATCGTCTCCATCGCCGGCTGCTGGCTGTCCTTCACCATCCTGCCCGCCGAGACCACCCAGCTCATGGCCAACCACAAGCTGCTGCCTGCCTCCTTCGGTCAGCTCAATGACAAGAAGTCCCCGCAGTTCTCCTTGCTGGTGGTTGCCGCGTGCACCCAGGCCTTCCTGATTATCGTGATCTTCTCCGAGAGCGCCTACGACTTCGCGTTCTCCATGTGCACCGTCGCCATCGTGGTCACCTGGGCCTTGGCCGCCGCTTATCAGATGAAGTACTCCCTGGCCCAAAAGCAGCCGGGCCAGGCCGTCATCGGCCTTATCGCCCTGGCGTTTCTGGTCATCGGCGTGCTCTTCAACGGCTGGAGCTTTTTGCTCCTCACCTGCATCGGCTACATCCCGGGCCTCTTCGCCTATGTGAGCGCCCGCAAGGCCGATGGGCTTAAGCCCTTCACGCCGGCCGAGCATGTTGTGGAGTACATCGTCATCGCCGGCGCCGTTTTAGCGGTCATCCTGCTTGCCACGGGCATCATCGTCATTTAGGCGCTTTGTCGCTCTTATAAAGATGTGCCAGCAAAAGGGCGTCGCGCATCATGGCGCGGCGCCCTTTTGTTGCCTGTCGAAGGGCGCCGCCGATACAGTGAGGGGGAGAGCGCATTGCTGCGGTCATCGAGGCCGCGCGACAGGACTACGGGTTGATCGAGGGCTCACCTGAGTTCAAGGCCGCCGTGGGCCGTCTCTACGAGAAGGGGGTCGACTCGGCCCTCGTCCTGCAGGAGAACGGCGCCACGGGGGCAAGCCGCGACGCTCTGGTGGCTTTAGTCGACCCCGGCGACCATGTGGTCCGTGAGTGGCCCACCTATCAGCCACTTTGGGAGACCTCTCGCATGATGGGCGTGCCAGTGGCCTACCTGTCTCGACCTGCCCGAGGGGCTCGACGACGAGACCTTCTGCCTTGACCTTCTCAATCGGCGTGGATTGCTTCTCATCCCCGGCAGCTGCTTCGATTTGCCCGGCGGCGTGCGCCTGGGCTATTGCTGTGCGGATGACAAGCTTGTTCGCGGCCTTGACATCTTGGGGCAGGCGCTGGCAGGGCTTTAAGGGAAGTCGGGGGGGGGCAATCTTGCTGGTACATCATCGATCATATCGACGGCCTTTGAGCGCTCGTGCATAAGGAGGCAAAGTCTTGCTCCATCCGTGCACCAGCCCGGACAATCATAGGAAAACGTGAATCACGGTCCCTCCGTTACGTATATGCTGAAAATGGTTTGATGCTGAGCAAACAGCTAAAAACTTATAGCCAGTAAATAGAGACGGTCAAAAGACAAATCACGATTAAATAAATTGTATCTACATATATGATAGAGAAGTGCGTTTAACTGCAAAAACGAGGGGAACAGGGTCCATTGCATCACGGTTTCCGCGAACGGCCGTAATGTACCAGTAAGCGGTACCTTTCCCACCTAATCCCCGTTTTCGGCATTAAGGGAATCTTCATATGTATAAAATGAAGACGGAATCGTTAGGGGAGGGGCTCTGGTGAGCCCCCATACGGGGCGCGTCTCAAAAGAGGTCCGCCCCCAACGAGGAAAGGAGACCCAAGGCATGTCAGACGTGACAAAGCCTAAGAAGAAGCGGGAGATGCTCTCTTCTTACACGATCTTGTTCATCATCTTGATCGCGGTGGCCCTCATCTCCATTGCCATGTCCGCTGCAATTCCGGACATCACCGCAGCCACTCTCGGCGACGTGCTGATGGCCCCCGCAGAGGGCTTTGTCGACGCCGTCGACGTCTGCCTGTTCGTCATGGTGCTCGGTGGCTTCCTCGCCATCGTCGAGCGCTCCGGCGCCCTGAACGCCGGCATCTCGACGCTGGTGCGCGCCATGGGCGGCAATGAGCTCAAGCTCATCCCCATCCTCATGATCATCTTCTCGATCATGGGCACCACCTACGGCTTCTGCGAGGAGTCCGTGGGCTTCTACGCCCTGCTCGCCGCCACCATGCTGGCCGCCGGCACCGACGTCCTCGTCGGCGCGGCCATGGTGCTACTCGGCGCCGGCTGCGGCGTGCTCGGCTCCACGGTGAACCCGTTCGCCACGGGCGTCGCTTCGGCCACGCTCACCTCCATCGGCATCCCGGTGGACCAGACGATCATCATCGTCCTCGGCCTCATCCTCATGGTGGTGGCCGACGCCATCTCGATCTTCTTCGTGTACAACTACGCCAAGAAGGTCAAAGCCGACACCGGCAAGTCCATCCTCACCGGCCACGAGATCGAGGCCGCCCAGAAGGAGTACGGCAGCGCCGCCAAGGCCGTGTCCGAGGCCAAGCCCATCACCGGGCGCCAGAAGGCCGTTCTCGCCCTGTTCGCCGTCACCTTCATTGTGATGATCATCGGCTTCATCCCCTGGGAGGACCTCGGCGTCAACGCCTTCAACGCCGGCTACGCCTCCGAGGAGGTCACCACCCCCATCTCCGGCGACGAGATCGTTGCCGCTTGGGGCGATGGCGGCATCGACGGCGACATCGTGTTCAACTCTGAGCCCGACGCCGTCGTGACCAGCGAGACCACCACCTCTCTCGGTTGGTCCGCCTTCCTCACCGGCACGCCGCTCGGCCAGTGGTACTTCGCCGAGGCCACGGCCTGGTTCCTCATCATGGCCATCATCATCGGCATCGTTGCCGGCCTGTCCGAGCGCGAGCTTGTGGACACCTTCATCGCCGGTGCCGGCGACATGATGGGCGTCGTGCTCGTCATCGCCCTCGCCCGCGGCGTCTCCGTCCTCATGGACGTCACCGGCCTCTCCAACTGGATCCTGGCCACTGCCGCCGCCGGCCTTAAGGGCATGAGCGCCATTGTCTTCGCGCCCCTGTCCTTCATCCTCTACGTGCTCCTGTCCTTCCTCATCCCCTCGAGCTCCGGCATGGCCACCGTGTCGATGCCCATCATGGGCCCGCTCGCCGTGGAGCTGGGCTTCTCGCCCGAGGTCATGGTGCAGATCTACTCCAGCGCCAACGGTTTCGTGAACCTGTTCACCCCCACCTGCGGTGCCATCATGGGCGGCCTGGCCCTCGCCCGCGTGGAGTACTCCACGTGGCTGAAGTTCGCCACCAAGCTCCTGGCGATCCTCTTTGTCGTCCTCATCGTCATCGTGACGGTGGCCTGCATGGTGGTGCCCGCCTAACGGCCGGCCCCTTCATACGGGAGCTTACGAGGCGCCCCAGTCGCGACATGCGGCCGGGGCGCTTTTTTTGCTGCTCCTCTCCTGGCGTCCCTCTCCGCCTGAATGCACATATGCGCTTTCAGGCGGAGAGAGGGCCGGGACAGGGGCAACGGCCTGTCCCGGCCTCGCTGCCTGCCAAGACTTTCATGGGAGGAATTGGACCCATGAAATGTTTTCTCCTGGCCCAACTGCAGCAGCGGCGGGAGAGATGCACACTGACAGCGGGGGAGAAGCGCACCGAAGCACCCCCAGCCAAACGAGTCGCAAACATCCCTTCCAGCCAAGGGACGCGCCACCGTGGCGCGACGCCCTGCTCGGCTTTAACGGCAGAAAGCCCACCCCGGGTTCCGGACGAGTTCTTCGCGAAGCGAAGCTGTCTGAAGTTCGGAACGATGGGTGGGGCTTTCTATCAACAGGGCAGCCGAGCAGGGCGTCTTGTCGGGAGCTGGGGCGGTGCGTCCTAGTACACCATGCCCATGGCCTCGCGGACCTGGGCCAAAGTCTCCTCGGCGATCTCGTTGGCGCGGCGGTTGCCATCGTGGAGGATGTCTTGCACAAGTCCGGGCTGGGCGGCAAAGGCGGCGCGGCGCTTACGGATGGGAGCCATGTAGTCGTCCACCACCTGGGTCACGTAGCGCTTGAGGGCCCCGGCGCCGGCGTCACCGATCTCGTCGGCGATCTCGTGCGGGTCGCGGCCGGTCATGACCGAGGCCGTGGTGATGAGGGCCGAGACGCCCGGGCGCCCTTCAGGGTCGAAGGTGATGGTGCGCTCGGAGTCGGTCTTGGATTTCTTGATGAGCTTGGCCGTTTCCTCTGCCGTCATGGAGATGGCGATGGAGTTGCCGTAGCTCTTGGACATCTTGCGGCCGTCGAGGCCGGGGAGCAGCGGGGTGTCGGACAGCAGGCCCACGGGCATGGTGAACACATGTCCGTAGCGCTCGTTGAAGCGGCGGGCGATGTTGCGGGTGAGCTCGATATGGGGCAGTTGGTCCTTGCCCACGGGTACGCAGTCGGCCTTGCAGAACAGGATGTCGCAGGCCTGGTGCACGGGATAGGTGAGGAGCAGGCCGGTGAGCGCATGGCCCGACGCCTCCTGCTCCGCTTTTACCGTGGGGTTGCGCAGGAGCTCGCTCTCGCTCACAAGCGACAGGAATGGCAGCATGAGCTGGTTGAGCGCTGGCACGGCCGAGTGGCAGAAAATCATGGCGCGCTCGGGGTCGATGCCCACGGCCAAGTAGTCGAGCACCATGTCGTAGGCGTACTCGGTGATGTGGGCCGTGGTGTCGCGGTCGGTGATCACCTGGTAGTCGGCAATGAGGATGTTGGTGTTGACGCCCATCTCCTGCAGGCGCACGCGCTCGCGGATGGTGCCAAAGTAGTGGCCTAGGTGGAGGCGGCCCGTGGGGCGGTCCCCGGAGAGAAGGGTGTGGGCGCCGCCATCCTCTTGAAGGGATTTCCACATGGCGTCGGACCGCCTCTGCGCCTCGGCGAAGCTCTCCTCGTTTGCCATGGTTCCTCCTTAGAAAAAGCCCTTGTATGGGGGCGGGTATGCAACCCCCTTATACTACCCGGACTGAGGGACGCCGCGTGGGCGATATGCCGGCCCGCGCCGAGGCGGTGTGTGGTGGCCACAACATGTTGTGTTGTATCCATGGGCGCCCGTGCGCCTTTCGGGCCTTTGGGGACGGGCCCAGAGCTGGGCGTTTTGCTCTGCGCACCAGAAGGGCGAGCCAAGGATCCCCAGCGTCTCCCCTTATTAGGGAGCATGGTGATATATACCAGATGTTGTGGGTATGAGAGTCTGAAGTCCTAGAGGTTGTTGATTTTCCCTCTCGCGCATCACTGAGAAGAGCAGATGTCAAGACTGGTCCTAGGATCGGTGCCTTCGTATGATGAGCAGGTGCGGCCCCGCTAAAGCGGGGCCGCACCTAACCTGAGTCCAACCACAAGATGATGTGGTGTGCTACGCCATAAAAAGCAGGGTCCAAGGAGAGAGTCCCCATGAAGATCATCAAGCGCAACGGGTCAGAGGCGACCTTTGACGTCGCAAAGATCATCAATGCCATCAAGGGGGCCAACATCACCGTGCCCGAGCCTATGCGGCTCACCGACGCCCAGATCGACGACGCCGCCACGGCGGTCGAGGCCGAGTGCGAGGCCTGCGGCCACACGGTGACCGTGGAAGAGGTCCAGGACATGGTCGAGGACCAGATCATGGCCAAGGGCGCCTTCTCCGTGGCGCGCAACTACATCACCTATCGCTACGTGCAGAGCCTCAAGCGCACCTCCAACACCACGGACGAGCGCATCCTCTCGCTCATCGAGTGCAACAACGAGGACGTCAAGCAGGAGAACTCCAACAAGAACCCCACGGTGAACTCCGTGCAGCGCGACTACATGGCCGGCGAGGTGTCCAAGGACCTCGCCAGCCGCATCCTACTGCCGCGCGAGGTGGTGGAGGCCCACGACGAGGGCATCATCCACTTTCACGACGCCGACTATTACGCGCAGCACATGCACAACTGCGACCTCGTCAACCTCGAGGACATGCTGCAGAACGGCACCGTCATCAGCGGCACGCTCATTGAGAAGCCGCACTCCTTCTCCACGGCCTGCAACATCGCCACCCAGATCATCGCCCAGGTGGCCTCCAGCCAGTACGGCGGACAGTCCATCTCCCTCACGCACCTTGCGCCCTTTGTGGACGTGAGCCGCAGGCGCATCCGCCGTGACTTCGTGCGCGAGCTCGAGGAGCTGGGCATCGAGCCTAGCGAGGAGCAGGTGAGCCGCATCGTGGAGGAGCGCCTTCTCGACGAGATCCGCCGCGGCGTGCAGACCATCCAGTACCAGGTGGTCACGCTCATGACCACCAACGGCCAGGCCCCCTTCGTCACGGTCTTCATGTACCTCAACGAGGCCCGCAACGCCCAGGAGAAGCATGACCTCGCCCTTATCATCGAGGAGACGCTGCGCCAGCGCTACGAGGGCGTCAAGAACGAGGCCGGCGTCTGGGTCACCCCCGCCTTCCCCAAGCTCATCTACGTGCTGGAGGAGGACAACCTTGAGCCCGGCCAGAAGTACTACTACCTCACGCAGCTCGCGGCCAAGTGCACGGCCAAGCGCATGGTGCCCGACTACATCTCCGAGAAGATGATGCGCAAGCTCAAGCTTTCCGCCGGCGAGGTGGAGGGCGAGGGCGACGTCTACACCTGCATGGGCTGCCGCTCCTTCCTCACCCCCGACCGCTCCGGCAACGGCTACGACAACGTGGCGGCCGCCGGCAACTACGAGCCGGGCAAGCCCAAGTACTACGGCCGCTTCAACCAGGGCGTGGTCACCATCAACCTCCCCGACGTGGCCCTTTCCAGCGGCGGCGACATGGACGCCTTCTGGCAGATCTTCGACGAGCGTCTGGAGCTTTGCTATCGCGCCCTCATGTGCCGCCACAACCGGCTCAAGGGCACCCTGTCTGACGCCGCCCCCATCCTCTGGCAGTACGGCGCCCTTGCTCGCCTGCCCAAGGGCGCGGTCATCGACCCGTTGCTCTTTGGGGGCTACTCCACCATCAGCCTCGGGTACGCCGGTCTTTACGAGTGCGTGCGCTACATGACCGGCCACAGCCACACCGACGCCGAGGCCACGCCGTTCGCCCTCGCCGTCATGCAGCACATGAACGACAAGTGCGCCGAGTGGAAGGCCACCACGGACATCGACTTCTCCCTTTACGGCACGCCCTTGGAGTCCACCACCTACAAGTTCGCTAAGTGCTTGCAGCGCCGCTTTGGCATCGTTCCCGGCGTCACCGACCACGGATACATCACCAACAGCTATCACGTGCACGTGAAAGAGGAGATCGACGCCTTCACCAAACTGCGCTTTGAGAGCGAGTTCCAGCGCCTTTCCCCGGGCGGCGCCATCTCCTACGTCGAGGTCCCCGACATGCAGGACAACCTCGAAGCCGTCATGAGCGTGCTGCGCTTCATCTACGACAACATCATGTACGCCGAGCTCAACACCAAGAGCGACTACTGCCAGGCGTGCGGCTTCGACGGTGAGATCCGCGTCGTGGAAGACGACGGCAAGCTGGTCTGGGAGTGCCCGCACTGCGGCAACCGCGACCAGACCACGCTGAACGTCGCAAGGCGCACCTGCGGCTACATCGGCACGCAGTTCTGGAACCAGGGCCGCACGGAGGAGATCCGCGACCGCGTCCTGCACCTGTAGGCCAGGACCCGCGCCGCCTGGACCTATCTTTGCCCTGCCCGTCGCCCGGGCCGTCCCGTTCGGGGCGGCCCGCTTTTCTCCATCGAGGTGCCATGAACTGCGCTAACATCAAATATTGTGACATTGCCAACGGCTGTGGCGTGCGCACGAGCGTCTTCGTCTCGGGCTGCACGCACCGCTGCCCCGGGTGCTTCAACGAGGTGGCCTGGGACTTTTCCTATGGGGACCCCTTTGACGAGGCCCTTCAGGGCGAGGTCATCGACTCCTTGGCCCCTTCCTACATCGAGGGCGTCTCCATCCTCGGGGGAGAGCCCATGGAACCCGCCAACCAGCGGGCCTTGGCCCCCTTTTTGGCGCGGCTGCGCGCCGAGTGCCCCGGCAAGAACGTGTGGATGTACACGGGGGACCTTTTGGAGGAGCTTCTCGACCCCGAGTCTGTGCGCCACACCGAGGTGACCGAAGAGCTGCTCGGATATGTCGACGTGCTTGTGGACGGCCCCTTCGTGCAGGAGCTCAAGGACATAACGCTGCGCTTCCGCGGCTCTCAGAACCAGCGCATCATCGACGTGCCCAAAAGCCTCGCGGCGGGCCGCACGGTGATGTGGGAGGACGACCCGGTCTTTGCCCAGCACTCCATGGGGCGCCAGGACCTCCATTTGAAGAAGTAGCCGGGCCCATAGGGTTGTGCCTGGGGCCGGTGCGCCCCGTGATAAAACAAGGGACAATGCCCGCGAAAGATTGCTCAAAAATCTCGGTTGCGCCGCCTTGGCCCTGTGCTACTATCTTCTTCGCACCACCGATGTCGGAGTGGCGGAATTGGCAGACGCGCTAGCTTGAGGTGCTAGTGACTGACTAAAAGGTCGTGCGGGTTCAAGTCCCGCCTCCGACACCATCGAGAATAAGACCCGCGCCCAAGAGGGCGCGGGTTTTTTCTTATCGAGAGGCTCTTTTTCAGGAAGTGGGCTCCGCGCCCCTCAAAGGCGAGTATGCTCAACAGCATCCTGATTCGTCGGAAGGGCGGGGGAGACCATGATCCTAGGCAGCAACATCACTGCCACCGACACGGGGGGCCGCATCAAGGCGTTCTGTGGCCTCAACGCCCTTTTCGACATCCTCTCCATGGTGGACGACGCCGTTGCGGGCTACGACGCCTCGGGGCGTGTCATCATCGCCAACGAGAACCTCGCCTCCCTCTCGGGCCTTACGCGCCAGCAGCTCATCGGCATCGACGTGAGCGCCCTGTTCCTGCCGCTCTCGGGCATCCCCAACGCCCACGGGCGCCTTCCGTTCCCCCTGGACGGCTCCAAGGCCACGCTGCTCTGCCGCCGTCCCACTGAGGGCACGAAGGTGCGCGTGGTGGTGCGGGCCCGTCCCATGGGCGACGACGGCTCCTTCCTCCTGGTTGCACGGCCCACGTCCGTCACGAGCCTTCCTGTGGCCAACAACCCCGGCTCCACAGACGTCTCCGTCGACGGGGCGGCGCTTCCCTCCGACGAGGTGGCCAGCGTCGCCGACGCCAACGTGCGCGTGGCGTCCATAGGCAAGGAGGGCCCTGCCGACGCCGTGGCCTTCATGAGCGAGATCGGGGACGCCGTCGTGTCGGGCGACGCCAGCGGCGTCCAGGACATGCTCGTCTCGGAGCTGCGCGACGCCGTGGACGCCGACGCCGGGGCGCTTTACGTGGCAGGATCGGGCGGCTACATCCTGAGGAGCTTCGCTGGCGCCGTGGCCGGCCGCGAGATGCCCTCCGTCATAGCCGCGCAGGACTGCATCGCCTTTCGGGTGAAAGAGCAGCTCTGCACCTTGGCCTTCGACCGCCATCGTGGCATCGACGGCACGGTGGTCCTGTCCGAGAAGGCCACGAAGGACGTCTACAGCGCCCCGGAGCTCGAGTCTTTGCCCTTGGTGTCGTTCTTTGCCGTGCCCATCGTCTTTGACGCCACCGTGGTGGCCTTGGCGCTCGTGGGCTGGAACACGCCCCACGCCCTTCACGGGCACGACGCCAAGGTGCTCGACATCCTGGCGCTGCACCATGCCGGCGAGATCATGACCGCCACGCTGTCGGCGAGGGCCCACTCCAACGAGCGGGTCTCCAACGCCGCCTCCGAGCGCCTCCTGCACCTGGAGGGCCTTGGCGAGAAGGCGACGCTGTTGGACTACTACGACGCCTTCGAGGCCATGGCGTCGGCCGTGGGCTGCTCGTTCATGCCCATATTCAAGAACCTGCACAGGGACACGCTGTTCATCAAGACCGCAGCCGGCGAGCTGGTGGACTTCCCCTTTGACGCGAGCGAGCTCGGAAAGGACTCCTGGCGCTACGAGGACGTGCACATCTGGCTTTTCTCCGAGCTGCACGCCCTCAAAAAATGGGTCCTGGAGAAGGGGCTCGCCTCCGACGGCATCCTTGTGCTCATCGACCGGCTGGTAGGGGAGGAGCGCGCCTTCCTTGTGACCAAGGACGGCGGCATGCCGCTGCCCTCGCTCTCCTACACCTACTTCAACCGCTTCGTGCAAGACGTGCGCCGCCTGGAGCGCCGTCAGACCCAGCGGGCCCAAGACGCCCTCATCAGCCACACGCTTCAGTCGGGGCTTGGCAACCACCTCCAGCATGTGGAGGGGCTCACGGCCCAGGCCATTTACAACTCGGCCACCGAGACGGCCGATGTGGGCGGCGACTTCTACGACCTGATCCGCCTTCCGGGCAACCGGGCCTGCGTCATCTTGGGCGATGTCGCGGGCAAGGGCGTGCAGTCGGCGTCGGTGTCCGCGGCCGTGCGCACGGCGCTGGGGGCCTATTCCTGGGAAGGGCTCGCCCCGTCCCACATGGTGCGCTCGCTCAACGACTTCTTCTTGGGCTTCTCCCGCCTGGAGACTTTCGCCACCGTGTTCGTGGGCGTCATAGACGTGGGCGAGGGAACCCTCACGTACTGCTCCGCCGGCCATCCGCCCGCGCTGCTCCTCCATCCCGACGATCAGCACACGGAGCTCCTCAACGTGCAGTCGGGCGTCGTGGGGGCGTTCAGGGAGATGGTGTACCGCGACGGCCATGTGCGGCTGAAGCCCGGCGACGAGATCTTGCTCTACACCGACGGCGCCACCGAGGCCAGGAGCCCCGACGGCTCGTTCTTCGGCGAGCTCGGCCTTCGCGACGCCGTGGTGCGAAACATCGACCTCGACGTCCACGACATCCCGGACAAGATCATGGCCATGCTCTACGAGTTCACCGACAACCGCCTCGACGACGACGTGGCCATGATGGCCGTGCGCTACGACGGCATTGACGACAACGGAGAGGGGCTCTCATGAGCGGCGGGGCCGCACGGCAGCCGGAAAAGGACGGACGCCTTCGCGAGGTGGTGAGGGTGCTTTGGATAGTCATGGCCCTTAACCTCGTGGTGGCCGCGGCCAAGTTCCTCTACGGCCAGGCCACCGGGTCGCTCTCCATGCGAAGCGACGGCATTGCAAGCGCGTTCGACGCCCTTTCCAACGTAGTGGGCATCGTGGGCGCCTCCCTTGCCGCCCAACCGCCCGACCGCAGCCACCCGTACGGCCATGCCAAGTTTGAGACCTATGCCTCCGTGGCCATCGGCGTGATGCTCGTGGTGGCCGCCTTCAGCCTCTGTGCCGACGGCGTGGACGCCCTCATGGGCCGCCGCGACCCTGTCACGGTGAACGTGGGCAGCTACGTGGTGATGGCGGCCACGCTCGTTGTGAACCTCGCCGTAAGCTACGGGGAGCGTCGCTCTGGAAAGCGGTTGAAGAGCGAGGTGCTCGTTGCCGACGCCTTGCACACGCGCTCCGACGCCCTCGTGTCGGTCTCGGTCATCGTCGGCCTTGTCGTGGTGCAGATGGGCTTTCCGGTGGCCGACGCCGTCGTCTCGTTTGTGGTGGGCGTCGCCATCGCCGTTTCTGCCGTCGAGGTCTTCCGCTCTGCGAGCACGACCCTCTCCGACGGAGCCCGGCTTGACGAGGCACAGGTGAGAGCCTGCGCCAGTGAAACGAAGGGCGTGCGCTCCGTTCACAACATCCGCACAAGGGGAACCGAGGGGGAAGTCTTTGTCGACCTTCATGTTCTGGTCGATCCGCTTATGACCGTACAGGCCGGCCACGGGGTGGGCGAAGAGGTGGAAAGGCGCCTTAGGGAGCGTTTCGATGAGGTAAGTGAAGTAATCATTCACATCGAGCCTGACAACGCCGTCGAGCGCCGTCTCGGCGAGGCGGACGATGCCGCCCTTGGCGTTTCAGCCCCCGAGAACGAGGATGTTTTGGCTGGTACAAAGCGTTCGCCCGGCCGAGGCGATAAAGGTGCCCCTCCAGAGGGGCATTGAGGTGTTGCAAAGGCGACGGCGTGCGTTTCTGCTCCTTGGGACGTTTTTATGACCCAAGGGGCGTTTTCTTTTCGTACGGGTCGCACTTGGCGGAACCGCTTGAAGATGAAGACGCGTTACGGTGAATTAAAGATGGGTATCAGAAACCGTGAAGCCCGTTGAACATCGCTTGCCATGAAAACGTGCACGCCAGCATTCCAACGGGGAATAGTCCTTTGCGTCACAGCGTCGGGGACGAGAAGCCTAAAAGAGAGGAGGAAGTCCCGTGCTCATCATCTCTGATTGCATGCTCGTCCCTGTCCAGGGCAACCTCGACGTCATTACGGCCCCGTCCCTCAAGAGCCACCTGATGGAGCTCGTGGACGGCGGGTGTCGCCGTATCGTCCTCGATATGGAGCGCGCCGACTTCATCGATTCCTTGGGCATGGCCGCGCTTCTCACCGTGGTGCGCGCCGCCCGTGCGCGCGGCGGCTCCCTCACCCTCGTAAACGCTTCGGAGCGCGTGATGCACGCCCTCAGCGTTGGCTGCCTGTTGCCGTTTGTGCCGTGCTCGGCCAAGCGCAAGGCCTTGGGCCCGGTGCCCCCGCTCCCCGCCGCCTCTGCGCCCCTGAAGCGCCTCACGCTGCGGATCATGCCCGAGAACCTCGAGATGGCCAGGGACCGCCTTCGCGAGCTCCTTGAGAGCCTGCCCCTTGACGAGTCGGAGGTCTTTGACATGACGCTCGCCGCCGGCGAGGCCATGGGCAACTGCGTTCTTCACACCCCTCAGGGCACGGGCTTCCTCACGGTGGCCGTCTATTCCGACCGACTGGTCATGGAGGCCGTGGACAACGGCCCGGGCTTTGAGATCGGCGACGACGAGGAGCCCGTGGTGACCCTCGAGCACGGCCGCGGGATCAAGATCATGCGCCTTCTGTGCGACAGCGTGGAGATCAGTGCCAAGCCGTTCGGCCACGGCACCATAGTGCGCCTCGTCAAGCTGTTCGGTCGGCCGGTAAGCCCCTTGGATGCGGAGCTGCGCCCCATCCTCAGCGCGTGACAGGGCCCTGCGGGGTCCTTTTTTTTATGGTGCGCTGGGTCGTGCGCCTGGGGGGTGGGGGAGCGGCAAAGAAAAAGCCGCCTGAAGGCGGCTTGGAATTTCTGGAGCGGACAACGGGATTCGAACCCGCGACCCTCACCTTGGCAAGGTGATGCTCTACCAACTGAGCCATGTCCGCGTCAAGACTTGACTACTATAGCAGCCACGGACGGCGGTGCAAGGGAAAACCAAAACAAAAGGTTTGGCCACGTTTCTGGCACATCAGTTATCGTTGGTTGCCGGGAGACGGCAAAGAAAAAGCCGGCCCCGAAGGGCCGGCCCGGTTGTCATGGAGGCGACGCCCAGATTCGAACTGGGGGTAAAGGCTTTGCAGGCCTCTGCCTTACCACTTGGCCACGTCGCCGGATAATAAAGGCCGATCGAAACCGGCCTTGATAATCACTGGAGCGGACAACGGGATTCGAACCCGCGACCCTCACCTTGGCAAGGTGATGCTCTACCAACTGAGCCATGTCCGCTTGCAGGGGCTACTATAGCCCAAGCCTTCGGACGGATGCAAGGACAATCTTCGATTCTGTTTGTGGTTATCATGCCTACAGATTGTTCGTCCCTTCTTAAGAGCGGTTGCTTCCCGTGATAAACACCCTGCTCGCTGCGGCCTACTGCTTCTACCGCATGGGACAGAGGAGTTTGGGCATACCTCCCCAGAACGCCGTGGACGTCTATATGGACAGCCACTTGAACGACGAGTTTATCGAGGGGCGCTTCCAGAACCTTGTGGTGGGCCAGCAGCTTGCACCCAACGAATGAGGCGCCCGCTGGGAGGCTTTGGGGATGGGCAGGCAGAGCGGGTCGGCGCCCGATGTGCGAGAGGTGGCCCTCGAGCGCCGTTTTGCGGCGTCCGACTGGGGCTATATGGGCCTTACAGGGGTGAGAAACGCCCGCGACCTCGGGGGCCTGGCAACCTCGGACGGCCATGTGGTGGCGCGGGGGCGCCTTCTGCGCTCGGGCGAGCTGCACGGCGCCAGCGTGGTCGATGCCCGCGCTTTGGCCGACCTGGGCCTTTCTGCCGTGGTGGACTTTCGCACGGAGCGCGAGCGCTCGTCTGCGCCCGATCCTGCGGCGCTGTTTCCGGGCGTCGACTTTGAGTTCGTACCGGTCATCTCGGCCTCGGCCGCTGGCATCACCCGCTCCATGGACCTTCGTGACCTGCTCTCCCTCTTTCGCGAGTACGAGCGGGGCGCCGAGGACCGCATGAGCGAGATGTACGCCGAGATCGTCACGGGCGACGAGGGGAGGGCCGGCTACCACCGATTCTTCAACATAGTCATGGAGGCGGGCGAGCGGCCAAGGCCCTCTGCCGTGCTTTGGCATTGCAGCGCCGGCAAGGATCGCACGGGCATTGCGGCGGCGCTCCTCGAGCATGCCCTCGGCGTGCCCGAGGAGCTTGTTGTGGAGGACTTCCTCGCCTCCAACCGCTTCACCCAGCCTGGCTGGGCCAAGGCTGTGCTGGCCCTTGGCGACAGGCACCTTTTCCCGTCAAAGGTAGCCGCCATGGTGCACGTGCTCTATACGGTTGAGGAGCAGAGCCTGCGCCGCGCCTTCGACGCCGTACGCAAGGGCTGGGGCTCTGTGGACGCTTATCTCGACCGCGAGCTGGGCATGGACGCAGAGCGCGTTCAGCGTCTGAGGGAGCTCTTCCTGGAGAGGCCGACGGCCTAGGCCCGCATTCTCGCGCGGGGCGTGGGGGAGCCGCCAAGGGTTTGGGCGTCGGGGAAAATTGCCCAAATTGGGTCTTGCGCGCCTTGTTGGGGCACCCTATACTCAATTCTGTTGCGCGAGTACGAGGCGCACACATAACGGGCGTTTAGCTCAGGGGGAGAGCGCTTCCCTGACACGGAAGAGGTCACAAGTTCAAATCTTGTAACGCCCACCACAAAATCGCAGGCCATCGGGGAAACTCGGTGGCCTGTTTTCCTGTGGACTGAAGCTTGTGGGCTGGCCGACTTCAGTCTTCTGTCTCCTTCCTCCTTCCTCCTTCCTCCTTCCTCCTTCCTCCGTCTTCTGCCTCCTCTATCTCCTGCGCTTCTTCTGCGCCTGAAAGCGGATAGGGGTGCCCTCAATCGCTTTCAGGCGCAGGTGCAGGCGCAGGGAGGGTACAGGCGCAGTGGGAGGACAGTCGCGCAGGGGAGGGTGAGGCCCTGCGTCCGACCTAGCGCACCTCGGCCCCAAAGGGGAGAAGCGACAGCTTGGCCATTTTGAAGAGCTGCAGGCCGAAGGGCGCGCCCACCACGGTGACGCACCAGATCGCCCCAAGGGCCACGTAGCCCAGGGCCATCTCGGCACCACCGAAAACAAACCACAGGACGTTCGCCAAACACGAGGGCGCCCCGCCACCGTAGACGATAGTTTTGCCAAAGGGGGCGAGGGTGAGCGCCGCCATCTTGAAGGCCTGTCGGCCCACGGGGATGCCCACGATCGTGATGCACCAGAGAAGGCCGACAAGAAGCCACGCCGCGGCCGTCACCCAGCCGCCGGTCACGATCCATATAATATTTCCGAGGGTGCGCATGGGTCTCCTAGTTAGGTCCGGCCGCCAAGGGCGAAAGGGGACGGCCGTGGATGGCTCTTACAGCGTGTACATGGTCCGTTGCTGCGACGGGTCGCTCTACACAGGCTACACCGTCGATGTGCCCCGTCGCGTGGCGGCCCATAACGCCGGTTCCGGCGCCCGCTACACCAAAAGCCGCCGCCCCGTGACCCTTGCGGCCTGCGCCGCGTTCCCTTCGCGCCACGAGGCCATGCGGGCAGAGGCGCTCATCAAGGGCCTCAGCCGCGCCGAGAAGCTCTCTTTGACCGACATGTTCCGCCAGAGCCCTGAGGGCTTTTGCGACGCAGTGGCGCGGCTTATAGCCGAGTGACCCCGGAGCCCATGGGTCCCTTAGTTTCAGTTTGAATGCAATTAGCAAGAACTGTCATTAGTCTGAGTTCAATTCTGGGGACAATTTTTGGTAGTGTCCAAAAGAAGCTCCCTTAGTTAAGGAAGCCTATTTTTAGAGGGTAATTCCAATGTGACGTGGCCTTGCGCCGATACATCACAGAGGAAAGAGCTTCCATGGCAAGAAAAGCCGTCCCCCTTGTTGCCGTGTCCTTCGCCCTCGCCCTGGCCGTTGCCGGGCCGGCCGCTGCGGCCGAGGCCGCGCCGCTTCGCCCGGCTTCCAACCTGGCCGCGCCGGCAGACGAGAGCCTCGCCGCGCTGAGCGAGGGGGCGCTCTATGCGTCGTCCATAGCGTCGGGCCTGGACGCCGCCTCCGTCAAGGACCCGGCCACCTACTGCGACCTGGAGGCCTTGCTCGCCCAGGCCAACCGCGACGCGCAGGCCCTGTCGCGGCGGGGAAGCGACGGCGTGGGCGCCTCTGGTTGCGTCTCAAGGGTCATGGACGCCCAGCGGAGCTGCGACCTTCTCCGCGCCGCCGCCGACGCCGCCAAGCGGTCCGCGGACGAGAAGGCCGCCGACGAGCGGGCCGCCCAGGAGAAGGCCGCCCAGGAGCGGGCGGCCTGGCAGGGCTCGAGGGGTGTCCAGGCCTCTGGCTCCGCGACGGCTTCGGGGCCGAGGGCCGCTTCCGGTCAGGCAGCCGAGGCGGCGGGAGAGGGCGGCGGTGCCGGCGACGGCGCTTGGAACGTGTCCTATCGCAACGAGTACGGTGCTGCCGAGGGCGCTGCCGACGGCGCGTGCACCCAATGGGCGGACGGCTACTATGTGGCCCACGACTGGTCGGAGTCCGGGGCCCAGATCGCGTCGAAGCCCAACACGGTGGTGGTGGACGGCCAGCGCTATGCCTACGCGGGCTCCATGGTGGTGCCCGAGGGCTCCGACTACTACGGGAGCGGCGCCTACGACTTCACCCATGCCGACGGCGGCATAGGCTTCCAGACCTGCTGTGACGGCGGTTACCTCATCACGCACTACGTTCCTTACTAGGGCGCGCGTCCAAACGAGGCCGCGGGCCTTGGCGCCTCCCGGGGCAGGCGCATGCCCTCGGAGTCAAGGGCGGTCTGAAGCTCCCTCCACGCAGGAAGGGCCCGGTCCATGAGCGCCTGGAACGAGGCGCCGTGGTTGGGTGCGGCCACGTGGGCCGCCTCATGGGTTGCCACGAGCTCCAAGAAGGCGGGGTCGTGGCAGGCAAGGTCGAGGCTTATGGAGACGGCCCCAGTGTCGGGGCGGCACGAGCCCCATCGGCTTCGCATGCGCCGCACCGTCCACCGCCCGGTCCTTGTGCCGCAGGCCTTCTCGGCACGCTCTTTGACCTCGGGAAGGGCCGATGAGAGCTCCCGTCGCAGCAGCCCCTCGAAAAGGCGCCTGCGCTCGTGACGGGCGGCCTCGGAGTCGTCGAGGGGGTCACAGACGAGAAGCTCGAGCGTCCCGCCGTCCACCCGTGCGGCCGGCCGACCCGGCGAGCGGGCCAGGCGCACGCGCACGGGCCTGCCCCAGATCGCCACCTCGTCGCCGTCCGCCAAACAGGACCACGCCCGCCTGCGCCCCAGCTCCTCCTCGTTGGGTAGCCGGCGGGCCACGGAGGCCAGGGCGGGAGCGCCTTCGACCGCCAGCCATTGTTCCACGGCCCGCTTGGAGAAGGACCGTGGAGCCGAAAGCTCGACTGTCCCGTCGGGCCGCGGGCGCAAAACGAAGCGGCGTCGGCTGCGAAACACCACGTCAACGGATATGCCGCCCACTTTGGCGGTGAAGCGCCTCAACTTTGTCATGGTTTCTCAGCGTACCGTGTCGATAAAGACCTTCATGTAATGCGTCCCGCGGTGCGTGAAGCTGTCGCGGCGCTCCACCACAGCCCTGCACGTGCGGCCGGCAAGCGGCGCAAGCACGGTGTGGGAGTGGTGCTGACGGGCGACGATGCGCCAAGAGGCGCTGGCAGCCCTGCCGTTTTCGCCGGTGCCGCTCACGGTCACCGGGAGGGCGTCGCCCTGGGGCTCGCCCACGGTCACGCTCGCCGGGCCGTCGGCCAAGGTCGCCGCTCCCGGCTCGATGGACAGGTTGGCCACCACAATGGGGTCGTCCAGCGGGATGTCGATGCCCCATGCAACAAAGCGGTGCCAGCGCTCAAAGGGGTCGGCTTCCGGCAGCTCCAGCTCCACGCCGCTGTAGCCGCCGAGCTTGTCCTCCGTGCGCGCAGCGGCCACGCGGACGGTGTCTCCGAGCTCCAACAGGCTGCGCACGGCATGGGCAAGGCCGGTAGCCGCCCCCACGAACGCGCTGCCGTACCACAGGCCGTAGGCCGCCGTGCGCTCGGCAAAGGGACCGGCTGCGGCAACGGCCTTCCTCTCGTCGCCCGACAGCTTTCCGGCCTCCATCTCAAAGGGCTCGTCGGCGGCAAGCGACAAGAGCGGCGCGGCGTTCACGATGCAGGGAGCACTGGGGACGTCGCCTTTCAAGGTCACGGTTTTGGACATGGGCTCTCCCTTCCCGGGTTTTCGATGGGACGATACCCAAGGCTGCCTCTCAGGACCGCGGCCCTGATGGTCCCTGACATTTTGGGAATGTGAAAGAATCGAAGGCTTCGCTTTCAGATAGGCAAGATTACGACGATGGGGTGCTTGTTTCGACCGTTGGCCCCTCATATAGATAACTATGCTTACAGTCTGATTTTAAGATGCTAAAGTGTAGCCAGTCACCAGAAGGCATGAGGCCCCGGGTTGGAGTGATGAACATGACTACCCCGTCAACCGCCACCGATCGCTTTTACGACTTATGCGACGAGTTCGAGCGCCGTTTTGGCGAGAGCTTCTGGATGCCTGCGGGCCGCGGGCTCTCCACCTCCGACGGCATCTACGCCATCAAGAGCGCCATCGACGCGGGGGAGTGCCGCAACGGCTATGCGGCCTTTGGCATGGACGAGCCCCGCAACCTCGCCCTCTAGGCCACAGACAGGCCCAAGTGAAGAAGGGCGCGGCCCGTCGACGAGACGGGCCGCGCCCTTTGTGTGTCCACGGGCCTGCAAAAAGCCGAAACCCCTCACTCGCCCAGGGCCGCTGCAAGGATGCGGATGGCGTGGCCGTAGCCTTCAAGTCCTTCTCCCGTCACCGTGGCGATGCAGGCGGGGCGCACGTAGCTCACCTGGCGGAAGTCCTCGCGCGACGAGACGTCGGAAATGTGCACCTCCACACAGGGGACGCCAACCGCCTTCAGGGCGTCGAGCAGCGCTACGGAGGTGTGGGTGTAGGCCGCAGGGTTGAGCACTATGGCCTCGTAGCGGTCCAAGGCGCCCTGGATCTCGTCCACAAGCGCTCCCTCGTGGTTGCTCTGGAAGCAGCGCACCTCCGTAAAGCCAGCGGCCTTTCCCTCCTGCTTGCAGAGGGCCACGAGGTCGGCGTAGGTGTCCGTGCCGTAGATGTCGGGCTCGCGCACGCCGAGCATGTTGATGTTGGGGCCGTTGAGCACCAAGAGCCGGGGCGCAGGCGCACCCTCGCCTGCCAAGGGGTCCAAGGCGGGCTTGGGCTCGCTGGGGGCGCTGATGTTGTCGAGCAGCGACCCAGGTCCTTCCAGCATGCGCCTGAGCTGGTCGAGGTCGTCCGTGCCTGCGGGCTCGGCCGCGCCGCTGACGCCTGTGGCCATGAAGGCGCGGTTGGCCTTGCGTTGTGCGGCATAGCTTGCGCGCCGCGCCGGGTTGGTGTCGCGCAGGGTCTCCTGGCGCGGGCGGCTGTCGCGGCGGGGCGCGCCCACGGCCATGGCGGAGATGGCCTTGGCGGTCTTGCGCCCGAGGGGCAGGTCGGTGAGCTTGCAGAAGTCCAGGGCTATGGCGTCGATGATGGCAGGGCCAAAGACCACCTCCACGCCGTTGGCTCCATGGGACCGGATGCCGAGCACGCTGTGAAGCGTGCCCAGGCGCTCGGAGTCAACCTTGGAGGTGTCCTGCAGCTCGAGCCTCAGCCGGGTCATGCATATGGCGTTGGCTCTCACGTTCGCCTTGCCGCCGCAGGCGTCGAGCACCTGCTGGGCGGTCGCTTTGTAATCCACGAAGACACCTCCTTTCCCTCTCGGAGCGGTACGGTCTGAACGTATTTTTCCATGATGGGGCAGCAGGACGGCTCCCGTCGCGATGTTCCTTTGAACGAGCACGGCGGGCCGCCGAGCGGCGGCCGGGTATGAACCCGGCCGCTTGGCGCGGGCGCTACAGGCCGAGCATCGATTTCAGCAGCACGGCGTCGCCCTCGGCCGACCCAGTGCAGGCGATCTGGATGTCGGCCCATGCGCGGTAGAGGGGTAGGCGCTCGGCCGCCAGGGCCTCGACGCCCTTGGCGGCGGTGAGGGGCCGGTCGTTGCGGGAGAGCTGGTCCAAGGGCCGGTCGAGCATGACCACGGTCCCGTTCTGTTCCATGAGGCGGCGGTTCTCCGGCCGGCACACCACGCCTCCCCCGCAGGCCACGACGAGGCCCGTCTTGGAGCCGACCGAGGCGAGCACGCGGGTCTCCTTGTCCCGGAATACCTGTTCGCCCTGGCCGTCGATACATGCGGCGGGCGTCATGCCGTACTCAACCTCGAAGGCGTCGTCGAGGTCCACAAAGGGGCGCTGGGCCATGCGGGCGAGGCGCCGGGCGGCCCCGGTCTTGCCGCAGCCCGGCATGCCAATGAAAAAGACGTTTGTGGTCTCGCGCTCGATTTCGCCCGCGATCCGCTCCACGAGGCTGTGGTCGAGTCGTGCGCCCTGCCAAAGCTCGCTTGCGCGCAGCGCCTGGGCCACGAGCATGACAAGGCCCCCCTCTGCGGGGATGCCGGCGGCGCGGGCGTCGAGCACAAGGCCGGTGCGCAAGGGGTTGTAAACGACGTCGATGACGCCGGCAAGGCCCTCCATGGCCTCGAGCGTTTCCGGCCCCACGGGTGACGCGGGGCACGCCGGGAACATGCCCACCGGCGTCGTGTTCACCAAAAGCGCCGCGTCGCCGTGGTCTTGGGCCAGCGTCTCGTAGCTGTGGCCGGGGCCTCCGGAGCGGCTTATGAAGACCGCTTCAGCGCCGGCCTCCGCCAGCACGAAGCCGACGGCCACCGAGGCGCCCCCGCTTCCGAGCACGACGGCCTTCTTGCCCTTGAGCCAGGCGGCGTCCTGCCCCATATGGCGGCGCAGAAAGCCGTCCAAGAGGAAGTCGAAGCCCCAGAGGTCGGTGTTCTCGGCAAGGATGCGCCCGTCGTCAAGGCGCACGAGGGTGTTGGCGGCGCCGTGGGCCTCTACGAAGGGCGTCCGCACGTTGGCCGTCTCGGCGGCGAGCCGCTTGTAGGGGATGGTGACGTTCAGCCCTTGCCAGGGGCCGTTTCGGATGAAGTCCGCGGCATCGCTTGCATCCGGCAGCGCGTGGAGGGCGTAGGGGACGCTTCCCAATGCACGGTGGATCCTGGGGGACCACGAGTGAGCGAGCGTGCCTCCGAGCAGGCCGTAGGGGGCGTCGCTGCGGCCGTTGTCCTGCTCGGCGTCTCGCACAAGGCGCGTCCGCTCTATCTGCCGCGCTACCGCGTCGGCCGCAGGGGCGATGGTCTGGCGCTCGGCCACGGCTACACCTCCTCGGAGTAGGAGCCCAGGTAGCGGAACTCCTCGCAGACGTCGTCCAAAGAGCCTATGAGGCGCACGAACTCAGGGGCCGCCACCGGGCAGTCGACGTCGAAGTAGAACAGGTAGTCGAAGTCGCGGTCGGCCAGGGGGCGGCTCTCGAGCTTCACGAGGTTGATGTCGAGGGAGTAGAAGCGGGCCAGCACCTTGTAGAGGGAGCCGGGGCGGTTTGACACCACGGCCGAGAGCGACGTGCGGTTGGCGCCTGGGTAGATCTCGAGGTCCTTGGAGATGCAGGCGAAGCGGGTGTAGTTGTTGCCCATGTCCTGCACGGCGCGGGCAACGATGTCGAGGCCGTAGACGTCGGCGGCGCTGCGGCTCCCGAGGGCGGCGGCGCCGGGGTTGTCGCCCTTGGCCACCATCTTGGCCGCCACGGCGGTGTTCTCCACCATGTGCACGGTCACGCCCTCGAGGGAGGCCAAAAAGTCGGCGCACTGGTCGACGGCCTGCTGGTGGGAGTAGATGTCGGTGACCTCGGCCAGCGTGCAGCCGGGCTTGGCAAGGAGGTTGTGGTCCACCTTCAGGCGCACCGTGCGCACGATGTGGAAGTCGTAGGCGCCCATGAGGTCGTAGACCTGGTTGACGGTGCCCGCCGTGGAGTTCTCGAACGGCAGCACGCCGTAGCGGCAGAAGCCTTGGTCCACGGCTTTGAAAACGCCCTCGAACGTGGAGAAGAACGACAGATCGGCGTGCTTGAAGAGCTTGTCGGCGGCCAGCTGCGAGAAGGCCCCCTCCACCCCCTGGCATGCGACGAAGGCGGAGCGCGGGAAGAGGTCGGGCGTGTCGTGGCGAGCCTGCTCGATGGCGGCTGCGAGGTCGGGGCTGCCCGAGACGTAGGCCGATTGGTTGGCGCGGGAGACCTCCATCAAAAGGTTGAACAGCACGACGGCGTAGTCGCGCACGCCCTCGGGCGCCGCCTCGGACACGGCCGCGAGTTTGGCGCGCTCCCGGGCGCGGTCGAGGACGGGCAGGCCGCGCACGGCCTTGTAGGCCGCCACTTCGTCGGTAAGTGCCATGCGCTGCGCAAAGAGGTCGAGAAGCTCTTCGTCGACGGCGTCGATGCGCTCGCGGATCTGCTTGAGGTCTGCCATGGGGGTCTCCTTTCAAAGGGCGTTGTCTGTCAGGCGTCCGGGCTCCAGACGCTTGCTTCGGGCGAGAACGTGACAAGGGCGTCCATGAGGACCAGGGCGCACACGGCCTCGACCACCGGAACCGCCCTCGGCGCGATGCAGGGGTCGTGGCGCCCTTTGACGCGCAGCGTGGACGGGGCGCCTATGGCAAGGTCGACCGAGGCCTGGGCGCGCCCGATGGACGACGTGGGCTTGATGGCCACCGAAAAGCGCAGCGCAGCGCCCGTGGCAAGGCCGCCGAGGATGCCGCCTGCGTCGTTCTTTGTGGGCTTCAGGCCCTTCTCGCCCCAGCCGTAGGGGTCGTTGTGGTCGCTTCCGCGCATGCGGGCCGACGCGAAGCCACTGCCAAACTCCAGGCCCTTGACGGCAGGGATGCCAAAGACCGCACGGGCCAGCAGGTTCTCGATGCCGTCGAACATGGGCGACCCCAGGCCTGCGGGAAGGCCTGTGGCCACGCACTCCACGATGCCGCCCACGGAGTCGAGGTCGCGCCGCGCCGTCTCGACGGCCGCCTGCATGGCCGCGCCCGCCTCAAGGTCGATGACGGGGAAGAGGGCACCTTCGAGCGCGTCCATCTGGCGGGCAAGGGCGTCTTTCTCGCCCATGTCGCAGGAGCGCCAGGCAAAGGGCGTGTCGGCAATGCCTGCCACCTCGAGAAGGTGGGCGGCAACGCGGACGCCTGCCTGCTCGAGCATCTGAAGGCAGATGCCGCCGGCCACGCAGAGCGGGGCGGTGAGCCTGCCGGAGAAGTGGCCGCCACCGGCCACGTCCTGATGGCCGCCCCAGCGCGCCTGGGCCGGCCAATCGGCGTGGCCGGGCCGCGGGACATGGGCCAGCTCGGCGTAGTCCTGGCTGCGGGTGTTCGTGTTCTCGATGACGGCGCACAAAGGGGCCCCGCAGGTCTTTCCGGCGGGGTTGAGGCCCGAGACGAAGCGCGGGGCGTCCGCCTCTTTCCTCGGCGTGGACCAGGGGCCTTGGCCGGGGGCGCGCCTGGCCATGAAGCGGGCCAGCCTCTCCATGTCGGGGGCGAAGCCGGCGGGGAGCCCCTCGACGACGCACCCGATGGCGGGGGAGTGGGACTGGCCGAAGACGGTGCAGCGCACCCGGTTGCCGATGGTCGAGCTCACGGTCACGCCTTTCTCACGGCGCCGCCGAGGGCGGCGTAGTCGTCGAAGAACCTGGGGTAGCTCTTGGTCACGCACTCGGCGCCCAGGATGGTCACGGGGCCGCGACAGCGGGTGGACAGCACGGCGGCCATCATGGCGATGCGGTGGTCGTTGGCGGCGTCTGCCGTGCCCCCTGCCAGAGGAGCGCCGCCGCAGATGACGATGTCGTCGCCCTCCACGGACACCGAGGCGCCCAGGGCCGCGAGGCAGGCGGCCACAGTGGCCACGCGGTCGGACTCCTTGATGCGCAGGCGGGCCGTGCCCGTGACGCGCGAGGTGCCCGGGGCGGCGGCTGCCACGGCGGCAAGGGGCGGGACGAGGTCGGGGGTCTGCTCCACATTGAGCACGGCGGCCCTCGGCGTCCCCGGCGACGCTTGGGCCGAGCAGGGCCCTTGGGTGACGGAGGCGCCCAGCAGGGCCAGGGCCGCCGTCACGGCTCGGTCGCCCTGGACGCTCGTTCGGCTCACGCCCGTCACCTCGACCTTCGAGCCCAGGGCTCCCGCCGCGAGCCAGAAGGCGGCGTTGGACCAGTCGCCCTCCACCGCCACCGAGCCGCCGGGGGCGCAAAGGCGCCCCGTGCCCTGGGGGGCGTAGCGAGTGGAGCGTCCGTCGCCCTCGCGCGGTACCGGGCGGCCGAAAGAGGCCATCGCCGACGCGGTGAGCTCGATATAGGGGGCAGAGGCTACAGGCCCTTCCACCTCCACGGCCACGGGGCCTGCCACAAGGGGCGACGCCATGAGAAGCCCCGAGACAAACTGCGAGCTCACGTCGCCCGGCACCGAGAACGTGCCCGGCGACAGGCGCCCCGAGACGCGCAGGGACGCCCCTGTGCGCTCCATGGTGACGCCGCCGGCGGCAAGCGCGCGCCCCAGCGGGTCCATAGGCCGCTCCAGAAGGCGCGGGGCGCCCACGAACGTGGCGTCGGCGCCCAGGGCGGCGGCCAGAGGAACCATGAAGCGCAGCGTCGAGCCCGATTCTGCACAGTCAAGGGTCACGGGCGCCTCTGGCGCGCCGGGAATGGGGGACACGTGAAACCCGCGGCCCGGCTCAGGCTCCACCGAGGCCCCGAGGGCCGCGAGGCACCGGGCCGTGGCGTCGATGTCTTGGGAGGTGTCCGTGCACTCCACGAACACGGGCGAGTTGGCCGTGGCTGCGCAGATGAGGGCGCGGTGGGCCATCGACTTGCTCGACGGCGCGCGCACGGTGCCCGCGAGGGGCCCGGGGCCTACGAGAAGGTCCACGGCTCAGCCCTCCATGCCGCGCGTCACGATGGCGGCGTAGCGCTCAAAGGGCATGGGGACCACCTCGACCTTTCCTATGTCCACGGGGACCACGAGGTTGACGGTGTCGCCGTGGCGCTTCTTGTCGGAGCGCGAGAGCGCCAACACCTCCTCGACGGAGGCGTCGCAGTCCACGGGCAGCCCGCAGGCCGCAAGGCCGTCCACGATGGTGCGGGCCAGGGCGGGGTCGCACAGCCCTTGCGCGGCGCACCCCCGCGCCACCACGGCAAGCCCGCACGACACCGACGAGCCGTGGCCCAGGGCAAAGCCGCTGGCCGCCTCGATGGCGTGGCCGGCCGTGTGGCCCAGGTTGAGCGTCTGGCGAAGGCCCCGTTCGCGCTCGTCGGCGCACACCACGTCGCGCTTGATCTCCACGTTGCGGGCCACCACGGCGGCCAGGCGGTCGAGGTCCAGGGGGCGGGCCGTGAGAGGGGAGCCGGTGACGTCCGCAAAGAGGTCGGGGTCTGCGAGTACGCCGTGCTTCACCACTTCGCCCACGGAGTCGAGCAGCAGCTCTGCGGGCACCGTCTCCAGGCAGGCGACGTCTGCCACCACGGCCCAAGGCTGCCAGAAGGCTCCAGCGAGGTTCTTGCCCTGTGGCAGATCGACGGCCGTCTTGCCTCCCACGGAGGAGTCCACCATGGCAAGGAGGCTCGTGGGCACCTGCACCACCGGGCACCCCCGCATGTACAGGGCCGCAGCCAGGCCGCCGAGGTCGCCCGTAACCCCGCCGCCGAGGGCCACGACCACGGTGTCGCGGGTGCATTCGGCGCTTGCCATGGCCTCGAGGCACGAGAAGAGCGTCTGGGCGTTCTTGGAGGTCTCGCCGGCGGTAAACGTGAAGCGCGCGCAGGCGTAGCCGGCCTCTGCCAGCGACCGCTCCACGACGTCGCCGTAGAGCGGTCCCACGTTGGAGTCGCACACGACAAAGGCGCTCTCGCCGCCGCACGCCTTGCGGCACGTGGCGCCCACGGAGTCCAAGATGCCGGCGCCCACGACCACGTCGTAGGAGCGCGACGGGGTTGTGACCGCAACGGTGTGGACCACGCTCATCGGTCAGCCTCCTTCTTGGCGCGGTTGCCCTCTTCGAGAAGGGCGCAGAGCGCATCGGCGTCGTGTGCCGCCAAGGCGTCGCGGTACTCGGTGAGGTGTGCCACGAGCAGGTCGATCTCATCGGTCAGGTTGTCGGCGTTCTCCAAGAAGAGCTCGCACCACATGGGCGCGTTGAGGGCCGCCACGCGGGTGAGGTCGCGCCAGGAGCCGGCCGAGAAGCCGCGGCGCCGGGCGGCCCGGGGGCTCTTCACGTAGGCGTTGCTCACCACGTGGGCGAGCTGCGAGGTGTGGGCGATCTCCTCGTCGTGCTCCTCGGGCGTGGCCACGGTGACCGACCCAAAGCCGCAGGGGGAGAGCAGCCCGGCCACGCGGTCGAGCAGCTCGAGCCTGTCCACGGGGTCGGCGTCCGGCGCGGGGCACAGGACTAGGGGAGCCCCTTCGAAGAGGTCGGCCGTGGCATGGGCAAAGCCCGAGTACTGCGTGCCCGCCATGGGGTGGGCGCCCACAAACGTGAAACCGTGCTTTTCTGCGATGGAGAAGCAGCGCTCGCACAGGGCGCGCTTGGTGCCGCAAGCGTCGATGACCACGGCGTCCTTTGCGACGAGGGGGGCGTTCTCCTCGAGCCAGGCCACGGAGTGGGTCGGGTAGGTGGTAAGAACGATGAGCTCGCAGGTGGTCACGGCGTCTCCGACAAGCTCGCCGTCCACGACCTCCACGCGGGCGAGGTCGTAGATGGAGCGCGTGCGGTTCCAGGCAAACACTTCGGTGCTTCCCCGGTGCAGGGCGCGGGCGAAGGAGCCGCCGATGAGCCCGAGGCCCACCACGCCGACGCGGCCCGGCACCATGACGGCCTGCGCGCTCACTCGTCCTCCATGGTCACGGCCTGCCGGACCAGCTCGATGCGGCGCATGGCGTTTCTGAACTGCTTGGGCGTGAGGGCCTGGGCGCCGTCGGACCAGGCACGCTCGGGGCGGTCGTGGACCTCGATCTCCAGGCCGTCGGCGCCTGCCGCCGTGGCGGCCAGCGCCGCCGAGACCACGTAGCGAGTGTAGCCGGTTGCGTGGCTCGGGTCACCCACCACGGGCAGGTGCGACAGGTGGTGCGCCACGGCGATGGCGTTGGTGTCGAAGGTGTTGCGCGTGCGCGTCTCGAAGGTGCGGACGCCGCGCTCGCACAGGATGACCTTCTCGTTGCCGCCGGCCATGATGTACTCGGCGCTCATGAGCCACTCGTCGATGGTGGCGCTCATGCCGCGCTTGAGCAGGATGGGGCGGGAAAGGCGGCCCAGCTCCTTGAGCAGCGTGAAGTTCTGCATGTTGCGGGCGCCCACCTGGAGCACGTCCACGCCCATGTCCTCGAAGAGCCCCACGTCGCGGGCGTCCATGATCTCGGTGACCACAGGCATGTCCAGCTCGCGCCCGGCGTCGCGCAGAAGGCGCAGGCCGTCGGCGCCCATGCCCTGGTTGGCGTAGGGGGAGGTGCGGGGCTTGAAGGCGCCGCCGCGCAGCATGGTGGCGCCGGCCGCCTTGACCTCGCGGGCGATGTCGAACAGGCCCTCGCCCTCCACAGAGCATGGGCCCGCCATGACCTGGAAATGGCCGCCGCCAAGGAGGACGCCGTGGCCGCAGTCCACCACGGTGTCTTTGGGGTGGAACTTGCGGTTGGCCTGCTTGAAGGGCTCCGTGACGCGGGTCACGCGCTCGATGATGTCCATGGATTCCATGAGGAACGGGTCGATGGCGGTGGTGTCGCCGATGAGGCCCACCACGGTCTCGTTGCTGCCGCGGCTCACGTTGGTGGAGAGTCCCTTGGACTCGAGCCAGGACACGAAGTGGTCCAGCTGCTCCTGGGTCGCGCTTTGCTTGACTATGGCAATCATCAAGAGGCCCCCTTCTTGAAGCACTTTTAAGCTTTGGTCAATCTGGGCAAACCTACCATAATCCGGGCGGGCCGTCCCAGGGATTCGAGGTCCGTAGCTAGGCGTTTACACGGGGGAGGGGCCTTTGGGGCGTTGCTTGGCCAAGGCGCGGGCGCGAGCGATGTCTGTTATAGTGTGGTGCGCACGCCGACTTAGCTCAGTGGATCAGAGCGTTCGCCTCCGGAGCGAAAGGTCGTGGGTTCGAGCCCCACAGTCGGCACCACCTGCATTGGGGGCCGGGGTCCGCGACAAGCGGGTCTCGGCCTTTTCGTTAAAGCCCCAGCGTCGAGAGGAGACGTGCGGTGACAAGACCGTGCCGGCCCCAGGAGGACGGGGCCTTTGTCCCAACCCCGAAAGAGGGGCTCACCGACTCCCGGGCGGCCGCAGAGCTTGCCTGTGGCCGCGGCAACAAAGACACTTCGGCGCCCACGCGCTCGGTGGCCGACATCGTGCGCTCCAACCTGTGCACGCTCTTCAACGCGGTCAACGTGGTGCTCGCGGTGCTCGTGTTCTCCACGGGCTCCTACCGCAACATGCTCTTCCTCGCGGTGGTGGTGGCAAACGCCGGCATCGGCATCGTCCAGGAGGTGCGCAGCAAGCGGGCCCTGGACAGCCTGGCCATCCTGGCCGCCCGCCCCGTGCGGGTGCGCAGGGAGGGCGCCGACAAGGAGGTCCCGGCCGACGACGTGGTGCTGGGCGACCTCGTTCTGCTCTCCCACGGCCAGCAGGTGCCCTGCGACTGCCGTGTGCGCGAGGGCTCGTGCCTCGTCAACGAGTCTCTGCTCACCGGTGAGTCGAAGCCTCAGGCCAAGGGCCCAGGAGACGAGCTTCTCTCCGGGTCGTTCGTCGTCTCCGGCGCCATCTGCGCCCAGGCGACGGCCGTGGGGCCCCATTCGTTCGCGGCCCGCATCGGCGCGGAGGCCAAGGTGTCCCGCCCGGTGAACTCCGAGATCATGTCGACGCTTCGCTTCATCGTCGCCTTGGGCACCGCTATCCTCATCCCCGTGGGTGCGGCCCTGTTCTTCCGCTCGTATTTTGCGGGCGACGGCTGGTCGGTGTCGGTGCTCTCCATGGTGGCGGCCGTGGTGGGCATGATCCCGCAGGGCCTCATCCTGCTCACCTCCACCGTGCTCGCCGTGGCCACGCTGCGCCTTTCGGAGCGCAACGTGCTGGTGCAGCAGCTCTACTGCATCGAGACGCTTGCCCGCGTGGACGTGCTCTGCCTGGACAAGACGGGCACCATCACGTCGGGCGCCATGAGGGTGGCCGACTTCGTTCCCGTGGGCGCCGACGGCAAAGAGGCCCTTGCGGCCCTGGCTTCGGTCATGGGGGCCAACGCCGCCGACGCCAACGACACGGCCCGCGCCTTCCTCGGCTTCCTTGAGGAGCAAGGTGTCGCGCCCGAGCCTGCGAAGCGCGTCGTGGCCTTCTCGAGCGAGCGCAAGTACTCCGGCTGCGTCACCGCTCAGGGGGCCTATGCCGTGGGCGCCCTGCAGTTCCTCTTTCCCGACGGCGTGCCGGCCGAGGCGAGCCGCGCCATGGAGGGCTTCTCTCCCACGGCCCGGGTGCTGGCCGTGTGCTCCGTGGACGGCTTCGACGATGCGGACCGCCTTCTGGGGACCCCGCGCCTACTCGCGCTGGCGGCTGTGGCGGACGAGGTGCGCCCTTCTGCCCCTGAGACGCTGGCGTTCTTCCGTGCCCAGGGCGTGCAGTTGAACGTCATCTCCGGCGACGACCCGCGCACGGTGTCGGCCATAGCCGCCGAGGCCGGCGTTCCTGACGCCGACAAGTGGGTGGACGCCACCACGCTCGCCACACCCGAGGCCATCGAGAGGGCGGCGGCCACCTGCCGGGTGTTCGGCCGCGTCACGCCGCAGCAGAAGCGCGACCTCGTCTTGGCCCTCCAAGGGCAGGGCCACACCGTGGCCATGACCGGCGACGGGGTGAACGACGTTCTGGCCCTGCGCGAGGCCGACTGCTCCGTGGCCATGGCGGCAGGGTCGGACGCGGCGCGGGCCGTGGCCGAGATCGTGCTCGTGGACAACGACTTCGCCTCCATGCCCCACGTGGTGGACGAGGGCCGACGCTCCATCAACAACCTTCAGCGCTCCGCCTCGCTCTTTTTGGTCAAGACCGTCTTTTCCATGGTGGTGGGCGTGATCTGCGTGCTTCTCCCGCCCTATCCCTTGCTTCCCATCCAGCTCACGCTGGTCTCGGCCACGCTCACGGGCATCCCGAGCTTCGTTCTGGCCCTCGAGCCCAACCGCGACCGGGTGCGCGGGAGCTTCCTGGCCAACGTCCTGTCCCGTTCCTTCCCGGCCAGCGCCAGCATCGTGGCGGGGCTGGCGGCCCTCGTGCTGCTTCGCGGCCCTCTGGGCTTTACGGACGCCCAAGTGTCCTCTGTGGCCACCTGCATCGTGGCGGTGATGGGCGTGGCCCTCATATGCGCCATCTCCCGGCCGCTCAACGCCGTCCGTGCGGCCCTGCTCGTCACCATGGCGGCAGCCACGGTCCTGGGCATCACGGTCTTTGGCGACTTCTTCGAGGTGGCACCTTTCACCGCGCCGATGTTGCTGTTCTTTGTCCTCGCGTCGGCCGCTGGCCTCGCCCTGTTCGCAGTGCTTTATAAAAAGGGGGTGGAGGTCACGGCCAAAGGCGGCGGCCCCTATGTGAGCTTCGCGAGCTACCTGGAGGAGAGAGAGCATGCACATTCCTGATCTCGAGGCATTCAACGAAGCCGTCTCGTCCGCCCGGCGCCCCCGCACCCTTGAGGCGGGCGGCATCTCCCGCGCCATGGTGGACGTCTCCGGCATCCCGGGCGCCCTGCGCCTCCCGTGCGCATTGGTGCGCCTGCTCGAGAACGTGGTGCGCCGCGCCCCCAGCGACGGGGCTGCCCAGACGGCGGCCAGAAGGGTCGTCGAGGCGGGCCTTTCGGGCGAGGCGGGCGAGGAGGTCGACTTCATGCCCGCCCGCGTGCTGTTCCAAGACTTCACCGGCGTGCCGGTCTTCTGCGACTTCGCCGCCATGCGCGACGCCATGGTCGCCCGCGGGGGAGACCCTGCCCGGGTGAACCCCAAGATCCCGTGTGTCTTGGTGGTGGACCACTCCGTGTGCGCCGACGAGGCGGGCTGCCCTTCCGCTATGGCCGACAACCTCGCCATCGAGGCCTCCCGCAACGCCGAGCGCTTCGCCTTCCTCAAGTGGGCGGGCGCCTCCTTTGACAACGTGACCATCGTCCCTCCAGGACAGGGTATCTGCCACCAGCTCAACGTCGAGCGCTTCTGCGACGTCGTGGGCATAGACGCGCTGTGGGAGGGGGACGGCCCCATGGCTTGCTTCGACACGCTTGTGGGCACCGACTCCCACACCACCACGGCCAACGGCCTCGGCGTCATGGGGTGGGGAGTGGGCGGCATCGAGGCCGAGGCCGCCGCCCTAGGCCAGCCCATCCCCATGCTCGTGCCCCGCGTCGTGGAGCTGCGCATGACCGGCGAGCTTGCCTCGGGCGTCTCGGCCATGGACCTCGCCCTTACCGTGGCCGAGCTCCTGCGCGCCGAGGGCGTCGTGGGGCAGGTGGTGGAGGCCACCGGCCCCGGTGCCGTGTCCCTGTCGGTGACCCAGCGCGCCTGCGTGGCAAACATGTCGCCCGAGTACGGCTCCACGTCCGTCCTGTTCCCGATGGACGAGCGCCTCTTCGACTATCTGCGCCTCACCGGGCGCGACCCGGGCGAGGTGGCGTTTGCCGAGGCTTACGTGCGCGCCCAGGGGCTGCTCGACCCCGAGGTGCCCCGCGTGTACGCAAAGACGCTGGAGCTCGACCTGTCTTGCGTGGAGACGTCGCTCGCGGGCCCCTCGCGGCCCCACAGGCGCACCACGCCGGCAGGCCTCAGGGCGCGCTTCGAGGAGTCGGCCGAGCGCAACGGCCACGGCGACATGTCGGAGCGCTTCGGCGTGGTCACCGAAGACGGCACTTTCGAGCTCGGCCACGGCGCCCTGGCCATCGCCGCCATCACGAGCTGCACCACGGCCACGGACGCCGCCATGGTGGTGGCCGCCGGCCTTGCGGCCAAGCGCGCCGTGGAGGCGGGCCTTGTGCCCAAGCCCTGGGTCAAGAAGATCCTGGCCCCCGGGTCGCGCGCGGCGGGCCTTCTGCTGGAGCGCGCCGGCCTTCTGGCCCCCCTCGAGCAGCTCGGCTTCTACACGTGCGGCTACGGCTGCATGAGCTGCATCGGCAACTCCGGCGACATCCTTTCGTGCCTGAAGCCGTGGTCCGTCTCCATGGAGCTCACAAGCGTGCTCTCGGGCAACCGCAACTTCGACGGCCGCATCTCTCCCGACGTCGCCCAGAACTACCTGGCAAGCCCCGCCCTTGTGGTGGCCTACTCCCTCGTGGGCACCATGGACGTCGACCTTGCGCAAGAGCCCGTGGGCACGCGCGCGGACGGCTCCGCCCTCATGCTGTCGGACCTGCTTCCCGGCGACGAGGAGGTCGCCGAGGTGCTCGCGCAGGTGCTCGACGGGAGCCTCTATGACGAGGGCATGGCCCATCTCATGGAGGGCGACGCCACGTGGCGCTTCATCGAGGTGGAGCCCACGGCAACGTTTTCCTGGGACCCAGACTCCACCTACATCCGTAGGCCCCCGTACTTCGAGATCGCCCGCGCCGAGGGGCGCTTCTGCCTCGAGGGCGCCCGCTGCCTCGTGGACCTCGGCGACTTCGTGACCACCGACCACATCTCACCCGCCGGCGCCATCGCGCCCGCCTCGCCTGCCGCCGCCTATCTCGAGGGCCACGGCGTCGCCTGCGACCAGTTCAACACCTACGGGTCGCGCCGCGGCAACCACGAGGTCATGGAGCGCGGCACGTTTGCCAACGTCAAACTCGAGAACCGCCTTGCCGGCGGCGAGCGAGGCTGCGTCACCCGCGACCTGCTCACGGGCGAGCTCGCAAGCGTCTGGGACGCCGCCGAGGACTACCGTGCCAACGGCGTGCCCCTTCTGGTTTTGGCCGGCAAGATGTACGGGAGCGGCTCAAGCCGCGACTGGGCCGCCAAGGGGCCGCTGCTCCAAGGCGTGCGCGCCGTGGTGGCGGGCAGCTTCGAGCGCATCCACCGCTCCAACCTCGTGGGCATGGGCCTCGTCCCCTTGGAGCTCGTGGACGGCGACGTCGAGTCCATTGGCCTTGACGGCACGGAGCTCTTTTCCGTCGATGCCATCGACTTCACGGGGGGCCTGCCCGAGCCTGCCGTTGTGGGCGTGCACGGGCTTCAGCGTGGTGGCAAGACCGTCGATTTCCAGTGCCGCGTCCGTGTGGACACCCCCACGGAGGGGGCCTACATTGCCGCAGGCGGTATCCTTCCCTACGTACTAGAATCGCTGCTCTAACGTTTTTGTTTCGGAGGTGGCCCGTGAAGAAATGCCCCCACTGCGGCTCGATCGTGGCCGACGACGCCGTCGTCTGTCCGGCATGCCATGCGGAGCTCGACCTCACGGCGTCGCTTCCCAGACTCACCGGATCCTATTGCCCCAGCTGCGGGGCCTTGGTGCCCGAAGGCTCCTCCACATGCCCCAAGTGCGGCATGTGGATAGACGCCCGGCCGGCCCCGCGCAGGGGCCGCCGGGTCCAGGCAACGGCGGGCGACGACCCCAAGTCGCCCGACCAGACCAACGAGCTGCCACGCTTCGAGTCGGCCGTGCCCTCGGAGAAGGACCTGCGCGACCCTTACCTGCGAGAGCACCCCGTGCGGCTTCGCGCGGTCTTCGTGGCAGCCGCGGCCTGCGTCGCCATCGTGGGCGGCGCCGTTTTGCTCCTCGCCCACCCGTGGGATCCCGACGCCTTCAGCATTCGGGCCACAACGCCTGCCGACACGTCCCAGGCGGGTTTCCCTGGAACCGTCGACACCCTCAAGGGGCAGGACTCCAAGGGCGGCGGCGACAGCGACGTGAAGTCGGGCGACGAGACCACCTACGAGGCCCTCTCTGGCGCCTACACCGAGCTGGGCAAGCTCTCCGACCGCCTCGACGACTCCGTGAAGCTCCTTGAGGAAAAGGGCTTCTCGGGCACGGCCAAGGAGCGCCAGGAGGGCCAGCAGCGGGCCGTCACGCTCGGTGTGGAGATCTCCAACTGCATCTCCGACATCCAGAGCGCAGACACCACGAGTGGCTCCTACGAGAGCGAGAAGGAGGAGCTGCTCAAGATGGGCAACTGGCTCCGCAACCGCTCCGACGTGGTGTCGAAGGCATGGAGCGACGTCGCCTCGGCCTCAAGCCCCGCCTCTATTCGCGAGGAGACGATCGCGCCCGTGCGCGGCGAGGCCTCGTCTTTTGGCACCCTGTTCAAAGAGGCATACTCGTCCTTCTCCATCAAGGCCCCTGCCAACGGGTCGGCCTCCTGAGCCCAGCTTCGATGCCGTTCCTGTGAACCGTGCAATCGGTTGGTAAAATTCTACGGATAGCCGCTCATGTCTTTTCGAGGAGGACCCATGCCCATGGAGCCGCTGCGCGAGCCCACGTACGTCCCGGCAGGGGACGAGATCGCCACCATCGTCACCAACAAGGGAACCGTCGTCGTGAAGCTCGACGGTGCCGGCGCGCCTATCACGGTGGGCAACTTCTGCGAGCTCGCCGAGTCCGGTTTTTATGACGGCATCAAGTTCCACCGCTATGTGCCCGGGTTCGTCATCCAGGGCGGCGACCCCATCACCCGCGACATGGACCCTGCCGACGTGGCGGCGGGCGCCCGCGGCTCTGCCGGCGTGCCCGGCACGGGCGGCCCCGGCTGGAGCATCCGCCACGAGTACGACGTCAACCCGCGCAACAGCCACGTCGACGGCGCCATCGCCATGGCCCGCTCTGCCATGCCCGACTCCGCAGGCTCGCAGTTCTACCTCTGCCTGGGCCCCCAGCATGGGCTGGACTCCGGCTACACGGTGTTCGGCGTCACAAAAGAGGGGCTCGACGTGGTCTTTGACCTGCGAGCCGGCGACGTCATCGAGTCGGTCACCATTTCCCACGAGCAACCGAGCGCCTAACCTCCGTTATTCGCAGCACCGCCATACCAGGGAGGACCCACAGTGGACCAGCAAGCATTCCAGAGCGGCCGCGCGGCCTATATGAACGGCGACTACTCCACGGCTGCCACCCTTTTAGGGGCGGCTACCAACCCCGGGGAGGTCTATGCCGCCGCCGACCACATGCGCGGCAACGCCCTCATGAAGCTCGGCCGCTACCGTGAGGCCGCCGAGGCCTACCGCCTCGCCCTGCGCGACCGCTCCTACGGCAAGGTGGGTGCCCTCAACACCAACCTCGGCCGCGCCCTGGCCGCGTCGGGCAACGACGTCGAGGCCGTCCAAGCGCTCAACGCCGCCCTGGCCGACCCCTCCTATACCAACCGCTACAAGACCCAGATGGCCCTCGCCAAGGTCTATGAGCACGAGGGGCAGATGCGCGAGGCCGGCGCCGCCTATCGCGCCGCCGCCATCGACGAGAACAATCCCGACCCGGCCGTCTCGCTGGTTGCCCTTGGCCGCTGCTTCATGGAGCTCGGCCGTCCCATCGACGCCGTCGAGGCCTACCGCACCGCTTTGGACTTCTCCTCGTCCACGAGCTCCCAGGGCGCCGTCTACGCCCAGCTCGGCGAGGCCTTCGTTGCCGCCAGCCGCATGCAGGAGGCCCTGGACGCCTTCAACCACGCCACGGCCGACGGCTCCTACAACCTCACCCCGGAGCAGCAGGCGTCCTTCACGGCGGCCCAGAACGCCGTGGCCGCCCTCACGGGCAAGAAGGGCGGGGAGACCGACGCCATGCTGGCAGCGGCAGGCTACAGCGGCTCTGGCTCCTTCGACCCGCTCGACCCCTTGGGCAAGTCCGGCGAGTTCATCCCGTCCCCCGAGGACACCGGCTTCTTCTCCATCTCTGAGCAGGACATCGTGGAGGCCGACAAGAAGGAGAACAAGGTCCGCCGCAAGAAGAAGCGCACCGGCCTCAAGGTGCTCGTCTGCGTGCTCGTGGTGATGGCCGTGGCGGCCGGGGCCCTCGGCTTCGCCTACTGGCGCGGCTATGGATGGCCCACCCAGGAAGACGTCGTGAGCGACCTGTTCTACGCAAAGACCGACGGCACCGACACCGGCGCCTACATCGCCCCGTCCGTCTCCGATGAGCAGAAGCAGGCCATCGAGTCCATCCTGCCCTCAGGCGCCACCGTGACCATCGACGGCGTGGACCGCTCCACCTCCTCTTCCACGGTGAGCTGCACGGCGGCCCTGCCCGAGGGTGGCAGCCAGGCCTACACGGTGAGCCTTGCGCGCGATGGCATCGGCTGGAAGGTGACCGACGTCCAGCTGGCCTTTGACTCTTCCACCAATGCGGGCAGCGGCACGTCCTCCACTTCCGGCACCGTCGCCGACCCCACCGGCAACCCCGGTGCCGCCTCCTCCACTTCCACCGACGGCAACCCCGTCACCGGCCCTGCCGCCACTTCCCAGAACTAGCCCGATCAAGGCTGTCCTGGAGCCTGCGAACCCGTCCTTGACCCGCGCCCGCAAGGGCCCTCCCGAAAGAATGGTGCTATGTCGATCTTCGACAACCTTTTCGGCGAATACGGCGGCGACCTCGCCATCGACCTCGGCACTGCCAACACCTTGGTGGCCGTGCGCGGCGAGGGCATCGTCTTGAACGAGCCCTCCGTGGTCGCCATCGACCGCAACGAGGAGCGCGTGCTCGCCGTGGGCGTCGACGCCAAGCGCATGGTGGGCCGCACCCCCGGCTCCATCACCGCCATCCGCCCGCTCAAGGACGGCGTCATCGCGGACTTCGACGTCACCGAGGTCATGCTGCGCTACTTCATCGAGAAGGCCCGCGAGAGGCGCTATCCCTGGTCGCCCCGGCCCCGCGTGGTGGTCTGCGTCCCTTCGGGGGTCACCTCCGTCGAGAAGCGAGCCGTCTTTGAGGCCACCATCCAGGCCGGCGCCCGCCAGGCCTACCTCATCGAGGAGCCGATGGCCGCCGCCATCGGCGCCGACCTTCCCATCGAGGACCCCACGGGTTCCATGGTGGTGGACATCGGCGGCGGCACCACCGAGGTGGCCGTCATCGCCATGGGCGGCATCGTCGTCTCCCAATCCATCCGCACGGCGGGCGACGAGTTCGACCAGACCATCCTTGAGCACGTCCGCAACGCCTACAACCTGTCCATCGGCGAGCGCACGGCCGAGGACATCAAGATCAAGGTGGGCTCCGCCGCGCCCCTCAAGGAGGAGCTCGATGTGGAGGTCAACGGCCGCGACGTCATGAACGGCCTGCCCAAGACCGTCCGCATCGAGTCGGAGGAGATTCGCAGAGCCCTCAACCGTCCCCTCGACGAGGTCACCAAGGCGGTCAAGGACGCCCTCGACGTCACGCCTCCGGACCTTGCGAGCGACCTGATGTACTACGGCATCATGCTCACTGGCGGCGGCGGCATGCTCCGCGGCCTCGACCAGCGCCTTCGCGAGGAGACCGGCGTCCCGGTGAACGTGAGCCCCACGGCCCTTGAGAACGTGGTGAACGGCTGCGCCAAGGTCTTGGAGGCCAACGCCCTGTCCGGCGGCTTCGTCCAGACCTCTGGCCAGTAGGCGGTCGTCGTGCCGTTTCCATCCATGGCCGGCCCCGGACTCAAGCGGGGCTCGTCCTCCCGCGTGCGTGTTTTGGCCCTGCTCCTCGTCGTGTCCGCCGTCCTGTTCACGTTCTCTGCGAACGACTCGGGAGCCGGCCCCCTTTCTGCGGTCAAGGGGGCGGTTCAGACCGTGTGCCTGCCGTTTCGCTATGTGGGCGCGGCCCTGAGCTCACCGTTCTCGGGCCTTTCCAACCTTGCGAGCAACCTCACTGCCGACCAGGGCTCCTTATCGGACCTCAAGGCCGAGAACGAGAGGCTCAAAGCCGAGAACGCCCAGCTCAAGGAGTCCAGTCTTGCGGCCGAGCGCCTGGAGCAGCTCTTGGGGCTTCAGAACACCTACCGCCTCGAGTCCACGGGGGCGCGCGTGATCTCGGGGGCGGTGGACTCGCTCACGTCCACCATCACCATCGACAAGGGCTCGGCCCAAGGCATTGCCGTGGGCATGCCCGTGACCGACTCCTACGGCGTCATCGGCCAGGTGAGCTCTGTGGGGCCCGCGTCTGCCCAGGTGCGCCTCATCACCGACGAGCGCTCCGGCGTGTCGGCCATGGTGCAGTCGAGCCGCGCCCAGGGCCAGCTAGTGGGGCAGGGGACCGACATTCTGCGCCTCACCCTCGTGCGCACCGACCAGGCCGTGGAGGTGGGGGACCTCGTGGTCACGAGCGGCCTCGGCGGCGTCTATCCCAAGGGGCTTTTGCTCGGCACGGTCACGAGCGTCGAGCGTCCCTCCGGCGCGCCCTACTACGAGATCCTCGTGCAGCCGGCGGCCCTCACCTCCAATCTCGAGGAGGTGCTCGTCATCACGTCGCTCACCCAGGAGCAGACGGCCACAGCCGAGGAGGCCGCGGCGGCCGACGCCCAGGAGGCAGGGAGGGCCCCGGCCCAGCAGCAGTCGCAGGGCTCCGACGGGCAGGGCGACGCCCAAGGTGCCCAAAGTGCCCAGGGCAGCGACGGCGGCGACGGCCAGGACGGCGCCGCCGCGTCCGGCACGGGCGACGGGTCCGATGACGCCGGGGCCGGTGGACAAGAAGGGAGGTGAGCGCCATGATCGTGAACGACTCCAACAAGCGTCGCCGCGTGGTGTTCGCGCTCTTTGGCATCTGCTTCGTGCTCGAGGCGGCCCTCGGCCCCAATGTGGCCGTTGCCGGTGGCCACATCAACTTTATGCTCATCTTCGCCGGCTGCGTGGCCCTCTCCTTCGGGGGCACCTACGCCGTCCTGTGCTCGTTCGCGGCAGGCCTGCTGTTCGACCTCATGACCTCGGGGCCCGTGGGCGCCATGGCGTTTCTGCTCACGCTCTCGTCGTTCTTTCTGGGCGCCGAGGACCGGGACCGCATGGCCGACGACACCACGGGCGCCTGTCGCCTGTTCTTCGTCTCTGCCGCAGCCGTAGAGCTCGCCTATCAGCTCTGCCTCGTGCTCACGTCCTCGCAGGGCTCCTTTGTCGACGTCGTCTTTCTGCGCTGGCTCCCCTCGACGATCCTTGATTGCGCCGTCTTTTTGCCCTTTGCCTTCGTCCTCTCCCACATGGGGTCGTCGGGGCCCCAGCTCGGGAAGAAGAAGAGCGGCAGGACCCGCAAGGGCTCTTACCGAATCAAGGGCATATAGGGCCCGTCAGGGGGATTGTTGATGGACTTTGCAACCATCGTGCTCATAGTCTGCGCCGTCATCGTCGCGGTGGCGGTTGTGGCGGTCATTGTGGTGGTCCATGCCCACGGCGGCCGCTTCACTGTGGACATCGGCGGCCAGACGCCCCGCGCCGCCGGCGGCAACGACACGTCGCCCGAGACGGGGTTCAAGACCAGGCTGAGGGGCCTTGGCGTCTTCTCGGGCGGCATCGTGGCCGTCCTTGCCGCCCGCGTCTGGTCCATGCAGCTCATGTCCAACGACGAGTACACGAGCCAGGCCGAGCGCAACCGCACCCGCACCATCACCACGGCCGCCCCGCGCGGGCGCATCCTCGACCGCAACGGCGAGGAGCTCGTCACCAACCGCCCGTCGCTCACCGTGGTGGCACAGGCAGACGTCGCCGACAACGAGCGCGAGGTCCAGCTCTTGGGCAACCTGCTCGGCATGCCGCGCATGGCCGTAAAGCGCAAGATCCAAGACACCACCGAGGGCGCCCAGGGCGCGCGCACCGTGGCCGTGGACGTGTCTCGCCGCGTGGTGGCCTACCTCGAGGAGCACCCCGATCTGTTCCCTGGGGTGGTCGTGGAGCAGCGCACCCAGCGCCACTACCCCCACGGCAAGCTGGCCGCCCATGTGCTGGGCTACACCGGCACCGTGACGGCCGACCAGCTCGAGGCCTCCAAGGACGCGGACGACGGCATAACCTACGAGTCCGGCGATATCACGGGGCAGGCCGGCGTGGAGTACCAGTATGAGAGCGTGCTCCAGGGCGTGCGCGGCGAGCAGCAGGTCTTTGTGGACGCCGACGGCGACGTCACGGGCTACTCCACGTCCGTGCCCGCCGAGCCCGGAAGCGACGTGGTGCTCACCATCGACGCCCAGATCCAGAAGGCCGCCGAGGACGGTCTGCAACACGCTATCTCCAAAGCCAAGGCCCTCAACAACAAGGCGACGGCCGGCTGCGTTGTCGTGCTCGACTGCACGAACGGCGAGATCCTGGCCATGGCCAGCTATCCCGAGTTCGACCCCTCCATCTTTGTGGGTGGCATCTCCAACGCCGACTGGGAGGCGCTCTCCTCCGAGGGCTCGGGCTACCCCCTCATGGACCGCGCCGTCTCGGGCACCTATGCCTCGGCGTCCACCATCAAGCCCCTGTCGGCCTTCGCCGCCCTCAACAACGGCATCTCCGACGCCTCCAGCTCCTACGACTGCACGGGGTTCTGGACGGGCTTTGGCAGCGCCTACGGGCAGTACTGCTGGGACCACGACGGCCACGGCATCATCAACCTGCGAAACGGCATCGCCTACTCCTGCGACACCGTCTTCTACGAGATCGGCAAGGCCTTCTTCGAGTCCAACAACAAGGAGGGCCTCCAGGACACCTACTCGCGCTGGGGCCTGGGCAAAAAGACCGGCGTCGACCTTCCCGGCGAGGCCGAGGGGCGCGTGCCCACGGCCGAGTGGAAGTGGAACTACTTCTCCTCCTATCCCGACGAGGACCGCACCTGGAGGGGCGGCGACACCACGAACCTCGCCATCGGCCAGGGCGACATCCTCGTGACCCCGCTGCAGATGGCCTGCATCTACATGGCCATCGCCAACGACGGCGTCATGTGGCGCCCCCACGTGCTCAAGTCCGTGGCCTCCAAGGAGGGCTCGGGCACCGTGGCCGACTACAAGCCAGAGAAGGTCAACGAGGTCCAGGAGAAAGACGAGTACATGGCCCTCATCCACGACGCGCTCCAAGGCGTCATCTATGAGGAGGACCCGGCCGTGACCTCCCATTTCACCAACCTTCCCGTGAAAGTGGCCGGCAAGACCGGCACGGGCGAGAAGGCGGGCAAGGACCCCACGGCCTGGTTCTGCGCCTACGCGCCGGCCGACGACCCCAAATACGTGGTCTGCGCCATGCTCGAGGAGGGCGGCTTTGGCGCCACGAGCGCCATGTACGCCGTGCGCGACACGTTCGGCGGCATCTACGGCACGCCCGACGACTCCACTGCCGACTCGTCGAGCAGCGCGCGCTAGGGGAGGGAGGCAGCCATGGCAAAACACGCGTCCCGCCCGTCTACCGGCACCCACAACCCGGGCTTTTCCGAGGTGGTCTCCGACCTGTTCGGCGGCGCCGCCGGCAAGCGCCCCGGCGGCGCCAAGGCCCGCATGCCGCGCGGCAAGGGCTTTCTGTCCGACCTCTACCTGCCGGTGCTCATTCCCGCGCTGATCCTCGTGGCCTATGGCCTGGTGGTGGTGTGGTCGGCGTCGCTCACCATTGCCGACGCCTCGCTGCCGCGCCAGTTGCTCGGCGTGGCGCTGGGCCTTGGCGCCGCCGCGTTCATCTGGCACTGCGACTACCGCGACCTCGCCAACTACACCACGGTGCTGCTCGTGGTCGACATCGTCCTGTTCGCGCTGCCCATGGTCCCTGGCCTGGGCTACGAGGCCAAGGGCATGACGGGTTGGATCCAGGTGCCCGGCATCGGCCTTCGCCTCCAGCCGTCCGAGATCATGAAGCTCGTCACCATCTACCTGATGGCGGGCCTCGCGGCCCAGTACAACGGCCGCGTCAAGTCGTTCTCCGAGTACTGCCGGCTCTGCGGCATGCTGCTGATACCGTTCGTCTTGCTGCTCACCCAGGATTTGGGCTCCTCGCTCATCGTGCTCGTGTCGGGTGCCGCCATCATCATCTGCGCCGGGGCCAAGAAGGAGTGGGTCATCCCCACCATCGTGCTCATCGTGGTGGTATGCGCGGCGGCGATCTTCTCGTCGCTCACGCCGGGGCTTCCCGACGTTCTCAAGGAGTACCAGCTCAAGCGCCTCATCGTGTTCGTGGACCCCTCGGTGGACCCCTCGGGCGACGGCTACAACCTTCAGCAGGCGAAGATCGCCGTGGGCTCCGGCGGCTTTCTCGGCAAAGGCATCGGCCATGCCTCCCAGGCGGGCCAGGGGTTCCTTCCCGAGGCCCACACCGACTTCGTCTTCGCCCTGCTTGCCGAGGAGTTCGGCTTCGTGGGGTCCGTGGCGCTTTTGGCCCTGTTCGGCTGGCTCTGCTTTGCCACGGTGGGCCTTGCCCTCAAGATCGACTCGCCCTTTGCCAAGCTCGTCCTTGTGGGCGTAGTGGCGATGTGGTCGTTCCAGCTCCTTGAGAACGTGGGCATGTGCCTCGGCATCATGCCCATCACGGGCATCCCGCTGCCCTTCATAAGCTACGGCGCCTCGTCGATGGTGGTCCAGCTCGCGGCTGTGGGTATGGTCCAATCGGTGTGGCGCCACCGGGTAAAGTCCGCCTAGGGACTGCGCCTGCGCTAGCATCGACATTCGTCCCTTTGCCCCTGCGGCCGTCATAGGAGGTCCTATGCCCAGCCCCTCATCGACGTTCTCCCGGCTCAAACAGGTCTTCGATGCCGGGCGCGACGCGTCTGCAGCCTCCGAGCAGCCAGTCCGCTTGGCCGTCGAGCTCGTGCCCGGAGCGCCGGCGGACATCGTGGAGGCCCTCAAGGCCGCCTTGGTCCCCGAGACGGCCCGAGGCATGGTGCACGTCGGCAGGCTCGTCCACGGGGCGCCCGTGGTAGTCAACCCCGAGGCCGACGCGTGCATCGTGGTCTGCGGCGACGACGCGCCCCTGGCCGCCGGCGCCGCCCGCGGCTGGTCCGGCGCCGGCGTGCCGGTGTGCCTGGTGGGCAGAGGCGCCTCCTCCGTGCCCGAGGTGGGCTTCTCGGGCGGTGCCGACGTGGGCTCGGTGACTGCGGCCGACGGCCGACGGGCCGTGGCAGGCCTTGGGTCGTGGCTGGCCCGCGCCACCGACAAGCCTTGGGCCATGGCCGCCTCCTTCGCGTTCTGCCGCCGGCCCCTGGCCGAGGGCGAGGTGCTGTCCTGTGCCGCCGCCAATGCCGGCGTGGGTGCCGTCGAGTTCGTCAAAGGCGCGGACTTCCCGGTCATGTGCGTCACCGAGTCGTCCATGGTCATGAGGATCGCCACCATGTACGGCGCCGGCACCGGGGCTGCGCGCCTGCCGGAGCTCATGCTCGTGGTGCTGAGCGGCATGGCCATGCGGGCCGTGGCCCGGCGGGGCTCCGCGCTCTTCCCCCGGGGGGCCTGGGCTGTCAAGGGCGGCGTGGGCTGGCTGGGCACTTGGCTGTGCGGCCAGGCCGTGATCTGGCGTTTTGAGGAGTCCGCCGCCTTTGACCGCAGGGCGGCCTGGGTGCGCGAGCGCCTTGGCGAGGCCGCCCGCGCCGCGGCGGACCGGGCGGCGGCGCTTGCGGGCGTCGTCGTGGAGGTGGAGCCCGGAGCGCTCTACTCAGAGCCTGCGGAATGCTCCATCGTCTGCGCCGACGTGGTGGACGTGGTCCAGGCGCCGCATTCCCGCAGTTGGTTTGAGGTCGGCTCCAACGCCGACGAGGATCGTTAGGAGAGACGTGTCCCTTCCCAGAGAGAACCGCTTCGACGAGATTGCCCCGCTTCTGCCGCGCGTGGAGAAGCCCGCCCGCTATCTGGGGCACGAATGGGGCTCCGAGGAGCCTTGCGAGGACGCCTTCCACGTCTGCATGGTGTTTCCCGACGTCTACGAGATCGGCGTGCCCAACCTCGGCGTGGCCATCCTGTACCGAGCCCTCAACCGAACCTCCGGCCTCTCCTGCGAGCGCTGCTATCTCCCTTGGCCCGACATGGCGGACGCCATGCGCGAGGCACACGTCCCCCTGCTCTCCCTGGAGAGCGCGAGTCCAGTGGCCTCTTTCGATATGGTGGGCATCTCCATCGCTCATGAGCTTGCGGGCACCAACATCGTGGAGGCCCTGGACCTCGCCCAGATCCCTGTGTTGGCACAGGATCGCGCCGAGGACGACCCGATCGTGCTCGCGGGCGGCCCGGGCATCTGGAACCCCGAGCCCTTGGCCCCGATGATCGATGCCTTCCTTCTGGGCGAGGGCGAGGAGTCCATCGTCGAGGCGGCCGAGAAGATCAAGGCGGGGCGCGAGGCCGGCCTTGCGAGGGCCCAGATCGTGGCGTCGCTTGTCGATGTGGCAGGCACCTACGTGCCTTGCGCCTACGAGGTGCGCCGCGACGAGGCCGGCACCCGCTTTGGCTACGTGGTGCCCAAGGAGGGCTCGGGCGCCCCGGACGTGGTTTTGCGCCGCGTGGCGGACGACTTTGCCGCCTCCGACCCGTGCGCGGGCACCATCGTCCCCGCGCTCGAGACGGTGCAGGACCGCCTGAGCGTGGAGGTGCTTCGCGGCTGCGCCCGCGGCTGCCGCTTCTGCCAGGCCGGCATCACTTACCGCCCCGTGCGCGAGCGCAATGCAGACAGCGTTGTGTCGGCCTGCGTGGAGGGCCTGGACAAGACCGGCTACGACGAGGTCTCCCTCATGAGCCTCTCTACCACCGACCACTCCCAGTGCGCCCAGATCCTCCATCGGCTCAACCGCCGCTTCGAGGACGAGGCCGTGCGCGTCTCCATACCGTCCCAGCGCCTGGACTCCTTCGGCGTGGAGATGGCCCTCGAGGTCTCCGGCGCCAAGCGGGGAGGCCTCACCTTCGCCCCGGAGGCGGGAAGCCAGCGCCTGCGAGACGTCATCAACAAGAACGTGACCGAAGAAGACCTCGAGCGGGCCGCGCGCAACGCCTTCGAGAACGGCTGGCAGCGCATGAAGCTCTACTTCATGATGGGGCTGCCCACTGAGACCGACGACGACATCCGGGCGATTCCCCGCCTTGCCGAGAAGGTCCTTGCCATCGGCCGCGAGATCGTGCCCAGGGGCAGGCGCGGCTCGCTCTCGGTGTCCATCTCCGTGGCCGTGTTCGTGCCCAAGGCCCACACGCCCTTCCAGTGGTGCGGCCAGCTGCCCATCGAGGAGGTGCGCCGCCGCCAGGCCCTGCTTTTGGAGACGGTGTCCGACCGCGCCGTGCGCGTGAGCTACCACGACGCCGACACGTCCATGCTCGAGGCGGCCCTTTCCAAGATGGGCCGGGAGGGTTTCGACCTCATCTATGAAGCCTGGCGCCGCGGCTGTCGTTTCGACGCTTGGACAGACCAGTTCCGCTTCGACGGGTGGTGCGAGGCGGCCGACGCCCTGGGCATCGACCTTGCGGCCACGGCCGCGGAGGCGCTGCCCCTGGACGCGCGCCTGCCTTGGGACCATGCGAGCCCCGGCGTTTCCAAGGGCTTTCTCAAAAGGGAGTGGCGCCGCGCCTTGGAGGGAAAGACCACCGGCGACTGCACGCGGGATAGCTGCGCCGGCTGCGGCATCTGCCCCACGCTGGGCGTCGAGAACGTGCTGGCAGGTGACAGATAATGGCAGAGAACGAGCGTTTCTTGCTGAGGGTCCACTACCGCAAGGCGGGCCGCCTGCAGTTTCTCGGGCATCTCGACGTCATGCGCGCCCTCGAGCGCTCCGTGCGCCGCGCGCGCCTGCCGTTCTGCGTGACCCAGGGCTTCTCGCCGCGCATGAAGTGCGCCTTCTCGGCGGCTCTTCCCCTAGGGGCGGCGTCGGAGAGCGAGTACTTCGACCTTACCTTGGGGTCCTACGTGCCTGCCGAGGAGGCGCTCGCCCACTTGGCCCGCGCGCTGCCCGACGACCTTGCCCCCTTGGAGGCCGCCTACGTCAGCCCGCACTCGCCGGCCCTTGGGGCGTGGCTCGACCGCGCCCGTTGGCGCCTTCGCCTGTCCACGGATGCGTCGCCCGACCAGGTCGCAGCGGCGGTGGACGCCCTTGCCGCGGCAGGGGAGCTCTCCTACATGAGGGGCAAGAAGCAAAAGCGCGTCGACCTTGGACGCACGCTTGTGGGCTACGAGGCCGGCGCCTGCGACGGGGGAGTGGAGCTTGTCGTTGACACCCGCTCCTCCAACGAGGGCGCGCTTCGGCCCGAGGTGCTCGTGCGAGCCGCCTTCTGCCTGCCGGCGCTTGCCGAGAGGTCCCTGGGCGACGTCTCGGTGTTCAGGGAGGGTCAATGGCACGAGGAGGAAGATGGCTCTCTTGTGGAAGCCTTGTAATGGGCGGCGCTCGGTCTACTATGGCTAAGATAGTCCGCTTTGAGAAAGCCCCATGTCAGGCTTTTAAAGGGTGGGCCCGTTGCGGCGACATCCTCTGAGACCGTTCGGCCTCGTTGACGCTTGTGCGCCGGCGGTCTATCATGGACAATTGTTGCACTCACCTCGCAATGAAGGGTTCGATCACATGTACGCAATCGTTTCCACAGGTGGCAAGCAGTATAAGGTTGCCAAGGGCGACGTCCTCGACGTCGAGAAGCTCGACGCGCAGCCTGGCGAGCAGGTCCAGCTCGACGTCCTGCTGCTCAACGACGGCGCTGCCACCACCGTCGACGCGGCCGCGCTCGCCGGCAAGAAGGTCACCGCCACGGTCGTCGACCAGCACAAGGCTCCCAAGGTGACGGTCTTCAAGTTCCACAAGCGCAAGCGCTACCAGCGCACCAAAGGCCATCGCCAGAACCTCACCCGCATCGAGGTCACCGAGATTCCCGGTGAGGTCGCAGCCCCTGAGTCGGCTTCCATCGCCGAGTAGACCAGAACCCGGATTCATAAGAGTTAGGCAGGTTTCACCATGGCACATAAGAAAGGCCTCGGCTCCTCCCGCAACGGCCGCGACTCCAACGCCCAGCGACTGGGCACCAAGATCTTCGGCGGTCAGGCCATCAAGACAGGCCAGATCATCGTGCGCCAGCGCGGCACCCACATCCATCCCGGCGAGAACGTGGGCATTGGCCGCGACGACACCCTGTTCGCCCTCGCCGACGGCGTGGTCGAGTTCACCAAGGGCGCCAAGCACAAGGTGCACGTGCGCCCCGTCGAGGCCTAAGGCCTCGTTCCTCCATTAGGATCGGTCCGGGACCCCCGTCAACGTTGTCGGGGGTCCTTTCTTTTAGGCGAAAAGGTAGGGCAATGCCGCAGTTCACCGACATATCCCGCATCAACGTGTGCGGAGGCAACGGAGGCGCCGGTTGCATGAGCTTTCGCAGGGAGGCCCATGTGCCCAAGGGAGGCCCCGACGGGGGCGACGGCGGCCACGGCGGTAACGTCGTCCTGGAATGCGACCCCCAGCTCTCCTCACTCATCGACTACCGCTACAAGCACCATTTCAAGGCTGAGCGAGGCACGCACGGGCAGGGCGCCCGAAAGCACGGCCGCGATGGCGAGGACCTCGTGCTGCGCGTGCCCATGGGCACGGTGGTGCGTGAGCTCGACCCCGAGACCATGGAGCCCGTGGCAGAGATCTGCGACCTCACCGTTCCCGGGGAGCGCGTGGTGGTGGCGCCCGGAGGCGTCGGAGGGCGCGGCAACATCCACTTCGTCACCTCTGTGCGCCGGGCCCCGGCCTTTGCCGAAAAGGGCGAGCCGGCCCGCGACCACTGGATCGAGCTGGAGATGAAGCTCATGGCCGATGCCGCCCTCGTGGGCATGCCGTCCGTGGGCAAGAGCTCCCTGATCGCCTCTATGAGCGCGGCGCGCCCCAAGATCGCCGACTACCCCTTCACCACGCTCGTTCCCAACCTCGGCGTCGTTCAGGCCGGCGACACATCCTTTGTGGCCGCTGACGTCCCCGGGCTCATCGAGGGCGCGAGCCAGGGCAAGGGCCTTGGCCACGAGTTTCTGCGGCACATCGAGCGCACGGCCCTCATCATGCACGTGGTGGACGTCACCGGCGGCCTCGAGGGCCGCGACCCCGTCCGCGACTACGAGATCATCAACGAGGAGCTTGCCCGCCATGGGGCCGACCTGGCCGACCGCCCCCAGGTGGTCGTCGCCAACAAGGTGGACATGCCGAACACGTCCGAGGCCGTGGCGTACCTGCGAGAGCGGGCCATGGCGGACGGCCGCCCCTTCTTTGCCGTCTCTGCGGTGACCGGGGCGGGTATTGCCTCTTTGGAGCGCGCCGTGGGGGCGATGGTGTCCGACTTGCGCTCCCAGATCGAGGTTCCTGCCGCAGGCGCCTCCGAGTTCGAGCGCGTGTGGGAGGCCAGGCGCGCCCGCAACGACCGCGTCATCACTGTCAAGAACCTCGGCGGCGGCGTTTGGCAGGCCTCCGGCATCAACCTCGAGCGCGCCGTCGTGCAGACCGACTGGGACAACGAGGAGGCCGTGGTCTTCCTCCAGCACCGCTTCGACCGCATGGGCTTTGACGCGCTGCTCGCCAAGTCCGGCGTCAAGGCCGGCGACGAGGTGCGCGTCCTCGACTTCTCCTTCACCTACGAGGGGGCGCCGGAGGCGGACGACTTCGCCGAGCTTGACGAGGAGCTCGCTGAGGAAGGTGACGAGTCGTGAGGCACTCCGAGGAGCTCGACCGCGTGGTCGTGGCCAAAGTGGGCTCTTCCACCTTGGTGGGTGCCGACGGCGCCTTGGACTACGCCTACCTCACGTCTTTGGTTGATCAGCTCGTCGAGCTCAAGGCCATGGGGTACCGTCCGGTGCTCGTGTCCTCGGGCGCCGTGGCCGTGGGTATGAAGCGCCTCGGCCTGTCCGAGCGCCCGGGCGATATCCCGGCCCTGCAGGCCTGTGCCTCGGCGGGCCAGGCCGCCCTCACCGAGGCCTACGCCGAGCGCCTTGCCGCCCACGGCTGTGCCTGCGGTCAGGTCCTGCTCACGCGCCGCGACGTCATCGACCGCCGCGGCTACCTCAACGCCAGAAACACCCTGGACTACCTTCTGGAGCTGGGGGCCGTGCCCGTGGTCAACGAGAACGACACTGTGGCGGCCTACGAGTTCGTCTTCGGCGACAACGACATGCTGGGGGCCATCGTCTCCACGCTGGTGGGCGCGGAGCGCTACGTGATTCTCTCGGACATCGACGGCATGTACACCTCCGATCCCGCCACCCACCCCAAGGCCACGCTCATTGAGCACATCGACCGCATCGACGCGGGCATCGAGGCCATGGCCGGGGGAACCGGCTCCGCGGTGGGCACCGGCGGCATGGACGCCAAGCTCCGTGCCGCTCGTGCCCTTCTGGCCGCCGGCATCCCCATGACCATCTGCCATGGGCGCCGCCCGGGCTCTTTGGTGGATGCTGTTCTCGGCCGAGGGAGACGCACGGAGTTCGGCACGCCCGGCGCCCCGCGCGAGCAGGCCCGCAAGCTGTGGATAGGCATCGCCAACTGCTCTGCCGGCACGGTGGAGGTAGACCAGGGCTGTGCGGACGCCATCCGCAAGCAGGGCGCGTCGCTGCTCCCCGTGGGAGTGCGGTCGGTCTCGGGCTCCTTTGACGAGGGGGACGTCGTTTCCGTTGTGGGCCCTGACGGCTCCCTGATAGCCCGCGGGGTCGCGCGCTACGACTCGGCCGATCTCTCGCGTGCCCGTGGCCTCCCCTTGGACGTCGTGGCGCGCTTCCTGCCCGCCAAGGCCGACGTGCCCGCCATCCACCGTGACGAGCTCCTCGTTTTCTAACCCTTGAACCCGGAGGTACGACCATGACTGTCTCAGACGCCGTTCAGTGTGCCCAGGCCGCCAAAGTCGCCGCGCCCTCTTTGGCCGCCGCCTCGTCCGAGACCCGCTCGGCTGCCATCCTGGCCGCCGCTGCCACCATCGACGCCGCGGCAGATGACATCTGCGAGGCCAACAGGGCCGACATGGCCCGCGGGGTCGAGTCGGGCATGGCGGCCCCCTTGCTCGACCGCCTGTTGCTCGATGCCGACCGCCTTGCGAAGGTGACCTCGGCCATGGCGGAGGTGGCCGCACAGGACGACCCGCTGGGCGTCGTCGAGGGCGGCCGTGTGCTGGCAAGCGGCATCTCGCTCACCAAGGTCTCGGTGCCCTTGGGCGTGGTGGCCGTCATCTACGAGGCGCGCCCCAACGTCACTGCCGACTCCATAGCCCTCTGCCTGCGCTCGGGCAACGCCTGCGTGCTGAGGGGCGGCTCTGCCGCCCGGAAGACCTGCGCCGCCATCGCGGCGGCCGCACGGCGCGGTATCGCCTCGGCGGGGCTTTCTCCCGATGTCGTGCGCTACGTGGAGTCCGAGGAGCGCTCCTCCTCCGTCGACCTCATGCACGCCACGGGCCTCGTGGACGCGCTCATCCCGCGAGGGGGAGCCTCCCTCATCCGCACCTGCGTGGAGGAGTCCAAGGTGCCCGTCATCGAGACCGGCACGGGCAACTGCCACATCTACCTCGAGGCCTCTGCCGACGCCTCCATGGCCGAGGCCATCGTGACCAATGCGAAGACGAGCCGGCCGGGCGTGTGCAACGCCGCCGAGTCGCTGCTCGTGGACCGTTGCGCCGCCGAGAGGCTTCTGCCGCCCGTGTTGCGCTCCCTTGCCGAGCACGGCGTGGCCCTTGTGGGCGACGAGGGTTCCTGCGAGGTGAGCCATGCGGCCGGCGTGGAGATGGGCCGGGCCACCGAGGAAGACTGGGGGCGCGAGTACCTCGACCTTGCCATGAGCGTGAGGCTCGTCGACGGCGTGGACGAGGCCGTTGAGCTCGTGAACCGCTACGGCACGGGCCATTCCGAGTGCATCGTGACGGAGAGCTACCGCGCCTCCGAGCGCTTCTTGGCCGGCGCGGACGCCGCGGCCGTCTACGTCAACGCCTCCACTCGCTTCACGGACGGGGGCATGTTCGGCCTCGGCGCCGAGATCGGCATCTCCACCCAGAAGCTCCACGTGCGCGGCCCCATGGGCGCCTCCGCCCTCACCTCCACCAAGTACCTTCTCCGAGGCAACGGGCAGGTGCGCCAGTGAGCGCACGGGAGGGCCTGCCGCGCCTTGGGGACGACTCCGGCCGCGTCTACCGCCTGGGCGTCATGGGGGGCACGTTCGACCCCATCCACAACGGGCACCTCGTGGCCGCCGAGCAGGTGGCCGGCGACCTCGACCTCGACGTGGTCCTCTTCATGCCCGCCGGAAGCCCTGCCTTCAAGCAGGACCGCCCCGTGTCCGACGCCGAGGACCGCTTTGCCATGACGCTTCTGGCCACGGCCGACAACCCGGTGTTCGAGGCGTGCCGCCTGGAGGTGGAGCGCCCCGGCATCACCTATACGGCCGACACGCTCGAGGAGCTGCGGGCGGTCTACCCCGACAACGTGGAGCTCTTCTTTGTCACGGGGGCCGACGCCATCGTGGACATCGTCCACTGGCACGACGCGGCCCGCATCGCCTCTCTGGCCACGCTTGTGGGCGTCACGCGCCCAGGGTACGACCTCGACAAGGCGCGCCGTGCCATCGGCGAGTCCAACTTGGGCTTCCAGGTGTTCTACCTCGAGGTCCCGGCGCTTGCCATCAGCTCGTCCTACCTGCGGCGGCGCCGGGCGGCGGGGCAGTCGCTGCGCTACCTCACGCCCGACTCTGTGGTGGGCTACATCGAGAAGCATGGCCTCTACGGGTGGGAGTCCGTGACCGGCGAGGCGCTGGGCGTCCGAGAGGGGAGGGGCCGATGAGTGCAGACGCGCCCGACACCTCCTTTTTCACGGCTCTGCTCGAAAAGCCGTCGGTCCTTGCGGGCGAGCAGGCAAAGACCGTACTTTCGCTCGAGCAGGACCTCTCACGGCACCTGGCGAGCCGCCCGAAGCGGCTTGCGCACTCCCTGTCGGTGGGCCGCACCGCCGAGGCCCTTGCCTTCCACTACGGCGTTGACCCCTTTGAGGCGCGGGTGGCCGGCATCCTGCACGACTGGGAGAAGGCACGCCCCGATGCGGAGCTCGTGGGCCCTGCCCGCGAGGCGGGCATCGACTTCGGCGCGCCTCTCGAGCTGGTTTTTCCGCTCATCCACGGGGTGCTTGCCGCAAGGACGCTCCCCGAGCGCTACCCGTGGCTCTCGTCCCAGGTATTGACGGCCATCGCCCGGCACACCACCGGGGCGGCCCAGATGTCGCCCTTGGACGAGGTGCTTTTTGTGGCCGACGGCATCGAGCCTTTGAGGGGGTCCAAGGGCCCACTCGACGCCCAGCGGGCCCTGGTGGCTACCTCGTCGCTCGACGGGCTGTACCGCACCTGCTTCTGCGACGGTATGGCCTATGTGATCCAGACCCGCCGCTACCTCTATCCAGGCACCCTCGACATCTACAACGAACTCGTTACAGGAAAGGACGCAACCAAGCGATGACCACGCCCCAACAGATCGCCCACACGGCCGCCGAGGCCGCCGACTCCAAGAAAGCCTCCGACGTCATCGTTATCGACGTCACTGGGAAGAGCGACGTCTGCGACTTCATCGTCGTCGCCACTGTCTCGAACAACCCCCAGTCCCATGCCGTCGTCGACGCCGTGGAGGAGGCCGTGCGCACGGGCTGCGGCACAAAGCCCCTCTCCGTGGAGGGCAAAGACGGCCTGTCCTGGGTCCTCATGGACTACGGCTGCGTGGTGGTGCACATCTTCAAGCCCGAGCAGCGCGACTACTACCGCATTGAGAAGCTTTGGGCCGACGCGCCCCACGCCGAGCCGTAAGGCCTGCCCTGCCTCATTTGTTCATTGGCGTCGTGTCGCTCGTCTCGTCCTTAAGCCTCAGGTCGCGGCCGAAGGAGACGGCGCCGGAGCCGTACTTCTCGCGCAACTCGTCCAAGGCCACGTTGAGCTCGCGCCGCCCCTTGCGACCCAAGGGGCGGCCGCTGCCTTTTTCGGGGGAGTCCAAGGGCTCCTCGGTGGGGAAGAGGGAGAGCTGCTCTGGGGCGGCGGGCTCGCCGAAGCGCGAGACGCCTACGCCCACAAGGCGTACCCTCACGCCGGGGCGCCATACCTCCTGGAGCAGGTCGATCGCCACTTCTCCGAAGACGCTCTCGTCGTCGGTGGGGCGGGACAGCCGCCGCTGGGCCGTGCGCCCGTGCTCGAAGTCGAACTTCAGCTTGAGGGTGACCTCTGCGCCTGCGAGCCCCTTGGCGCGCAGACGGCTCCCTACCTTGGCGGCCACGGACAGTACGGCGGCCTCTACGTCGGCCGCCTGAGTGAGGTCGTGGGAGAACGTGCGCTCGTTGCTCACCGACTTCGCCTCATCGATGTCGTCGGCGGCGCGCACGGGCGAGCGCTCGCGCCCGGCGGCCCGCTCGCGGAGCACGGGCCCTGCGACGCCCAGCAGGCGGCTCATTTCGGCCGGGTCGGCGGCTGCCAGATCGCCGAGGGTGCGGATGCCGTGGGCGTGCAGGGTCCGTTCCGTGGCCGGCCCCACGCCGCTCATGTCGCGCACGGGAAGGTCTTGCAAAAAGAGCGCCTCCGCCCCCGGCGGCACCACGGTGAGGCCGTGGGGCTTCTCCTTGTCGGAGGCGATCTTTGCCACGGTCTTGGACGTGGAGAGCCCAATGGAGCACGTGACGCCCAAGGCGTCCACGGCCGCTTGGATGCGCCGGCAGATGGCCACGGGGTGCTCGCGGGAGAAGCGCCCCGGCGTCACGTCGAAGAAGGCCTCGTCGATAGAGACCTGCTCCACAAGCGGGGTCTCGGCCAGAAGTACGTCCATCACGGCGCGGCTCATCTCGCGGTAGCGGTCGAAGCGCCCGCGGGTCCAGATGGCCTGGGGGCACAGGCGCGTCGCTTGGGCGCTGGGCATGGCCGAGTGCACGCCGAACCTGCGGGCCTCGTAGCTGGCCGTGGACACCACGCCGCGCTTGTTCACGCTGCCGCCCACGATCACGGGCTTGCCGCGCCACTCGGGATGGTCGAGCTGCTCCACCGACGCGAAGAAGGCGTCGAGGTCGAGAAGCCCCACGGCGCTCCCGTGCCAGGCGACGGCCTCCAGCTCGCGCGGGACATCGTTTGGTTGCGCGCTCATGACAGGGGGAGCGAGAACGTGAATCGAGTGCCCCCCTCGTCGCTGCTCTCGCAGGAGATGGTGCCGTCGTGGCCGTCGATGATGGCCTTGGCGATGGGAAGGCCCAGGCCAAAGCCGCCGGTGGTGCGGCTGCGGGCCTTGTCGGTGCGGTAGAAGCGGTCAAAGATGTGCTCGATGTCCGTGGCGCTGAGCGTGTCGCCGTAGTTTCTCACGGAGAACACGGCTTGCCGGCGCCGGGCGTTCACGGAAAGCGAGACGTCCACGGTGTCCCCGCGGGTGGAGTACTTGACGGCGTTGTCCAGCAGGATCTTCACCACTTTCTCGATGAAGCCGGGGTCCGCCTGCACGAAGACGCCCTCCTGGATGTCCTCTTCGAGCATGTGGCCGCTCTCGAAGGCCACGACGTCGAACTGTGTGGTCATGCCGCCCACGAGCTCGGACAGGTCGCACCTCTCCAAGTGGTAGACCGAGCCTTTGTTGAAGCGGTCCTCGTCGGCGCGGGAGAGCTCGAGAAGGCCCGTGACGAGCTCTTTCATGCGCTCGGCCTCCATGTCGGTGGACTCGATCCAGCGCCGATCGTCCTCGGGGATGCGCTCGAGGTCGCGCTTCAGGATATGGGTGTTGGCCAGAATAACGGCCAGAGGGGTCTTGAGCTCGTGGGAGGCGTCTGCCGTGAACTGCCGCTGGGCGTCCCAGGACAGCTCCACGGGCCGCACAATCCAGCGCGAGAGGCGCCACATGATGGCCGCGATGACGCCGAGGGCACTCACGCCGACAGCTATGTTCACGTAGAGCTGGTTGGACAGCGCCTGGCCGATGCCCGTGGTGTTGGCCACGGCGATGCGCTCTCCCGACGGGGTCTCGCCCCGCTTCCACACGATGTCGAAGTCGGGGAGAAAGCCGGTCTCGTCCTCTGTGGCGTCCGTGGCCGCAAGCACTGTGGACACGGCCTTGGGGCCGATGATGGCCGCCGTGTCGTTGCCCACGATCCGGCCGGTCTCGCGGTCGATGTCGATCCAGTAGACGGCCATCTGGCCGTAGTTGTGGCGGTCCTCGGCGCCCGACGCCGCCAGCACGCCGATATAGGGGCGCATGGGGGTGGTGGTGTCGAGGACGCGGTCGAGCGACGCCATGACGAACTGGCCGAGTTGTTGTTGGGTGGTGGTGTAGGAGATGGCGAACGTGCCAAAGAGGACCAGCGCGAGCAGGGTCATGGTGAGCACCATGAAGTTGCGTTGGAGCTTCTCGAGCATGAATCGACTTCCTCCCGGTTAAGGCCTTCTCACATCATACCGTCGCGGCCGTGCCGCCCCAAGACAAGAAGGCGCCCCGCACCGGCAATGGTGCGGGGCGCCTTCTTGTCTTGGGTTTTTTGGCTAGCCAAGCTCCTCGAGGCGGTAGCCGAGCATGCGCAGCGTGGTGATCTGCACCTCGGAGTGCAGGTGGGAGAGCTTCTTGCGCAGGAAGGAGATGTAGGCCTCGGCGGAGTTCTCGCTCGTGTCGCCCTCGGTGCCCCAGATGGAGGCGAGGAGGTCGTGCTTGGAGACCACACGGCCGGTGGAGCTCATGAGCATGCGCATGACCTCGAACTCCTTCTGGGACAGGTGCACGTCTCTGCCGTTGCAGCGCAGGTCGTGGGTGTGCAGGTCGAGCGCCAAGTCGCCGAACTTCATCTCGTCGATGGGCACCTCGCCCTTGCGGCGGGAGAGGGCGCGGATGCGCGCCAGGAGCTCGTCGGTGTCGATGGGCTTGGTCATGTAGTCGTCGGCGCCGCAGTCAAGGCCCTCGATCTTGTCGGTGGTGGAGGTCTTGGCCGTCACAATAATGACGGGCGTGGGCACGCCGTCGCGGCGCAGCTGGTGCACGACCTCGAAGCCGTCCATCTCCGGAAGCATCACGTCAAGGACCACTACGTCGTACTCGCCGGTCTTGGCCAGCTCGTAGCCGGCTTTCCCGTCATAGGCGGCCTTGGCGTGATAGCCGTCCTCCGTCAGGACGTGGCACATCGCATCGTTAAGGTTCTTTTCATCTTCGACAACCAGAATGTTCATCGGTCCTCCTTGCTCTTGCGAGTGGGGGCCACACGGTGGCGTCCCGCAATTCTTCAGTGTCTTCAACCGTGTACCCATCATCTGAAAATGAGACACCTTCAGACACGAGTTCTTTTCAAGAACCCGGATTCTCACGCTTTCGATACAATTCAGGCCCAGGCGCGGCCTCCGACGTGAGAAAAGTGTGGCGAGCGGTCAAAGCGGGGGTTTCACGGTCGCCGCCCATGCTCTATGATTATCGACGCTTTTGTGTGGTTTGCGCCCCATGGCCCGGCCATGGCGCATTCGTCTAGAGGAGTCCCATTGGCAGTCAAGATCCGTCTGGCCCGTCACGGTGCCAAGAAGCGCCCGTTCTACCGCGTTGTCGTTGCCGACGAGCGCATGCCCCGCGACGGCCGTTTCATTGAGCAGGTCGGCATCTACAACCCGCTCACCCACCCCCATGTGATCGAGATCGACCTCGACAAGGTCGACGCGTGGATCGCCAAGGGCGCCAAGCCGAGCGACAAGGTCGCCTCTCTCATCGAGATCGTGCGTGCCGGCGACAAGCCCGCTCCCGAGAAGAGGGTCAAGAAGTCCAAGAAGCAGATCGAGAAGGACCGCATGGCTGCCGAGGAGGCCGCCGCTGCCGCTGCCGAGGACGCCGAGTAGCCATGGCCGACACTGAGCGCCAGGACGCCCAGCTGCCCGACGAGATGCCGTCCGACCGCGTTGCCGACTTGGTCGAGCTTGTGGTCTGCGGCCTTGTCGACGACATCGACGCCGTGTCCCTCGACGTCACCGACGGCATGGACGGCGCCCTCATCGAGGTCACCTGCGCCGCCGAAGACGCCGGCAAGGTCATCGGCCGTCGCGGCCGCACCATCAAGGCCATCCGCACCCTCGCGCGCGCCCTCGGTGCCCGTGTGGGGACCGAGGTCGACGTTGAGGTGCTGGGCTAGCACCCATGGCGTCTCGGTATAGAATCATCTGCTCCGTCGCCAAGGCGCGCGGGGCCAAAGGGGAGATTGTCTGCGCGCCCGTGGACGGTCTTCCTTTTCTATTGCGCCCAGGCCTTGAGGTCCACGTGGTGCCGCCCATGCTCCGCGGGGTCCGCACGACCCGGGTCGCCTCGGTCCGCGACGGTCGCTCGGGCCAGGCCGTGCGCCTCGACGGCGTCGACTCCCTGGGCCAGTCCGAGGAGCTCTGCGGGCGCTACCTGCTCGTAGACGAGGCCGACCTGCCCGAGGACCTGGTCGTGCACGACCCGTCGGCCCTGGTGGGCGTCGAGGTCGTCGACGCGACGCTGGGCCCTTTGGGCCGCATCTGCGCCGTGATGCAGGGACCTGCCAACGACGTCTGGGAGGTCTTGGGCCCCTTCGGCGAGGTCTTGGTCCCGGTGGTCGACGAGTTTGTCGTCTCGGTCTCTGCCGACCGCGTGGTCATGGACCTGCCGAGCGGCATCGTGCCTTCGGAGGGGTGACCATGATGCTTGTGGACGCCGTCTCGGTCATTCCCGAGGTGTTCGGCCCTTACATGGATGCGTCGATCATCGGCCGCGCCCAGCGCGCGGGCGTCTTTGAGTTTCGCGCCCATGACCTGAGGCGCTGGACCCACGACCGCCATCGCACCGTGGATGACGCCCCCTTTGGCGGCGGCCCGGGGATGCTCATGAAGCCAGCGCCCATCTTCGAGTGCGTGCGCGAGCTGGCGGCCGCAGGGCCTGCGCCGCGCACGGTGTTCTTCTCCCCGGCGGGGAGGCGCTTCAGCCAGGAGGTCGCCCGTGAGCTTGCGGGCAGCGAGCGCCTTCTGTTTGTCTGTGGGCGCTACGAGGGCATGGACGAGCGGGCCTACTCCCTGGCCGACGATGTGCTCTCGCTGGGCGACTACGTGCTCACCGGCGGCGAGCTCGCCTGCATGGCCGTGGCCGACGCCGTGGTGAGGCTTCTGCCGGGGGCCTTGGGCGACGAGCGCTCGGCACAGGAGGAGTCGTTTTCCGACGGGCTTCTCGAGTACGAGCAGTACACCCGTCCCGCCTCGTTTGCGGGCATGGATGTGCCGGCCGTGCTCCTGTCGGGAGACCACGGCCGCGTGGACGCCTGGCGCCGCCAAAACGCCCTGGAGCGCACGGCGCGCTGGCGCCCCGACCTGCTTGCAGGCGCCCCTCTGTCCGAGGAGGAACGCGCCCTTCTGGAGGACCTCGGCCCCCAGGCGGGGTAAAGTCTTATAAAACGACCCGAGGCCGAGGAGGTCCTTATGGCAGAAGGCAGCAAGGCCCCGTCCCGTCTTCGGGACGTGATCGAGTGGGTCGCCGTCGTGGCCTGCGCCGTTGCGGTGGCCGTCTTCGTCCGGGCCTTTGTGGCCGAGCCCTTCGAGATCCCCACGGAGTCCATGGTCGACACCATCCAGGTGGGCGACCGCGTGCTGGGGGAGAAGGTCTCCTACCTGGCCTCCGACCCCAAGGCGGGCGACGTCGTCACGTTCCACGACCCTGAGCAGCCTCCCACCACCCTCATCAAGCGGGTCATCGCCACGCCGGGCCAGACCGTCGATATCAAGGACGGCGCCGTCTACGTGGACGGCCAGCGCCTCGACGAGCCCTATACGGAAGGGAAGCCCTCGGAGCCCATCAAGGGCCGCCACGCGTCGTTCCTCGGCGCGGACGTCGCCTACCCCTACACGCTCGCCGAGGACGAGTACTGGGTCATGGGCGACAACCGCACCAACTCCCTCGACTCCCGCTACTTCGGGCCCATCCACCGCGACTCGGTGACCTCCAAGGCCTGGTTCATCTTCTGGCCCCTCAACGACGTGGCGCTCCTGGGCTAGGCGGCTCCCCCTCACCAGCGGTCCCCGAAAGGCTAGTATTGGAAGCCGCTATGACCGCACGCACCCGAGGGGAACGAAGCCTATGCACAAGGACGCACTGACGTTCCAGGCCATGATCTTGGCCTTGGAGCACTACTGGGCCGGTTGCGGCTGCACCGTGATGCAGCCCTACGACTCCGAGGTCGGGGCCGGCACCTTCCACACGGCGACGCTGCTCCGCTCCCTCGGCCCCGCCCCTTGGGCTTGCTGCTACCCGCAGCCCTGCCGCCGCCCCGCGGACGGCCGCTACGGCGAGAACCCCAACCGCATGCAGCACTACTACCAGTTCCAGGTGCTCATCAAGCCCAGCCCTGCCAACGCGCAGGAGCTCTACCTCGGCAGCCTTGAGGCCATCGGCCTCGACCCGGCTAAGCACGACGTGCGTTTCGTCGAGGACGACTGGGAGAGCCCCACGTTGGGCGCCTGGGGCCTCGGCTGGGAGGTGTGGCTCAACGGCATGGAGGTGACCCAGTTCACCTACTTCCAGCAGGTGGGCGGCATCGAGTGCGACCCGGTGCCCGTGGAGATCACCTACGGCCTTGAGCGCATCGCCATGTACGCCCAGGGCGTCGACTCCGTGTACGACCTCGTGTGGAGCTACCTGCCCGACGGCACGCCCATGACCTACGGCGACGTCTTCCTCGAAAACGAGCGTGAGTTCTCCGCCTACAACTTCGAGGTCGCCGACGTCCCCATGATGCGCCAGAAGTTCGACGACTACGAGCGCGAGTGCCGCCGCTGCCTCGATGCCAACCTGCCTTTGCCGGGCTACGACTGCGTGCTCAAATGTAGCCACGCCTTCAATCTGCTCGACAGCCGCGGCGCCCTGTCCGCCACCGAGCGCACCAACTACATCCTGCGCGTCCGCACCCTCGCCAAGGCGGCGTGCGAGTGCTACCTCGCCTGCGTGGCCTCCAAGGAGGTTGAGTAAGCCCATGACCCAGACCAAGGACTTCCTGCTCGAGATCGGTTCCGAGGAGCTGCCGAGCGCACCCCTCGACCGCGCTGCCGCCCAGCTCGCAAAGCTTGTGGAGACGGGCCTCGACGAGGCGGGCCTCTCCCACGGCCAGGTGCGCGTCGTCTCCACCCCCAGACGCCTGGCCGCCCTTGTGGCGGACGTCGCCTGCGCCACCGAGGCCTCCCACTCCGTCATGCGCGGGCCCGCCGCCGCCATCGCCTTCGACGGCGAGGGCAATCCCACCAAGGCCGCCATCGGCTTCGCCCGCGGCAAGGGCGTGGATCCCGCGAGCCTCGTCGTGCGCGAGGACGGAGGAAAAGACTACGTCTTTGCCGAGGTGGACGAGCCCGCCGTGCCTGCCGAGGACATCCTGGGCCCCCTTTGCGAGCGCGTCATCGCAGGGCTCGACTGGCCCCGCAGCCAGCGCTGGGGCTCCACCCACGAGCGCTACGGTCGCCCCGTGCGCTGGATCTGCGCGCTCTTTGGGCCCGAGGTGCTCGACGTCTCCTACGCCGACGTCACCTCCGGCCGCACGACCCGCGGCCATAGGGTGCTGGCGCCCGGCGAGCACGAGGTGGCAGAGCCCTCCGCCTACGAGGCCGTTCTCAAGGACGCCTATGTCCTTGGCCACGAGGAGCGCGCTGCCCGAATCCACGAGGGCATCGCGGCCGTGGAGTCCAAGCTTGGCGTCACGGTGGACACGCCTGCCAAAGTCTTCAACGAAGTGGTCAACCTCTGCGAGTGGCCTTCCGTGCTCGTGGGCCGCTTTGACGAGGAGTTCCTCTCGGTGCCCCATGAGATCATCTGCGAATCCATGTTGTCGCACCAGCGCTATTTCCCCACCTACGACGCCGACGGCAACCTCACCCGCTCCTTCATCGTCGTCGGCAACGCCGACCCGGCCTGCTCCGAGACGGTGGTCGACGGCAACGAGCGCGTGGTGAGGGCCCGTCTCGACGACGCCAAGTTCTTCTTCGAGGAGGACCTCAAGCACCCCCTCGAGGACTACCTGCCCAAGCTCGAGGCCGTGACGTTCCAGGAGAAGCTCGGCACCATGGGCCAGAAGGCGGCCCGCATGGAGCGCCTGGCGCCTGCGGTGGCGTCTGAGGCCGGCGCCGACGCCGAGCAGCAGGACCATGCCCGCCGCGCCGCCCACCTGGCCAAGGCCGACCTCGTCACCCAGGCCGTCGTGGAGTTCACGAGCCAGCAGGGCGTCATGGGCGGCTACTACGCCCAGGCGGCCGGCGAGCCTGCCGAGGTCTCCCGCGCCGTGGCCCAGCACTACCGCCCGCGCTTCGCCGGCGACGAGCTCCCTGAGGGCCTTGTCGCGAGCGCCGTCGCCGTGGCCGACAAGCTGGACACCATCTGCGGCATGTTCGCCATCGACGAGCCGCCCACCGGCTCCTCGGACCCCTTTGCCCAGCGCCGCAGCGCCATCGGCGTCATCCACATGCTCGAGACCATGCCCCGGGCGAGCCTCTCCGACCTCATCGACGCCTCCCTCGACGCCTATGCCGACCAGGGGCTCTCCTTCGACCACGGCGCCGTCGCCCAGAAGGTGAGGGAGTTCTTCCTCGGGCGTCTGGCCACCATGGCGAAGGACGAGGGCATCGGCCCCGACACCGTGGCCGCGGTCTCCGCCGCATCGGTGATCGACCCGGCGGAGTTCTTTCAGCGTGCCCGTGCCCTCGAGCGCGCCCAGGTGGAGGACCCCGAGCTTTTCGAGGCCCTTGCGGGGGCCTATGCCCGCGCCGCCAACCTCGCCGACGCCGACCTCGGCAGCGATGTGGACGAGAGCGGTCTCGGCGACGCCGAGCGGCGCCTCCTGGACGCCTGTGTGAGCGGTCAGGCCGCCGTGGCCGCCGCCCTGGCCTCCGGCGACTACGAGGCCGCCCTGGCCGCCCTCGGTGCCCTCAGAGGCCCCATCGACGGCTTCTTCGACGAGGTCATGGTCATGGACGACGACCCGGCAGTGAGGGAGAACCGCCTCAGGCTCCTCAACCGCTTCGCCGCCGTGTTCTCCGGCGTTGCCGACTTCGGTGCCTTGGGGAAGCGTCGTTAGGCAACCAACTCCCTTATTATTTTGAAAAGGCCGCCTGTTTCCGTACGTTGCAGGCGGCCTTTAGTTACTTGTAAAATTGCCAAGGACCGTCAACGACAGACCCCTCGCAAGGAGGTCCCTTGGCAAAGTACAGTTTCGAAGGGGAGGCCATCGACTACGCGCCCGACTGCGCAGTCATCCACGTCATCTCCGACTCCCTGGGGGAGACGGCGTCGAGCGTGGTCACCGCGGCCGCGGCCCAGTTCCCCCTTGGCTCGGTGCGTATCCGACGCCTTCCCAAGCTCCAGGCGCTCAGGCAGGTGAGGGAGTACTTCGACTCCCTCGACCCCGCGAGCGCCGATCACCCGAGCGCCGTGTTCCACACCATCGTCGACCCCGACCTCAGGCGGGAGGTGCGCCGCGAGCTCGACGAGCGCGAGATCCCCTCGGTCGACCTGCTCGGCCCCGGCATCGCCATCCTCTCGTCGCTCACCGGCAAGGAGCCCGCGGGCATCCCCGGCATCAACCACGAGGCCGACGACCGCTACTTCCGCCGCATCGACGCCATGGAGTTCTTCGTCGAGCACGACGACGGCCGAAACCCGCAGGACCTTCCCAAGGCCGACATCGTCCTGATCGGCGTCTCGCGCACCTCCAAGACGCCGTTGTCCATGTACCTGGCCTTCATGGGATACAAGGTGGCCAACGTGCCCCTGGCCCTCGGGGTGGAGCCCCCCATCGAGCTCGAGGACGTGGACCCGGCCCGTATCTTCGGACTCATGTCCACCACCGACACCCTCGTTTCCATCCGCACGCGCCGCCTGTCCAAGGACGGGGCGTCCGACTACGCCGCCTCCTACGCCGACCCCGCCGAGGTGGTGGCCGAGCAGGCCGAGGCCCGCAAGCTCATGCGCCACCTGGGCTGCATGATCATCAACACCAGCGGGAAGGCCGTCGAGGAGACCGCCAACGAGATCATCGCCCAGATCGAGGAGCTCAAGCGCATCCGCGCCGAGTACGCCGCCCGGGAACGGGGGACCCAGGGCTCCGAGTAGGTCCTTGGCCATTCACCGGTGGACAACTTTCGCCGGTTTTGGTTGGATACTGATATATGTATTGGCACGAGGCGCCCTTCGGGGCGCGAGAGAGGCGCATCCCGTGCGCCGCAAGCAAAAGGGAGATTTATGGCTGACCCGAACAAGCATGTGTACCGCTGGGGTATCGACGCCTCCGGCAACGACATCACCGAGGCCGACTCCTCGATGAACTACGTGGTCGGCGGCAAGGGCGCCAACCTGGCCGAGATGGCCAAGATCGGCCTGCCCGTGCCCCCCGGCTTCTCCATCACCTGCCAGACCTGTGTCGCCTATTCCGGCAACGACAACACCTGGCCCGAGGGTGTCCTCGACGAGATCGACGCCGCCCGCGCCGACCTCGAGGAGCGCATGGGCAAGCGCCTGGGCGACCCGGCCGACCCGCTGCTCGTCTCCGTGCGCTCCGGCGCGCCGTTCTCCATGCCCGGCATGATGGACACCGTCCTCAACCTCGGCCTCAACGACGAGTCCGTGGAGGGCATCATCGCCCAGACCGACAACCCGCGCTTCGGCTGGGATTCCTACCGCCGCTTCATCCAGATGTTCTCCAACGTGGTCATGGGTGTGGACGCCGACCTCTTCGAGAACGCCATCACCCAGCGCAAGCTCGCCAAGGGCGTCAAGAACGACACCGACCTCACCGCCGACGACCTCAGAGAGCTCGTCGCCCAGTTCAAGAAGATCTTCTCCGACAACGTCGACACCCAGGCCCACCCCGAGATCGTGGTGGACGGCGTTGCCACGTTCCCGCAGGACCCCTACCTGCAGCTGAAGCTCGCCATCGAGGCCGTCTTCGGCTCCTGGATGAACGAGCGCGCCATCCTCTACCGCCAGCAGAACAAGATTCCCGACGACCTCGGCACCGCGGTCAACGTCCAGATCATGGCCTACGGCAACAAGGGCAACGACTCCGCCACCGGCGTCGCCTTCACCCGCAACCCCGCCGACGGCACCCGCGAGTACTACGGCGACTTCTTGGTCAACGCCCAGGGCGAGGACGTCGTGGCTGGCATCCGCAACACCCAGCCCATCGCCGAGCTCAAGGAGATGGAGGGCCTCGAGGAGGCCGGAGCCCAGCTCGAGGACATCTTCGAGCTCCTCGAGAACCACTACCACGACATGATGGACATCGAGTTCACCATCGAGAACGGCAAGCTCTGGATGCTGCAGACCCGCGTGGGCAAGCGCACCGCGCTCGCCGCCCTCCACATCGCCATCGACATGGAGCGCGAGGGCCACATCACCAAGCAGCAGGCCGTCTGCCGCGTCAACCCGCAGCAGCTCGACCAGCTCCTGCATCCCCAGATCGACCCCAACGCCTCGCTCGACGTGCTGGCAACCGGCCTCAACGCCAGTCCCGGCGCCGCCGTGGGTGAGGTCGTCTTCTCGAGTGCCGATGCCGTCGACTTCGCCGAGCAGGGCCGTCCCTGCATCCTCGTGCGTTGGGAGACCAACCCCGACGACCTCAAGGGCATGGTCGCGGCCGAGGGCATCCTGACCTCGCACGGCGGCAAGACCTCCCATGCCGCCGTCATCGCCCGCGGCATGGGCGCCCCCTGCGTCTGCGGCGTCGAGGCCCTCAAGATCGACGCTGCCAACAAGGAGGCCCGCGTCACCGGCACCGACGTCGTGCTCCACGAGGGCGATGTCATCACCATCGACGGCACCACCGGCCGGGTGGTCCTGGGTGCCGTGGAGCTGGTGAAGCCCGAGCTCGCCGGCGATCTCGACACCATCCTGCAGTGGGCCGATGAGATACGCGACGACGAGAGTCTCGGCCGCGTCATGGGCGTGCGCGCCAACGCCGACAACCCCGAGGACGCCAAGCTGTCCCTCGAGTTCGGCGCCCAGGGCATCGGCCTGTGCCGCACTGAGCACATGTTCCTCGGCGACCGCAAGCGCATCATCCAGGATTACATCCTCTCCGAGGACAAGGACGTCAAGGACCGCGCCGTCAAGGACCTCACTGCGGCCCAGGAGGGCGACTTCCTCCAGATGCTGGAGACCATGAGCGGTCACCCGATGATCATCCGCCTGCTTGACCCGCCGCTGCACGAGTTCCTCGACAGCCCGCGCGAGCTTGCCGTTGAGATCGCCAAGATGGAGGCCACCGGCGCCGACCCAGCCCTCATCGCCGAGAAGAGCGCCCTGCTCGCCCGCATCGACGCCATGGCCGAGGCCAACCCCATGCTCGGCCTCCGCGGCTGCCGCTTGGGCATCATGTATCCCGAGCTCAACGAGCTCCAAGTGCGCGCCATCGCCACCGCCACCGCCGAGCTCAAGGTCCGCGGCCTCGACCCCGAGCCCGAGATTATGATCCCGCTCGTCTCCACCGCCGAGGAGCTCGCCCTCGTGCGCGCCCAGGTTGAGCAGGTCATCGCCGAGGTCGAGAAGAAGTTCGGCTGCGAGCTCGACATCCCCGTGGGCACCATGATCGAGCTTCCCCGTGCCGCCGTCACCTCCGACGAGATCGGCAAGTACGCCGACTTCTTCTCCTTCGGCACCAACGACCTCACCCAGACCGCCTTCGGCTTCTCCCGCGACGACGTCGAGAGCGCCTTTATCCCCACCTACCTGCGCAAGAAGCTCCTGCGCACCAACCCCTTCGAGACGCTCGACGCGGGTGTCGCCAAGCTCGTGGGCATGGGCGTCGAGGGCGGCCGCAAGGCCAACCCCGGTCTCGTCTGCGGCGTCTGCGGCGAGACCGGCGGCGACCCCGACTCCATCGTCATGTACTACGACCTCGGCCTCGACTACGTGTCCTGCTCGCCGTACCGCGTGCCCATTGCGCGCCTGACGGCTGCCCAGGCCAAGATCGCCGCGGCCGGAAAGATGGGTCATATCGACAAGTAGCCCCATCGGTCCATAGGCTCGCCCAGCATTGAGAGGCGGCCGTCCCGAGAGTTCGGGGCGGCCGCCTTTTTCATCGGGGCTTGATACCTGCGCCTGAAAGCGACTGAGTACATGTACTCGGCCATGGGGGAGAGGGCTGGGTCGCGCCGTGTCCTGTCCTGCCCGCGCAAGCGTCATGCATGATATTGCTGGATTGATTATCCACAAGCTATGGATAACTACAGGTATCATTGCTACCTCGAGTTGCCCCATTGGGCCATGCAGATGACGTCCCCCGAGGCATCGGTGAGCGAGAAGCTCCCGTCTCTGAATTCTCTCACCGTGCCTTTTCCGCTGATGACTTTAAGGCTGTCAAATACCTCAAGAGCATCTTCATTATCAAAGTCACTCTCTATTGCATGCGTGGTTATGGTCACGTAGCCGTTAAGCTGCTCTGGTGAGTCCTTTTCACCTTTGACGCCGCTCGAGCTGATAAGGGCATAGTCGCCGCTTTGAAACGCTTCCCAGCCCCGGGGATAGTCGACCCAGACGCCATCGTGCTCGAGGGTCTTGGTGAGGGGCAGCGACGTTCCTGCCGCATAGCTTTGAACGTGGAGGGCGGTTGCGACAAGGACGACTGCTGCGACCGCTACAGCGGCCAGGATCGCCTTGTGGCCAAGTGCCCAGGCGACTGCTTTGTTGGTCGGTGCGCTCGAAAGGGATTGCTGGTCGTTTTCTTCCATGGATGCTCCTAGCACGGGGATAGGCATAATCGAAAACAGTCTGAAAGCGAGTGGGAGCGCTGTCCTGCGCTTGCGGCTCTTGAGCTCCGCGCTCGGTTCTGCTAGTGCTGCGGCGCAACAAGGGACGGGTCCGGATAGCTTCGGGCCCCTTCCATTTGCAGAGCTATGGTTTGGCTGGTTCTCCTGGCTCGACCTGTTGGCAATCGAGATTTCCAACGGATGGCTTTGCACCGGCTCGTTGGCAATCTCGATTTCCCATTGCCCGGTTCGTTGGAAATCGTGATTACCGGCTGTTTTGGCGGACTAATGCCCCATGTGTCGCTGGGAATCTCGATTTCCGGCGACAAATCCCACTGTGGGCCGCTGGAAATCGCGATTGCCTACGTGGGACGCCGTATTAAGCCTGATCGGCCCCCTGACCGCTGTCTCTTTGGGAGCGCTTGCTATGCGAACGTTGTTCATGACAGCGCCCATGGTGCTGCCAAGGTCGACAAGGGGACCGCTGCCCTGGTATTCGCTCCCCTTGAGCGTGGCCTTAAACGAGAATCGGTGGGCCCCGCGGCCGTTGAGCCCTTCGAGACCGCTGGTCTGGACCATCAAAAGCCAGTCGTAATCAGGGTGCAAATGGAGTACTGATTCAGAATCATCTTTCTTGGCCGCCTCCTCCTTCCATCCTTCGGGGCAGTTGGCGGCGATACCGGACCATTCGACGCTTTGGGCGAGGGGAGCGGCAGAGGCGGGAAGCAGCGTCCTTGCTATGAGTGCAAGCCCAACGAGGACGACCGCTGCCGCGGCGACTGTCAGCGGGGTGTGGGCTTTGGCCCAAGCCGGCTCGCGTCAGGAGGTCCTGGGCCTCCTTGAGGGTGGCTCCGGCCCCCAGGGCGAGCATCACGGCCACGTCGCGCGATGGCTGCCTTGCGCCGGAGAAAACCTGGTAGACATAGGAAGTGGTGACGCCCGAGTGGCGGATCACCTCTGCGCGCGAGCGGCCCTTGGCCGATGCAACGGCGGTGAGCAACCCGTGAAAAGACTGGTCAAAGAAGGGAAGCGAGCTCAGGTACGACTCTGGCAAGGCCGATTCCAGCAGGCGCTCGAGCAGTTCGTCCGTGGACGGTTGCGTGTCAGTGTCTCTCATTGCACCCCTTTCGGACGGCCTTTTCAGCTCCGTTTTTCATGATTCTAGCCAAAGGCCGAGAAAAGAAGAGGGCGGAAAGGGCGCTTGTGCTGCGCCCTTTCCGCCCTTCGCGGCGATTGCGTCCGGCCGTCAGCGCTCTGCCACCGTGCCCTCGCCGTGATTCCAGAGAATGTCGTCGGTCTCTTCGAGACAGCGCCCGTTGGCGAGGCACCATGCCACGATAGCGTCGCGGCGGTTGTCCTCCATAAGTGGCGCATGGCCTCCCAGGGTGAGCATATGGCTCGTCTCTTTGGGCGAGAGCTTGAGGCCAAAGGCAAGCTGGAGCAGCTTGTCCCGCGAGGCGTGACGCGATCCGGCAATGATCTGGTAGCCGAACGTGGAGTTGAGCTTGGAAGCTCTGATGACCTCGATGCGCGTGAGACTGCGGCCCTCGAGGGCCGTCTTAAGCCACGACACGAGCGTCTCCTCGGAGAATCGACGTGCCAGGACTTCCTCGAGAGAAGTGCCTTCAAGCTGTGTCAAGTGTTCGGTTTCCATGGCGGCCCCATGTTTCCTTAGCACCCGTTATTTTATATGATGATGCACAAGTTGCGACTCCTGTTCATCAGCTCATGGCTGAATCTTCGACTTTTCTTTTTTTGTTTTTACTGATTTGGCCCTCTAGTCAATCTTGATTCTCCCGTGAATCGCATGGGTGCCCTTGTGCCCAGGGGAGTCTGCGGCTATCATGTTCGTTTGTGTGCAAAGCTATGTGTCGGCCGCAGTGCGGCGGCACCTCTAGGAAGAGGAACCATGGATTACATTCGTGCCATCGAGCGCCAGCAGATCCGCGAGGACATCCCCACGGTCATCCCGGGCGACAACGTGAAGGTTCACTACCGCATCAAGGAGGGCGACCGCGAGCGCGTCCAGGTCTTCCAGGGCGACGTTATCCGCATGTCCGGCGAGGGCGCCCGTGAGACATTCACCGTTCGCAAGATCTCCTTCGGCGTCGGCGTCGAGCGCACGTTCCCGCTCTACAGCCCCAAGATCGCCAAGCTCGAGGTCGTGCGCCACGGCGACGTGCACCGCGCCAAGCTATACTACCTCCGCGACCGCGTGGGCAAGGCCGCTCGCATCCGCGAGAAGCGCTAAGCACAGTCCCATCGCATCTGCGCGCGCCCGCTTTTCGGCGGGCGCGTTTTTTTGTCGCCATTGAGAGGGGAGCACCCATGGAGTCGGCGAGTCGCGTTGCAAAGGCCCTTGCGCACGCCCCGTTAGAAGAGCTTGGCCCCCTCATTGACAGGTACGAGGGCGACCCCCGCTCCACGGTGGCCTCCGCCGTGGAGCGGGCGCGGCGGCGGCGCGAGCGCGAGCTTGCGGACAGGGAGCGGGTCCTGGGGCTGTACCGTGCCATGGATGAACTTGCTGCCGGCGGCGTTTCCGTGGGCGTGGACGAGGTGGGCCGCGGACCTCTGGCCGGCCCCCTTGTGGTGGGTGCCGTAATGCTGCCTTCCGACCCCGTGGTGTGGGGCATCGACGACTCCAAGCGCCTGTCGGCTGTGGCCCGCGAGCGCCTGGACGCCCGCATCCGCGAGGTGGCGCTGGCCGTGGGCCTTTCTTGGGTGGCGCCCGCGGACATCGACGCATATGGCATAGCCGCGTGCCTGCGCCGCGCCATGGCCGAGGCTGTCTCAGCGTGCGGGGTGGACCCCGACGTCGTGCTCATCGATGGTAACCCCGTCCATGCCCACCCCAAGGAGCGCTGCGTCGTGGACGGCGACGCCCAGGTGGCCTCGATCGCCTGTGCCTCCATCGTGGCCAAGGTGGCCCGGGACCGCTACATGGTGGATCTCGAAGGGATCTATCCGGGGTACGGCTTCGCGTCCAACAAGGGCTATGGGTCGGCCGCCCATATCGGCGCCATCCGCTCCATGGGGCTGACGCCTGAGCACCGAGCTTCGTTCTGTGGCCATTTTGTGGATTAATCCCTTGATTTGCTGAAGCTTCTTATCAAGTGCCTTTTGACCGTTCCTTAGATGATGATGGGCGCCTGGAGTACCGGGGCATAGCCGCCCATGCGACTTTTCCTGACAAAACCGGTGTCAGGGCCCGGTCAGAACCGGGTCAAGAACCGGTCAGAAACGTGTCAGGCCTGCCTTCCACCATGGACCCTGTCCCACAGGAAAGGCCATGAGGGAGGAAACTATGGAAGAGGTTTGGGAAGGTGCGGGGGCCACGATCGTAGACCGCGAGCTGGCGGCGGACGCCTCGGTTGCCCCATGGGATGCTTACCCGCGCCCCAACAAGCCCATCGGGGATTACACCAGCAAGGAGCTGGGCGCGGAGGGGGAGCACCTGGCCCAGGTCTATCTTGTGCGCCGAGGGTTGGAGATCCGCGACATCAACTGGGTGTGCCCGGCCGGGGAGGCCGACATCATCGCCCAGGACGAGCCAGGGAGCGTGGTGCTCGTTGAGGTGAAGTGCCGAAACGCCATCAACGCGCCCGAGGAGCCCATGCCCGAGCTCGCCGTGAACGACGAGAAGAAGGCCAGGTACCGCAAGATAGCCCTGTTCTACCTTGCCGACCACGCCGAGGTGAACTCGGCGCGCTTCGACGTGATTGCCATCAACATCGTCCAGGAGCGTATGGCGCGCCTGCGCCATTTGGTGGGCGCGTTTTCCTGGGACGGGCAGTGAGCCGCCACGGGGCCTCGGTGCACACGGCCGTCCTTCGAGGGGCCGAGGCGGTGCCTGTGGATGTGGAGGTGGACCTCGCAGGCGGCATCCCGGGCATCAACATCATCGGCATGGCCGACAAGGCGGTGCTCGAGGCCCGAAGCCGCGTCCGTTGCGCCTTTCGGGCGAGCGGCTTTTCCATCCCTCGCATGAGCGTGACGGTCAATCTCGCCCCAGCGGACGTGCGCAAGGCTGGAACCGGCCTCGACCTGCCCATAGCCGCCGCCATCCTGGCCGCCGCGAGGCAGGTGCCCTTGGACGGCTTGAGCGACTATCTGTTGGTGGGGGAGCTGGGGCTTTCTGGCGAAGTCTCTGGAGTCCCCGGCACCATCGCGTTCCAGAAGCTGGCCGCGGAGCAGGACCTTGTCCTTGCGGGCGCGCCGGCGGAGGCCGCTTGGGCGCCCATCGGCTCCGCCCCCATAAGCGTTCCATGCCTGTCTCGGCTTAAACAGGGGATGCGGGTCTTGGCAGATGCTGCCCCCAGCGCGCCACCGATCCTGCGGGCTCCGCCGGGCCTGTCCGGTGCCGACTTTTCCGACGTCGTGGACCAAGAGGCCGTGAAACGCGCCTGTGTGGTCGCGGCGGCGGGAGGCCACGGCATGCTCATGGTCGGGCCGCCGGGCACGGGAAAGACCATGGTGGCGCGGCGCATGGCCACCATACTGCCGCCCTTGGGAGACGAGGAGCTCATAGAGGCCGCCGTCATCCACTCTGCTGCCGGGTTGGACGCCACCTCCATCCTGGCGGGGGAGCGTCCTTTTCGCGCTCCCCATCACACAGTGTCGTGCGCGGGTCTGGTGGGTGGCGGGCGTCCGGTGGGCCCCGGCGAGGTCTCGCTCGCCCATTGCGGGATCCTCTTTCTCGACGAGCTCCCCGAGTTTGCGGGCAATGTACTGCAGACCCTTAGGCAGCCGTTGGAAGACAAGCGTGTGGTGCTCGTGCGTGCCGACGGGACCTATCGCTTTCCGGCGGACTTCCAGCTCGTGGCGGCCGCCAACCCGTGCCCCTGCGGCCATTTGGGGGACCGCGGGCGCGAGTGCACCTGCTCCGCCTCGCAAATCCAGCGCTACCAGGCAAAGGTCGGGGGACCGCTCATGGACCGCATCGACATCGTGTGCGACGTGGCGCGGCCCCGGCCGGGATCCATCATCAAGGGCGAGGAGGGGATGGGCTCCCAGGAGATGCGCGACCAAGTGCTGGCGGCCCGCGAGTTCGCCTCGTGGCGCGAGTCCCAAGGGGTGGGCGCAGGCCAGGTGTCGTCGCTCGGGCTCGACGGCGACGCCTCGGAGCGCCTCGACCTTTTGGCCCGCCGCGCGTCTCTGGGCGGCCGCGCCGTGACCCGCATAGCGCGGGTGGCACGCACGGTGGCAGACATCGAGGAGAGCCGTCAGGTCACGGCTGACCATGTGGCCGAGGCGTCGCTCTGGCGTCAACGGGAGGCGGTGTGACGTGGCGTGCGACTTCGAGCTGCTGCCCGACGACCCTCTGTGGCCGCCGTTGGTGGGGGAGGAGTCGGGCATTGAGCGCATCTACGGCCGCGGCGATCCCGAGGTGCTGTCCTCTCCGTGCATATCGATCGTAGGCGCCCGGAGGGGCACGCCCTATGGGAGGGCCGTGGCGGCTCTGGCGGGCCGAGTGGCGGCCGAGGCCGGCATAACGGTGGTCTCGGGCGGGGCCATGGGAGTGGACGCTGCGGCGGCCCGGGCGGCCCTTGCGGCGGGAGGGCGCACCGTGGTGTGCGCCGGCACCGGCGCCGACATCGTGTACCCGGCGAGCAGTCGCGACGTCTTCGAGGGGGCGCAGGCCCATGGGGGCGCCGTCGTCGCCCTGGAGCCGTGGGGCTCTCCTCCGGCCCGCTGGACCTTTCCAAAGAGAAACCGGCTCATTGCCGCCTTGTCGCCCGTGCTCGTCGTGACCGAGGCGGGGGTCCCATCGGGCACGTTCTCCACCGCCGATGCCGCCGTTGAGCTGGGGCGCACGGTCTATGCGGCGCCGGGGTCCATGTTCTCCGCCCCATCGCGGGGAACGAATCTGCTCATATCCCAAGGCGCCACCATGATCGTTGACGAGGAGTCGCTCGAGATGTCCATCTCCATGGACTACGGCGTGCTGAGGAGGCCTGCGGTGCGCGAGTCCAAAGACCACGGCCGGGCGTTCTCGGCTCTGGTGGCTCAGCCCATGCGACCTGACGACTTGGCCGCCTCCGTGGGAAAGGGCGTGCTCGAGGTCATGCGCCTGCTCTCAGACTACGAGGCCGCCGGCCTTGTGACGCGCCTTCCCGACGGACGCTATGCACCCACGGAGGCCGCGCTTCTCGGCGAGCGGTGAGGTCGAGAGGGTATGCTGGGACGATGAAAAAAGCGAAGGGGCCTGGCCCCGAAAGGAGGAAAGCGTGGAGAGGGTCTGCGTGATCGGGGGCGGTCTTGCCGGCAGCGAGTGTGCCCTGGCGCTGGCGGACAGGGGCGTTGCGGTAAGGCTCGTGGAGCAGCGGCCCTGTGGAAACGCCCCGGCACACCATAGCGACGGCCTGGCGGAGCTCGTATGTTCCAACTCCCTCAAATCCACGAATCCCGACAGCGCGGCCGGCCTGCTCAAGCAGGAGCTCCATGCCCTCGGCTCGCGCCTTCTTCCCATGGCCGAGGCCTGCGCCGTCCCCGCGGGAGGCGCCCTGGCGGTGGATAGGAACGCCTTCTCCCGTGCGGTCACCCGGGCCGTGGAGGCCGAGCCGCTCATCGAGTTGGTCCGCGAGGAGGCAGTGGAGCTGCCGGAGGGCCCTGTGGTCGTTGCCGCGGGCCCGCTGTGCTCCGACGCGCTCTTTCATGCCGTCTCCGACCTTTTGGAGGCCCACGGGACGACGGGGTCGCTCTCGTTCTTTGACGCTGCCGCCCCCATAGTGGACGCCGCCACCATCGATCGCTCCGTGGTGTTCTCCCAGTCGCGCTACGGGGCCGAGAGGGAGGGCGACTACCTCAACTGCCCGCTCAACCGCGAGGAGTACGAGGCCTTTGTGGAGGCGCTCGTGGGCGCGAGGCGCGTGGTGCAGAAGGACTTTGAGCAGAAGGACCTGTTCCGTGCCTGTCAGCCGGCCGAGGAGGTGGCCCGCACGGGCATGGACTCCCTGCGTTTCGGCGCTATGAAACCAGTGGGCCTCACGGACCCGCGCACGGGGGAGCGCCCCTGGGCGGCGCTCCAGCTTCGGGCCGAGAACGCGGAGAAGACCGCCTACAACCTCGTGGGCTTTCAGACGAACCTCGCTTGGCCCGAGCAGCGCCGGGTCTTCTCCATGGTGCCGGGCCTTGAGAGCGCCGAGTTCTTCCGCTACGGCGTTATGCACCGCAACACGTTCATCGATGCCCCCCGCGCCCTCGACCGCACGTTCGCGGTGCCGGGCACCTCTGTGCGCTTCGCCGGGCAGATCTGCGGCACCGAGGGCTACGTGGAGGCCATGGCCTCTGGGCTTCTGGCCGCCCTCAACACCTATGCGCAGCTTACGGGCGTCCCTGCCGTCGACCTGCCCCGCACAGGGGCCTTCGGCTCGCTCGTCGCCTGGGCCACCGATCCTGCCACGGCAGACTACCAACCCATGCACGTGAACTTCGGCCTTGTGCCCCACCTGGAGGGGCCGAGGAAAAAGAAGCGCGAGCGCTATGCCGCCTATGGCGAGCGGGCGCGGCGCGACCTTGCTGAATGGATCGAGGCCCGAGGCGATCTCTTCTCCCACAGGTCCAGGCCATGAGCGAGCCCTGGTCCAAAGAGGATCGCTGGGACGCGCTTCTCGAGGGGTTTCTGCACCATCTCGGCGACGTGCGAAATCTCTCCGCCAACACGGTGCGCTCCTACCGGTGCGACCTCGAGGGCTTTCTCGCGTGGTGTTGGCGCACAGATATCGACCCCGCAGGGCTTGGACCGGTGGACGTGCGCTCCTACCTCGGCGAGCTGCGGCGCGCCCTCTATGCGGGTCGCACCGTCTCAAGGAGGCTGTCCGCCTTGCGGACGTTCTACGACTGGCTCGAGCGCGAGGGCGTAGTGGAGGGAAACGTCGCCGCGGCGGCGGCCTCGCCAAAGGCCGCCCGCGCCCTTCCGGAAGTGCTTGACGACGAGCAGGCCCGCGCCCTTATCGCGGCCGCCGACACCTCCACGCCGGAAGGGCTGAGGGACCGGGCCCAGGCGGAGCTCATGTACGCGTCGGGCGCGCGCATCGCCGAGGTTGCCGCCTTGGCCGTGGGCGACGTGGATTTGTCACAGGGCTCGGTGCGCCTGTTCGGCAAGGGCTCAAAGGAACGGCTCGTCCCGCTGCACCGGTGCGCCTGTGGCGCGCTGGGCAGCTACCTCAAGGAAGGGCGCCCGCAGCTTGCCGCCAGAAGCGCCCGTGCCACGGACGCGGTCTTTCTCTCCAGCCGGGGAAACCCCATGAGCGCCGACACGCTGCGGCTTCGCTTTGAGCGGCTCGCCGCCCTTGCGGGGCTGCCCGCGTCGGTGACCCCCCATGCCATGCGCCATACCTTTGCCACCGAGCTCCTCTCCGGCGGTGCGGATCTCAGAAGCGTCCAAGAGCTTTTGGGCCATGCGTCCATCTCCACCACTCAGGTCTACACGCACCTGTCGGTGGACCGCCTCAAGGACGCCGCTCTCCAGGCAAACCCCCGATCGGGGCGCTGAGGCCCTGCTCGGGTGCGTTTCGCGAAGGCCGCGGTTTTTGTGGGCGCCCCATAGAGAAGAGCTTCTTCCAAAGTGGGGGTGGCGTTGGGCAACCGTCGCACCTATACTGTGATTTTGCTGTGCAAAAGCACAGGAGAAGACACACGCGTGGCTACTCGGTCGCCGCGGTGCCCGCACCTAAAGCCAGGGTCCGGGTGGTTGGCCGGGGACGACGTCACGCGGAGGAACAACCGAAGGAGAACCATGGCTGTCAAGATCAACATCAAGACCCTGCTCGACGCTGGCTGCCACTACGGCCACCAGACCCGCCGCTGGAACCCCAAGATGAAGCCCTACATCTTCGGCGAGCGCAACGGCATCTACATCCTCGACCTCAAGCAGACCATCGTCGACGCCGATAAGGCCTACACCTTCCTCAAGAACCTCGCCGCCAAGGGCGGCACCGTGCTGTTTGTGGGCACCAAGAAGCAGGCCCAGGAGCCCGTTGCCGCCCAGGCCGAGCGCTGCGGCATGCCCTACATCAACAACCGTTGGCTGGGCGGCGTGCTCACCAACTTCGTGACCATGCGCTCCCGCATCGAGCGCATGATGGAGCTCGAGACCATGCAGGAGGACAGCCGCATGGCCCTGCTGCCCAAGAAGGAGCAGTCCGTCCTCACCAAGGAGCTCGAGAAGCTCACCAAGAACCTCGGCGGCGTCCGTGAGATGAAGGCCCTTCCCCAGGCCCTGTTCGTGGTCGACACCAAGCGCGAGGAGATCGCCATCCGCGAGGCCCGTCGCCTCAAGATCCCCGTGGTCGCCCTGCTCGACACCAACTCCGACCCCGACGTCGTGGACTACGGCATCCCCGCCAACGACGACGCCATCCGCTCCGTCTCCCTCATGTGCGAGCTCATCGCCGACGCCGTGCTCGCCGGCAACGGCCGCGAGCAGATCTCTGCCGAGGAGATGGCCGGCACGGCGCCTGTCACCGACGCCGTGGAGAACCAGATTCTCGACGTCCAGCCCGAGATCTCCGACGCCAAGGCGCCCGTCTCCGTTGACGGCCAGACCATCGAGTCTGTGACCACCGCCGAGACCGACGACAAGCTCTCCCGCTAACCCATCCGTTGCGCGCCGGGTATCGGCGCCTGCCATAAGAGAAGAGGTTCCATGGCCACCAAGATCACTGCCCAGATGGTCAAGCAGCTCCGCGAGATGACTGACTCGCCCATGATGGAGTGCAAGAAGGCCCTCGTCGAGGCCGAGGGCGACCTCGAGAAGGCCGTCGACGTCCTTCGTACCATGGGCATCGCCAAGGCCGTCAAGAAGGCCGGCCGCGACACCAACGAGGGCACCGTGGGCGCCTTCGTCACTGCCGACGGCCACAAGGGCGCGCTCGTGGAGGTCTCCTGCGAGACCGACTTCGTGGGCACGAACCCCAAGTTCACCGGCTTCGCCACCAGGCTCGCCGAGGTCGTTGCCACCTCTGCCCCCGCCGATGTCGAGGCCCTCAAGGCCCTGCCCTTCGAGGGCGCCGACACGGTGGACTCCGCCCTCACCGAGCTCATCCACACCATGGGCGAGAACATGAAGATCGCCCGTTTTGTGGTGCGCACCGTGGAGAACGGCGCCCTCTCCAGCTACGTGCACGGCGGCAAGCTCGGCGTGCTCGTGGAGTTCGGCTTCTCCAAGCCCGCCACGGCCGAGAACGAGGCCTTCAAGACCTACGCCCACGACGTCGCCATGCAGGTGGCCGCTGCCCAGCCCGTTGCCGCCCGCATCGAGGACGTGCCCGCCGAGACCGTCGAGCACGAGGTTGCCATCTACAAGGCGCAGGCTGCCGAGTCCGGCAAGCCCGAGGCCATCCAGGAGCGCATGGCCGAGGGTCGCCTCAACAAGTTCTACAAGGAGAACGTGCTCACCGAGCAGGTCTTCATCAAGGACTCCGACCAGACCATCCGCTCCCTCGGCGAGAAGGTTTCCAAGGAGTGCGACGACACCATCTCCATCGTCGCTTTCGACCGCTTCTCCTTCGGCGAGTAGCCGATAAGGGCGTTTCGCATCTTTGACAAGGGCGGGGACGGTGCAGGCCGTCCCCGCCCTTCTTCATGGGCTATGATGATTCGGCACGGGCCATCACTCGAGACGGGACAAGCGTGGAAGACTACAAGTACCGCCGCATTTTGCTCAAGCTCTCCGGAGAGGCCCTTATGGGCGACGGGGACTACGGCATGGACCCCAGGATGCTCGAGCGCCTTGCCGAGTCCATCAAGGTCATCCATGACGACGGCATCGAGGTGGGCATCGTTGTGGGCGGCGGCAACATCTACCGCGGCATGGCCGGAGCGGCGGCGGGCATGGACCGCGCGCAGGCCGATTACATGGGCATGCTCGCCACGGTCATGAACGCCCTCGCCCTCCAGGACGCCTTTGAGAAGGCCGGCATGATGACCCGCGTCATGAGCGCCATCGAGATGCACGAGGTGGCCGAGACCTACATCCGTCGCCGCGCCATCCGCCACTTGGAGAAGGGCCGCGTGGTCATTTTCGCCGCCGGCACGGGTAACCCTTATTTCACCACCGACACGGCCGCCGCGCTGAGGGCCTGCGAGATCGGCGCCGACTGCCTCATGAAGGCCACGAAGGTCGACGGTATCTACGACAAGGACCCCATGAAGCATGACGACGCCAAGCGCTACGACACCATCAGCTATCGTGATGTCCTCGCCCAGGGCCTCAAGGTCATGGACGCCACGGCCACGGCCTTGAGCCAGGACAACCACATGCCCATCATCGTCTTCGACATCACCGAGGACGACGTGTTCGAGAAGGCCCTTAAGGGGGAGTCGGTGGGAACCACCGTCGTGGAAGAGGAGACACTCTGATGAGCGATACCATCAACAACGCAAAGGGCAAGATGGAGAAGTGCCTCGACACGCTCAAGGCCAACTTCGCCAAGGTCCGCACGGGCCGCGCCAACCCCCACGTGCTCGACGCCATCAAGGTCGACTATTACGGCGTTGAGACCCCGGTCACCCAGCTCGCCGGCGTCAAGGTCCCCGAGGCCACCATGCTGCTCGTGGAGCCTTGGGACAAGTCGGTGCTCAATGCCATCGAGAGGGCCATCCGCAATTCCGATCTGGGCATCAACCCCTCCAACGACGGTTCCTCCATCCGCCTGCCCTTCCCGGCGCCCACCGAGGAGCGTCGCCGCGAGCTTGTGAAGGACTGCAAGGCCTACGCCGAGGAGGCCCGTGTGGCCGTGCGCAACGTGCGCCGCGATGCCAACGGCAAGATCGAGCGCGACGAGGAGAACTCCGAGGACGATGTGCGCCGCGAGCAGGCTGAGGTCCAGAAGCTCACTGACTCTTTCATCAAGCAGGTCGACGAGATGCTGAAGGCCAAAGAGGCCGAGGTTATGGAGATCTAGGTTGCACTACGACGCAGACGCGCTCGCGCGCCACTTTGCAGACGGCCCCGACGACGTCGCCCTGGACGATGTCGACATGGCGCGCCTCCCGTCCCACATCTCCATCATCATGGACGGCAACGGCCGTTGGGCGCAGGCCCGCGACATGGAGCGGCCCTACGGCCATATGGCCGGGGTCGACTCTTTGCGAGAGACCATCACCACGTGCGTGCGCCTGGGCATCGAGGTACTGTCGGCCTATGCCTTCTCCACGGAGAACTGGAGGCGCCCTCAGCATGAGGTGGACATGCTCATGCACCTGTTTGCCACTACGTTGGTGAGTGAGCTGCCCCTCTTTGTGCAGGAGAACGTCCGCTTGGTCTTCCTCGGCGACCTCGAGGCGCTTCCCCAGGAGACCCGCGAGGTCTTTGAGGAGGGTCTTTCCAAGACGGCCTCCCACACCGGCATGGTCCTCGCACTGGCCGTCAACTACGGCTCGCGGGCCGAGATCGCTCGCGCCTGCAGGCTCGTCGCCCAAGACGTGGCGGCCGGGGCCCTGGACCCCGCCGCCGTCGACGAGGACACCGTCGCCTCGCGCCTCTACACGGCCGGGCTTCCCGACCCCGAGCTCCTCATCCGCACGTCGGGGGAGCTCAGGCTCTCCAACTTCATGCTCTGGCAGCTGGCCTACGCCGAGTTCTATGTGACCCCCGTCCTTTGGCCCGACTTCGACCGCTGGGAGCTTCTGCGTGCCATCGCCTCCTTCCAGGGGAGAGAGCGCAGGTTCGGGGGAGTGGTCACACAGTGAGCGACAAGGACGGGAACGTCCCTTCCGGCCTCGAAGGGTCCATGAAGAAGTACGAGGAGAAGCGCGAGGAGCGCGAACGGCTGCGCCTTCAGGGAGAGACGCGAGGCTCCAAGGTGCGCTCGGGCACCGAGAAGCTGCTCACCCGCACGCTCTCAGGCCTTTTCTACAGCGTCATCGTGCTCGTGTGCATCTTCTGGGGGCCCCTGCCCTGCGCCGTGCTGTTCTGTGCCATGGCGTGGCTCTGCTGCTCGGAGTTCTTCCGCATGGCCCGCATGCTCGGGCGCATGCCCAACGAGCTCGTAGGCCTTACGGCCGCCGTGGCCTTTGTCGCCTGCCCGCTGCTTCCGGACACGGCTGCCGCGGCGATCTTCTCGCTGCTCGTGCTCGCCTGCGGCGTCTGGTTCGTTTGGACCGCCCGCGCCTCCATCAGCGACGTCGCCATCACGGTGTTCGGTCCGGTCTATACGGGGTTCCTTCTGAGCTTCATGATGAGGATCCGCCTCATGGAGGCACCCGGGCAAGCGGGGGAGGGCCCCATGGCCATGGCCGCCCTCCTCACTTTTGGCGTCATCGCGTCCATTTGGATGAGCGACGCCGCGGCCTACTTCGTGGGCTCTCGGTTTGGCAGGCACAAGATGGTGCCAAAGATCAGCCCGCACAAGACCTGGGAGGGCTTCGTGGGCGGCATGGCGGGCTCCATTTTTGTGTGGGTGCTCATGTGGCTTGTGGGCCTGCCTTGTGTCACGCTGCCCTTGGCCGTTTTGGGCGGCGTGGGCGTTGGCGCCCTGGGTGTCGTCGGCGACCTTTTCGAGTCGCGCCTCAAGCGCGCGGCCGGCGTCAAGGACTCCGGAAACTTCATCCCGGGCCACGGCGGCATGCTCGACCGCACAGACTCCATCCTCTTTGGCTCCATGACGGCCTACTTCATCCTTAGGCTTGGAGGACTTCTATGAACATCTTCGAGGACTGCGCGCCCTCGTCTTTCAGGCCCGCGCCCCTGCGCGTGGCCGTTCTCGGCTGTACCGGCTCCATCGGACGCCAGGCCCTCGACGTGGCCCGGCGGCACGGCGATCGCATCTCGGTGACGGCCCTTTCCGTGCATAGCAAGACGGACGAGCTCGTGGCGCTTGCCCGCGAGTTCGGCTGTGCCGCCGTTGCCGTGGCCGACCCCGCCCACAAAAACGACGGCGTCCTGGACGGCCTGCCGGACGGCTGCGAGCTTTTGAGCGGCGATGAGGGCGTCATGGAGCTCGCCTCGCGCGACGACGTGGACTGCGTGCTGGTGGCCGTTGTGGGCGAGGCGGGCATCCATGCCGCCTATGCCGCATTGGCCGCCCACAAGGTGCTTGCCTGCGCCAACAAGGAGGCCCTCGTGGCCGCCGGCGACCTCCTCATGCCCATGGCCGAGCCCGGTAGTCTCATTCCCGTGGACTCGGAGCACTCGGCCATCTACCAGTGTCTGGTGGGGGAGCGCGAGCGTGAGCTGGCCCGCATCTGGCTCACCTGCTCCGGTGGCCCGTTTCTGGGCCGCGGCCGAGACGAGCTGGCCCGTGTCACGTGCGCCGAGGCGCTCGGCCACCCCACGTGGTCCATGGGCCCTAAGATCACGGTGGACTCGGCCACGCTCATGAACAAGGGCCTCGAGGTCATTGAGGCGCACCACCTGTTTGCCGTGCCGGTGGACGCCGTCGAGGTGCTCGTGCACCCCCAGAGCAAGATCCATTCCATGGTGGAGTTCACAGATGGCTCCACCATTGCTCAGCTTGGCCCTTCGGACATGCGCGTCCCCATCCAGTACGCCTTTAGCTATCCCCATCGCTGGGAGGCGCCGTGCGAGCCCGTCGACTGGAGACAGGCGGGTCCGCTCACCTTTGACGCCCCCGACGTCAAGACTTTCCGCTGCCTCGGCCTGGCCTTGGAGGCCGGGCGCGCCGGGGGCACGCTGCCCTGCGCCATGAACGCCGCCAACGAGGTGGCCAACCAGGCCTTCCGCGACGGGATGCTGGGCTTTCTCGACATAGCCACCGTGGTGGAAAAGGTCATGGACGAGACGGACGTCGAGCCCCTGACAAGCCTTTCTCAGGTCGCCGAGACTGATGCTCGCGCCCGCGTGCAGGCGGCCGCCGTCGTGGCGAGGCTGTCGTGCTAGCCGGTCTTGGCGGGGCGGTCTCTGCCATTCTCTGGGGCCTTTTGCTCCTGTCCGTCCTCGTGTTCGTCCACGAAGGGGGCCATTTCTTGGCCGCCCGCGTTCTCGGCATCCGCGTGAAGGAGTTCTTCCTCGGGATGCCCTGCCGCTTCCGGGTGGCGTGGGAGTCCAAGCGCTACGGCACGACCTACGGGGCCACCCCGCTCCTTTTGGGCGGCTACACCATGGTCTGCGGCATGGAGGGCGAGACAAGCCCCCACCTCGCCGCCGCGCTCGCCTCGGTGGCGCGCCATGGCCGCGCCACGGTGGACGAGGTGGCCGCCGACGCCGGCTGCACGACCGAAGAGGCCATAGGGGCGCTCGCGACCCTTGCTGACTGGGGTTCCGTGGCCCCTTACTACGACCCCGAGCTGGGAGAGCGCCCGTCCGACTCCTCATGGCCTTCCTCTTTTGAGACGCAGGAACGCGACTGCGCCCTGCTCACAAAATACGACCGAGGCCACGACTTCTCGCTTCCGGGCGCCACGGCCCAGGGACAGCCCCACAGCATAGGGGACGGCCCCGAGGCGTTCCTTGCGCAAGAGCGTTCCCACACCTACCTTGCCAGGGGATTCTGGGGCCGCACGTTCGTGCTCGTGAGCGGCGTGGCGGTCAACCTTCTGTGCGGCATCCTCCTCGTGGTAGTGGTGCTTACGCTGGCGGGCGTTCCCGTGGCAAGCGACGCCCCGGTGGCGGGCACGGTGCTCGAGGGCTCGATCGCCCAACAGGCGGGCATCCAGGCGGGCGACGAGTTTGTGTCCGTGGACGGCGTGTCCGTCTCCACGTGGCAGGAGACCGTCTCCGCCGTGAAGAACGCCCTTGCCGAAGGGGTGGACTTCACGGTCTGCGTGCAACGCGACGGAAAGCCCGTCGAGCTAGGCGTGGCCCTGGACGGCCCTGCCGACTCCCTGGGCATCCAGGCGCAGGTCACTTCGCTCAAGATGGGCCTGGGCGAGGCGGTCTCCTACGCGCTGTCCTATGTGGGGGCGACGGCCAGCTACATCTTCCAGCTTCTGCAGCCGGCCCATATAGGCGAGATCGTCGAGAGCTCCAGCTCCGTGGTGGGTATCTCGGTCATGGCCAGCGAGGCGGCAAGCCAAGGCGCGGCGTCGTTCGCGCTCCTTGCGGCGGCCGTGTCTTTGAGCCTTGCCTTTATGAACCTGCTTCCCGTCCCTCCTTTGGACGGCGGCAAGATTGTGATCGAGGCCGTCCAGGCCGTGACTAGGCGCCCCGTTTCCATGCGGGTGCAGCAGGTGCTCTCCATGGTGGGTATAGCCTTGTTCATGCTTTTGTTCTTCGTCCTGCTCCGCCAGGACATCGTCCGATTCATCTTGGGAGGCTGATCATGGAAGACCTGCGTCGCGAGGCCGGCCTTCTGGGGGGCGCCGACGCCTCGCCGCTGCCGCGCTCCCTTACCCGTCAGGTCCACGTTGGGTCTGTGCCCGTGGGCGGGGGAGCACCCGTGGCCGTGCAGTCTATGACCTGCACGGCCACCCAGGACCCCAAGGCCACGCTCGCCCAGATCTCGGCCCTTGCCGAGGAGGGCTGCGAGATCGTGCGCGTGGCAGTGCCCGCCGCCGACGCCCTGCCCGGCTTCGGCGAGATCTGCTCCGAAAGCCCACTGCCCGTTGTGGCCGACATCCATTTCGATTACCGCCTGGCCCTCGAGGCCTGTGCCCGTGGGGCCTCGGCCCTGCGCATCAACCCGGGAAACATCGGGTCGTGGGCCAAGGTTGACGCCGTGATCGACGCGGCGGGGGAGGCGGGCATCCCCATTCGCATCGGCGTCAACGCCGGCTCCCTCGACCCCGCCGTCGACGCTAGGGAAGACCTCACTCAGCCGGAGAAGCTTGTGGAGAGCGCCCTGTCATTCGTGCGCCACTTCGAGGAGCGCGGCTTTGACGACGTCGTCCTGTCGGCCAAGACCCACTCGGTGCCCTCCACCATCCGCACCAACCGCGAGCTTTCGGCCCGCATCCCCCATGTCCCGCTTCACCTCGGCGTCACCGAGGCCGGTGGCCTTGGCCCCGCCACGGTCAAGAACTCGGTGGCCTTGGGCGTCCTTCTGTCGGAGGGCATCGGCGACACCGTGCGCGTGTCCATAACGGCGCCCCCGACAGAGGAGGTGCGCGTGGCCTGGAACATCCTGCAGTCCGTGGGCCTCAGGCGCCGCGGGCCCGAGATCGTGTCGTGCCCCACCTGCGGCCGCTGCCAGATCGACCTCATGGGCCTTGCCTCCGAGGTCGAGGAGCGCCTGCGGGGCGTCGAGGCGCCCATCACCGTGGCCGTCATGGGCTGCGTGGTCAACGGGCCGGGAGAGGCCCGGGCGGCCGACGTCGGCATAGCCGGCGGCAAGGGCCAGGGCCTTCTCATCGCTGGGGGCGAGTCTTTGGGGTCCGTTCCCGAGGACGGCCTTGTGGACGCCCTTATGGACGAGATCGACCGCCGCTTTGGCCCGAAGTCCTAGCACCTAAGACCCCATTTTGTGTCGGGCCGCCCCGCGTCCGGGCGGCACCATGAGGCAAGAGACAGCCGGACGCGCCGCATCATCCGATCCAAGGAGCCTAAACCGTGAAGACGTTCCAGACCATGAGCTCTCTGTACGCGCCCACCCTCAAGGAGGATCCCGCAGACGCCGACCTTGCAAGCCACCGCCTGCTTCTGAGGGCCGGCATGATTCGCAAGACGGCCGCAGGCCTCTATTCCTACCTGCCTTTGGCCTGGCGCTCCCTGGAGAAGATTGAGGCCATCATCCGCGACGAGATGGACACCCACGGCGCCCAAGAGGTGCTGCTGCCCATCATTACCCCGGCCGAGCTGTGGGAGGAGTCCGGGCGCCTTGACGCCTACGGCCCCGAGCTCATGCGCCTGTCCGACCGCCACGACCGCGACTTCGTGCTCGGCCCCACCCACGAGGAGACCATGACCGACCTCGTGCGGGGCGAGCTGCGCTCCTACAAGCAGCTGCCGGTCAATCTCTACCAGATTCAGCAGAAGTACCGCGACGAGCTGCGCCCGCGCTTCGGCCTCATGCGCGGCCGCGAGTTCATCATGAAGGACGCCTACTCCTTCGACGCCGACGTCGAGGGCATGAAGCGCACCTTCGACGAGATGTACGACGCCTACTCCGGCGTCTGCGACCGCTGCGGCATCAAGGCGCTCCCCGTCGCCGCAGATTCCGGCCAGATCGGCGGCTCTTCCTCCATCGAGTTCATGGCCCTCGCCGAGGCGGGCGAGGCGTCTTTGGTCTTTTGCCCCGACTGCGGCTATGCGGCCGACGAAGAGGCCGCCACGGTGCTCATCTCCGTCGAGGACGGCCCCGAGACACACAACGACGAGCTTGAGTGCGTGGACACCCCGGGCGCGCACACCATCGCCGAGCTGGCGGCGCTATTTTCGGTAAGCGAGGCCGCCTGCCGCAAGGCCGTTGCCCTTATGGACGGCGAGGGGCGCCCCGTGGTCTGTATCCTTCCGGGCGACCATGAGCTCAACGAAGTGAAGGCTTCCCATGCCTTTGGCGACTACCGCCTCATGGACGACGACGAGCTCGCGCAGTACGGCCTGCACAAGGGCTGCATGGGCCCTGTGGGCCTGCCCGAAGGCGTGGCCTGCGTCTGCGACATCTCTCTCAAGGGCTCCCTCAGCTGGCTTGTGGGCGCCAACAAGCCCGAGTGCCACTTCCTCGGCGCCAGGCCCGGGCGCGACTTTGAGCCCGACTCCTGGGAGGACCTTGCCAGCGCCAAGGCGTCGGACGCCTGTCCCGTGTGCGGCAAGCCTCTTGACGCGGCCCGCGGCATTGAGATGGGCCAGATCTTCCAGCTGGGCGACAAGTACTCTCGCTCCATGGGCGCCACGTTCCTCGACGCCCAGGGCAAGGAGCAGTACTTCCAGATGGGCTGCTACGGCATCGGCGTGACGCGCACCCTCGCGGCCGTGGTGGAGCAGTGCCACGACGACGCCGGCATCGTGTGGCCCGTCTCTGTGGCCCCCTTCGAGGTGGAGGTCGTCGCCCTCGACACCGCCGACGACCTTGTGTGGCCCGCCGCGCAGCGGGTGGCCGACCAGTTTGTGGCCGAGGGCGTCCAGGTGCTTCTCGACGACCGCAAGGAGCGCCCTGGCGTGAAGTTCAACGACGCCGACCTGCTCGGCCTGCCCTACCAGGTGGTGCTGGGCAAGAAGGCCGTGGCAAAGGGCATGTGCGAGGTCAAGGACCGCGCGACGGGGGAGCGCCGCGAAGTGGCCATCGACGACGTGGCCGCTGAGGTGGGCTCTGCGGTCATCGCCCGCAGGCGCTAGGGCCCGCAGGCGTTTGCCAAAAAAGGCGCCCCGCCAGGCCTAAGTGCCCGGAGGGGCGCCTTCTTGCGGTGAGACAGCCAAGGTATCGGGTTGTTTTGTCGCCCCCGCGCCACCGTGGCGTGGCTATTCGGCAAAACGAGGCGCACCGCCGCGCTACAGTGGTGCGCTCGAACGACAAATCGGGGGGGGGTAGCTCCCCTTGCGTTCGCCTGAAAGCGAATGGGGGCATCCCCATTCGCTTTCAGGCGATGGTTCTTACTCGCTTTCAGGCGATGAGGGGAGGGCTTCAAGGGCGGCCAGGGAGTCTTGGGCGACAAGCTCCGGCGTCATACGGGCCTTCTCCACAAGGGTGCCGGGGTCAAAGCGGTCGGGAACGTCCTTTGGGAAGCCGCGGACAATCACGGAGGCGCCGCTTCCTCCCAAGGCCGCCGCCAGTTTCTGGCCGAACCCGCCGGCGGCAAACCCGTCCTCCAACGTTACGACGACCCTGTGCCCCTGGGAGAGGAGCTCGACCAGGTCCTCTGTCACGTCGGACACCAGACGGGGGTTGACTGCGGTGGCGTTGATGCCGGCCCTCTCCCTGAGGATGCGGGCGGCCTCAAGGGCCGTAGGGTAGAACGTGCCGGCGCCCACAAAGGCCACCTCGGACCCGCGTACGAGGGTGGGGAGCTCGTCTGTCACGGGCGAGCCCCCAGGCACTTTCACGGCCACGGGGCCGCAGGCCACGTCCAGGGCCCAGTCCATCATGGCCTCGAACTCCGGCACCGTGGCCGGGGCGAGGTAGGTGATGTTGGGGATGCTTCCGAGCATGGCGATGTCTCCGAGGCCCAAGTGGGTGAGGTCGTTCATGGCCCACACCGAGCCGCGGTCGACCATGGTGACCACATGGGAGCGGTTGAGCCCCACCTCCTGGACGATCTGGTCGTAGGCGCGGCCCAAAAACGTGGAGTACATGCACACTGCAGGATGCATACCGGCGCAGGCGAGCCCTGCGGCGAACGTGAAGGCCGTGGCCTCGGCGATTCCCACGTCCACGAACTTCTCGCCTGCGGCCTGGCGCATGGCCGGGGTAAAGCCGAGACCCTTGGGCGTGCCGGCGACCACGGTCATGGCGCCCGGGTCCTTCGCCATGCGCCGGTTGAGGTAGCCGCAGGTCACGTCGCGCCAGGCGAGCGGCGCCTTCTTTGGGGCCTGCGAGCCCCGTGCGTCGAGGGGCCCCACGTTGTGGAAGGCCTCCGGGTCTTTGACGGCGGGCGCAAAGCCGCAGCCCTTCTCGGTGTGAACGTGAACGAGCTGCGGGCCGCGGGCGTCTTTGACGCCCTCAAGGGCCTCCACGAGCGCGGCCACGCAGTTGCCGTCGTCCACGTAGCGGTAGGCAAAGCCCAGGCTGGTGAAGTAGTTGCCCTCGGTGCAGCCGCCGCCCGTCTCGCGCAGGCGGCGCAGCTCCTCGTAGAGCGAGCCGTGGTTCTCGGCTATGGACATGCCGTTGTCGTTGACCACCACGACGAGGTTGTTGCAAAGCTCCCCGGCCGCGTCGAGGCCCTCGAAGGCCTGTCCGCCCGAGAGGGAGCCGTCGCCGATGACCGCCACCACGTGGCCGCCGACGCCCGCCACTGACCGCCCGCGGGAGATTCCGGCCGCAAGGCCGATGGACGTGGAGGTGTGGCCGAGGACAAAGGGGTCGTGGACGGACTCGGCAGGGCTTGAGAAGCCCGAGACGTCGTCGTAGTGGGCGGGGTCGAGAAACGCCTCTTTGCGTCCCGTGAGCATCTTGTGGGCGTAGGTCTGGTGCGAGACGTCGAACACGATGGCGTCTTTGGGGGAGTCGAAGACTCGGTGCAAGGCGATGGTAAGCTCGATGACGCCCAGGTTGGGGCCAAGATGGCCTCCATGGGTTCGAGCGCGCTCGATAAGAGCGTTGCGCATCTCTCTGGCCAGGGCCTCAAGCTCGGCGACGCCCATTCTTTTCAGGTCGCGAGGGGAGTCAATGGTCTCGAGGTACATGGGCGATGGGTTCCTTTGGTCGGTCTGTGTGTGCGCTCCTGTAGATACCCGCTCCACTAGCTTAACCACCGGAAGGGGGCCGAGGATGCCGGCTGCGGCCGTCTCGGTCGAGAAAGGGTGCCCAACGGTAGTCGGGCCATGAAAAAGGGCGGCGGCCGAGGCCGCCGCCCTGTGGCGTGTGGTGGAGATAAGGGGGATCGAACCCCTGACCTCATGACTGCCAGTCATGCGCTCTCCCAGCTGAGCTATATCCCCGTGGGTTGGTGCGCGGTCAACTATAGCAGAGGAGGCCCGTCGTGCAAGCATCATTTCCTCTCCATCAAACGCCGTCGAAGATGTGCAGAGACTGGGGGCCGTGGCGGGAGTCGCAAGGCCGTGGGGTATAGTCGTTCAGACCAAGTTGGGGGCTAGGTACCCCTGTCGCACAAATCGGATAGGAGAACCACATGTCAGAGGCACAAGTTCCCGGCACGCTCCAGGTCTCCAACGACGTCATCGCCAACCTCGCGGGCTATGCCGCGATGATGTGCTACGGCGTGGTGGGCATGGCCTTCACCGACGACCAACAGAACCTTCAGACCCTGCTCTCCATGAACCAGATGGCCAAGGGCATCGACGTGGACATGGACGCAGACTCGGTTTCCGTGACGCTCCACGTGGTGGTGGACGCCGGCGTGAACATGCGCTCGGTGTGCCAGAACCTCGAGAGCAGCGTGAAGTTCATGCTCGCCCAGGTTGCCCAGATCGAGGGCGCCGAGGTCCATGTTGTCATCGAAGACATGAAAGTGCGCTAAAAGCCAGCACCCAACATAGGCATGGGGCCTCAAAGTCCCGAGAAGACAGACCGGAGTTACCACAGAATGATTGCGAATGTCGTACGTCACTGCTTCCCTGTCGCCGCTCAGGCGGTCGCCGACAGGGCGGACGAGATCAACAAGCTCAACGTCTTTCCCGTCCCTGACGGAGACACCGGCACCAACATGAGCCTCACACTCAAGACCGTGGTGGCCGAGGTTGAGGCCCTTCCTGCCAACGCTTCCATGGAGGCCGTGGCCAAGGCCATCACCCACGGCTCGCTCATGGGCGCCCGTGGCAACTCCGGCGTCATCACGAGCCAGATCCTTCGCGGCGTCGCCGAGGGCCTTGTCGAGGCCAAGGGCGACCCCATCACGGTGACTGACCTCGCCGCTGCGTGGCGCCACGGCCGCAAGGTCGCCTTCCAGGCCGTCCGCAAGCCCGTCGAGGGCACCATCCTCACCGTGGTCTCCGACCTTTCCGAGCGCGCCGACGAGCTGGCTCACGACCGCGACATGTCTGTGGACAAGGCCCTCACGGAGCTCGTGTCCGAGGCCTACGAGTCGGTGGCCCGCACCCCCGACCTGCTCCCGGTCCTCAAGGAGAACGGCGTCGTCGACTCGGGCGCCTTCGGCTTCGCCGTGTTCTTCGAGGCCTTTGTGAACGCCTGCTTGGGCACCGACTCCGCTGTGGACTTCAAGACCACTGTGGACAGCGGCGATGCCAAGCGCTCCGTCGCCGCCAACGTCCACATCGAGCTCAACGACGACTGGGAGGGCTCGGAGTACCGCTACTGCACCGAGTTCCTGTTCCATGCCAACGGCGCCGACTTCGACCAGAAGGCCGCTCTCGACTTTTTGTCCACCATGGGCGACTGCGAGCTGCTCGTGGGCTCCAACCCCGACTACAAGATCCACGTCCACACGAACGAGCCCGACCGCGTCCTGCACCACATGCTCGGCGAGGGCCAGATCTTCGAGGTCTTCATCCACAACATGGACCTGGAGGCCGCCGACCGCACCGCCTCCATCGCCGCGGACCGCGAGACAAGTGCCGAGCCAAAGAAGAAGCTCGGCATCGTGGCCGTGGCCGCCGGCGACGGCGAGGCCGAGATTCTCCAGTCCCTCGGCGTGGACGTGGTGGTGTCCGGCGGCCAGACCATGAACCCCTCCACGGCCGACATCCTTGACGCCATCGAGCGCGCCCATGCCGAGCACGTCATCGTGCTTCCCGACAACGGCAACATCCGTATGGCAGCCGAGGCCGCCGCGAACGCCTGCGACACCTGCGAGGTGGCCGTGGTCCCCACAAAGACCGTGCCCCAGGCCTTCGCCGCCCTGTTCGTGCTCGAGACCGACATGCCCCTTGCCGACAACGTGGCGGCTATGACCGAGGCCGTGGCCAACGTCCGCGACGGCGAGGTCACCCGCGCCGTGCGCGACTCCCAGGCCGCCGACGGCTCTCCCATCAAGTCGGGCGACGTCATGGGCATCCAGGACGGCGCCATCACCGTTGTGGGCTCCTCCGTCGACCAGGTCACCTTGGACCTGGTGCGTCGCATGCAGACCGAGGAGGAGGGCGACACCCTCACCATCCTCGCCGGTGACGAGCTCGACGATGAGGCCTTCCATGCCATCTGCGACGCCATTGAGGAGGCGCTGCCCGACCTGGAGGTCGACCCGCACCGCGGCGGCCAGCCCCTCTATCCCGTGATCTTCTCCATCGAGTAGCCCGAAAGGGAGCCCATGGCCAAGCCAGGGACCATCGTCGTGCCCGCGACCTCCGCCCGTCTGGCGCGCACCTGCGCCCTGGACGACGGTGCGTCGCGGGCACGTTACGTATCGGGGGCGCGCCTTGCAGCCCTCGAGCGCATGGGCGTGCGCACCGTGCGCGACCTTCTGCTGCACGTGCCCCGCCGCTACCTCGACTTCTCCCACGTGGTCCCCATTGCCCACGCCGACGTGGGCCAAGAGGCCACCGTGGTGGGCACCATCGACCGTGTGGAGCTCAAGCGCCCGCGGCCGCGCCTGCCCATTGTGGAGGTCTTCGTGGTGGACCAGACCGGCGTGCTTCGGGCGTCGTTCTTCAAGCAGCCGTGGCTCAAGGACACGTTCAAAGTGGGCGACACGGTGGCCCTCTCGGGGAAGGTCACGTTCGCCTACGGGTTCAAGCAGATGGCCTCGCCGTTCCACGAGGTCTTGGGCGCGGACGAGTCGGGCGGCTACTCCCGCGTGGTGCCGGTGCACCCCGTGAGCGAGGGCCTCACCCCCGCGTGGATGCGGCGCATTGAGAGCAGCGCCGTCGCCGACTTTGCCGACGTGTGCGACTATCTGCCGGCGCATCTGGTGGCCCGCCGCGGCCTCATGGGCTGGGGCGCCGCCCTTCGGTCGGTCCATTTCCCGACGTCTCTGGACGAGGCGGAGCGCGCCCGCCGCCGATTGGCCTACGACGAGCTTTTCTGCCTGCAGCTTGCGCTGAGGGCGCGCCATGCGCTGGAGGGCACCGGTCGCCCGGGCTTTGCGCACGCAACGGGCGGGCCGCACGTCCGGGCGCTCGTCGACGCCTTGCCCTTCACGCTCACCGGCGAGCAGCAGGCCGCCGTGAAGGAGATCCTTGTGGACATGGCTGCCAGCCGCCCCATGAACCGCCTGCTTCTGGGCGACGTGGGAACGGGCAAGACCGCAGTGGCGGCCGTTGCCATGGCCGCCTGCGCCGACTCGGGCACCCAGTGCGCCGTCATGGCCCCCACCTCCGTCTTGGCCCGGCAGTATGCCGAGAAGACCGGCCCGGTGCTGGATGCGGCCGGCGTGTCCTGGCGCCTGCTCACCGGTTCAACCCCGCAAGACGAGCGCGCCGCCATCGTGGACGACGTAGCGGCGGGAAGGGTCTGCGTCCTTTTTGGCACGACGGCGATCCTCTCCGAGGACGTGCGCTTTTCCAACCTCACCCTTGCCGTGGCCGACGAGCAGCACCGCTTTGGCGTCAACCAGCGCACCGGCCTCAAGGGCAAGGGGGAGGCGGCCGACGTGCTCACCATGACGGCGACGCCCATCCCGCGCACGCTCGCCCTTTCGGTCTACGGCGACGTGTCGGTCTCCTCCATCAAGGAACGGCCGCACCCCGGCGCCGGCACCGCCACGAAGGTCATACCCCCGGAGTCGCTGGACATCGCTTTTGGCGCCATACGGGAGGAGGTGGCCGCCGGGCACCAGGCCTACGTGGTGTGCCCCTTGGTGGACGACGCCGACGACGGGTCGGAGCTCGACGACGTGCCCGAGGGCACCGACCGCGTCCTCAAGAGCGCCCGGGCCGCCTATGAGGAGCTTTCCAGAAGCGTCTTTCCAAACCTGTCGGTGGGCCTCATCCATGGGCGCATGTCGCCCGCCGAGAAGGACGGCGCCATGGCGGCCTTCCGCGACGGCTCCGTGAACGTGCTCGTCTCCACCACCGTCATCGAGGTGGGCGTCGACGTGCCCAACGCCTGCGCCATGCTCGTCTACGACGCCGACCGCTTTGGACTGGCCACACTGCACCAGCTTCGCGGCCGCGTGGGCCGCGGCACGGTGGCCGGACGGGTCTTTCTCGAGACCTCCTCCAAAAAGGGGACGCCCGCCCGCAAGCGCCTTGCCGCCCTTGAGCAGAGCACCGACGGTCTCGAGCTGGCCGAGCTCGACCTGCGCCTGAGGCATGAGGGCGACGTTCTCGGGTACCGTCAGTCGGGGGCCGCAACCTTGGCCCTCGTCGACCTGGCCGAGGACGCCGACCTTGTCGAGGCGGCCCACGAGGACGCAATCGCGCTGCTCAAGGCGTCTCGCGACCTCTCGGCCCCGGGTCTGGGGCCCGTGGCCCACGAGGTCGAGGCCCGTTACGCGCTGTACTTCAAAGAAGGGGGAGGGGCATGAGGATCGTGGGAGGCCGCTGGCGCGGCCGGCAGCTCGGGGCGCCGGAGGGGCTCGGCACCCGCCCGTCCACCGACCGCATGCGCGAGGCCGTCGCCTCCATGGTGGCGTCGGCCCGCGGTCTCGACTTGTCCGGCGCATGGGCCCTGGACGCCTTTGCCGGTTCGGGCGCCTTGGGCCTTGAGATCGTGAGTCGGGGCGCCGAGGGGTGCGTCCTTGTGGACCGCGACCGCAGGGCCGCCGCCTGCGCCCGAAAGAACGTGGAGAGCCTGGGCGCGCGCGCAGAGGCGCGGGTGGTCCAGGGCGACGTCGTGACCTGCGCCAGGTGCGGAAGGCTCGGCGAGCGGCCTTTCGACATCGTCTTGCTCGACCCTCCCTACCGCCTCGACCCGCAGCTCTCGGCAGCGCTCGTGGAGGCGCTTATGGGGCACGGGCTTCTTTGCCCGGGGGCGATCGTCGTGCATGAGCGCTCCTCGGCTGCTGCCCCCCTTGCGGAGCAGGGCCTTCACCAGGTGAGGAGCCGCTCCCATGGGGAGAGCGTCGTGACGTTGTTTGAGTACGAGGGAGCGGAAGGGGGCGAGGATGGGCGTTGAGGCCGGTCCCATAGACCATGTGGTGGTGCCGGGCACATTCGACCCGGTCACGTTCGGCCATCTCGACGTTATACGCAGGGCCACCCGCATCGCCCCTGTGGTCACGGTGGGCGTGGCCGTCTCGCGCGACAAGCGCAGGAGCGCTCGGGCCTTCTCCCTCGAGGAGCGCGTCGCCATGGTGCGCGAGGCCCTGGACGACCTCGCAATCGGCGGCGTGGAGGTCACAGCCATGGAGGGGCTGCTCGTGGACTTCTGTCGAGCCATAGGCGCCGGCGCCGTGGTCAAGGGGCTGCGCGCCACCACGGACTTCGAGTACGAGCTCGCCCAGGCCGACCTCAACGTGCGCATGAGCCCGAGCCTTGAGTCCATCTACGTCATGAGCAGCCCTGAGCTCGGCTACGTGTCCAGCTCGATAGTGCGCGAGATAGCCTCTTTGGGAGGCGACGTCTCGCTGCTGGTGCCGCCTTGCGTGGAGCGGCGCCTCAAAGAGCGCTTCTCCGGCGAAGACATCGGGATTCTCTGAATTGCAGGCTCCTTGTGCGCCCCGTGTTAGGATGAACAAGTATGCGTCGTTTCAGCGTCGCCCGTAGGCGATGCTCGTGCCATCACCTTGAAAGGAGCCCATATGCAGCCGGGTGAGGAGCTCGAGAACCTCGTGGCGGAGCTCGAGGACATCGTGAGCCAGGCCAAGCCCACCTTCGGTGGCGGCGGCCAGAAGAAGATCGTCGACAGCGAGGAGATCTACCAGATTATCGACGACATCAAAGACACGTTCCCCGAGGAGTTCGCCACGGCCAGGCGCATCCTCAAGGAGCAGGACGAGATCCTCGCCCATGCCCAGCAGCAGGCCGACTCCATCATCGCCGACGCCCAGCAGCAGGCCATGATCTTGGCCGGCGACCAGGAGGTCGTGCGCCTTGCCCAGCAGAAGGCCGACGACATCCGCGACGCCGCCCAGCAGTACGAGCGCGACACCCGCTACAACGCCGAGGAGTACGTCGAGGAGATCCTTGAGCACCTCGAGGACAACCTCAAGTCCATCGTCGTCCAGGTGACCCGCTGCCGCCAGACCTTGACCGACAAGGCTGGCAGCCGCTCTGGCCAGCAGAACTGGTAGGAAAGGCCCTTTTCGCCATGGACATCAAACCCATTCTCGTCTCCATAGACGACCACCTTGCGCTGCCTGGCGACACATGGCCGGTCTCCGGTCACGTTGACGTGCGCAGCTACCGTCTTGGCGACCACGACTTCACGGTGCCCGACGGCATCGACTACGACATCGTGCTCACCAATACCGGAGATGGCATCCTTGCCACCGGCATCGTCAAGGCCGACGTCTTGGGCACCTGCGACCGTTGCCTCGAGCAGGCCCGCATCGCGATCGCCTCCGAGGTGGACGAGTACTTCCTCTTTGAGCTCCCGGACGCCTCCGAGCAGGCCGACGACGAGGACGACGTCGACTTCTCCTTGGTGAACCGCGAGAACAACACCATCGACCTCGCCGAGCCCATCAACGCCGCCGTGATCATGGAAACCCCGTTCGTGGTACTGTGCCGCGAGGACTGCAAAGGCCTCTGCCCCCACTGCGGCGCCAACCTCAACGAGGGCGACTGCGGCTGTGCCGAGGTCCACGCCAACGACGTGGACCCCATGAACCCCTTCTCGGTGCTCGCCCAGCTCAAGCGCGACGTGGCCGAAGGCCAGGTCGAGCAGCGCGCGGCCGAGGATGCCGCCGACGAGGCTGCGGCAGAGGCGTGGGCCAGGGCCATGGACTCTGCGGACGAGGACGGCCGCTAGGGCTTCCGTGAACATACCGTGCACGGAAGCCGGTCAAAGGACCTGCCTGTTTACAACGGCCGTTGCCGTGCTAGTATTATCAGCTGTGTGTTTATGAACGCTGCCCACCCAGTGGAGCGATAGACAGATCGGAAGAGGTTCATCATGGCAGTACCCAAGCAGAAGAAGGGCCGCGGGGCCACGCACTCCCGTCGTTCGGCCAACAGCAAGCTCGCGATGCCCGCGCGCAGCACGTGCTCCCACTGCGGCGCCGTGAAGCTTCCGCACCGCGTCTGCCCCAACTGCGGTTACTACCGCGACCGTCAGGTCATCGCCGTCGACTAGTCGCTTTCGCGCCGCTCTTTTTTGGGTCGAAGGGCCGCCTTTCGGGGCGGCCTTTTTCAGTGACAGGCCGCCCACACGGGTACTATTGACACTCAGTTGGGCCCGTCCGGCACGAGGAGCTCTCAAGGAGTGCTGATGAACACAGTCTGCGTTGACGCCATGGGAGGGGACCTCCCCTCCGACGTCGTGCTTTCCGGCATAGACCTTGCGCTTGCCGTCGACCATGACCTTGAGGTGCTGGTCGCAGGCGACGCCTGCGTGGTGGAGCCGTTCTGCTCCTCCCGCGGTCGGGCCGTGCCCCTGGTGACCACCGAGGTCATCGCCATGGACGAGCATCCGGCCACGGCTGTGCGCGCCAAGCGCGACTCCTCCATCGTGAGGGGCTGCCAGGCCGTGCGCGCAGGCGACGCCCAGGCGTTTTTCTCGGCCGGGTCCACGGGCGCCGTGCTGGCCGCGGCCACGGTCAACGTGGGCAGGGTCAAGGGCGTCTCGCGGCCGGCGTTGGCCGCGGTGCTCCCGGGCCTTGACGGTCATCAGACCGTCTTTTGCGACCTTGGCGCCAACGCCGACTGCCGTCCTGAGATGCTTGTGCAGTTTGCCCAGATGGGCGCCGTCCTTGCCCAGGTCGAGGCGGGGGCGGGCAGCGCCCCTTCGGTGGGGCTGCTCTCCAACGGCACTGAGGACACCAAGGGCTCCTCCCAGGCGCTCGAGTTCCACAAGGCGCTCAAGGAGGCCGCCGAGGCCGGCCTCGTCAACTTCGTGGGCAACTGCGAGGGCTCCGACATTCTCATGGGCTCTGTCGACGTCATGGTGTCCGACGGTTTCTCGGGCAACATCGCCCTCAAGGCCATGGAGGGTACCGCCAAGTTCATGGCCACTCGCCTGAAGGCCGCAGCCGCCGCGTCGCCTCGATCCGCCTTGGGCGCCCTGCTCGTCAAGCCCGCCTTTTCAGCCATCGCCGCGGACCTGTCGGGAGACGTCCACGGCGGCGCCTGCCTTCTGGGCCTCAAGGCCCCCGTGCTCGTGGGCCACGGCCACACAAGCCCCGAGGCGGTCATGAACGGAACGCTCGCGGCCCTGCGTACGGTTCGGGAGGACCTGTGCGGCCGCATCGCCGCAAGCCTTGCAGGCGGCGCTTGATTTAGGCTCCACTACACTGGGCTTTGAAAAGATGCGCGCCCCAGGCGGGGCGCTGACGAGAAAGGCAGCAGACCATGGACCGCAACGAGATTTTCGATAAAGTCGCCGAGACCGTGGCAGAGACCATGAACGTCGACGTCGAGGACCTCTCGCTCGACACCACCTTCGAGTCGCTCTCCGCCGACTCCTTGGACCTCATCGAGCTTGTGACCGCCCTTGAGGAGGACTTCGACACCTCCATCGACGATGACCAGCTCACGTCCATCCGGAGCATCGGCGACGCCGTCGACCTGCTCGCCCAAGGCCTCTAAGCCGCGCCATGGTGGAGGTCTCCCCTAAAAAGGTCGCCCAGGCCGAGAAGATCTTGAACCATAAATTCTCTGACCGCCGCCTCGTCGAGACAGCGCTGTGCCATCCTTCGGCAGCCGAGGGCGGCCCGGTGTCCGATTCCTACGAGCGCCTCGAGTTTTTGGGCGACTCCATCCTAGGCGCCATCGTGGCCCTCGACTTGTTCTCCCGCTTCCCGGGCATGGACGAGGGCGAGCTCTCCCGCCTCAAGGTGACGCTCGTGTCGGGCGACACTCTGTCGCAGGTGGCTTGCGAGCTGGGCGTCGGCGACTGCATCGTCTTTGGCGCCTCCGAGGAGAACACCCAGCTCAGAGGCATGCACTCGGCCCTTGAGAACGTCTACGAGTCGCTTGTGGGCGCCCTGTACCTCGATGCCGGCTTCGAGGGTGCACGGCGCTTCGTGCTCGACACGCTGGGCCCCCATGTGGACTCCCACAAGGCGGCACGGCCCGTGAGCCCCAAGTCCCGGCTCCAGGAGCTCACCCAGCGCGACCTGCACTGCGGCCCGGAGTACAAGGTGGTTGGCGAGGCGGGCCCGGCCCACGCGCCCACCTACACCGCCGTGGCCATCGTCCAGGGCGTCCGCGTGGGTCGCGGGTGCGGTCCCACCAAGAAGGCTGCCGAGGCGGAGGCGGCGCACCAGGCCATCCTGCGCCTCACTCAGGGCACCGGCGAAGGCCAGGTGCACTCGTCCGTGCTGGCGACCGACATAGACGGGCAGTCGTAGCCGTGTATCTCAAATCCCTTACGCTCAAGGGCTTCAAGTCCTTCGCCGATCGCACCCAGATGGTCTTCGACCCGGGCCTCAACGTCGTTGTGGGCCCTAACGGCAGCGGCAAGTCCAACGTGAGCGACGCCATCCTCTGGGTCTTGGGCGAGCAGAGCGCCAAACAGCTGCGCGGCCAGGCCATGGAGGACGTCATCTTCTCGGGCTCTTCGGCCCGCGGCCCCGTGAGCGTGGCCGAGGTCACCCTTGTCCTCGACAACTCCGACGGCCGTCTTCCCGTCGACTTCGACGAGGTGGCCGTCACCCGGCGTATGTACCGTTCGGGCGAGAGCGAGTACCTCGTCAACGCCGCCTCCGCCCGCCTGAGGGACATTCAGGACATCCTCCACGACTCCGGCCTGGGCAAGGACACCCACTCCATCATCAGCCAGGGCAAGCTCGACGCCGTGCTCTCCAGCCGCCCCGAGGAGCGCCGCTCGCTCATCGAGGAGGCCGCCGGCATCTCCAAGCACCGCCGCCGCAAGGAGCGCAGCGTGCGCAGGCTCAAGGCCATGGAGGAGAACGTGCGCAGAGCCCGCGACATCGACCGCGAGATCCGCCGGCGCCTAAGGCCCCTCGAGCGCCAGGTGGACAAGGCCAAGCGCTTCGCTGACCTCGACGGGCGACGCCAGGCTCTCCAGGCCCAGCTTGCCGTGGACGACCTGCGCCTGCTCAAGGGCCAGTGGGACATTGTGGCCCAGCGCCGCCACGAGGCCGAGGCCTCCGTGGAGCTTTGCCGCTACCGCGCCCAAGAGCGCGCCGCCGAGCTTGAGAAGCTCCAGAGCCTGCTCGAGCAGAAGGGCCTGTTCGTGGGCGACCTCGGCGAGCAGCGCCGCCGCGTCCAGGACCAGCTCGGCCGCATCGAGAGCGACATGCGCCTTCTCGAAGAGAAGGGCCGCAACATGGTGGCCAAGCTTTCCGACACACGCATGACCCTCTCCTCCGTGGACCACCAGGCCTCCGTGGCCGCCTCCGACCTCGAGCGCGCCCGCGCCGAGCTCGACGAGGTGGCGGGGCGCCAGCGCGTGGTGACGGCCAAAAGCTCAGAGCTTCAGGAGAAGGCGAACCGGTGCGCCGCCGCGCTTCGCACCGCCGAGGAGCGCTCCGCAGACGCCCAGCTAGCCCTGCGCTCAGCCCAGCGAGAGAACGACGGCGCCGTGCTGGAGCGGGCGCGCATCAAGGAGCGCCTGGCCAACGCTGAGGTGGAGGACGGCCTGTTCCAGACGCGCCTCGACCAGCTTGACGAGGCCATCGGCGCGTCGAGGGAGGCCCTCGCGGCCGCAAGGGCCAAGGCCGCCGAGACGCAGAAGGCGGCAGACAAGGCCCGGCGCGACCTTGACGGCGCAGCCTCCGAGATCGCGCGCGGCTCGAAGCTCCTCGGCGAGTGCCGCGCCGCAGAGGACGCCGCCCGCGCCCGCCTCACGGAGCGCAGGGCCCGCCTCGAGGCCCTCAAAAAAGTGGCGGCCTCTGCCGCGGGAAGCCCTAGGGCACGCACCTTGGCCGAGCGCAAGGGCGCCTCGTTTGCCCCCGGCACCCTCGCCGACCGCCTCCGTGCCCCCGAAGAGCTTGCCCCTCTCGTCGAGTGCTTGCTCTCGGGTGCCATGGGCGCCCTGGTGGTGACGGACGAGGGGGACCTCGCCAATGTGGCCGACGCCGCCCTGGCAACGGCCGGCACGGGCTCGGTGACCTTTGTCGCCATGGACCCCGCCGTGGGCGAGGCCGCTGCCGATGCGCCCGGAAAGGCCCTGGTCTCGCTCCTTCGCGCTGCCGACCCGGAGTGCCCGGCCGCAGAGCTCGCGCTTCTCGCTCCGGTGCGCGTGGTGGACAGCGCGGCGGAGGCAGTGGAGGCCCATCGCCTGCGGCCCGACTGCGTCTTCTGCACGACCGACCTTGTAGTGGTGGACCGCGAGGGGAGCGTCACGGTGGGCCTTTCCGACCCGTCCGGCTCCGGCGTCATCGAGCGCAATGACGAGGTCCGTGCCCTGGAGGAGCAAATGGCCGGCCTCGAGCGCTCCCAGGGCGAGGCCCGCGAGCGCTCCCGCGAAGCCAAGGCGGCCTTGGACGTCGCCCGCCGCACCCAGGACGAGGCCCGCGACCGTGCCTCCTCGCTGCGGGGCGAGGCCGACTCCCTTGCCCGCGAGGCATCGCGCCTAGAAGGTCAGCTCTCCCGCTCCGAGGCCGAGCGCGCTTCCGTGGCGGCCCGTCGCGAGAAGGCCGGCGAGAAGGCCCGTGCCGAGGCGCCGCGCCTTGCCGAGCTCGAGAGAACCGTCGAGCAGAGCGCTGCCGCCATCGAGGAGGCCTCCTCGTGCGCGGAGTCGTGCGCGAAGGACCGTGAACGCGCCGCTTCCGAGGCGGCGCAGGCCAAGGAGGCCGCGAACTCCTCCGCCGTGGAGCTCGCCACGCTCACGGAGCGCCGCAGGCATCTCACGGAGCGCGTGGACGCCCTCGAGAAGTCCATGGACTCCTTGGCCAAGCGCCGCCAGAGCGCCGTCGAGGGCACGCGCTCCCTCGAGGTCCTGCGCCTGCGCGTCGACCCGCTCCACGAGCGCTATGAGGCCGTGCTCGACGCCGCGCGCACCTGGGCCGGCCGCCTGCGCGACCGCGCGTCTCTGGCCGAGGCGGACAGCGAGTCGCTCAAGAAGACCATTGGCGACGCCAAGGAGGCCTCCGAGTCCGCGGCGGCCGCCCTCGAAGAGGCCAAGGAGCGCCTCTCGGCCCTCGACGTCGAGGCCGGACGCCTGGAGGTCCAGGTGGAGAACGCCGTGGCGGCCGTGAGGGAGAGCGCGGACATGCCCCTCGAGGAGGCCCTCGAGCTTCCAGCTCCCGACGACCGCGCCGAGAGCGAGGCGGAGCTTGCCTCGCTCGTCTCCTCCATAAAGAACCTCGGACCGGTGAACCAGGTGGCCATGGAGGAGTACACCGAGCTCAAGGAGCGCGCCGACTTCATCGCGTCCCAGCTGGCCGACCTCGAGCACGCCAAGGCGGCCATCGACAAGATCAACGCCGCCATCGACCGCAAGATGCGCCGTGCCTTCGTTGAGACCTACAAGGCCGTGAACGCCAACTTCCAGGAGATCTTTGCCATGCTCTTCCCGGGCGGCAGCGCCACCCTTGTGATGGACGACCCCGACCACCCCGCCGAGACGGGCATCGACATCCAGGCCCAGCCCAAGGGCAAGCGCATCCCCAAGTTGGCGCTCATGAGCGGCGGCGAGAAGTCTCTGACCGCCCTGGCCCTGCTCTTTGCCGTGTACAAGACCCGAACGGTGCCGTTCTACGTGTTCGACGAGGTGGAGGCGGCCCTAGACGACGCCAACCTCGACAAGCTCCTTGGCGCCATCGAGCGCCTCAAGGAGACGACGCAGCTCATCGTCATCTCACATCAGCGGCGTACGATGGAGCAGGCCGACGTCTTGTACGGCGTCTCCATGCAGGCCGACGGGGTGAGCAGCGTCGTCTCCCAGAGGCTTGACCAACAGACAGGAAGGGTGGTGGATGCCTGATGGGGTTCGCCGACAGGCTCAAGAAGGGGCTCAGCCGCTCCCGTGAGGCCCTCAACGAGATCTTCTACTTCGGTGGCGAGGTGGACGAGGACTTCTGGGAGGACCTCGAGGACACCCTCGTCATGGGCGACCTCGGCGCCGAGGTGGCCATGAACGTCACGGACGACCTGCGGGAGCAGGCGGCCCGTGAGAACCTGCGCACCGACCGCCAGCTGCGCCGGGCCCTTGCCGAGCGCCTGGCTGCCGAGTTCTGCGCTGCCGAGCGCGACCCCTTTGACGACGTTCCCAGCTGCGTCCTGTTCGTGGGCATCAACGGCGCCGGCAAGACCACCACGGTGGGCAAGCTGGCCAACGACGCGCGCGAGCGGGGCGTGCCCGTTGTCATCGGCGGCGCCGACACCTTCCGTGCCGCCGCCATCGAGCAGCTCGACGTCTGGGCCGACCGCGCCGGGGTGAGGCTCGTCACCCGCGACCGCGGCGCCGACCCCGCCTCGGTGTGCTACGACGTGCTCGAGACGGCAGAGCAGGACGGCTCCCAGCTCGTCCTTGTCGACACGGCCGGGCGCCTCCACACCTCTGCCGACCTCATGCGGGAGCTTGCCAAGGTGGTCTCGGTCACGCGCAAGCGCTCGTCGATGCCGGTGTCGGTGGTGCTCGTCATCGACGCCACCACGGGCCAGAACGGCCTTTCCCAGGCCAAGGAGTTCGACGACGCGCTCGACCTCGACGGCGTCATCGTCACCAAGCTCGACGGCACCGCCAAGGGCGGCATCGCCGTCGCCATCAGCCATACCCTGCAGCTTCCAATCCTGCGCATCGGCGTGGGGGAGTCCATCGAGGACTTCCAGCGCTTCGATGCCCAGGCCTTCTGTCGCGCCCTTGTGGGCGAGGAATAGGGGTCCCATGTTCAACAGCCTGTCCGACCGCCTCCAGGACACGTTCGACAAGCTCCGCGGCAAGGGTCGCCTTACCGAGGACGACATCAACGTCGCCATGCGCGAGATCCGCCTCGCCCTTCTCGAGGCCGACGTCAACTTCAAGGTGGTGAAGCGCTTCGTCGCCGCGTGCAAGGAACGTTGCATGACCAGCGAGGTGCTCGACTCGCTCACGCCCTCCCAGAACGTGGTCAAGATCGTGCTCGACGAGCTCACCGAGCTTCTGGGTTCCACTGAGTCCAAGCTCGTGCTCGCCCAGAACCGCATCCCCAACGTGATCATGCTCGTGGGCCTCCAGGGCTCCGGTAAGACCACGGCGGCGGCAAAGCTCGCCTACCTCCTCAAGAAGCAGGGCAAGAGCCCGCTTTTGGCCGCCTGCGACGTTTACCGCCCGGCAGCCGCCGACCAGCTCGCCACGCTCGGCGCCGAGATTGGGGTCCCGGTCTTCCGCGGCGACGGCGCCCACCCCGTGGCCATCGCCAAGGACGCCGTTCAGGAGGCCGTGGACACCCTGCGTGATATCGTCATCGTGGACACGGCCGGCCGCCTGCAGATCGACGAGGTCATGATGCAGGAGGCCGTGGACATCAAGGCGGCCGTCCGGCCCGACCAGGTGCTCATGGTCGTGGACGCCATGACGGGCCAGGACATCGTGAACGTGGTCTCCGAGTTTGCCGACCGCACCGACTTCGACGGCGTCATCATGTCCAAGCTCGACGGCGACGCCCGAGGCGGCGGCGCCCTGTCCGTGCGCGAGGTCACGGGCAAGCCTATCAAGTTCGTCTCCATGGGCGAGAAGCCCGACTCTTTGGAGGTCTTCCGTCCCGATCGCATGGCCAAGCGCATCTTGGGCATGGGCGACCTCTACGGCATCATCGACGCCGCCCAGCAGGCTGCCGACGAAGAGCAGCTCGCCCGTGCCGAGAAGATGCTGCGCGAGGGCTTCACCATGGACGACATGCTTCATCAGCTGCAGTCCATCCGCAAGATGGGCGGCGTGCAGAAGATCATCTCCATGCTTCCCGGCGGCGAGCGCATGATGGGCCAGATGGGCGGCAACGCTGTGGACGACAGCTCGCTCACCCGCATCGAGGCCATGATCCGCTCCATGACGCCCGAGGAGCGTGCCCGCCCCAAGCTCATCAACGGTATGCGGCGCTCCCGCATCGCCAAGGGCTCGGGCCGCACGGTACAGGAGGTCAACGCGCTCATCAAGCAGTGGGGCGAGATGAACCGCATGATGGGGAAGATCCGATCCATGGCCAACTCCGGAGACATGGGCCCCAAGGCCATGAAGCGCATGATGAGCCAGGTGGCCCAGGCGCCCCAGCAGGGGCGCCGCCGCCGCTGACGAACCGTTCCATCGCCTGCGAAAGGCCTCCCTTTCCTCTGGGAAGGGAGGCCTTTTTCTTGGTTTGCGGCTCATTTATGTAGAAAATGTATACGCACCGCTCAAGGGTGGATTCGGGCGTTCTCCCACACGCCGTGCGGCCGACGTCTCCATAATAGGGGCCATAGAAGCCAACGGGATGCAAATAAACTCTCTGTTGTCTTCAATGACTACAGGTAGAAGGCATAATCCATCTACAACTAGATTCAGTTGTTACAAGGGCGCCCCCGCGGCCGCGTACTGGCTGCACGGTCGCGGCTGGGCGGCCCTGCCCACACGTTTTTGCCCCGCCTTCTGGTTTGGGGCCTCATGCTCACAACCCATCGCTTTGAGGGGCAGCCCGCTGTGCCTGCGGCGCCTTGCTGCCTCGGTCGCAGGTCGCGGGAGGTGTTTATGGGACGGCTTCGATCTTTTTTCATCAACGCGCAGCTCGTGGTCTTGGCCGCCGTTGCCGCCGTGTCCTTGGGAGGGGAGGCCTTGGGGTGGAGCGCCTACGCCATAGCCACCGGCTCCATGGAGCCGTCCGTCCCCGCGGGCTCCCTTGCCGTCTGCGCCCCTGTCGAAGGGACCCTGCCTGCGGCAGGCGACGTTGTGGCCTATGAGAGGGCGAACACGGTGGTGGTCCACCGCGTCGTGTCCGTGTCGGACGACGGCGCCTTTCTCACATGCCAGGGCGACCGCAACGAGGAGCCCGATCCCGGGGCGGTGCCTGTGGGCTCGCTGGTGGGCCGCATGGTGCTGTGCGTCCCGCAGGCAGGCGCGGCCCTCAGCGCGCTGGTGGGGCACCGGACCCTGGCCATTGGGGCGCTCGTTGCCTTAGATGTCGCAGCCTGCTTTTTACCGGGTGCCGCATGTTCGGGGCATCGCAATAAACGTCGAGGTAAACGCCCCGTTGTGGGCTAGGAGAAAAGGAGGGTCCATGAAGGAGAGCCAGGCGCTGTGGAAGCTGAGGCGCAAAAGGATGGCAAAAAGGGCCGTGGTGGCCGTGGCCGCGGCATCGGTGGCGGCAACGGTCGTCGCAGGTGGCGCGGTGGCCTTTTTCTCGGACACCGACTCGGTTACCAACGTGGTCTCCGTCGCGGAGCGGCTCGACGTGGCCGTGGAGGAGCCCGCTTGGGATACGACGGACAGCGACGGCAACGGCGTACCCGACGCGGCCCAGAACCTCGTTCCCGGCCAAGTGGTGGCCAAGGACCCGCGTGTCGCCAACAGGGCAGGCGTTGAGTCGTGGTGCATGGCGCAGGTGAGCGTGCCGGTGCGCGAGGTGTCGCTGGTGGGCGAGGACGGCAGGAGGCGCGAGCCGGCCGCGGCCGAGCTCTTCTCCTGGGTGCTGGGAGAGGGCTGGGAGGAGTACGGGGAGGCGCGCCTTTCCGAGGACGGCTCGAGCGCCGTGCACACCTATCTCGCCAAAGACGCCGTTGCCGTGGGGGCGCAGACACCGCCCGTCTTCACGCAGGTGACCATGGCCGACGTGCTCGAAGGGTCCGTCTCGGGCACCTGCTCCATCGATGTCAAGGGCTTTGGCGTGCAGGCCCATGGCTTCTCGTCGCCCGCCGAGGCATGGGAGGCGCTCTGCGGCCTCGACGCGCCCGAGGATCCGGTCGAGTCATGAGTCGGGGGAAGAAAGGGCGCCCTAGGCTCGGCGGCAGGGTTGCCGCGGCCTGGGCTGCGGTAGTGCTTCTGGGCATCGCCGTAGTGCCCGCGCTCGCGTTCTTGAGCGCGCGGACGGCCAGTGTGCCCAACGTTTTGTCCGTCGGCGAGGAGAAGGTCGAGATCGTGGAGGATTTCGACCCCAACCCCAAGCGCGACGGATGGGTCAAGAAGAACGTGCGGGTGAGAAACACGGGAAACGTACCCTGCTACGTGCGCGCCCTGGCCGTGCCGTCAACATCAAAGTTCGAATGCACCTTCTCGTGGGGGTCTTCCGGCTGGAGCGCGCCGGACGCCAGCGGCTACCGCACCTATAGGGCGCCTCTCGCCCCGGGGGAGCTGAGCCCGCCTTTGCTGGGCGGACTGTATCTCGACTCCCCGTCCGAGCCGAGGGACCTTCAGGTGCTCGTCTACGTGGAGAGTGTGCAGTCCCGTGGGTTCCAGAGCGCCCAGGCGGCCTTTGCCGCCCTCAGGGGAGAGGAGGAGTCATGAAGACGCTTGGAAGGCGTCCCGTGCTGGGCCTTGGGGCGCTGGCCATGGCCGCCCTTGTCGTCCAGGCGCCCGTGGGCCTGGGGTCGAGCCAGTCGCTGTGGAGGGCCATGGCGCATATGGCCACCGATACCGTGGCCATCGGCCTTGAGGACCACGGCGTCGAAGGGGAGGCCGGCATCGTTGCCGAGTCCGCCGTCGCCCATGCCGTGGACATCCGCAACGAGGGGGCGCCGTGCTGGGTGCGCGTCCGCACCGTGGCGAGCCTTGGCGAGGGGGGCGACGTGGTCCTGGACCCAGCCGTCGCCTCTGAGGGGTTCGTCGTGGCTGCCGACGGCAACGCCTACTTTGAGCGGCCTCTGGAGGAGGGCGAGACGGTCACCTGGGCCGAGGACCTCTACGACCCCTGGGGCGACGGATCGGCCCTTGGCAGGGCGGCGGAGTTCACAACGGTGGTGGAGGCCATCCAGCGAGACCATGTGGCGCCCGAGCTTTCTTCCGAGGCGCCGTGGGGAGACGCCGCTGTGGAGCGCTGTGTCACGCGAAGGAGCTACCCGTGAGGGCATGGGGGCCGCCTGCCGTTGCGGCCTGCGCCCTGGTGTGTGCGCTCGCGGCTCCCCGTGTGGCGCTGGGGTTGGATGCCGAGGCGGTCTATCGAGGCCGTGACGGGTTCTCGGCAGACGTGGCGCAGCTCACGGAGGCTTTCGAGCGCGCGGTGCCGGGCGATCGGCAGGAGGGGAGGCTGTCCTTGGTGAACGGCGGCGACGCGCCCATAGCCGTGACGCTGTGGACCGAGCCGCAAGACGCCGCGTCCGAGGCCTTGCTCGAGGAGGCGCGCCTCACGCTTTTAGCCGAGGGCGGCGAGGTCCTGTTCGACGGGCCTGTGGCGTCCGACGGCCTCGCTGACCCGGCGACGCTCGGCACCTTGGCGCCGGGCGAGCAAACGGGCCTCGAGTTCTCCCTGTCCATCGACAGGTCAGTGGGCAACGGGGCGGCCCTGCGCGAGGCTTCCGTGAACGTGGTCCTTTGCGCCGACGAGCTGGCCGAGGAGGTCGCGGCAAGCGACGGGCGGACGGGCTCCGTGGCCCGCACCGGCGACCAGGTCTTTTCCGTGGGCGCCGCGCTCCTCGTCTTTGCGGCGCTGGCCACGGTGGCGGTCCTGGGGGCGCGACCGAGAAAGGGGGAGTCATGAGACATCGTGCGCTTTGGGGGGCGGCCGTCGCGGCGACGGCTGCCACGGCCTTGCTCCTTGTGCCAAAGCCCGCCTTTGCCTATGAGGTCACCTACGTGGACTCGTACAACGACGTTCCGGTGACCGAGGCCTATCTCGACCGCTTTGACGGCCGGATGCCCGACGAGGTGACTTGCTCGCCGTCGGTCAAGTCGAGAAAAATCTCCGACGGCACCGTGCGCTACTACGTGGACGACACCTCCTACGCTCCCGAGAGTGCTCCCAAGACGGTGAAGGACGCCATGCGGATCGTCTACCGCAAGGCGGGGACCACGCTGGACGGCCGGTCCCTCGACGTGGCGCTGTCCATGGACGTGACCTGGAGCAACAAGAGCCCCGAGGCCTCAGGCGGTCTGCCGACGTTTCTGAGGACGCCGGGCGTGTCCGGCAGCGCGCTCGACTGGGAGGCGGGCTCCCTTGTTCCTGTGGAGGGCCAGCCGTGGGACTCGGTCAAGATGAGCATCGGCATCTCCATCAAGAACCGCCTTGAGGTGTCCTTGAGCGACACGGGCAAGCCCTTCGAGGGGCGCGTCCTTTTGTGGCTGCGCGACCTCGACCAATGGACCGGCGGTCCCTTCTCACGGGAGACCATAGAGCTGCTCTCGGGATTCTCCGACGACGTGTACGTGGGAAAGAACACGCGGCTCGCCCGGGACGACCTTGCCCGGGGCCTCTTCCGCCCCGTCGACGGGACGGGCGACGACGGGACGCGCACCGACTTCGTGGCCTTCATAGAGGGAGGACGGGCGCAGCTGCGCTGGCAGGGCGAGGAGTGCAGTACCGCTTTTCGCTCCATCTATCCCGAGACCTACCCGCCCATCGCCGACGATCCGGTCTACAACCCCGTGAAGTCGGTGACGGCCGTGTCGGGCAAGCCGGTCGCAGACCCGGCCTCCGCCACCGCGCTGCCGGGGCAGGCCGTCACCTTCGAGGTGGAGCAGGCGCTGCCCTATGTCGTGGAGAGCAACAAGCCGCAGGTGGTGCGCTTTGTGGACGACCTCAACAGCCGTTTTGACCCCTCCACGGCCAAAGTGAAGGTCTTCCAGGGCGACAAGGATGTTTCGGACAACTGGAGGGTCTCAGTGAACGGGAACCGGGTCATGGCCACGGCCCTGGACACCAAAAAGGCGGTGCTGGGCCTCACCTTCCAGGTCACCGCCACGCTCAAAAACGACGCCTCGGGCACGGCCGTCAACCAGGCGACCACCACCGTGGTAACGCGGACCCAGCAAAACGTGGAGAAGCGTTCCAACGCAGTGAGGGTGAAGGTGGCCTCCGCTCCCAAGGAGCTCGTGGTCTCCAAGCGGGTCAAGGCCAGCGACCTGCTCGCCGCCCATGGCATGCCCTCGTTTCCCTTCAAAGTGACGGTGCACGGCGCCAAGGGCGATCTCGCAGTTCTCTACGGGCTTGCCTCGTTCGAGGGGGAGCGTGAAGACGGGGGCAACGGCTGGGCGGTGGCTCAAGCCACGTTCGACCTCACCCCCTTCAATCCCACGTCCATCGGCGCAGTCGTTGTGGAGGAGGTGCCGGTGTCCCGCTACCGGCTGCTCGAGGCCACAGGAAAAGGGTCGTGGGCACGCTCGGGCCGCTGTCTGACGCTTTCCTACGAGACGGTGCCCGACACCTCTCGCCTGGAGTGCACGTTCATCAACGAGAAGGTCGTCGACCGCTGGTTCGGCCATACGGCGTCGGCCGTGAACGACCTGTCCCTCGAGCCATGAAGAAATCGGCCCGCAGCCCCTTTCGCGGGCTGCGGGCCGACGGCCGCGCTCGGTCTCTGGGCGCTTCTCAGCCGTGGACCACCACGACCGTGCCGCTGTCGATGAGCGAGCAAAGCTCGGCGGCCTTGTCGGGCGGGAGGTTCACGCAGCCGTGGCTCCCGTTGCTCTGGTAGATGGAGCCGCCAAAGGAGCTGCGCCAGTTGGCGTCGTGGAGGCCGATGGAGTTGCCCACGAACGGCATCCAATAGGAGACGGGGGTCTCGTACTCGGGCTTTCCGGTCTCAGGGTCCTTCTTGCCAATAAGGGTGCTGCTCGGGTTTGACTTGTTGAAGTAGTCGTCGATGAAGTAGACGCCCGTGGGGGTCTGGTAGCTCTTGGACTCGTCGCCGCTCACGATGTCGGTCTCCCAGGCCAGGGAGCCGCTGGAGTCGTAGAAGCGGGCATGCTGCTCGGCGAGGTCCACGTCCACGTAGGAGTTGCCCCAATCGCGGCCCGACGCGTCGGGCAGGGCCTGGGCCGTCTGATGAGTGGGAATGTCGATGGTGGCGGTCTTTCCCTCTTTCACGCCGGCGACGATGAGGTCGGCAAGGGAGCTGGAGTCGACGTTCCAACCGTAGGTGCCTCCCACCACGGTCACGGTCTTGCCGTCGGGGCGCGTGTAGGAGCGCTCCGTGCCCACGGTGTCGAGGCTGCGGGAGAGCTCGCCGCTGCCCCACTGCTTAATGGCCTCCTCGTTGAGCGTGGCCTTGAGGTCGTCGTCCAGCATCACCCAGTCGATGATCTTGGAGGCGTCGATGGTGCCGGCATCCTTGCCGTCGAGGTTCAAAGAGAGCTTTGCCGTGAGGAACGAGTTGGCTTCCTTGGCGGCCTGTGCGAGCTCAGGGGCGTCCTTTGTGACCTTGGCCTGGACGTAGTCGTCGTCGGGCAGGGTCACGGTACGTTCCAGGGTGTCCAGGGCGCCCTCGACGGTCGCGACCGCCTTCTGGCCGTCGATCTTGGTGCCGGCCTTCTCCTCGGTCACGACAAAGGAGGTGCTGGCGCTGTCGTAGGCTATGGTGGCGTCCACGGCGTCGGTGCCCTTGGCGTTGGCGGCGTCCACGGCGGAGTTCACGAGGGCCGCTGCCTTGTCATGGTCGTAGGAGGAGCCTCGGGCGTGGGTGAGGTCGTGGGGGAGGAAGACCTCCACCGGCCACAGCCACGGGTGGGTCTCCGATATGGCGTCGCGCACGTAGGCCGCGGCATCGAAGGTGAGGCCAATCTCAGAGGACTTGAGGGTGAGGTCGAGGTTCTCGCCCGTCACATGGAGCGTGTAGGCGTCGGTGCGGTCGGTGAGGCCCGACTGGACGTCGGCCGCGGTGCGCAGCGACACGTTGCGGCCGAGGATGCGCGTGTTGGGCATGAAGACGTTCGAGAAGACGGCGACCCCCACAAGGTAGAGGGCCACGACGGTTCCTGCGACGATCAGGGCGATCCGGGCGCCCTTGGGCAGTTTGGGCGCTTTCGCGCCTGCGGGATGGTTGGCCATGCTGCTCCGCTTCCATGGAGGCCGGCGCTTCAGGCGCGCCGCGAATCGTCAGACAGGGTGTATGGTAACCCAAGGCCGCAGAGGCCGTCCGCAGAAGTTCATTAGTGGAAGTTTTGGGGTCACGATGGAGATACGTTGCACGGCAGGTCTCGACGACCCGCGCCTCGCCCTGTTTCGCAGCCTTACCGACCATGAGCTGCGCAGGTCCGTGGAGGCGGAGCACGGCATGTTCATTGCCGAGTCAGCAAAGGTCGTGGGAAGCGCGCTTGCGGCCGGCATCCGTCCCGTGGCCTTCCTCCTCGAGGACCGCCGTCTTGCCCAGGCGGCCCCGCTCATAGAGCAGGCCGGCGCCGACGTCCCTGTGTTCGTCCTTGAGCGCGAGGAGATCTCACGGCTTGTGGGCTACCCGCACAACCGCGGCGTCCTGTGCGCCATGGAGCGGCCCGCACCGCGCTCGGCGGCCGAGGTCCTTGCCGGGGCAAGGACCTGCGCCGTGGTGGAGGCCGTGACCGACACCACCAACGTAGGGGCGATCTTTCGCTCGGCCGCGGCCCTGGGATGCGACGCGGTGCTCCTCACGCCCACGTGTGCCGACCCCTTGGCCAGGCGCTGCGTGCGCGTGTCCATGGGAAGCGTCTTCTCCGTGCCGTGGGCACGCACCGGCCCGTGGCCCAAAGAGGGCGTCGAGCTCCTTCACGGCCAAGGGTTCACCGTGGTGGCCTGCGCCCTTTCTGCCGACGCGCTTGAGCTCGGCTCGCCTGCGGCCGACGCCATCGAGCGCCCGGCCCTGCTCTTTGGCACGGAGGGCGACGGCTTGGCCCCCGCTACCGTGGCCCTCGCCGACCGCGTGGTGCGCATCCCCATGGCCCACGGCATCGACTCTTTGAACGTGGCTGCCGCAAGCGCCGTCTTCTTCTGGCAGTACTGCAGGGGCTAGCCTTCGGCTCCGCTTGTGTTTGTTCTGGTGTCTCGGCAGCGGACCTGCGTCAGGGCGACTCACAATATGTTTGAATGTCCAAACGTATGTTCCGCGGGGCCAGCCCCGCCTGCGACCCAGTGAGGAGGTGCCCATGGATAACAAGAAGAAGCGACAGTCGATGATGCTCTACGCCATCATCGCAGTGGTCGTGGTCGTGGTCTTGCGTTCCGTGGTGTATCCCAACGTGGTCGGCCAGACGGTCAAAGAAGTGGACTACTCCACCTTCATCTCCATGGTCGACGACAACAAGGTTAAGAAGGTTCAGCTCAACACCAACAACGATTCCATCCTCTTCGTCTCGGGGGAGGGCGACGCCGCACAGACCTACCGCTGCAACGCCTTCCCCAACGACACGACGCTCGTGCAGCGCCTCGAGGACCACAACGTGCAGTTTGCTGCCGAGATCCCCGACGAGTCGTCCAACATGCTGCTCTACGCCCTCATGATCTACGGGCTGCCCATCCTGCTGCTCATCCTTGGAGGCTGGTTCCTCAACCGCCAGCTCAAGAAGTCCATGGGCGACGACGGCCCCTCCATGAGCTTTGGCGGGGGAGGCCTGGGCGGCTTCGGCAAGTCCGGTGCCAAGGTCGTGGCCGAGAAGGAGACGGGCGTCACCTTCAAGGACGTCGCCGGCCAGGACGAGGCCAAGGAGTCTCTGGCGGAGCTCGTGAGCTTTCTTGAGAAGCCCCAACGCTACGAGGCCATCGGCGCCAAGCTGCCCCGCGGCGCCCTGCTCGTGGGCCCTCCGGGCACCGGCAAGACGCTTCTGGCCAAGGCGGTGGCCGGCGAGGCCAAGGTGCCCTTCTTTTCCATCTCGGGCTCCGAGTTCGTTGAGATGTTCGTGGGCCGCGGCGCCGCCAAGGTGCGCGACCTCTTCAAGCAGGCCAACGAGAAGGCCCCCTGCATCGTTTTCATCGACGAGATCGATACCGTGGGCAAGCGCCGCGACGCCGGCCTTTCCACCAACGACGAGCGCGAGCAGACCCTGAACCAGCTGCTTACGGAGATGGACGGCTTCGACAACCACAAGGGCATCGTCGTCATCGGCGCCACCAACCGGCCCGACACCCTCGACCCGGCCCTGTTGCGCCCGGGACGCTTCGACCGCCGCGTTCCCGTGGAGCTGCCCGACCTCGCCGGCCGCAAGGCCATCCTCGCCCTGCACGCCGACGACGTGAAGATGGAGGGCTCCATCGATCTCGACGTCATCGCCCGGGCCACCCCAGGCGCTTCCGGCGCCGACCTTTCCAGCATCATCAACGAGGCCGCCCTCCGCGCCGTCCGCATGGGTCGCTCCCGCGTGACCCAGGAGGATATCCAGGAGTCGGTGGAGGTGGTCATCGCCGGCGAGAAGCGCAAGTCCACGGTGCTCTCCGACAAGGAGAAGAAGATCGTGGCCTACCACGAGATCGGTCACGCCATGGTGGCGGCCGCCCAGAAAGGCCAGGCGCCCGTTTCCAAGATCACCATCGTGCCGCGCACCTCGGGCGCCCTCGGCTACACCATGCAGGTAGAGGAGGACGAGCACTACCTGGTGACCAAGCAGGAGGCCATGGAGCAGATCGCCGTCATGTGCGGCGGTCGCTCGGCCGAGGAGCTCATCTTCAAGGAAGTCACCACCGGCGCCTCCAACGACATCGAGCGCGCCACCAAGCTCGCCCGCAACATGGTGACCCAGTACGGCATGAGCGACCGCTTTGGCATGGTGGCCTTGGGCCAGGTGCAGAACCGCTACCTCGGCGGCGACGCGGCCCTCACGTGCTCCGAGGGCACGGCCCAGGAGATCGACGACGAGGTCATGCGCATCGTCGAGGAGGCCCATCAAAACGCCCTCAAGATCCTGCGGGAGAACCAGTTCAAGCTCCACGAGCTGGCTCGCTATCTCCAGGTGAAGGAGACCATCACCGGCGAGGAGTTCATGGCCATCTTCACCCGCGACAACGACTTTCTTCCCAAGGGGAAGGACGAGTCCTAGGCTTTGTCTTTCTGGCCGTCCTGCCGGGCCCTGGCGCGGATTATCCGCGTCAGGGTCTTTTTCTTCTTCGTCCGCCGGTACCCTCCAGCGCTTTCAGGCCCGTGGGCGGCTGTGGGGGCTCGCGGCCTGATGCCTGCTCGCTAGCCGCGTGCGGCCCGCTCCTTGAGGGAGCCGGAGTTGTAGGCGTCCAGGAGCCTGCGCAGCTCCACGATGCGCTGGCGGATCTTTGCGCCGGTGTCGCTGTCCTCCACGAGCAGGGGCCTCTCGGAGAGCTCGAAGCGGTCGGTCTCGCTCATGATGTCGGCGTTGAGGTCGAGGACGTCCTCGATGGAGGTGAAGGCGCGGTGCGCCTTGATGCGCAGGCCCGACGAGTCGGAGATGAGGGTGTAGCCCGCGATGCCCGTGGTCTTGTGGTAGGCCGTGCAAAAGCCGCCGTCGATGACCACGAGCTTGCCGCAGGAGCGCACAGGGGTCTCCCCGGAGCTCGCCTTCACGGGCGTGTGGCCGTTGACGATGTGGCCGTGCTCGGGGCTCACGCCGAACTCCCTCAGCACCTGCTTGCACACCGACGGCGACTCCGTGAGCTCCCAATAGGGGTCGCGGGGCTCGGTCCAGGTGGTCTTGTCGGCAACGAACGTGCGCTCGAAGGTCTTCATGACCCTGCCGGAGAGGGGCGAGGCCGGTCCGCACCACAGGTAGTACATGAGGTCGAGGTTCTCCTGGTCGGGCTCCATCCACGCCTGCCTCGCCTCGCGGTCGAGCCAGTCGAACAGGTCCCTGCCGGCCAGGCGCCGCCCCTGAAGCTCGACGGTGCGGAAAAGCCCGTCGCCCTCGGTCATGGGAACACAGGCATGAAAGAGCAGGTTGTCGTTGGAGATGCGGTAGAGACTGCCCCGCTCGTACAGGAAGGAGACGTGGCGCCTCAGGCGCTCGGAGTCGGCGAAGGCCTCGGCCATGGCCTCCACCACCTCCTGCTCGCCCGGGGTGAGGGCCAAAGGGTCGGCCGGGTCCAAGGTGGGGAAGTCCACGGTCACGAGCGGTGCGTCGCCGCTGGGCAAATGGACGCAGTCGCCCTCCACGTCCACGAGGGGCAGCAGCAGGCGCCCCTCCATGGCAAAGTCGGGGTTGCGCCGGATGAGCTGGCCCTCCAGCTTGAAAAGGATGACGGAGATGGCCTTGTCGATGGGGGAGAGCGCGTCGCCGGCGCGGTAGGTGCGCTCGGCAAAGAGCGCGAGCTCGCGCATGGAGACGCCGTAGGAGCTCTCGAGTATGGAGAGGGCCCCGTAGCGCAGGTTGTTGCGCACCACGGCCGCCTGGCAGGCAAGAGACCCTGCGGCCGCGCCCATCCACACGATGTCGTGGTTGCCCCACTGCACGTCGCAGGAGGGCATCTCCAAAAGGCGGTCGCAGATGCGGTCGGCATGGGGGCCGCGGTCGAAGAGGTCTCCCACGATGTGGAGCCGGTCCACGGCGAGGCGCTTGATGAGGGCGGCGAGCGACTCCACGAAGTCGGGGCCGCTGCCGGTGTCCACGATGGTGTCCACGATGCGCTCGTGGTAGCGGGAGCGTTCCTCCGACTGCCCCGCCTGGTCGCGGAGCAGCTCGTCGATGATGTAGGCGTAGGAGACAGGCATGGACTTGCGCACCTTGGACTGGGTGTAGGCGGAGGCGAAGTGCTTGGCCACCCGCAAGAGGCGCAGGAGGTGCACGCGCCACCACGCCAGGTCCATCCCCCCGAGGTCGGCCTCGGTCTTGGCAAGCTTCTCCTCGGGGTAGTAGATGAGGGTGCACAAATCGTCCTGCTCGGCCTGGGACAGCTCGTCGCCAAACTCGGCGCGGACCCGCTCTCGGATGACGCCCGAGCAGTTGTTGAGGATGTGCTCGAAGGCCTCGTACTCGCCGTGGACGTCGCTCATGAAGTGCTCGGTGGCCCTGGGGAGGCCGAGGATCGCCTCGAGGTTGATGATCTCGGTGAAGACCGACTGCCTCATTGGGAACTGCTCGCTCAGAAGCTCGAGGAAGCGCCCCTCGGTGTCGACGGGTTCCATGGCCCTCCTTTGAATGACTCGCATATCGTGGTCAACCCTATCACGCCGGCGGAGGAGTATCCGGGCAGCCCGCCCAACCTGCGCAGTGGTACTATCTCTTGCACATGTGCACACACGTCATCCGTCTGGAGAGTGGCCCATGGCCAACAGCTACAAGAAGACCACCAACCTTCCCAAGACAGACTTCCCCATGCGCGCCGGCCTAGCCGCCTCTGAGCCCAAGCGCCTCGCCCGCTGGGAGGAGGCCGATGTCTACGGCTTGGCGTGCGAGCAGAACCGCGGCCATGAGCCCTTTGTCCTCCACGACGGTCCTCCCTACGCCAACGGCCCCATCCACCTGGGCCACGCCCTCAACAAGACGGTGAAGGACTTCATTAACCGCTACCAGATCATGCGCGGCCGCGAGGTCAACTACGTTCCCGGCTGGGACTGCCACGGCCAGCCCATCGAGCACAAGGTTGAGGAGCACCTGGGCACCAAGCGCTTCAACGCCACCGACCCCTCTGAGATCCGCTCCCTGTGCCGCAAGTTCGCCGTTGAGAACATCGACCTTCAGCGCCAGGGCTTCCGCCGCCTTGGCGTCCTCGGCGACTGGGACCACCCCTACCTCACGCTCTCCAACGAGCATGACGCCGCCGACATCGAGGTCTTCAAGCGCATCTGGGACACCGGTGCCATCTACCGCGGCAGAAAGCCGGTGCATTGGTGCTGCCACTGCCACACGGCCCTCGCCGAGGCCGAGATTGAGTACGCCGACGTGCGCGGCCCCTCCATCTACGTGGCCTATGCCATGGAGGACGTGCCGGCCGGCCTTGATGCCGCTGGCATGCCCGTCTCCGTCATGATCTGGACCACCACGCCGTGGACGCTGCCCGCCAACGCCGCCGTGGCCATGAAGCCTGAGGCAACCTATGTGGCCCTTGCCCATGACGGCCGCGCCTACATCGTGCTCGAGGAGCTTGCCTCCCATGTCGCCGAGGTTGCCGGCTGGGACTATGCCCTTGTGGAGACCGACGGCGAGCCGTGGCGCGCAAAGGCCGAGGAGCTTGCCGGGCTGCATTACCACCAGCCGATCTTTGACGACGTGCTCTGCCCGGTCATCCTGGCCGACTACGTGGGCACCGAGGACGGCACCGGCATCGTCCACATCGCGCCCGGCCATGGCGCCGACGACTTCTATGCCGGCGTTGCGGCGGGCATCCCCGTGGTCATGCCCGTGGACGACGACGGGCGCTTCTACTCCGGCGACACCTGGGGCACGGGCGGCCCGTGGAGCGGCATGGAGGTGACTGAGGCCAACCCCAAGATCATCCAGTGGCTTTCCGACCGCGGCGTCCTTGTGCACGCGGGTACCATCGACCATAGCTACCCGCACTGCTGGCGCTGCAAGAACCCGGTCATCTTCCGCGCCACCGACCAGTGGTTCGTCTCCATGGACGACACCGGCCTGCGCGAGCGCTCCCTCGACGCCATCGAGCACGAGGTCCGGTGGTACCCCGCATCCTCTGCCAAGCGCATCCGCGCCATGGTGGAGGGCCGCCCCGACTGGTGCCTGTCGCGCCAGCGCGTTTGGGGCGTCCCGATCCCGTCCTTTACCTGCGCCGACTGCGGCGCCTCGGTCATGAACGACGGCACGCTCGATGCAGTTATCGCCCTGTTCCACGAGAAGGGCTCCGACGCCTGGTACACCGATGACCCGGCAAGCTACCTCGGCGACGCCGACGTGTGCCCCGAGTGCGGCGGCCACCATCTCGTGCCCGACCGCGACATCCTGGACGTCTGGTGGGACTCGGGTGTCTCCCACACCGCGGTGCTCAAGGGCCGCGAGGAGCTCGACTTCCCGGCCGACCTCTACGTGGAGGGCTCCGACCAGCACCGCGGCTGGTTCCAGAGCTCGCTGCTCACCTCCATGGGCGCCTACTCCTGCCCGCCCTTCAGGGGCGTGCTCACGTTGGGCTTCACGCTTGACGGCCAGGGCCGCAAGATGAGCAAGTCGCTCGGCAACGTCATCGACCCCAACGAGATTTTTGACACCCTGGGGGCCGACATCGTGCGCCTCTGGGTGGCCTCGGTGGACTCCACCTCCGACATGGCTTGCGACCGGCAGATTCTCGACCGCGTGTCCGACGCCTACCGCCGCTTCCGCAACACGTTCCGTTTCTTGCTCGGAGAGCTCGAGGGCCAGTTTGACCTCGACTCCGACGGCCTGCCCGTCTCGGAGCTTTGCGCCCTCGACCGCCTGGCCCTTGCCCGTCTTTCGGAGGTGCACTCCCAGGTGGAGGAGGCCTACGGCGAGTACCGCTTCAGCCAGGTGTACCGCCTGCTTTACGACTACGTGGTGACCGAGCTCTCCAACGGCTATCTCAACGCCACGAAGGACCGCATGTATTGCGACGCCCCCGACGCGGCGTCGCGGCGCAGCGCCCAGACCGCCTGGTACCACATCCTGTCCATGCTGCTGCACGATCTGCAGCCTATCCTTGCCTACACCTGCGACGAGGTCATGGCCTACGTCCCAGCCTCCATGCGCGAGGGCAAGGAGTTCGCGGCGCTCCTGTCTTGGTACGAGGCGCCCATGGACGCCTCTGAGCGCGACCGGTGGCTGCCTGCCTACCGCGTGCTCACCGACGTGCGCAACGCCTATACGAAGGCCTACGAGGAGGCACAGGCCACAGGCGTCGTCCAGGAGAAGACCACCCAGGCCACGTGGGCGCGCGTGACACTGCCCCAGGAGGCCTTAGACCTTCTCGCCCCCATGGCGGGCAACGTGGCCGAGTACCTTGTGTGCTCCGAGGTGGAGCTCGCAGCCGGCGAGGAGCTGTCCGTTGAGGTGGCCCCCGCCCACGGCGAGAAGTGCCCGCGCTGCTGGAACTGGCGCGAGCTTGGCGAGGACGGCCTGTGCGACCGCTGCCATGAGGCCCTAGACGCGCTGGAGGGAGATGCGTAGGTCCCTCGGCAGGGGCGCCCGCATGGGCCTGGCCCTCTCCATAGCGGCCGCCTGCGTCGCCCTCGATCAGGCGGCCAAGGCGCTCGCCTTGGAAAACCTCGTGCTAGGCAGGCCCGTGACGCTCGTCCCGGGCGTCATGGACCTGCTTTTGGTGCGTAACACCGGCGCCGCCTTCTCGCTGGGCGAGGGGGCCGGTTGGGTGTTCGTGCTCATCTGCGTCGCGGTCTGCGTCGCGGTGGTTGCGGCCCTTTGGCGCACCCGCGATTTGCCCGTCTCCCTTGTGGTGTGCGCCGGCCTTGTGATGGGCGGAGGCGTGGGCAACCTCATCGACCGGATGAGCCGGGGATGGGTCTGCGACTTCTTCGCCACCACCTTCATGGACTTCGCCGTGTTCAACGTCGCCGACATCTTCGTCTGCACGGGTGTGGGCGCAGGCATCGCGCTCATGTACCTTTGGGACGCGCGCCGTGCGAAGGAGGGCGAGGCCAAAGACGGCCGCGCCGCCCGCTCGGTGTCCCGCGGCGAGGGTGCGCCAGGCTCGGCGGCCGAGCGCCTGCGCGGGCCCAAGGACGGTCGCCGTGGCTGATCGCATCGTGAACCTCATGGTGGACGACAAGGGCGACGGGTCGCGCGTCGACGTCTGCCTTGCCTCCTTCGACGCCATGCCCAGCCGCAGCGCCTGTGCCAAGCTCGTGGCCGAAGGCCGGGTGAGGGTCAACGGCGTGTGCGTGCGTTCCAAGAGCGAGCCGGTCTATATGGGCGACATGCTGCAGGTGTCGCTGTCTGAGCCCGAGGAGCCTGCGGCGGGGGAGGGCCTTCTGCGGCCCACGCCCATCGAGCTCGACGTGCGTTTTGAGGACGAGTACCTGCTCGTCCTCTCCAAGCAGGCGGGGCTCGTGTGCCACCCCAGCCCCGGCCACACAGACGACACACTGGCCAACGCGCTGGTGGCCCGCTGCGGCTACGGGCACCTCGGGACGCTCCAGGGGGAGGACCGCCCCGGCATCGTCCACCGCCTTGACCGCGACACGTCCGGGCTCATGGTGGCGGCCAAAGACGATGTCACCCAAAAGGCGCTCCAGGACCTCATTCGCATGCGCACGCTCGACCGGCGCTACATCACGCTCGTGCAGGGCTACGTGGCCCCCGACACCGGCCTTATCGACGTGGGCATCGCCCGTTCCACCCGCGACCGCCTGCGCATGACGGCCACAGACGCCCCCGGGTCGAGGGAGGCCATTACCACGTTCACCACGTTGGAGCGCTTTGAGGCCGGGCCCAAGGACGAGGGCTACTCCCTGCTGGAGTGCCACCTCTATACGGGCCGCACGCATCAAATCCGTGTCCACATGGCCCATATCCACCATCCGGTGGTGGGCGACCCGGTCTATGGGGCCGGCGACGGACGCCGCAACCTCGGCCTTGAACGACAATTCCTCCATTCGTGGCATATAGAGTTCGATCATCCCCGCACCGGCGAGACCCTGTGCCTTGCCGACACGCTGCCCGGCGATCTGTCCTGCGTCCTCGCCCGCCTCGAGGACCGCTCCATGGGCCGCACGGAGGCGGGGGAGCGCATCGTCTGCGCGCTCGCAGCGCACGGAGCCTGACCCGAAAAAAAGGAGCGTCGTGGAGCTCACCCGCCTTGGCATCACGCCCATCGTCGTGTTCAACATGATCATCTTCCTGTTCTTCACCGTCGCGTTCTTTTACCAGATCGTGTACTTCCTCGTGGGGCTCAAGCGCGGCGAGATCGACCTGCCCGAGGCCAAGAAGAACCACCGCTACGCCTTCATGATCGCCGCGCACAACGAGGAGCTGGTCATCGGCCAGCTCGTGCGCTCCATCAAGGAGCAGGACTACCCGGCGGAGCTCATCGACGTCTACGTCGTGGCCGACGCCTGCACCGACTCCACTGCCGACGCCGCCAGGGAGGCCGGCGCCTTTGTCTACGAGCGCAACGACCTCGCCCGCAAGGGCAAGAGCTGGGCGCTCGACATGGGCTTTGACAACGTGCTCAACGAGCGGGGGGACGACTACTACGACGCCTTCATCATCTTCGACGCCGACAACCTTCTGTCCAAGGACTACGTGAAGCAGATGAACAAGGTGGTGGACCTGGGCTACCTCGCCGCCACGAGCTACCGCAACTCCAAGAACTTCGACTCCTCGTGGATCAGCTCGGCCTACGGCATCTGGTTCTTGCGGGAGGCGCGCTTCCTCAACAACGCCCGCATGATGCTGGGCACAGGCTGCGCTATCTCGGGGTCGGGATGGATGGTGTCCAACAAGATCATCCGCTCCATGCACGGCTGGGCCTTTCACACCCTCACGGAGGACATCCAGTTCTCCACGTTCTGCGCCGCCAACGGCATCCGCATCGCCTACGCCCCCGCCGAGTTCTTCGACGAACAGCCCGTGACCCTCAAGGCGTCCTGGATCCAGCGCATGCGCTGGACCAAAGGCTTCTACCAGGTGTTCTTCTCCTACGGCGGCGACTTGGCCCGCGGCATCGGGGGAGGGCGCTTCTCGAGCTACGACATGCTCATGACCATCGCCCCGGGCATGATCTTGACCCTGCTCTCGGCCATGGTGAACATGAGCTACCTCGTGGTGGGTAGCATCAGCCATGGCTTTCTGGCCACCCAGGCCGAGCTCTCCATGTGCGTGGGCTCGCTCATCATGACGTTCGCGTCCATGTACATGGTCTTTTTCATCCTGGCCCTGCTCACCACCGTCGCCGAGCGCAAGCACATCCACGCCACGAAGCGCTGGCGCGTCTGGACCAACGTGCTGACGTTTCCCGTCTTCATGATGACCTACATCCCCATCACGGTGATCGCTCTGTTCAAGAAGGTGGAGTGGGTGCCCACAAAGCACGAGTTCGCCATGTCGGTCAATCAGGTCACGGGCGACTGACGCTGCGCAGCTCCCTTGCGGGTGCGCTATCATCAATCGGTACCGCTGTGCGCTGGGCGCACAGGGACCAACCCGTGAGCTAAGGAGCTGCCATGGCAACGTTCTTCCCCGGTGAGTCGCACACCTTCTCCGAGTATCTTCTGGTGCCCGGGTACTCCTCTGCAGAATGCGTCCCCGGGAACGTGAGCCTCAGCTGTCCCTTGGTCAAGTTCAAGCGCGGCGAGAAACCCGCCATCACCCTCAACACCCCCATGGTGTCGGCCATCATGCAGTCGGTCTCCGGCCCCCGCCTGGCCATCGCCCTGGCGCAGGAGGGCGGCATGAGCTTCATCTACGGCTCCCAGACCGCCGAGGACGAGGCGCGCATGGTGCGCGAGGTCAAGAGCTACAAGGCCGGCGTGGTCGTCTCCGACTCCAACCTCACGCCCGACATGACCCTGGCCGAGGTCATGCGCCTGAAGGAGCGCACGGGCCACTCCGCCATGCCCGTCACCGACGACGGCGGCCCCCACGGCAGGCTCCTCGGCATCGTCACCTCCCGCGACTACCGCCCGAGCCGCGACGCCGCCGACAAGCCCGTCCGCGACTTCATGACCCCCGTCGACCGCGTGGTGGCCGCTTCCGCCGACGCCACCCTCTCCGAGTGCAACGACATCATTTGGGAGCACAAGCTCAACCAGCTGCCCATCGTCAACGCCGACGGCACGCTCGTGGGCCTCGTGTTCCGCAAGGACTACGACTCGCACAAGTCCAACCCCAACGAGCTTTTGGACTCCTCCAAGCGCTACATCGTGGGCGCCGGCATCAACACGCGCGACTACGCCGAGCGCGTGCCCCTGCTCGTGGAGGCGGGCGCCGACGCCCTGTGCATCGACTCCTCGGAGGGCTTCTCCGAGTGGCAGTCGCGCACCCTTGCCTGGATCAGGGACAACTACGGCGACGACGTCAAGGTGGGCGCCGGCAACGTGGTGGACGCCGAGGGTTTCCGCTTTCTGGCCGAGGCGGGCGCCGACTTCGTCAAGGTTGGAATCGGCGGCGGCTCCATCTGCATCACCCGCGAGCAGAAGGGCATCGGCCGCGGCCAGGCCTCGGCCCTCATCGACGTCTGCGAGGCCCGCGACCGCTACTTTGAGGAGACCGGCGTCTACGTCCCGGTGTGCTCCGACGGCGGCATCGTCTACGACTACCACATGACCCTGGCGCTGGCCATGGGCGCCGATTTCCTCATGCTGGGCCGCTACTTCGCCCGCTTCGACGAGAGCCCCACGGAGCGCGTCACGGTCAACGGCTCCTACATGAAGGAGTACTGGGGCGAGGGCTCCGCGCGCGCACGCAACTGGGCCCGCTACGACCTGGGCGGAGACAAGAAGCTCTCCTTCGTCGAGGGCGTGGACTCCTACGTCCCCTATGCCGGGCCCCTGCGCGACGGCGTGCAGAACTCGCTGCTCAAGATTCGCTCCACGATGTGCAACTGCGGTGCCCTCACGCTTCCGGAGCTCAAGGAGAAGGCCCGCCTCACCCTCGTGTCGGCCACGTCGCTTGTGGAGGGCGGCGCCCACGATGTCGTGCTCAAGGACACCACCCAGCAGGTGCTGTTCAACTAGGGGCCCGCTGTTTTCAAGACCACCCTCACCCTCAAAAGGAGACCTGTGAGCGAGAGAATTGAGACCGAAGGGGGCGTTCCTGCCTACGACGCCGGCGCCATCGAGGAGAAGTGGCAGCGCATCTGGGACGAGCAGGGCCTCTTCCGCGCGGCCGATGACGGCCGCCCCAAGAAGTACGTGCTCGAGATGTTCCCGTACCCTTCCGGCGACCTTCACATGGGCCATGCCCGCAACTACACCATCGGCGACGCCATGGCCAGGCAGGCGCACATGGAAGGCTTCGACGTCTTGCACCCCATCGGTTTTGACGCCTTCGGCCTGCCGGCCGAGAACGCCGCCATCAAGCATCACACGCAGCCTGCCAAGTGGACCTACGGCAACATCGACCAGGCCGTGGCCACCATGCGTCGCATGGGCTTCTCCTACGACTACGACCGCATGGTCAAGACCTGCGACCCCTCGTACTACCGCTGGGGCCAGTACCTCTTCCTCAAGATGTGGGAGAAGGGGCTTGTGGAGCGCCGCAACTCCCCGGTCAACTGGTGCCCCACCTGCAACACGGTGCTCGCCAACGAGCAGGTGACCGACGGGGTGTGCTGGCGGTGCGGGACCGTGCCCGAGCGCCGCGAGCTCACCCAGTGGTATCTCAGGATCACCGACTACGCCGAGGAGCTGCTCGACGACATCGACCGCCTCGACCACTGGCCCGAGCGCGTCAAGCAGATGCAGCGCAACTGGATCGGCAAGTCCGAGGGCGCCGAGATCGACTTCGCGCTGGCGGACGCCTCCGGCAAGCCCACCGACCTCAAGGTGACCGTCTTCACCACGCGCCCCGACACCCTCTACGGCGCGAGCTTCTTTCTGCTGGCGCCCGAGTACCCCCTCGTCCACGAGCTCGTGGACGGCACGGAGTACGAGGCCGCCGTGCAGGAGGTCATCGACATCGCCGAGGCCACGAGCGCCGTCGACAGGCAGTCCTCCGAGTTTGAGAAGCACGGGGCCTTCACCGGCCGCTACATGGTGAACCCGGTGAACGGCCGCCTGCTGCCCGTCTGGGTGGCCGACTACGTCATCACCGACTACGGCACCGGCGCCGTCATGGGCGTGCCCTGCGGAGACGAGCGCGACTTCCAGTTTGCCCGCAAGTACGGCCTGCCCGTGCCGCCCATCATCCTTTCCGAGGACGACCCGCTCTTTGCCGAGCTCTCGGGCCAGACCGACCTCGTGGTGACAGACGTTGCCTGGGACCATGCCATGGCCGCCGAGGGCCTCATGGTGCAGTCGGGCCCCATCACCGGCATGCGCGGCGGCAAGCACTCCGAGGCGGCCAAGGCCGTCATCGACTTGCTCGCCGAGCGTGGGCTTGCCCGTAAGGCCGTGAACTTCCGCCTGCGCGACTGGCTCATTAGCCGCCAGCGCTACTGGGGCAACCCCATCCCGGCCGTCCATTGCGAGCACTGCGGCATCGTGCCAGTGCCCGAAGACCAGCTCCCGGTCACGCTGCCCGAGGGGCTCGACCTCGCGGCGGGGGAGACCCTGGCCGAGTGCCCCGAGTTCTATGAGACCACCTGTCCTGTGTGCGGGGCCCCTGCCCGCCGCGAGACGGACACCATGGACACCTTCACCGACTCCAGCTGGTACTACCTGCGCTACTGCGACCCCCACAACGAGCATGAGCCCGTGGGCCGCGCGGCCGCCGACCGCTGGATGCCGGTGGACAACTACATCGGCGGCATCGAGCATGCCATCCTGCACCTGCTCTACTCGCGCTTCTGGACCAAGGTCATGCGCGACCTGGACATGGTCTCTTGCGACGAGCCCTTCTCGGACCTGCTCTGCCAGGGCATGGTCAAGGACGAGAACGGCGAGGTCATGTCCAAGTCCAAGGGCAACGTGGTGGCCCCGGCAAGCGTCATCGGCCCCTACGGCGCCGACACCATGCGCCTTGCCATCCTCTTCATCGCGCCGCCCGAGAAGGACTTCGACTGGGACCCCCAGGCCGTCGCCGGCTGCAACCGCTTCCTCAAGCGCGCCTGGAGAAGCGTCTGGGAGGCGTCTGCCTGCGCCGTCGCTGGTGCCGAGCCCGACCTCGACGCCCTTGACGACGAGGGCAAGAAGCTGCTTCGCACCATCCACCGCCTGGGCATCAAGTGCACGGAGGACTACGGCCGCCGCCAATACAACACGGCCATCTCCGCGCTCATGGAGCTCATGAACGCAGGCAACGCCTATCTCGCCGCCACGGAGCCTGCCAAGCGCGACGGCGCGCTCATGTTCCGCTACGCCCACGACCTGGTTGCCATGCTCTCCCCGGTCTGCCCCCACTGGGCGGATGAGCTCTCGAGCGAGGCGCTGGGCCTCGACCGCTCCATGTACAACGAGCCGTGGCCCACGTTCGATCCCGCGCTCACCCAGGAGGACACGGTGGAGATCGCCGTGCAGGTGCTCGGCAAGGTCCGCGCCCGCGTCACCGTTCCCCGCGACGCGGGCCGCGAGGAGCTCGAGCGGGCGGCCCTGGAGGCGGCGACCTCCCAGATCGAGGGCAAAAACGTCGTCAAGGTCGTTGTCGTCCCAGGAAAGCTCGTCAACATCGTTGCCAAGTAGCCTTTGAGGCCCGCTCCTTCTCGAGGCGGGCCTCACACTTTCTTTGGCCGGAATTTCCCCGAATCGCGCAGATTCGATATATTCTCTGAAAGAGTCCATGTACACCTGCGCCTTTTTCGGGTCCCGTGTCCAAAAAAGGCGCCCATCCGAGAGGTCGACCCATGAAGTGCCCCCAATGCGGTAAGGACTTGGGAGACAATCTGCTCCCGGCCCGATGCCCTGCGTGCGGCGCCAATCTGCGCGATTCCGCCCTTGTCTCGGGCGCTCGGGACGCCGGCGCGTCCCGGCGCTCCGTCGAGGGCCTCACGGGCATCGGCAAGGGGAGCGCAAAGGGGAAGGGCCGCCGCAGGCTCCAGCTTGCGCTCGCCTTGGTCCTCGTCGTGGCGTTCTGCTTTGGCATGGCCTGGACGCTGCGCTGGGCCCAGGGCACGATGAAGCACGTCCCCGACGTTGTGGGCTGGCGCTACGAGCGGGCCGAGCGGGAGCTCAAATCCCTTGGCTACGACGTGTCGCGCGAGGACACGGTGGACAAGAGCGCCAAGGCGGGCATCGTCGTCTCTGCCCACGTGCCCGAGGGCGGCGGCACGGCCCTTTTGAAGGTGGCCTCCGCCCGCACGATGCCCGACGTTTCCGGCAAGACGCTGGAGGAGGCCGAGAAGGCCCTGGACGAGGCCGGCGTTTCCTATGCCGTCGAGGAGCGCGCCGGCGACGGCGAGGACGGCGTTGTGAGCTCTGCCTCGCTCAAGGCGGGCCGCGAGGTGGTGGGCGACACCACGGTGACGCTCTACGTGACGAGGAGGCCTCGCGTGCCCGACGTGGTGGGGAAGACACGTCAGGAGGCCGTGGCGGCCCTTTCTGCGGCGGGGCTCGGCTACGGGGTGGTGGACGTGCCCCATGAGGCCGGCAAGGCCGTCGGCAGCGTCGTCTCGGTGGATCCGGCGGCCGGCACTGCCGTGGCGCCTGGCGAGAAGGTAAAGATAGGCGTCATCTCCCAGCGCAAGACCCTGTCCGAGGACACGGCCGAGAAGGCCATCGCCGCGGTCTACAACGCCACGCCCTCGGGCGACTCGATCGGCCAGGGGCTCCTGCCGCTTCTGTCACCCTCGTCACCGTTCGCAGGAAAGAGCGCCCAGGACGTCTGGTACGGCATGGTGAAGGCGGCGGGCGGCCACGAGGGCGTGGACGCGCGCATCCAGTCTTTGCCGCGCTCGGTGAACTCGGTCTCCCTGACCGTGTCCGACGACGGGTCCTCCGCCGAGGCCCAGGTGTCGGTCCACTGGGACTGGACGCCTCTAGGCGAGGGGTACCGGGGCGTGACGTCCGACGACGTGCACCGCGTCAGCATGACCTTCGACGACGAGGGGCGGCTCCTGACGTTTTACGACCCCCAGTGCGACGTGCCCACCTATCGCGTCGAGTCCTAGGGGTCGGGCGTTTGTGGAGACTTGACGGTCATATGGGGGCCGTGCCATACTGGGCACGGTAAACATGCAGTTCAATCGGGAAGTGGGAGCGTTCGTCGCCCCGCTTCCTTTTTTTGGGAAGGTGGGCCATGGCAGTCAATGACGTTCGTGCGCGCTTGCTCGACGCCCTCGAGGCCGAAGGCGGCTCCCATGGGGCCGACATTGTGGACGTCGAGGTGGTCGGCGCTTCCAAGGCGCCCGTCGTGCGGGTGCGCATCGACCGCGCCGAGCCCGGCGAGCCCATCTCCCTCGACGAGGTCGCCTCGCACAGCGGCTGGATCGGCGAGGTCGTGGAGGTTGTGGACCCGTTTCCCGGCTCCTACTCGCTCGAGGTCTCGTCGCCCGGCCTCGACCGCCCGCTGCGCCGCGCGTCCGACTTCGAGCGCTTCTGCGGCGACGCCGTGCAGGTTCGCATGGCCGGCCACGAGGGGCGCCGCACGTTCACGGGCACGCTTTTGGGCTTCAAGGACGGCGATGTCCTTGTGGAGTGCGACGACGGCCGGCACGCCCTGCCTCTGGCCGAGATTCAGTCTGCAAGGCTGAAGCCCGTCTTTTAACCCTACGGGAGGCTCTGTCGCGGAGCCGCCCTGTCTTTTCCATGTCGCCCGCGAGAGAAAGGGGTGCCATCGATGGCCGCTACCCATGAGAACGAGAAGAACAACGAGATGATGGAGGCCCTCATGGCGCTGTGCCATGAGAAGCACATCGACGAGCTCTACCTGCTCGACCGCCTCGAGCAGTCCCTTGCCAAGAGCTACGCCGACCTCGACCCCGACCGCTTCCCCGACGGCGCCAAGGTCACCATCGATCGCACCTCCGGCAAGTTCTTCCTCTATCGCCTCGTCCCCGAGGGCGAGCCCGACCCGGAGACCGGCGAGTACATGGAATTTGCCGAGGAGGCCGTGGACGACCCCGGCATCTCCCGCATCGCCGCGCTCCATGCCAAGAGCGAGATTGCCGCCATCACCCGCAACGCCGCCCGCCAGATGATCTACGAGGAGTTCTCCGAGCGCGTGGGCGACATCATCACCGGCACCGTCATCCAGTCGGTCCCCGACTTCACCATCATCAAGATCCGCGAGGGCATCGAGGCCGAGCTGCCCCACTTCGACCTTCGCAAGAACAACGAGGAGCGCCAGGAGCGAAACGAGCGCCCCGCCGGCGAGCGCTACCGCCACGGCGACCGCATCAAGGCCCTCATCATCGAGGTCCGCGACCCCCAGGCCCGCATCCAGCCGGTCCGCGGCGAGTTTTCCCGCCCCTCCATCGTGGTCTCCCGCTCCCACCCCGACCTCATCCGCAGGCTCTTCGAGCTCGAGGTGCCCGAGATCTACGACGGCGTCGTGGAGATCGAGTCCATCGCCCGTGAGCCCGGCCGCCGCTCCAAGGTGGCCGTGAGCTCCCTGGACGACCGTCTCGACCCCGTGGGCGCCTGCGTCGGCCCCAAGGGCAGCCGCGTGCGCACCGTCGTCTCCGAGCTCCGCGGCGAGCGCGTGGACGTCGTGCTGTGGAGCGACGACCCCGCGAAGCGCGTGGCCAACGCCCTGTCGCCCGCCAAGGTGACGCGCGTCATCGTCGACCCAGAGCACACCTACGCCACGGTGATCGTGCCCGACGACCAGCTCTCCCTGGCCATCGGCAAGGAGGGCCAGAACGCCCGCCTCGCCGCACGGCTCACCGGCTACCATATCGACATCAAGAGCGAGGGAATCGCCCGCGACCTCATCGCCAAGATGCGCAAGAAGGCCGAGGCCGCCGAGGACCTCATCGACGAGGACCAAAGCGCCGCCGTCCGCTGCGCCTATGTCTCTGAGAACGGGACCCAGTGCCGCAACATGGCCCGTCCTGGCTCCAAGTTCTGCGGCATCCACGAGGACGCGGAACAGACGGAGAGCCTCCTCGACCGCGAGTACGACGCGATCGACACGTCCAACGACCCCGATTCTTTGATTTAAGGCGCCCGAGGCCCTCATCGCTCAAGGTTCCAGGAAGGTTTGGTTGCATGGCAAAGACCCGCGTCAGCGAACTCGCCAAGGAGTTCGGCATCACGAGCAAGGAGATGCTCTCCCATCTCAAGGACATGAAGATCCCGGCGAAGTCCGCGTCGTCGGCCCTGGAGGACGCCTACGTCTCCATGGTCCGCAAGAAGCTCGCCCCCATCCTCAAGGCGAAGGAGGACGAGATCCGCGCCGCGCAGGAGGCTGAGGAGGCGGCCCGCAAGGCTGAGGAGGAGGCCCGCCGCGCCGAGGAGGAGGCGGCCCGCCGCGAGGTCGAGGAGCGCCGCCAGCGCGAGCGCGCCGAGGAGGAGCGCCGCCGCGCCGAGGAGGAGGCCCGCCGTGCCGAGGAGGAGGCCAAGGCCGCCGAGGAGCGCCGCCTGGCCGAGGAGGAGGCGGAGCGCAACCGCGTAAAGGACACCGCCCCCAAGAGCATGCCCAAGTTCACCAGCCTGCTTGAGCAGATTGCCCGGCAGGAGGAGGTGCTCAAGCAGAAGAAGGAAGAGGAGGCCAAGCGCCGCGAGGAGGACAAGGCCAAGCGCGCCTCGCGTCCCCAGGATCGCCGCGGCGGCCGTTCGGAGCGCCGCGGGTCCTCTTCCGCCGCTGCCATGGACGTCGCCCCCTCGCCCGAGAAGGCCGCTGCCTCCAACCGCCACAACAAGAAGCACCACGGCCACGCCGGCGACGAGGCCCGCTTTGGCCGCATGGCCCGCTCCGCCGAGGAATACAACCGCGAGCGCGTCCTCGAGGACGCCCGCGCCTCCGTCGAGGAGGCCAGCCGCGAGTCCACTGGCCGCCGCAAGAAGCGCAAGGAGCACAGGAAGGCCCAGGCCGCGGCTGCTGCCAAGGAGCAGGCCATCCAGGAGGCCCTGGCCAACGACCAGGACATCTCCAAGCTCGACGTCGTGAAGGTGCCGCAGGGCGCCACCGTGGCCGAGCTCGCCGACCTGCTCGACATCCCGGCCTCCGACATCGTCAAGCGCCTCTTCCTGCTGGGCACGCCCCTCACCATGACGCAGTCCATGTCCGACGAGCTCATCGAGCTCGTGGCCGACGACCTGGGCCGCGAGGTCAAGGTCATGACCAAGGAGGAGGAGAACTCCTTCACGTTCTACGACGACCCGGCCGACCTCCTGCCGCGCGCCCCTGTGGTCACCGTCATGGGCCACGTCGACCACGGCAAGACCTCAACGCTGGACGCCATCCGTCACACCGGCGTGGCCGAGGGCGAGGCCGGCGGCATCACCCAGCACATCGGCGCCTCCCAGGTGAAGATCAACGGCCGCACCATCACCTTCGTCGACACCCCCGGCCACGAGACCTTCACCGCCATGCGCGCCCGTGGCGCCAAGGTGACCGACATCGTGGTTTTGGTCGTGGCCGCCGACGACGGCGTCATGCCCCAGACCATTGAGTCGATCAACCACGCCAAGGCCGCCGGCGTGCCCATCGTCGTGGCCGTCAACAAGATCGACCGCGACGACGCCAACCCCGACCGCGTGCGTCAGGAGCTCACCGAGTACGGCGTCATCCCCGAGGAGTGGGGTGGCGAGAACATGTTCGTCAACATCTCCGCCAAGAAGAACATCGGCATCGACGACCTTCTCGAGACCATCCTGCTCCAGGCCGACGTCTTGGAGCTCAAGGCCAACCCCAACACGTTTGCCTCCGGCTACGTGCTCGAGGCCAAGCTCGACCGCGGCCGCGGCTCGGTGGCCACGCTGCTCGTCAACCGCGGCACGCTGCACGTGGGCGACGCCCTGGTGGCCGGCATGAGCTACGGCCGCGTGCGCGCCATGCTCGGCCAGAACGGCCAGCCCGTCACCGAGGCCGGCCCCTCCGACCCCGTGGAGATCCTCGGCCTGTCCTCGGTGCCTGCCGCCGGCGACGAGTTCCGCGTGTTCTCCGACGAGCGCGACGCCCGCGACCTCGCCGAGTCCCGCTCCCTCAAGGCGCGCATCGAGGAGCAGAACAAGGTCAAGCACGTCACGCTTGAGAACCTCTTCGACACCATGGAGGACGCCGAGGTCAAGGAGCTCAACCTCGTGGTCAAGGCCGACGTCCAGGGCTCCATCGAGGCCCTGTCCGACGCCTTGGGCAAGATGGACCAGTCCGAGGTGCGCATCAACATCATCCACAGCGCCGTGGGCGCCATCTCCGAGACCGACGTCATCCTCGCCGACGCCTCCAACGCCATCATCATCGGCTTCGGCGTGCGCCCCGAGGCCAAGGCCCGTGCCGCGGCTGAGCGCGACAACGTGCAGATCAAGTGCTACCAGGTCATCTACAAGGCCATCGAGGACATCGACGCCGCCCGCGTGGGCATGCTCAAGCCTACGGAGGAGGAGGTCCAGACCGGCATCGCCGAGGTGCGCGACACCTTCAAGGTGCCCAAGGTGGGCATTGCGGCCGGCTGCATGGTCACGGAGGGCGAGCTCTCGCGCGACGACTCCGTGCGCCTCACCCGCAACGGCATCGTCATCTACGACGGCAAGATGGCCTCCCTGCGCCGCTACAAGGACGACGTCAAGAGCGTCAAGGCCAGCTACGAGTGCGGCATCGGCCTGGAGAACTACCAGGACATCCACCCCGGCGACCTCATCGAGGGCTACAAGATCGTCCAGGTGGCGCGCACCGAGTAGCGCGGCGTTTCCCAGTCGTTTTGCAGCGATGCGCGGGGCCCTTCCCCTCTTCGGGCGGGCCCCGCGCATCCACCCTCAAGGGAGCTGACCCATGAAGCAGAACAAGAACTCTCGACGCATCAACGAGCAGGCTCGCGAGAAGCTTGCTCACATCCTCCTGTTCGACGTGAGCGACCCGGCCCTTCAGCAGGTCACCCTCACCGGGTGCGAGGTCTCCATCGACAAGAGCTTTCTTCGGGCCTACGTCTCCTGCGACTCCGACCGCTACGAGGAGGTCCTTGCGGCCCTCACGCGCGCCCGCGGCCGCATCCGCTCCCTGCTCGGCCGCTCCCTGGGCTGGCGCGTGGTGCCCGAGCTCGACTTTCGCATAGACACCACCACCGACGAGGCCGAGCGTATCACCCGCGCCCTGGAGAACGTCCCCGCCACGCTTTCTGTGGAGAAGGACGAGGACGGCTACCCTGTGCCTGTGGACGAAGCCGACGCCGACCGTGCGGACGAGAGGGGCTGAGCACTAAGCCATGACCTGTCCTGTCGCCATAAGCGAGGCCCAGACCCAAGACTTCGCCGCCATCGCGGCCCTTATCGAGGGGGCTTCGACCATCGTGCTGTGCGCCCACACGAGGCCTGACGGCGATGCCGTGGGCTCCGTGCTTGCCATGGCTGAGATCGTCCGTGCGCGCTGGGGCGAGGGTAGGGACGTGACGTGCCTTCTGGCCGACGACGGCCCCGTACCGTCCACGTATCGCTTTTTGCCCGGGGCGAGCGACTTCGTGCCCGCCTCCTCCTATCGCGGCGACCCCGACCTGTTCATAGCGCTCGACCTGCCCACCCCCTCGCGGCTCAGCCACGCTAGGGAGGTCATGGACCGGTCCCGTGCCGTGGCCGTGATTGACCACCACCCGGCGGACGAGCCTTTTGGGACCCCGCACCACGTGCGCACGGAGGCTGCGGCCACAGGCGTGCTCGTGACCGAGTTCGCCCTGTTCGCCGGCGTCGAGCTCACCTCTTCCATGGCCAACAACCTGTTCTGTGCCGTGCAGACCGACACGGGCCGTTTTCAGTACCAGAACGCCGACCCAGAGGCCTTCAAGGTGGCGTCGCTGCTCGTTGACGCCGGCGCTGACCCGTCCTGGGTCTCGCTCAACGTCTATCAGAGCTTCAGGCTGCCCTACCTGCATCTGGAGTCCATCGTCATGGGGCGCATCGTCACGCTCGACGGCGGCCGCATCGCCTACAGCTACGCCACGCGCGGCGACCTCGAGCGCACCGGCGCCCGCGACGACGAGTGCGACGGCCTCATCGACAGCGTGCGCTCCATCCGCGGCGCCGAGGTGGCCCTCTTTCTCAAGGAGTCGCCGACGCCCGGCCTGGTGCGCGGCAACCTCCGCGCCAAGGGCGAGACCGACGTCTCCTGTGTCGCGCGGGTCATGGGCGGCGGCGGCCATCGCGCCGCCGCGGGCTTCTCGGCCGAAGGGACCATCGACGACGTGTTCGCGCGCGTGTTTCCCCTGCTGAGGGAGTCGCTCAACGGGCCGTGCCCTCCAGAGGGTACCCGATGAGGCGCCGCGAGAGCTTGGCCGACTGCCTGTTTGCCGTTGACAAGCCTCGGGGCATGACGAGCCATGACGTGGTGAACACATGCCGCAGGGCCCTCCATGAGCGCAGGGTGGGTCACGCCGGAACCCTCGACCCCGACGCCTCCGGCGTGCTCGTCCTGGGCGTCGGGCAGGCCACGCGGTTGCTCGGCCTGCTCACACTGGCCACCAAGGAGTACCGGTCCACTTTTCGCTTTGGCTGCGAGACGACGACCGACGACGCGGAAGGGGCGCCGGTCCGCGTTGCCAAGGCGCCCGAGCGCCTGGCGGACCCTGCGGTGGCCGCCGCCCTCGTGGCGTCCTTGCCCGGCGACGTCATGCAGGTGCCGCCGAGCTTCTCGGCCGTCTCCAAGGACGGCATGCGCGCCTATGCGGCCGCCCGTGCCGGCAAGGCGGTGGAGCTCGACGCGCGGCCCGTCTCCATCCTTTCCGCCGAGCTCCTCGGCACAACGGTCTACGACTCTATTGTCTCCTGGGACCTCTCCCTCGAGGTCACCAAGGGCTGCTACATCCGTTCCATAGCCCGCGACCTTGGCCGAGACATCGGCTGTTGGGCGCACGTGTGCTCCTTGCGCCGCACGGCGTCCGGCCCTGTGACCCTGTGCGACTGTCTCACGCTTGACGAGCTGTCCCACGGCGGCGTCGACGCCGTCAGGGCCCGCTCCTTGGACCCTGTGGCTGTCCTTGGCCTTCCGGTGCGCGAACTTTCCGACCGAGAGCTCCAGGACGCCGCGTGCGGCAGGCGCCTCGGGGCTGCCTGTGACGCCCCCGAGGTCTGTCTGGTCCACGGCGACCGCCTCCATGGCGTGTGGGAGCGGCGCGGCCGCGCCCTCGTGTCCAAGACCAACCTCGTGAAGGGCGTCGAGGGGGTGCGCCGTGCCAGCCTCTGATGCAGAAGAGCTCCGTCGCGCCTTGGCCTGGGGCGTGGCGTTGCCGGAGTCCCGGGCCGTTCGCGGGGGACTGCTCTTTGGAGAGCCCGTCGGTCCCGTTGTGGCGGCCATCGGCACGTTCGACGGGGTCCACAGGGGCCATAGGGAGCTTTTGGCCCAGGCCAGAGCCGACGCTCGCCGCCGCGGGCTGCCCTTCGTCGCCGTCACGTTTGACCCCGACCCTTCCGCCGTGCTCGAGACAAGCGCCCAGCCCGCCCTGCTCTCGCGCGATGCGCGGCTTCGCATGCTGTGGTCGATGGGCCTTGACGGGCTTCTCGTGTGCGACTTCACCCCCGAGGTCGCCGCCCTCGACTACCGCGAGTTCATGGCCCGGCTGCAAGGGGTTCTCGGCCTTGCCTCTGTCCATGTGGGCGAGGGCTTCTGCCTAGGGGCCCAAGGCCTGGGAACCGTGGAGCGCCTGGGAGCCTGGGGCGCCCAGGCGCAGGTGGAGGTCTTTGGCCACGGGCTCCTGGTCCTTGACGGGTCGCCCGTGAGTGCCACGCGCATCCGGGGCGACCTCGAGCGAGGAGACGTTCAGGATGCTATCAGGATTCTTGGGCGGTATCATTTCTCCCATGGGACGGTCGTCCACGGACGTGGGGAGGGCGCCTCTTTTGGCTTTCCCACGGCAAACGTGGTCTGTCCCTCCGGCACCGTGGCCCCGGCGTCCGGCGTGTACGGGGGCTATGTCGTCGTGGACGGCCTTGCGTGGCCGGCGGCCGTCAACGCGGGCCTTCCGCCCACGTTTCTCGCGGAGGTGTCCCAAGCGGCCGGCCCCTTTCTCGAGTGCGCCCTCGTGGGGTTTGTCGGCGACCTCTACGGCGCCGGCGTGGACGTGGTGCTCATGGAGGAGCTGCGCCCGTCGCGCAGGTTTGCCGATGTGGGCGACTTGAAAGACGTGGTGCTCGGCAACATCGAGCAGGTGCGCCGCCGCTTGGGCGACAGCGCGGTGAGGCTGGACGAGGCTCGCTAGGGGCCTTGGGAAGGAGGGGCCGTGATCGGCGACGAGGACCGCGAGCGCGTGCGCGAGGCCACCGACTTCGTGTCCCTGGTGGGGGAGACTGTCCAGCTGCGGGAGCGCTCCTCCGGGGACTTCTGGGGCTGCTGCCCCTTCCACCACGAGAAGTCTCCCTCGTTTCACGTGAAGGCCGATACCAGCTTTTGGTACTGCTTCGGCTGCGGCGAGGGCGGCGACGTCTTCAGCTACGTGCAGAAGCGTGAGAGCCTCGACTTCCCCGACGCCATCCGGTACCTGGCGGACCGCGCCGGCATAGAGCTCCATGAGACGGGGCAGGCCAGTCGCGGCCCCAAGCGCGGCCGCCTCAACCTCTGCCTCCAGGAGGCGGAGCGCTTCTATGCCAACCAGCTCCTGCGCGTTCGCGGCCAGGCCCAGGACAGCGCCAGGGCCTATTGCGCCGGCCGCTCCATGGGGGCGGAGGTCTGCAAGCGCTGGGGCCTGGGCTTTGCCCCGGGCCACGGGCAGCTCGTGCGGCACCTCGGATCCCTTGGCTTCACAAATCAGGAGATGCTGGCCGCCGACCTTGCCGTGCAGCGCTCGGGGCGCCTCGCCGACCGCTTCTACGACCGCGTGATGTTTCCCATCCACGACGAGTCGGGCCGCTCCATCGGCATGGGGGGCCGCGTGATGGGCGACGGCAAGCCCAAGTACCTCAACTCCAAGGACTCGGCCGTCTGGCACAAGTCAAAGCACCTCTTCGCGTTCGACCGCGCCAAGGAGCCCGCCGTGGCGAGCGGCGAGATCGTGATCGTGGAGGGGTACACCGACACCATCGCCCTCCATGAGGCCGGCTTCACCAACGTCGCCGCCGTGCTGGGCACCGCGCTCACGATTGACCACATCAAGCTCATCAACCGCCTCAAGCCCAAGCGCATCGTGGTCATGCTCGACGGCGACGCGGCGGGCCAGCGGGCGGCCGAGAAGACCGTCCGCTTTGTAGACAAGACCGAGGCTGACCTGCTCTGCGTCACGCTGCCCGACAACGCCGACCCTGCAGAGTACCTGGAGGCCCACGGCGCCGACGCCCTGCGGGACCGGCTGGCAGAGGCGCGCCCGCTCATAGACGTCGTGCTCGAGCGGCATCTCGACGGCGCCGGCTCCATGGGCCCTGGCCGCCGCGTCCGCGTAATGGAGGAGGTGGCCTCCATCCTGGCCCCCCTCAAGGACTCCATCCTCATCGACGGCTATGCGCGCCGGGTGGCAGACGCCCTTGGCACGAGCGCCGAAGAGGCCTTGAGGCGCATCCGTGCGGCCGAGGTCCCCACCGAGGGGGAGCGCACTGCGGGGACGTCCCGGCACGACCCCTACGAGGACGTGGCCCCGTACGAGCCCGCCCCTTATCCCGAGCCCGAGCCCGACTGCGGCCCATGGGCCACCCAAGTCCTGCCCGCAAGGGACCCGGCCTCGGAGCTGGAGGCCACGGTGGAGCGCGAGCTGCTCGGCGCCATGGTGGCCCATCCCGACGCCTTTGGCGACCAGGCCGTGCGCATCGCGTCCATCACATGGTCCGACCCGCGCCACGAGGCCATCGCTTGGGCCGTGCTGGGGCTTCCTCCCCACAGCCTGCCGGCCGACGCGGCCCGCGCGGCAACCGACGCCGTGCCCGAGGCGCCGGCGCTCCTCTCGGGCGCCTCCATCGACGTGGTATCGAGCGAGCCCCCCGAGTCCAAGGTGGCCTTCCTCGTGGACAACGTGGAGCTCTTCTCCTTGAGGAGGAGGCTGCGGGCCATCCAAGCCAGGCTCTCGTCGCCGGGGCCCGACGACGACGTGCGCTCGCTCATGCAGGAGGTCATGGAGCTGGGAGCCCATGAGGCGAGGCTCAAGACATCATTGGCGGGGGAGGGCTAGGTTGTGGTTTTAGTGGTTGTGCCTTTCTTTGGTTAAACTACAGGACAGTATGCCCATGTGAAGGGAGACCATTGGCAGCCAAGAAATCCCAAAAAGCCCCCGTCCTTTCCGACGAGCTCGAGTCGGTTCGCGCCGGCCTGGTTAAGGCTTCTAAAAAATCGGGCGGAAGCGTCTCCGAGGACGACATTCAAGTGGCCTTGAGTGACATCGATGTGGATGATTCCGAGCTCAACGACCTCTACACTGCCTTGCGCTCCGGCGGCGTCGAGATCGTCTCCGAGGCCGAGTCAGTGCCCGACGGCGTCGTGGCTGTGGAGGAGGACCTCGACGACGAGGAGATCGACTCCGACATCGACAAGGTCGCAGACGACGATGACGACGACCCTGCCGTGGACGATGAGAAGCCCGTGATGGTCAAGGAGCCCAAGGCCCCGGCCAGGCGCAAGGGTCGCACGAAGAAACGCCGCACCGACTCCTCGGCCATCATGCTCACGGGCGACCCCGTGCGCATGTACCTCAAGGAGATTGGCAAGGTGGACCTCCTCTCGGCCGCCGGCGAGGTGCACCTTGCCATGAAGATCGAGGCCGGCACCGAGGCCACCGAGAAACTCGAGGCCTTCTCGGCCGGCGAGCTCGATCTCACCCGCGCCGAGCAGCGCCGCCTCATGCGCATCGAGCAGATGGGCCTCGAGGCCAAGCAGCAGCTCATCAGTGCCAACCTGCGCCTCGTGGTCTCCATTGCCAAGCGCTATGTGGGCCGCGGCATGCTCTTCCTCGACCTTATCCAGGAGGGCAACCTCGGCCTCATCCGAGCTGTGGAAAAGTTCGACTACACCAAGGGCTTTAAGTTCTCCACCTACGCCACGTGGTGGATCCGCCAGGCCATCACCCGCGCCATCGCTGACCAGGCCCGCACCATCCGTATCCCGGTCCACATGGTGGAGACCATCAACAAGCTCGTGCGCGTCCAGCGCACACTGCTCCAGGACCTCGGCCGCGACCCCACCCCGGAGGAGATCGGTGCCGAGATGGGCATGAGCGCCGACCGCGTGCGCGAGATCCAGAAGATCAGCCAGGAGCCCGTGTCCCTCGAGACGCCCATCGGCGAGGAGGAGGACTCTCAGCTGGGCGACTTCATCGAGGACGCCGGCGCTGTGGCGCCTCCCGAGGCGGCCAGTGACTCCATGCTGCGCGAGCAGCTCGAGCAGGTGCTCGACGGCCTTGCCGATCGCGAGCGCAAGGTCATCAAGCTGCGCTTTGGTCTTGAGGACGGCCATCCGCGCACCCTTGAGGAGGTGGGCCGCGAGTTCGGCGTCACTAGAGAGCGCATCCGCCAGATCGAGTCCAAGACGCTGGCCAAGCTCCGCCACCCCAGCCGCTCCGGTAAGCTTAAAGATTATATGGAGGAGTAAGGTCCGGAAAAACCGCAGGTAGATGGCCTGCATAATCGATTTGCGTCCCAAATCGTCCCAACTGTCACCAGCGGGACGGTTCGGGGCGCTTTTCGTACGCCGCGGCGACCTCGGCGCACAGGGCCTCCACGGAGGGGGCGTCGTAGTGCTTGCCCGACACGCCCTTCCCGGCGTGGCCCATAAGCGTCTCAAGCGTGTCCGCCGGCACCCCGAGCTCGTGCCTCATGAAGGTGCGCCACGACCTCCGGAGGTTCTTGTAGAGGATGGGCTCGATGCCGGCGTCGGCGAGCCGGGCCGTCCACTCGCGATCCCTGCGGGAGAGGGTGACGGGCAGCCCGGACCCGTCGCCGGCGAGGGGCATGGGGCCGCGCTCCGCCGCGATCTCGAGGAGGCGCAGGCCGGGGAGCCCCGGGACCGCCACCGTCCTCGCGGACCCGTCCGTCTTCGTGTACGGCTTCGGGCGTCCCGTGGCCGACACCTGCTTGTCCACCGTGACGAGGGCGAAGGGGACGCCCGCCACCTCGGCGGCCGACACGTCGGCGCCCGTGGCGGCCATGGACTCGCCGGGGCGGCACGAGCCGAAGGCGCACAGGAGGAACGACGCCTCGATGAACGAGCCCCGGACGGCGTCCCAGTCGCCCAGGAGGGCGTGCAGGTCGTGGGCGGTGCCGTCCCGGCGGGCGACGGTGGACCTCGAGGGCATGCGGTACCTCTCGCGCATGACGTTGCGCTCCACTACCTCGAAGCGCACCCCGTAGTCGAACAGGGCACGGAGCGTCCTCATGGCGAGGGTGGCGGCGTTGTACGGCGTCTCCGAGAGCCACGCCTGGACGTCCATGGCCCGAACCGAGTCCATGGGCACGCGGCCCCAGCGCGGGTCCACCGCGGCGTCCCAGTTGTAGCGGTACTTGTCGAAGGTGTCCTGCCGCAGGTCCCCGGACTCCACGCGGGCGGAGAGGTCCGGGAGCATCCAGAGGTCCCAGCACTGCCCCACGGTGGGGCACGGCGCGTCTGCGGAGTGGTCCAGCCTGAGCTTGGCGAGGGCGTCGCCGGCGTCCTTGCGGCTGCCCCGTACCGTCTTGGACCGCCTGCGGTAGCCGTCGGGCCCGTCCGCCCAGTAGCGGATGCGCCACACGCCGGGGGAGACCTTGGTCACCGAGCCCCAGTCGGCCCTCCTGTGTGCCATGATGGTCACGTCCTCTCTGGACACGGAGCGGCCCTCTTGTCTTGGCGGACGGGGCCGCGCCTATTTTGTGATAATCAAAGGGAAAAGGTCCCCTCCCACCGACAAATGCCCAGGGGGCGTTTCCGCTCGGCGGATAGGTGGGAGGGTCCGGCCCGGGGTCGTGCGACGGCGTGGCCCCGGGCTGTCGTATGCCACGTTTACTCGCTGTGAGGCTCATCTCCGTCGCAGAATCCCCTCACGTCGCTTTTGAGTCGCTTTTCGTCGGCCCTGAGCTTTCGCTCGAGCTTCTTTGTGTTCTCCTTCGCAGGAAGGCTCTCGGGATAGATGCCCCTGTCGATGAGGGTGCTCCGGACGCTTGAATTGTTCGCGACATGCTCGCACTTAATCGGGTCCATGCCGCGAAGGTCGTTGGCCTCGACGTTGTACGCGGTCATGGAGTTAGCGAGGTTCTTCGCGTCGATGGCGACGGTATCGAGGCCGTCTGCGAGGGCATCGCGTCTGGAGAGGCCGAGGATGGACTTCATCTCGGAGGTAGAGTGGGTGAACAGGGCCCTGTCCCCCTCGGATTTGATTATCGCGAAGCCGCGCGAGTCGACGCCGCGCTCGAAGGCCACCCCCGCCAGTCGCTTCTCCGACTCCGTCAGCGTGTGACGCGATTGGAGGCGCTGGATATCCTCGACACGCTGTTCGAGGAGCTCCTGCCGCCGCGTCTGGAGCGCGAAGTACGCCTGGGCGAGCGCTATCTCGTCCTTCGACGGATCGCCGTTCTGCGCGACGAGGTAGCAGGCGTAGCGGGTAAGCATGAAGTCTTGCCGGGGAACCGGGGCGACACCGGACTGCACCATTTTCGTGACCTCACGAAAATGGGCGTCAACAGGCACTTCGGCGTTCTCGCAGGATATAGTGGCCCTCCTGATGGCCTCGGAGAAGTTCTCCCATCGCGAGTAGCCCATCGGTGCCATGAGGTCGCGGGCATACCAGAACTCGACTCCGCCCTCGTCGGTCTGGGAGAACTCGTCATACAGACCTTGCATCCTCGTTATTTCGTTGCTCTTCAAATCTCGTCCTCTCTACTCTCTCCGCTTCTCTCCTACGCCCTCCGCCCCGGCGCCGTGCAGAGGCCTAGTCCCTCTGCCGCTCCTCCCAGTCGTCGGGTGCCAGACGACGGGGTCAGGGCCGCCACCTCGGGTCGGCCTTGAAGCTTATGGCCTTGCCGACGAAGCGGACGTCCGGGGCGTCCGGGTCTCTCTCGTCTATGACGTAGTCGCGGTACTCGGGGTCGTAGGACTCCGGGCACAGCCGCAGCGCCCCGTCCTCGAAGTAGACGCGCTTCAGGGTGATGTCGTCGCCGTTGACGAAGACCGCCGCCACGTCCCCGTTGGACACGGTGGCGCCGTGCTCGCACAGGTCCAGGTAGACCATGGCGCCGTCGGGGAAGAGCCGGTTCATGGAGTTGCCGGCGACCTTCACCCACGCCCCGTCCTCGCAGCGCTCCCACATCTCCTCGTCCACGTCTATGGTCTCGCCCGGTATCGGGCACGCCTCCCGCGCCTCCCCGGCGGCCACGCGGCCGAGCACCGGGCGCGGGTGCCGGGCTCCCGCCCTCCGGCCGGGGATGGTGCCGATGGTGGACGCCGGGGACACGGACACGATTTTGCCGGTCTTCGGGTCGACGGCTTTCATGCCACCGTCTTCGATAATGTTGCTCTTGGAGATTCCGAAGTGGTCGGCCATCTTCTGAATGGCTCCCATTCGGGGCTCGGAGAAGCCCCCCTCCCACTGAGAGACCGCCCCGCGAGTGACGCCCGCGATTTTGGCCAGCTCCTCCTGGGTCACACCGAAGTGTTTCCTGAGCAGGACGATGTTCTCTCTGATTCCCATATCTACCTCCGTGTTTAGACGCACTAACATTTTCTGCTAGTTTTTCTTGACACGCAATGCTAGTTTACCTATCGTCATAGTCACCGATTAGGAAGGAGGCAGGATGCAGTCCCAGACCACGCTTAGGGGAGCTCGTGAAGAGGCCGGGTTCACACAAAAGCAGCTGGCAGACGCACTGGGTGTGAACGTCGTTACATACCGACGCATCGAAAACGACCCGTCGGTCGCTACGGTGGGGCAGGCGGAAAGAATCTGTCAGCTGCTCAGCACGTCGTATCTTCGTATTTTTTTCGGCAAGGATGCTAGTTTAACTAGCATCTCCTAGCACCACCCCGTCACCCGATAGCACCGAGAGGAGGAAGCCCCATGGACCGTCATAGGAAGACCGACGCCAGCAGCGATGCCACCGACACCAGCAGGGAGACAACGGACACGACGAACGCCCTGTCCGACTCCCTCCGCGCCTCCTCGGCGTCGGCCGACGCCTGCGCGTTGGAGACCTCGAGCCTGTCGTTCACCGACCTCAGCTCCGCGATGGAGCGCTCCGCCTGCGCGTTGGACGCCCGCAGCTCCTCGTTCATGGACCTCAGCTCCGCGATGGAGCGCTCGGCGCGCTCGTTGGACGCCCGAAGCGACTCGACCACCGAGTGCAGCTCGGAGATGGCGTCGTCGGCGGCCTCGGCGCGCTCCATCACGACCCGGACGCTCCTGTCGAGGGGGTCGGCGAAACGGACCGGAGGGGTCGTGCCGAGGTCCACGGGGAGGGTCGGCCCCACGGGGTCGGCGGGCTCAGCGTCGGCCAGGAGCTCGCGCACGGCGTCGGCCAGACCCTCGAACGGTCTGACCCCGGAGCCCCCGCTGTGGCCGTACGTGGTCGTCCTGTCCATCTCGGTCGCCTCCCTGCTGTTCTCCGTCGCGTGCGCCGCGCTCGGCATGCCCCGCGAGGAGCGGGCCTTCCCCTTCGCCGCCGCCATCGGGTCCATCGTCCTGTCCTACGCGGCAATCGTGGTCGCGGGGCGGCCACGTCGCCCCAAGCGGGAGGACCGTGCCCATGGCATTCATCCTAACCGCCATCACAGCGTTTTTCGCAGGCATCCTCGTCTGCTGGACTTCGAACCGCTGGTAACAACCACCGACCAGAGAGAGGACCACACCATGAGCAAGGCCAAGAAGTCTCAGACCATCTCCGACGTGCTCGGCCGCTGCGCCTGCCTCTGCGCCTGCACCGAGACCGTCACCACACCCAAGGACGGCGGCAAGAAGGCGGCCCGCAACGCCAGGCGTGCCGGGGACCTTGCCCTCGGATACACGCAGGGGTTCTCAGAGGGGCTCACCGCCGCCTCCGCCATCGCCGGACTCGTCGCCCGTGGCGAGGACGTCGACCATGCCGAGGACGCCTGCCTCGAGGCCATGGTCACCTCCATGGACGACCTCGTCGTCGAGACGCTGCACGCCGAGCGCTCCGGCGCCGAGTAGGGGCACCCATGGACCGCTCCGCCCAGATCCTCGACCAGATCGCCTCCATGCGGGGGATGCTCGACACCCTCGAGTGCGCCGTCAGGACGCAGGCCGACGAGGACATCGAGCTCATGGGCCTCACGGAGGCGTCCGAGACCTTCGGAATCCCGCGCTCGACCCTGAACCTCGTCATCAACAGAGGCGACATCCCCTACTACATCCCGGACGGGCTCCGCCAGGGCAAGCGCGTGAGCCGCTCGGACATGCGCTCCCTCGTGGCCGGATGGCGCCGCGTGGAGTCGCCCGAACCCTGACCAGAGAGGAGCGACCATGCGCCGCACCGCACCCGCGCCGTCCGCCACCCCCGTGGAGCTCAAGGTGCTCCTCTGGGCCGCCGCGATCATA
>JBCLSF010000001.1:34192-475345 GCA_041225335.1 Atopobiaceae bacterium 24-176 | reverse complement strand
CAGGTGGACGACCTCATGGACGTGGTCCAGCACTACCGCGAGGAGGCGGCCATGTGGCGCCGCATCTACCTCAAGGGTCAGGACGAGGTGGCCGCGGCCAAGTGCGAGCTGGCCGAGGCCAACGCGGCGCTGGCCGCCCTCGGCTGCGACCTCCCGCTCTCGGGGGAGGACTGACATGGGCGAGTGCGTCTTCGTCATGGGGCGCACGGGGTCCGGCAAGTCCTACTCCCTGCGCAACCTCGACCCCGCGAGCTGCGGCATCTTCGAGGTGGGCGGCAAGCGCCTGCCCTTCCGCTCCCGGCTGCCCACCTACGACCTCGGGTCCATGGGCTACCGGGAGCGCTACCAGCTCATCGAGGCGAAGCTCCTCGAGAACTCGCGGCGCCTCTACGTCATCGACGACAGCTCGTTCCTGCAGGCGGACGAGAACCTCGAGCGCGTCTTCCAGAAGGGCGACAAGTTCCAGATGTACGCCGAGATAGGCTTCCACCTCGCCCGGCTCGTCCAGTGCGCCACCCGCACCGACGCCCAGACGGTCGTCTACTTCCTTCACCACGTGGACACCGACGACTACGGGCGAGACAAGGTGCGGTCCATCGGCAAGCTCGTCGAGGAGAAGTACAACCCCATCGAGCGCTGCAACGTGGTCATCGACTGCGTGAACGACTCGGGGACCCACAAGTTCAGGACCTCCAACACGGGCGGCAACCTGGCGAAGTCGCCGGTGGGGATGCTGCCCGAGGAGATGGACAACGACCTCGCCGAGGTCGACAGGATGCTCAGGGAGTTCTACGGGATGGAGCCCCTGGCCGAAGGAAAGGACACCGACCATGCCTAACCTGCCCGGATGGAACGACGTCGAGACCGTGGAGCTCGGCGGGGACTTCAAGCGCCTGCCCGCCGGCGCCTACGTGGCCTGCCTCGGACCCATGACCGCCGAGACGGCCAAGAGCGGCAAGACCTACTACCAGTGCGTCTTCGACATCTTCGAGGGCGAGCACAAGGGCCACTACGACGACGACTTCGGCCGCAAGCACCCCGGCCTCCACGCCGTGAAGCTCTACGTGTCCAGCGAGAAGGCCATGGGCATCTCCAAGGGCACGCTCAACGCCATCACCGAGTCCAACGGCGGCTTCGACGCCGAGGCCGCCTTCGTCGGCGACCGCTTCGAGGACTTCCGCGGCAAGCTCGTGGGCGTGGTCCTCGGCGAGGAGGAGTACGAGGACAGGAAGACCGGGGACACCAAGCTGAGCCTGACGGTCCGCCGCTGTGTGCCCGCGTCCGAGGCCCGCTCCGGCAAGATCTCCGTCCCCGACGTCAAGACCCTCGACGGCGACTTCGTGCCCGCCGCCGAGTACGAGCGCCCCGAGTCCAAGGGCGGCGGCACGGTCCAGACTTCCGTGGCCGCCCACCCCGCCGACCCGTCGGCTCCGCCCGCGGCCCCCGGGTCCGTCTACGCCGCCGACGTCCCGTTCTAGGCCATGGGGGCGCCCCTGCAAATCGACTCGCGGCAACAGCGCGGGAAACACGTCGAGAAGAACGAGTGGTTCGCCGCCCACGGGGTGGAGACGGTGACGAGGTGCCTGGACTTCGGCGACTACGCCCGGGCCGGGAGCAACGTCGTCGTGGACTCCAAGAGGGACGTGCAGGAGCTCGCCGGAAACCTCGGGCGCGAGCACGACCGGTTCGCCCGGGAGTGCGACCGCGCCCGGGAGGCGGGCTTCCGCCTCGTGGTCCTCGTGGAGGAGCACGCCGAGTACAACGACCGGGACAGGGTGGACGGCTGGCGCTGCCGGGTGTGCCGGGCCTGCAGGGCCTGCGACCCGGGCCGGTCCGGGCGTTGCAAGTACAGGGCTTACAAGCCCCTCAACGGGCCGACCCTGAGGAAGATCATGGACAAGATGGAGCGGGACAGGGGCGTCAGGTTCGAGTTCTGCCGCCCCTCCCGCTCCGCGGCTAGGATATGCGAGCTGCTGGGGATGGAGGTGGGCGATGGGTGAGTTCCTCCGGGCCGACGAGGTCTACGGCGACCTCTCGCCCATGGGCAGGCGGGCCGTGGACTACGTCAGGGCCGGGCTGGCGGTCATACCGCTCAAACCCGGCGACAAGGTCCCGGTGACCGACAACGGCGTGAACAACTGGACCACCGACACCGACGCCGTGGCCGACTACTGGTACCGCAACCCCAACGCCAACGTGGGCATCGTCTGCGGCCAGCCGAGCCACAACCTCGTGGTCGTCGACGTCGACCGCCACGGCGGGGCAGACGGCATGGGGTCCATCCGCGAGTGGGCAACGTCCAACGGGCTCGAGCTGCCGGAGACGGTGACGTTCGAGACCGGGAGCGGCGGGCGCCACTACCTCTACAGGACGGCCCAGGAGGTGCGCGGCTCGGTCAACCGGGAGCTCGCCGTGGACGTCAAGGGCAAGGGCGGCTACATAGTCGCCCCGCCCTCGCTCCACCCCAACGGCGAGTACTACGAGGAGCTCGTTGGGCTCGACGACGTGCCCATAGCCGACGCCGACGCCGCCGTGTACTCGCTCATCGAGAGCGTGCGGCCCTCCCAGTCCATGGGGGAGGGGGAGCGGCGGCACTTCGAGCTCCCCGAGACCATCCCCAACGGGCAGCGCAACGACACCCTCTACCGCTACGCCTGCTCGCTCAGGGCGAGACGCATGGACCAGGTGGAGGTGCTCGCCCTCCTCAGGGAGCAGAACGGCCGCTGCGTGGAGCCGCTCCCGGACTCCGACCTCGCGAAGATAGCCGACTCGGCCTGCACCAAGCCTGCCGGGCCGAGCGCCGAGGTGCTGGAGTTCAAGAAGAGGGTGGAGCTCGACCCGGCGACGCCGGTCGACGGCGGCACCGAGGACCGGCTTCTGGTTCTCGGTAAGAACCCGAGGGTGGGGGAGGTCATCGGAGCCCTGCGGTCGGACCCGGTCATTAGGTCGTCGCTAAGGTTCTGCACCGATGAGAACAGGCCCTATGTGTGCCGGCCGTTCCTCCCCGGAGGGGGCATCGAGGACCCGCACCCGTTGAGCGACCACGAGGCCTCGCTCTTCTACGCGTGGTTCGAGGAGCGCCACGGCACCGTCGCGTCGGATACGTTCACGAAGGCGCTTGACGCCTACATGGCCTACGCCGACGTACAGTTCTCGTCCGTGGACCGTCTCCTCGAGTGCCTGCCCAAGATCAGGTCCCTCGACGGGGGCCCTGTCAGGAGCGACCCGGCGCAGTCGCTCGAGTACTCCTACGACGGGGTCGAGTGGGAGCCAGTGCCGCTCGAGTGCACCCGGGGGTGGCTCTTCAACTACTACCTGGGCACCGATATGAGCGAGTACAACGTCGAGGCGGAGCTCCTTTTCAGCAGGGGGCTGGCGGCGCGGATGCTGAGGCCCGGGTGCGTCTTCGACGTCATGCTCGTCCTCACGGGGTCCCAGGGGGTGGGAAAGTCATCCATCCTTCACTCCATCGCCCAGTTCGACAACCTGTTCCTCGACGGGTTCAACCGCTTCGACGAGCAGGGGGTGCGCCGACTGTCGGGGCGCCTGCTCGTGGAGGTCTCCGAGCTCTCCGGCTTCAAGAAGACGGACATGAACGTCATCAAGGACGTCCTCACGAGACGGGTCGACACAATCCACAGGCCCTATGCGAGGTACGACGAGGACGTGCGGCGCCGGGCCGTGTTCGTCGGCACGACGAACGACTCCTACTTCCTATCGGACACCACGGGAAACCGCCGGTTCATGCCGGTCGAGTGCCACCGCAAGCGCGAGGAGAAGGGGCACCCGGACATCAAGTCCGGCAAGCAGCTGGAGAACTGCATGATCTGGCTCGCCCAGGCCGTGCAGGAGGCCATGGACATGGGGGTCGATGAGTTTCTCAAGACACTGTCCCTCCCTGACTCGGTCGGGGACTCGGCCATCGAGGCTCAGGAGCGCCACACCATGGCGGACGACGTGATGGACGCGGTGGAGAGCTACCTGGCAGGGCTTGGCGGCGACACGACGCGCGTGAACGTGCGGATGGTCATGGCCGAGGGCCTCGGTTACGACAAGATGGCCTTCTCCAAGGAGTCCCGTTACGTGAAGTCGAACGTGGCCGGCTGCATCGAGCGGGCGGGGTGGGTGCCCGCCGGAAAGCAGAGGTGCGGCAAGTACGGCATCGCCAAGTCTTGGCGGAGGCCGGGGCTGTTGCCCACGGCAACAGCGTGAGGGCAACATGGGAACACGCAGGTAGATAGCCGAAAAGAGCCCATTATGTTGCCTGTTGCCCTCGTCATACCAAAACTTCCAAGACCGGACGGAGCGTTGCCATGTGGCCCTTGGGGCCCTATCCCCCTATCTACCTTTAAGAATCAAAAGAGAGGGGGTTCAGGGCAACGACGGCAACAGGTACGAAAACCCGCAGGAAGAAGCCTGTAAAACATGTTGCCCTGAAGGAAATCTACGGCAACACAGAGCAACACAGGGCAACACAGTCAAGAAAACCGCATAGCACACGAGACAGGGGCCTCCCGAGGGGCGCCCCGTCCTTTGGAGAGGAGAGCGAGGAGATGTACATCGACATGGACGTGGACGAGAAGAGGGCCGTGGAGATGCTGGATGCGAGCAGGGGCGCGGCCAACGTGGTCCGGCGAAAGCTCGGCAAGGCGCACGCGACCCTGCTCGGGGCCATCGAGGCGGCCACGGTCACCGGGCGCTCGGAGCTCATATCGCACGTGGCGAACGCCCTCGTCGCGGTGGACCGGGCGCGGGAGGACCTGTGACCGCCCCATGGGGCCGCCGCCCCTACCTGACGGCCGACTGCGCCACCTGCCGCCACTGGCTGGACGTGCCCGCCGGCGGGCGGTGCAGGGTCGGTTCCGGCCCCGAGGTGGAGTGCTCCGAGGAGGGGCGCGTGTGCCTCACCTACCGGGCGTCCGTGGACCCCGACTGGCACGCCATGGTCGGGCGCAACGAGGGGGTGGCTGGGCTGTGAGCCGCCTCGGGGACGAGCTGGCCGCCTTCGCCGCCGTGCCGGCCTGGTACACGTGCGCCCCGCAGGGCCGCAGGGTGCTCCGGGACGTGCTGGGCGAGTGCCCGACGCTCCGGGCGCTGGTCGTGGCGGCCGGGGTCGACCCGGACAACTACGACGGGATGGGCCGCCGCTACGCCCGGTGGACCGAGGGCGAGGAGCGGACCGTGTCCGAGATGTACTGGGCCGGGGCCGACATCGCCGACATGGCCGTGGCCGTGTCGAGGGGCGAGGGGGCCGTGCATAACCGCCTCAACCACATGGGGCTGTACCTGATGGACCGCAAAAAGAAGAAGGAGGAGTCATGAGCGACAAGGAGAGGCGCCCCCTGCCCGAGGGCGTCGAGTGGCCCATGGTCGACGGCGAGCCGGTCGTTCCGGGGGACGTGCTGTGGGACGGGGTGGCAGGCGCGTGACCGTGGACACCGTCCACCACGCCAAGGCCCTCGCGGGGGTGGTCGGCGATGAGTGACGCCACCTGGTCGAAGATCTTCACCTTCGCCCTCGCCGCCGTCGGCGCCCTCATCACGTGCCGGGACCTCATGGCCGGCGAGTTCAACGTCATGGACTACCTCACCGTGCTCGTCATGGGCCTCACCATCGGCTTCGCCGTCGGGAGGTGGCTCTTCGGCCCGCGCGTGTGGACCGTCAACGTCAACCACTTCAGGGAAAGGGAGGAGCGCGATGAGCGATGAGAGCAAAGACGACCTGCGCAGGCTGATTGACGGGATGGACCGGGTCCTCAAGGCCGCCTGGATTGCCTACGGGAAGCCGGGCGCCATGGGCGACCTCGAGGCGTTCTACTGGGGAGGGGTCGACGCCGTGAGGTGCGTCGCCCGGCACATGGTGGACGGCGGTATGGACGAGTACGCGCCGACCGTCGACGCCCTCCTGCTCGACGGATACGAGTCCATGCTCGAGGGCTACTGCGACGACAGCCTGTCCGTGCCCGGGGCGTCGCCCAAGGACGGGGTCTACGAAGTGTCCGTCCACGTGACCGACGACGACGTCGTGACCGCGCGTTTCTCCACCGAGTACGAAGCCGCGACGTGGGCCCTCCACAAGGCGCGTGTCCACAGGGGCCTCGCCTACGAGGTGAGGGTGGTGGGCGCCGATGAGTGACACTGTCACGCTCCTGGTCGAGGAGTTTCCTCGCGGCATGGTGGAGCACGACTTGTACCTGAATGCCGACATCATCCACTTGAACCCATCGGAATCGTTCGACGTTGCACCTGATTGGCGCTTTTGTGACGACCGGGGCCACTGTTGTGACTATAGGCCCACCGTGGACGTCCCCATGGGCATTGCCGAGTACCGGGACGGCGACCGCCTCCGCGTGACCGTGGAGCTGATACGGGGTGGCGCCGATGAGTGACGGAACCCCGGTGAGGCACCTCACCTGCGGCACATGCCGCTACTACGCCGAGAGGCCCGCGGACCTGCTCGGCGTCTGCTACCGGGCCGGCGTCTGCCTCAAGTGCGCCAAGCCCGTGGACCCGGACTTCGGCACGACGGCCCCGCACGCGCCCGGGTGCCACGTGACCGTCATCGACAAGGAGAGGGGCGTCGTGCGCCCCGGTTGCTGGAGGGAGAGGCGAGATGAGTAGGCACATCGCCCCGTGCCCCTACTGCGGCAACGAGAAGCCGTGTTACACGGCGGACTACAGGCCGAAGTTCCTGTACTGGGGACGCTTCGCATGCCACGAGTGCGGCGTGACCGGGCCGTGGGGAGACGGCATCCGCGAGGCCATCAAGAGGCGGAACGACATGCCGAGGAAGGAGGGCGCCGATGGGGACCGATAACAGGCCCGTCGCCTACGTCGAGACCACGCCGGACCGCGACCGCCGCCTGCGGACGGACTGGCAGTGCTCGGGGTGCGGCGAGCGGTTCACGGAGCACTGCGGCTACAGCGCCATGGACGCCGACTTCCGGGTCTGCCCGTGGTGCGGACGGCCCGTCGCCGAGTGGGTCTTCAAGGAGTGTCAGAAGGGTGACCGCGATGAATCTGACTAGGCACCTGCCGCCCATGGTGGCCAAACAGCTGGCCCGGACGCGCCGCTCGGAGCAGCGGCTGCGCCTCGAGCCGACGGAGACGAACGTCAGGTACCACGTCGCCGAGCTGCTCGTGCTGGAGCGGATGCTCAGCGAGTGGGCCGACGGGATGGAGGAGGGAAGCGATGAGTGACGCCTACGACGAGGTGACGAGGCCGTCCCACTACTGCCGCGGCGGCATGGAGTGCAAGGACGTGGTGTCGGCGATGATGGCCGACACCGACCTGCCGCCCATGGTGGCCTACTGGTGGGGATGCGCGGCCAAGTACCTGTGGAGATGGCCCTACAAGGGCCTCACGCCCTCCGAGAGGGCACGGGACCTCAGGAAGGCCCGTGAGTGCCTGACCGAGTGCGAGCGGGCGTATATGGCCCACGTGGCGGCCCAGAGGGCCAAGGTGGCGGCGATGGTCGGGGAGGCGGACGGCTGATGGTCGACGAGTTCTGCGGCCGCCGGTGCCGCCTCTGCGGGGGCGACCGCTACGCCGCCTACACGGTGGTGCGCGAGTCGCCGTCCACGGGCCTGCTCTACGAGGCCCGGGCCGTGTGCCGCTCCTGCGGCAACGTGGCGGCGCGGGCCTCCGACGAGGACGAGGGCCGCGCGGTCCGACAGGTCCGACGGGTGCTGGCGTGACGTGGCCCGACGTGGCGGCCGTCGCCGTGTACATGGGCTGCATGGTGGCCATAGCGTGGCTCATAGGGCGCCGCTAGCCGGGGGTATGATGGGACTGTTCACGATATGGATAATGAGGTGATTGCGTGAGCGACGGCTTCCTCGGCTGCCCGGACTCCCGGGCGTGGTGGTCCACGGTCCGCGCCGCCTCCCAGGACCTCGCCCGCATGGGCCGGGCGGTGGAGAGGATGCGCGCGAGGGAGGGCCTGCGGGCGGCGCCCCTGTCCGGCACGGGGCGCTCCTCCGGGCCCCGCGACGCCAACCGCGCCACGGACGCCCGCATGGACTACGAGGCCGCCTGCGCCCCGGCGACGGAGTCGGCCCTCGCGCTCCTGCGCACGGCCGACCGCCTGCTCTGGGGCGACGCCGGCGGCGGGGTGGCCGAGCTCCTCGGGGCCACGGCGGCAAGCGTGGTGCGCCTGCGCCACGTGGACGCCCTGCCGTGGTCCGAGGTGGCCCGCTCCCTCTCCCTGTCGCCGTCCACGTGCCGGCAGATGGAGGGGGCCGCCATGGACCTCATGGACGCCCTGGGGCCGGGCCGGGTGCTGGACGGCAACGGCTGCGCCACGGAGCCGATGGCGCTGTGAACTGCCGGGAGACATCGGGATAATTCTCCTTTTCCCGTTGACCTTATATAGCACTAGTGCTATATTAAGAGCGTCAGCAGGGGAAGGAGGTGCAAATGTTCGAATACCTGCTCGACAGGGTCGCCGACGTGGCGACCGCCACCATAGCGGGGGTCATCGTCATGGTGATAACCCGGACGGTGGACAAGAGAAAGCCTCCCAAGGGTACCGGCAAGCACTTCAAGGGAGGCAAAGAGTAAGGAGGCGGGAAGCCGGGGGCCAAGGTCCCCGGCGACCTCCGCCATCATCATAGCAAAGGGGGCACCGTGATCGAATTCATCGGGCGAGTCGCGGCCACGGCCGTCGGGTTCCTCATAGCCTTTGCGCTGTGCAGGGCGTGGGACAACCGCAAGGGGCGCCGCTGATGGCCCTGACCGACGCCCAGAAGAGGGCCATGGCGAAGTACCGCAAGAACAACGTCAAGACCGTCGCCGTCGCGTTCTACCCCGCAGACGCGGACCTGCTCGGGTGGCTCGGCGAGCAGCCGAACAAGGCGGGCTACATCAAGCGCCTCATCCGCGAGGACATGGAGCGCCGCGCGGGCGGCGCGGGCGACTGACGCGGACGGCGAATCGCCGCTCCCCGGGGACGGGGGGCGGCTTTTTTCATGCGCCGCCGGCACCTTTCGGCACCTTCCGGCAGCCGTCGGCACCTTCTGGCAACTCCCGGCACCTCTCGGCAGTCTCCGGCACCTTTCGGCCCCTATGGTGGTATCACGGGAGAGCCCGTCGGCGGTGGGAGCCGCCCCGGGCGGAGGGGCCGTGGGCCCCGGGGAGGTGGCGCCGTGGGGACCTGCACCGTGTACGCCCTGGCCGCCTCCACCGCCGCCCTGGCGTCATCGACGGCCGCCCTGGCGGACTCCGCACCCGAGCCCCGCGCCCTCGCCGCGCTCGCCGTGGCCGCCCTCGGGGCGCTCATGGCCTCCTGGCGCCGGGGGCGCTGAGGTGGGCCGGAGCCGCTACGCCGCCAACGGGCACCGCAGGCGGCAGCTCCGCGCCCGGCTCGCGGCCCTCGGGCTGCCGTGCGCCATCTGCGGCGACCCCATCGACTACTCGCTGCCCGCCGGCGACCCCGGGGCGTTCGAGGTGGACGAGGCCCTCCCGTGCTCCCTCGGGGGCTCCGAGCTCGACTGGGACAACGTCCAGCCGGCCCACAGGCTGTGCAACCGGCTCAAGGGCAACAGGCTCCACTTCGCCCTCGACGGCTTCGCCGAGGCCCTGGCCATGGAATCCCGCCCCCGCCGGGGCGCCGGTGCCGGGCCGGCCCCCAGCGGGCCGACCATGGCGGACACCGGGGGCCGGTGGTGAGGGGCGCCCGTCCTCCGAGAGCCGCCCAGACGGCGCCTGACGGCCGGAAGGCGCATGCGGGCACTCTGGGACCGGCATGGGCGCGACAAGGCCTCAGAGGGGCGCCCAGAGCCCCCAGAGGGCCCGTCCCGGCCCCCGGCCCGGCCCCGAAGGGGGAGGGGGTAGCCCCCTCCCGGGGGGCCCGGCGGCGTGCCCGCAGGCATTGAGCCAAACCCCCTCCGCCACCGTTTTCACGGAACCATTGCGCCGATTGGAGGCTCCCGTGGTGCCCATCGACCTTCTCGGCCAGAAATTCGGCCACGTCACCGTCCTCGAGCCGACGCGGAAGTGCGGCCGTAGGGCGTGGATCTGCCGGTGCGACTGCGGCCGCGAGGTCGTGCGCGACACCAACGAGCTGAGGCAGAAGGGGCGCGGCTACTGCGGCCACCCCGGCTGCGAGTTCAGCGTCGGCCCGACCGGGAAGAAGGCGACCGGCAAGCACCACATGGCGCCGACGCCCGACGAGGCAGGAAAGGCCGACGGGAAGCGCGACGGCCGCACGAACCGCCTCTACCGCATCTTCAACCACATGAGGGAGCGCTGCGGCGTCATCAAGGGCGCGGACGAGCGGCACCTGCGCGACTACCGCGACAGGGGCATCGGCGTCTGCGACGAGTGGCGACACTCGTTCTCGGCCTTCCGCGAGTGGGCGCTGGCCAACGGGTACCGCGACGACCTCACCATCGACCGCATCGACAACGACGGTGACTACTCACCCGAGAACTGCCGCTGGGCCACGACCTCGCAGCAGAACGCCAACAAGAGACCGAGGCTCAAGCGTCTCCCGGTCCAGGAATCCAGTGCAAGTAGGTGATGCCGATGGGCCCCCGTGGAGGGTCGAGTTCCGCAGCGACGGGCAAGGCCGCGGCCAAGAGGGGGACACCGGGACCGGCCAAGCCGAGGAACGTCTCGGAGAACGCGTTCATGAGCGCCAAGTGGGACGAGGTCTGCGACGGCAGGTCCTTCTCGGCGTCCGACGCCCCCACCCTCGCCCTGCTGGTGCAGTGGTACGCGGTGGTGGAGCGCTGCATCTCCGACATGGACGTGGGCGACGGGCTGCCCCAGGTGGCCTACGAGAACAACATGGGCGACATCAAGGCCGTCCCCATGATCCAGACCATGAAGCAGGCGAGCGCCGAGATACGCCAGCTCAACAAGCAGCTGGGCATCGTGGACGGCGCCGACGTGGGAGGGGGCGGGGCCGGTGGCGGCAAGGACAACGTCCTCAGGCTCGTCTCCCAGAACCGGGAGCAGAGAGCCGCGCATTGACGCCCGCTCCGGCGAGGAGGCGTACACCGACGGCCCCGACGCCTGCCGCCTCATGGCCGCCTACGGCTTCGAGCCCGACGGGTGGCAGGGGGACGTGGTGTCGGCCTGGTGCGCCCGGGAGTCCGGGGACCGCCCCGCGTACATCACCATGGGCCTCAGCGTGCCCCGCCAGAACGGCAAGAACGGCTGCATCGAGGTCTTCGAGTACTACAAGCTCCTCGTCTGCGGCGAGCGCATCCTCCACACGGCCCACCAGGTGAAGACGGCCGCGAAGTCCTTCCAGAGGCTCGCGGCCCTCTTCTCGGACCCCGCCCACCCGGAGGTGTGCGCCCAGGTGGCCTCCATCCGGCGCACCAACGGCGAGCAGGGCATCTACCTCAAGAACGGCGGGCTGGTGGAGTACTCGGCCCGCTCCCGCGGCGCCAGCCGCGGCAACACCTACTCCGTCGTGGTCTACGACGAGGCCCAGGAGCTCACCGACGAGCAGGTCGAGGCCCTCATGCCCACCCTCGCGGCGAGCCCGACCGGCTACCGACAGCTCGTGTACACCGGCACGCCGCCCGGACCCGGCTCCCCCGGCACCGTCTTCCGGCGCCTGCGCGACGCCTGCGTGGGCGGCGCGGTCCCCCGCTCCACCTGCTGGCAGGAGTGGAGCGTCGAGGAGATGCCCGAGGCGGCGGGGTTCGCCGACGTGCTCGACGACGTCTACGCCACGAACCCCGCCATGGGCGTGCGCCTCGACGAGGACTTCACCGCCAACGAGTTCTCCTCCATGGGGCCCGACGGCTTCGCCCGGGAGCGCCTCGGCTGGTGGTCGCCAACCGAGAGGGCCGGCGCCCCGAAGCTGGACCCGGCCCGCTGGGGCGCCCTGGCGGTGGACCCGGACGACGCGCCCGCGCCCGCCAAGACGGCCTACGGCGTGAAGTTCTCCGCCGACGGCTCCCAGGTGGCCGTCTGCGCCTGCGACCTCTGCGACGGCGGCACCGCCGTGGTGGGGCTCGTGGGCACGGCCGCCCTCGCCGACGGCACCGCGTGGATAGCCGACTGGATGACGTCCGGCGGGCGGCCCGACGAGGTCGCCGCCGTGGCCGTGGACGGCCTGCGCGGCAAGGCGGCCCTCATGGACCGGCTCCGGGGCGACTACCCGAGGCAGGCCCTCGTGGACCCGGGGACCCGCGGCGTCGTGGCCGCGGCCACCATGACCGCCGAGGCGGTGGCGGAGGGGACGCTCCTGCACCTGTCGGGCGACGGGCAGGCCCCGCTCGACGAGAGCGCGAGGACGAGCGTGGAGCGCCCCATCGGCCGCGACGGCGGGTGGGGGTTCGGCGGCGACTCCGCCGCCTGCATCGAGGCGGCGTCGCTCGCCTACTGGGCGGCGCGCACGACGAGACGAGACCCCGGAGGGGGGTGCCTTATCGGATGACTGACGACATGGCGAGGGCCCCGCAGATCTACCAGGCGGCGACCCACGAGATGGGGTTCGCCTCCCGGGCGGAGGTGGACACCTTCAACGCGCTCGTCGCCGTGTGGCAGCGGCACCTGGAGGGCAACCTGCGCAACGAGGCCTACTACCGACAGGAGGTCAACCCCCGCTTCGAGAACGAGTCGACGCCTGAGGCCGTGTCCAAGGCCCGGTTCGTCATGGGGTGGCCCACCAAGGCCGTGGACATGCTCGTGGCCCGCTCGGTGTTCACAGGGTTCACAGCCGACGAGGGCACCGACGCCCTGAACGCCATGGCCCGGGACAACGGCCTCGGCGAGGTGTACCGCCAGGCGGCCACGAGCCAGCTGGTGAGCAGCTGCAGTTTCCTCACCGTGGGGGCCGGCGGAACCGGAGAGCCCGACGTGGTCTTCGGCGCCCACCCCGCCACCTACGCGAGCGCCCTGTGGGACATGCGGGCCCGCCGCATCAGGGCGGGCATGACGGTGGTGGAGGTGGAGCCCTCCTTCGAAGGCATCCCGTCTGTCCCGAGCTGGGTGAACATGTACACGGCCGACGCCACCTACGTCTGCCGGAGGTCGGGGCGCCGCTGGTCGTGCCACCGGGCGGCCAACGCGCTCGGCCGGCCCCTCATGGTCCCCCTGCGCTACCGGCCGGACCTCTCGCGCCCCTTCGGGCGCCCCCGCATCAGCCCCGCCGTGCGCTCCCTCACGGACCGCGCCCTGTCGGTCTGCTACAACACCGACGTCAGCGCGTACTTCTACACGTGGCCCCAGCGCTACCTCGCCGGCGTCGACCGCAAGACCGTGGAGCAGATGAGGAGGTCCAAGGACGAGATGCGCGTGGACAAGATGCTCCTCGTCTCCACCAACGCCAACGGGGACATCCCCCACTACGGCCAGATGCCCCAGATGTCCATGCAGCCCTACAACGACCAGCTCCAGACGCTGGCCAAGCTCTTCAGCGGCGAGACGTCCATCCCCATGAACTCCCTCGGCATCGCCTTCGACAACCCCAGCTCCGCCGAGGCCATCTACGCCGCCCAGAACGACCTCATCTGCGAGGCCGAGTGGCTGAACGGCGCCAACGGCCGCTCCCTGGAGGAGCTCGCCCGCATGGCGCTGGCCCACGTGGAGGGGACCACCGTGGAGGGCCTGCCGGATTCCATGAGGAACGTCCGCGCGCGCTTCGAGAACCCCCAGCGCCCCTCCATGGCGGCCCGCTCCGACTACGCCATGAAGCTCGCCTCCGTGACGCCGGAGTACGCCGAGACCGCGGACTACTGGCGCGACGTCGGCAAGCCCGAGGAGGACATCCCGGACCTGCTGAGGCGCCTCCAGCGCATCCGCACCCAGAACGTGCTCGCGGCGGCGGCCCTGCCGGCGCCGGTGTCGGCGCCCGAGGAGGGCTGACTTGGCGACCATCGGGCGCGGCCTCTGGGGCCGCTACTCGGGCTCCCTCGACGACGCCGCCCGCAAGGCGGCCTCCTACGTGTCGAGGGCCGTCCGCGCCTTCGTGGCGGCCAACCCGGGGGCCTCCGTGGCCGACGTGCGCCGCGCCGGCGAGGACGCCCTCAGGGCCGCCTGCGACGCCTACGGCCTCCAGGCGGCCGAGCTCGCGGCCCTCATGTACGACGAGGTGGCCCGCATCTGCGGCATCGAGGGCGAGGTGGACCCGGCGGAGCCCTCCGGCGGCTCGTCCTTCGAGGAGGAGGCGGCCAGGGTCGCCCACTACCAGGCGGGCAAGCTCGTCGCCGGCGACACGGCGGGGTTCATCGCCCAGATGGGCGACGCGGCGGCCGACCAGGTGCTGGAGAGGGCGAACCGTACCTTCATCGAGAACGCCTCCCGCCCCGCCGACAAGGCCGCCGGCGTGCGCTTCGCCCGCGTCCTCACGGGCCTCGAGAACTGCACCTTCTGCACCATGCTCGCGAGCCGCGGCTTCGTGTACTCCACCTGGGACAACGCCTACCAGACCGGCAGGCGCCACAGGAACTGCGACTGCCGCGTGGTATCCGGCACCCCCGATACAGAGCTGGAGGGCTACGACCTCGACGCGGTTACCGAGCAGTGGCAGGCCTACGAGGAGATAGACGCGCGCACTCACGGGGACGGCACCCCGTGGACCGCCGAGGAGAAGAGGGCGGCCAAGGCCGAGTGGGCCCGGGAGCACCCGGTGTGGAGGAAGCCTGGGCGGCGTCAGAGCGGGGCGGTGTCGGGAGCCCTCAACGATGTCAACGACCCGGACGGCATCCGAAGGGGAGACCATGCCAAGCGGTTTTACAAGGAGGTTGTGAACCGGGACAGGGCCCAAACTTTAGAGCGCATCTCTTCTGTAAGCGGCCTTTCTGAGGAGGTGGTGGCGAGAGGGTTCTCTCACCTGTTCCTCGAGAGGCACGACCTCGCCGAAGGATACAAGCGCTTTGACCAGGATTACGACATGGCTCAGTCCATTCAAAGAATCCTCGACGGACGTCCCGAGAGGCACGACCTCCTGCTCTTCGCTCACGAGGAGCTTGAGTCTCGATACATGGCCGAAGGTATGCCGTATATAGAGGCTCACGAGAAGGCGAACGAGACGTACAATTACGAAGACGCCCTCGATGATTGGCTCGACGGGAGGAGGCACTAGATGGTCCACTACCGCAACCTCGTCCACACTGACGGCGGAGTGTCCTGTGAGTTCAGCAGGGACAAGGAAACATGGCACAAAGCCTCCTTGGACAGTGACGGCACCTTTTCGAAGAGCGGAGGCGCCTCAAGGTACACACCGCATATCGCCGGCCTCCTGCGTGACTTCGCCGCCGGCAAGGTCGCCGAGACCTTCGGATACCTCGCTTGGATGTGACAACCTAAGGAGCCCCCATGACATACGTCCGCAAGGAGTTCCTCCTGTGCGACAAGTGCGGCTCCGCCCAGGAGGCGCCCGCCGAGGGGTGGCTCGGTGTCGGCCCCGACAGGCACCTCTGCCCCGGCTGCGCCGCGACCTACCTCGCCAAGAAGCGCGACATGGAACGCGAGCTCAGGCGCCTGTCCGGCGAGCCCGTCTTCGACAGGGTCCGCTAGGGACCCGCGGACTCCCCGCGCACCGCACCCACAAGAAGCACCCCATGAGGCCGCCTTCGGGCGGCCTTCCCATACACACGCCCGCAGCCCAGACGGCAGGGCGCCGGTCCCCGAAACCGGCGGCCGGGGTCTCGCGGCCCCCCGGCGTGCCGCACCGGCGAAACGGGCCCCGCACGGGGCCCTTTCCATACGCATGCAAGACGTGGCCCGCACGGGCCTGGACGTTCGCGCCGCACGGCGCGGGAGAGGAGCCACCATGGCCGAAGACACCGACCGCGACGACGCCGGCGCCCCCGAGGCGCCGGAGACGGGCCCCGAGAACGGCCCCGAGAAGGGCGGCGAGGTGGACTGGAAGCGCGAGGCCCGCAAGTGGGAGCGCCGCGCCAAGGAGAACGGCGACGCCGCCGCCAGGGTCACGGGCCGGGCCGAGGCGGCGGAGGGGGCCCTGGCCGAGCGCGAGGCTGAGATCGCCGCGCTCAGGGCCGCCGCGGAGCGCCGCGAGTGGGCCGAGGCCGCCGCCGAGCAGACGGGGGTGCCCGCACGGGTGCTCGCCCGCGTCGAGGCCGACGGGGCCGAGGACATGCTCGCCGTGGCCCGGGAGCTTGCGAGCGCCAGGGGCGCCGTGCTGCCCGTCGTGGACGGCGACGGCGTGCACCCCGAGGCCGTGAGGCCCCCCGAGGACGGCAACGCGTGGCTCCGACGCATCGCCGGCTACCACTAGGCCGGAGACGACACAGACACCGACAGACAGGAGACAGACATGGCAAACGAGAGCGGCACCGCCGCCACCACCCGCACCGCCGGCGCCGACGAGGGCGCCGCCACCCTCGACATGGTGCTCAACGCCGACCTCGGCAACGGCACCCTGCCCGACGAGTACGCCCGCCAGATCATCCAGGACACCCCCAAGAGCTCGGTGCTGCTCCAGCACGCCCGCACGGTGCCCATGAGCAAGAAGACCCGCGTCCAGCCCGTCCTCGACATGTTCCCCGAGGCCTACTGGGTGGACGGCGAGACCGGCCTAAAGCAGACCACCAAGGCCAAGTGGGGCGACCTCAAGATGGTCGCCGAGGAGCTGGCCGTCATCGTGCCGGTGCCCGAGAACCTGCTGGCCGACTCCGACATCCGCGTCTTCGACGAGATCGCGCCCCGCGTGGCCGAGTCCATGGGCAAGATGATCGACGCCGCCGCCATCTTCGGCGACGGCAAGCCCGAGAGCTGGCCCGACGCCATCGTGCCGGCCGCCGTCGCCTGCGGCAACGCCGTCAAGGCCGGCACCGGGGCCGACCTCGCCGTGGACGTGGCCTCCATGGGCCAGAAGCTCGCCGAGGAGGGCTACCCCATGAACGGGTTCGTGTCCCAGCCCGGCCTCGACTGGCAGCTGCGCACCCTGCGCTCCACCTCGGGGGAGCCCATCTACCAGGAGCACCTCGCCGCCGGCGGCACGAGCGGCCTCTACGGCCTGCCCCTGAACCCCGTGCTCAACGGCTCCTGGGACCCCTCCAAGGCCATGCTGGTGGGCCTCGACTGGTCCAACGTCCTCGTTGGCATCCGACAGGACATCACCGTCAAGGTGCTCGACCAGGCGGTCATCACCGACGCCGAGGGCAAGGTGCTGCTCAACCTCGCCCAGCAGGACGCCGTGGCCATGCGCTTCGTCATGCGCGTGGGCTTCTGCGTGGCCAACCCCCTCAACCGCCTCCAGGGCGCCAAGGACAAGCGCTACCCCGCCTGCGTCCTCCAGCCCAAGGCCTGACCGTGGGCTCCGACTGGCTCCCGGGCATCGGGGGCGTCTGCGGCCCCGAGGACTACGTCGAGCGCTACGGGGAGCCCGAGGCCGGGCCGGGGCGCCTCCGGGCCGTGCTCTCCGACGCCCTCGCCCTCGTCGCGTCCGAGCTCGTGACCTACGCCCCCGGCGAGGACCCGGCCCTCGACGCCAACGTGCGCGCCGTGGCGTGCTCGGTGGCCTACCGGGTGCTCTCCCGCCCCGCCGACGGGCTCTCGTCGGCCCAGGAGAGCGCGGGGCCCTACAGCCGGCAGGTGGCCTTCGCCAACGCCGACGGGGCCATGTACCTCACCCGCTCCGAGCGCAGGCGCCTCGGGGCCGACGGGTGCGCCGTGGGCTTCGCGTCGCTCGGGGGCTCCCGGTGAGCCTGTTCCCGGGGACCATGCTCCCCACCGACACCGTGACCGTCGAGCGGCCGGGGCCCGCCGGCGGGCGCGACCCCTACGGGGCCCCCGTGGCGGCGACGGTGGCCGAGGAGGTGGCGGGGGTCCTCGTGGCCCCGGCCTCCACCTCGGACCTCTCGGCCCGGCGCCCCGACGGAGACCGGGTGGACGCCGTGTTCCACATGCCGACCGGCTACCGCGCCCCCCTCGCCGGGGCCCGAATCCTCTGGGGCGGCCGGGCGTGGCGCGTGGTGGGCGACCCGGTCCCCTACCCCGACGGGCTCTGCCCCGGCCCGTGGTCGAGGGCCGTGGAGGCGGTGGCCGTCGATGGCTGACGTCTCCTTCGAGCCCGACGCCGCGGGCCTCTCCGAGCTCTGCCGCTCGGGCCCCATGCAGGCCGCCCTCCGGGAGGAGGCCGAGGCCCTCGCCCGGGCGGCCAACGGCGACGCCCGCGCCCACGAGGGGTCCCTGCACATCCGCGGGGGCCGCTTCGAGGTGGACCCCTACGGCGCCTCCGTGGACGTCCTCGACCGCACCGCCGTGGGCGTGGCCTTCACCCGGACCCCCGTGGGGGCCCTGAACGAGGCCCGCCACAAGTCGCTGTCCCGCCAGAACCACTAGGAGGCCCCATGGAGCACCTCGACGTCGTCGCCGACCTCGTGACGAGGCTCCCGGCCCCCTGCGGATGCCCCGTGGCGGCGGCCCGGCCCAGGGCGGCCCCTCCCGAGCTCGTCACGGTCTCCCGGGAGGGGGGCCGCTGGCTCGACGGGCTCAGGGACCGGGCCGGCGTGGGGCTCTACTGCTGGGCCCCCACCGAGCACCGGGCCGCATCGCTTGCCGCCCGGGCCGCGGCCGCCATGGCGCGCCTGCGCTTCCGCGACGGCTACGACTCCGTCGAGATGGAGTCCATGCGCAGCGACCCGGACCCCGACACCCGGGGCCCCCGCTGGTACCTCAGCTACACGATCGTGACCCACAAACCCATGTGATGAAAGGAGTCCCGGATGCCCGACAACACCGTGGACACCGCCGCCGTCCCCGAAATCGACCCCGGCCTCGTCACCGTCGGCTCCCCCGTGGAGGGGGGCTGCGTCTTCACCGACCTCGCCGGCAAGGCCGCCGCGCCCACCGGAGCCGCCCAGCCCCTCGACGACGGCTTCGTGTCCCTCGGAGAGCTCTCCACCAACGGCTTCACCCAGTCCACCGAGGTCAACACCACCGAGCACCAGGGGTGGCACGGCACCACCCTGCTCACCGATATCACGGACCAGAAGGAGAAGGTGAAGCTGGAGCTCGTGGAGGTGGACCGCCTCGCCGTGGCCCAGCTGCGCTACGGCGTGGGCAACGTGCGCCCTTCCGCCGACGACCCCTCCACCTTCGAGGCCATCGACGTCAAGGGCGTGCCCTCCCACACCGTTCCCCTCGTCATCGACGAGCTGGAGAGCAACGGGTGGCTGCGCCGCACCGTCTACCCCAAGGTCAAGATCGACTCGGTGGACGACGTGCCCCACCAGAAGGGCAACCTCATGGTCTACGGCGTGAGCCTCACGGCCATCGCCGCAGCCGACGGCAGCACCCACCACATCTACCACGCCAAGCCCAAGGGCGCCGACGCCGAGCCCGGCACCCCAGAGGCGGGCGGCGAGGACGCCACGGAGTAGAAGTCCGGCCCCGGGGGACGCGTCCCCCGGGGCCCTCCCATGACTTGGAGCACCCATGAACCGAGAGTACCTGCTCAAGATGGACGCGTCCGGGCTCGACGGCTACGCCAAGATGCTCGGCATCCCCACCCGCGGGGCGAAGACCGTGGAGGCCAAGGTCCGCCTCATCGAGGAGCGACGCGCCCGCTGCGCCCGCATCAACGTCCTCGGCGTGGACGTGGAGGTCCCCGTCAAGCGCTACCACGACAGGGACGTCGTGGAGCGATACAACGCCGCCTCCACCGACGAGGACTACGCCGCCCTCGTGGTGGAGCTGCTCGGCGACGAGCAGTGGGCCGAGGTGGTCCGCGCGGCCACCGACGAGGACGGCCACGTGGACCAGGAGGCCCTCAACTGGGCCATGGTGCAGGTCGTCACCGATAAGGAACTAAAAAACTTCTGACGCTCGCGGACGCGGAGCGGGGCCTCGTGCCCCAGCTCAGGCGCGACTTCAGGCGCGTCTACCACGTCGGCTACGACGATGTGGCGACCGAGGAGGCCCTCGACCTCATCGCGGGGCTCCCGGACGGCTCCGAGTACGTGGCCGCGAGGGACCCGGCCCGCTCGTGGGGCGAGGCCCGGCGCCGCTCCGCCGACGTCGTGGACGCGGTCCGGGAGGTGGCGTGGGCCCTGGGGGCCTACGACCGCACGGCGTGCCCGACGCCTCCCCGGGTGACGCGCCCGGAGCAGGTCGTGGCGCGCGTCGAGGAGTCGCGCAGGGCGAGGGAGGCCCGCGAGCGCATACGGGGCGGAGACTGGGAGGAGGCCTAGGTGGCACACATCGGAAACGCCTACATGAACGTGGTCCCGAAGTTCCCGGGGCTCGCGTCCCAGGTGAAGGCGGCCCTGGGCGGCGTGGACGTGTCCGCGTCGGGCACGCGGATGGGCGGGGCCCTCGGCGGGTCCATGGCCAAGGGCTTCGTCAAGGCCGGGGCCGTGGCCGGCGCCGTGAGCGCCGTGGCGTCCAAGGTGACCGGCGAGGTGTCGGCCCATGTGGGGGCCGCCGTCGCGCGCTTCGACATCCTCAACAACTACCCCCGGGTCATGGAGAACCTCGGGTACACCTCCGAGCAGGCCACCGCCTCCATCGAGGAGATGAGCGACCGGCTCCAGGGGCTCCCCACGCGCCTGGACGCCATGGTCGGCTCCGTGCAGGGCTTCACCGCCATCACCGGCGACATCGAGAAGTCCACCAAGCTCGGCCTGGCGCTCAACGACGCCCTGCTGGCCGGCGGCCAGGGCTCAGAGGTGGCGAGCCGGGCCATGGAGCAGTTCCGCCAGGTGCTGGCCAAGGGCAAGCCCGAGCTCGAGGACTGGCGCGCCCTCACGGGCGCCGCCCCCGGCCAGATGGACATGCTGGCCAAGTCCATGCTGGGGGCCGAGGCCAGCGCCAACGACCTCTACTACGCCCTCGGCGGCGGCGACCAGAAGGGCTACGACGGCCCCCGCGTCGCCATCGACGACCTCATCGACAAGATCATCGAGCTCGACGAGGTGGGCTCCGACGGCCTCGCCAGCTTCCGCCAGCAGGCCGAGGACGCCACCGACGGCATCCAGACCCAGCTGGAGAACCTGTCCAACGCGTGGACCCGCGGCATAGCCGACACCTTCGACACCGTGGGCACCGACCGGGTGGCGGCGGTCGTCTCCGACATGAAGGGCGCCGTCAGCGAGGGCTTCGCCGGCCTCAACGACGCCCTCGAGGGGGCGCTGCCTGCCATCGACACCGTCTACTCCGCGGTCAAGGGCCTCGTGGGGGAGGTGGGCCCCGTCGTCGGCGACCTCGTGGGGTCGCTCTCCCCGGTGGCCGGCGCCCTCGTCGACAACTTCGCGCCTGCGGCGGAGTCGCTCGGGGACTCGGTCAAGGTGGTGGCCGGAGCCGTCAGGGACGCCGTGGACGCCGTGGCCCCCTTCGCCGCCGACGTCATCGGCAGGCTCGCCCCCTACGCCGGCGACATCGCCACCTTCGCCGCCTCCTTCTCGCTCCTCCAAGGGGCCGGGACCAAGGTCTCCGAGTTCGTGGGCAAGGTGCAGGCCGAGGGCGGCAAGCTCAAGGGCGCCCTCGACGCCTTCCGCAAGGCCTCCTCGGGCACCGGAGCCGCCGAGGCCGTCTCCTCGGCCGCCGAGGCCGCCGTCGAGGCCAAGGGGGCCTTCGCCCCCATCCCCAAGGTCCTCGACGAGACCTCCGACGCCCTGGCCGGCCTCTCGGGCCGCGTGGGCGAGGTGGAGAGGTACTCCGGCGGCCTGCGCGGCGCCTTCACGGGCGTCGCCACCGAGCTGGAGGCCCAGCGCATCGCCGCCGACACGGCGGAGCAGGGCTACATGACGCTGCGCGACGCCATCGAGCTCTCCGGCAAGGGCACGGGGGACTGGAAAGACACCCTCGCCAAGTTCACCCCCGAGCTCGCCAGCGCCGGGGACGCCGCTTCCAAGTCGGCCTCCGAGCTGTTCCGGACCGAGGGCATGGCGGCCGGTCTCGGGGCGGCCTTCGACGGTGCCAAGGGCAAGGTCAAGGGCTTCTGCGACGCGGCCAAGGACGGCATCGGCCGGGTCGCGTCGGGCATCGGCTCGTTCCTCGGGGCGGGCGGCCTCGGCCTCGTCATCTCCGGCGTGGCCCTCGTGGGCTCGGTCGTGGCCACCGCCGTGGCCGACGCCAAGGAGAAGGCCGACGACCTCGCGGGCGCCACCACGGGCCTCAGGGACGCAGTGGCCGACGCCGGGGCCCTCAAGGGCTTCTCCGGCGCCGTGGAGGAGCTGGGCGAGAAGGCTGAGAGCTCCGCCCTGTCCTTCGACGAGCTCATGGAGAAAGGCGCCGACCTCGCCGAGAGCATGCAGCGCCGCACCGACGCGGCACGCGACGAGATCGTCGAGCTCGAGCGGGCCCGCAAGTACATCTCCGACTACGCCGGGCAGGCGGAGCTCTCCGCCGAGCAGACGGGCCAGCTCAAGTGGGCCATCGACAAGGTCAACGAGTCTCTCGGCACGAACCTGACCCTCGAGGACGTGAAAACCGACCGCTGGGTCAACGAGGCCGGCGAGGTCGAGAGCCTCAAGGGCAAGATCGACGAGCTCATCGAGAAGAAGAAGGAGGAGGCACGGCAGGCCGCGCTCACGGCGAACCTCTCCGATGCCTACGAGCAGCGATCCGATGCCGCCAAGACTCTCAACGAGCAGAAGGCGAAGGTCAGGAAGGCCCAGGAGGTCTTCGACAACGCGCAGGGTCCCGAGAGGTTCGCCTACGAGAAGGCGCTCGAGGAGGAGAAGCGGAAGCTCTCCGAAGTCGAGGATGCCTACGGGTCCGCGAAATCCGCCTGCAAGGGTTACGAGGAGCAGCTCTCCATAACCGCAGAGTCCTCGGAAGGCGCCGGAGACGCCTACTCGAGGATGGCGGCCGACATCGTCTCCGAGAACGACCTGCTCTCGGCGACCCTGGCGGACAAGGGCGGCATCGAAAAGTTCTCCTCTGCCCTCCGCGACCTCGGTGTGGACACCGACGAGTTCGCCGACCTCTCGGAGGACGGCATGGTCCGCATCGCGGAGTCCTACGACGGGACGACCGCCTCCATCGTCGACGCCCTGAGACGCGTCGAGGTCGGATTCGACGAGACGAAGGCCATCTTCGCGGGGGTGAAGGACGCGTTGGGGCCCCAGACGGCAGAGGCCTTGGAGAGGTGCGGCGCGTCCGCCGACGGCCTCGCGTCCCGCCTCGTCGAGGCCGGCGTGTCCACCGAGCAGCTGAACCGTATAGGGTCGGCCAACATCGCGGCGCTGGCCGAGGCCTTCCAGGGCGACACGGACAAGATGATCTGGGCCATCCAGAACTACAACAACGTCCCCATCGTCGACAAGGACGGCCACGTCCACGTCGACGACACCTCCCTCGTCGACGCCCAGGGCAACGTCTGGACGTGGAACGGCACGGAGTTCGAGGGCAAGGACGGCGAGGTCCTCGTCGACGACGTGGAGCTCCAGGACGCCCAGGGCAACGTCTGGTTGTGGAACGGCACGGAGCTCGTGCCCAAGTCCACCACCGCGAACGTGACCGGCAACGTCGTGACGGGCGCGGCCCAGCGCTCCGTGGACAACCTCGTGTGGTCCCTCCGCGGCCTCAAGGACAAGAACGTGACGGTCAACCACACGCTCAACAACGTCATCAACACCGTGGAGAACAAGACGCTGCGCTTCTCGAGCGAGTCCAACCTCGGCCCTGGGGGCTTCGGGCCGCGCCTCGGCGGCGGCTCGGCCCAGGGCGCCGTCGTGTGGCACGCCGACGGAGGCATCGTGGACCGCCCCGGAACCGGGGTGTCGCTCTACCGGCTCGCCGACCACCGGGTGGGCGAGGACGGGGCCGAGGCCATCGTGCCCCTCACCAACCGCCGCTACGCCGCGCCCTTCGCCGACCTCATCGCCGAGCTCGTGGCCGGCAGGCAGGCGCCGGCGGGGCCCACCTACAGCATCCACCTCGACGGAGCGGCCATCGCCGCGGACCGCGCGGCGACCAAGGCCCTCGAGGACCTCGCCCGGGCGGTGACCCGGAAGGCCCGGACAAGGAGGTGACCCGTGGCAGACGACAAGCCCACGGACCCCTACCAGATGACCTGGGGAAAGCCCTTCACCCCGACGTCCAAGATAAAGACGTGGGTGGGCCTCGACCTCGACATGGTCGAGATAGGCGCGGACGCGGTCACGTTCCGCGTCCGCGCCGGCTACTGGACCGACAGGGCCACCACCCTGCTCCACGGCGAGAGGTGGAACGTCTACCTCAACACCGGCGCCGGGCGCGTCTCGGCAGACGCCACCGAGGTCAAGACCTACTTCCTCAACGTCCACGGCGACGGCAACACCGGGGACTGCTCGTCGGACAAGACCGTGGGCGTCTTCCTGGACCGCACCGTGGAGGTGCCGCGCAAGTCGGTGGACTACCAGGTGATGGCCTGGGTGTCCGGCACCTTCTGGGGCACGTGGTTCGACGGCGACAACGGCCTCGGCGTCAAGCTCTTCGCCACGGTGCCCCGGAAGGACTCCGACGTCGACAAGCTCCGCTGGGGCTCGTGGTTCACCGGGGCCAACGGAATCCGCGCCCGCATGGGCGTCAAGGCCTGGGTGACCCGCGTCACCCCGACGTCGGCCACCGTGCGCTGCCAGCTGGGCTACTGGAGCGAGGGCAAGACCACCCTCACGAGCAAGGACAGCTGGTGGGCGGCGCTCTGCGACCCGTCCCGGGCCTACAACCGCACCATCGTCAGGCACTCGGGCACGGGCGACCTCGAGAGCGCCCCGCCCACGTCGCATCAGACCGTCGCCTACCTCGAGGACTTCACCCAGGACGTCGACCTCAGGGCCGGCGCGTGGCCCGTGGACCTCGAGTGCGGCGGCCGCATCCTGGGCCGCGACCTCGCCGGCACCCAGGCGCCCACGGCCCGGGTGACGGTGCCCGCCGTGGGCGTGGAGGCTCCGGAGGCCCCGGCGGCGCCCGCCGTGGAGCTCGCCGGGGACGTGGCCACCCTCACGTGGGCCGACGGCTCGGACCCCGGCTCGGGGCGCCCCTGGGAGACCGTGTCGGTGTGGAGGGCCGACGGCGAGGGCGGGCCCGTGCGGCTGGCCACCCTGCCGGCCTCCACGCTCCTGTGGCGCGACACGACGCTCTCCGAGGGCGTCGGCTACCGCTGGCACCTCACGGCCGCCAACCGCGCCGGGGAGTCGGCTCGCTCGCCGGCCGCCGAGGCGTGGACCCGGCCCCTGGCCCCCGAGGGGGCGGCCGCCGAGCGCCTGTCGGGCGCCGCCGTGGCCCTCTCGTGGTCGCTGCCGGCCACGGCCGTGACCGGCTTCGAGGTCCAGCGCAGGGCGGGCACGTCGTGGTCGTCCGTGGGCGATGACGCCGACCTCGGCCCGGCGGCGCGCCGCTGGGTGGACGGCGAGGTGCCCGCCGAGGCCGTGCGCTACCGCGTGCGCACGGTGTCCAAGGGCGGCACGAGCCCGTGGGCCGAGAGCCGCGAGGTGGCCTACGTCTGCGCCCCCGAGGCCCCGGCCGTGGCCGGCGTCTCCCCCGGCCAGGTGGTCTCCTCGGCGTCGCCGCGCTCGGTGGAGTGGGAGCCCAACCACCCCGACGCGAGCCCCCAGGCGGCCGCCGAGGTGGACGTCGACGGGGCCGTGACGCGGCTCGGGGCCGACGCCCGCTCCATGGCCCTTACGGGCCTCGCCGACGGGGACCACTCGGTGTCGGTGAGGACCAAGGGGGCGGCCGAGGAGTGGGGCCCCTGGTCCTCCTCCGTCGACTTCACCGTGGCCACGCCGCCGGCGGTGGACGTGACCTACCCGGCGGAGGACGGGGCCCTGGTGTCGAGCCTGCCCCTCACTGTGTGCTGGGACGCCCGCAGCGCCTACGGCATAGTCTCCGTGGAGGTGGCCGTGAGGCGCCCCGACGGCACGTCGGCGGGCTCCGCCACCTGCCCCGGCGGGGACGCCTGGGAGATGCGGGCCGGCGACTTCGAGCTCGCCGACGGCGGCGAGTACACCCTCGCCGTCACGGCCAGGGACGGGCTGGGCTACACGGGGAGCGGCTCCAGGGAGTTCCACGTGGCCTTCGTGCCCCCGGCCCTGCCCTCGGTCCGGGTGTCGCCCGACGAGGACGCCCTGTGCTGCTACCTGTGGTGCGAGGAGTCCGGCCAGTCGGCGTCCTCGGCGGCCAAGGCCGGGGCCTTCCAGGCCGGCGGCGGCCTCGTGACCGCCGGCCACGGCCTCAGGTGGAAGACCATGGCCTTCCCTCCCACCGACCACTTCGACGTCTTCCGCCTCGACCCGGCCGGGGAGCTCGAGGCGGTGGCCGCCGGGGTCCACGCCCTCGACATGGTGGTGGACCCGACGCCTCCGCTCAACGCCGCCTACCGCTACCGGGTGGACGCCGTGTCGGCGGACGGGGAGCGCTCGAGCCGGTGGGCCGACGCCTATGTGGACTCCCACGACGCCGTGGCCCTCAACTACGGCCCGGGCCTCGCCGCCATGGCCCGGCTGGTCTACGACCTCGACGCCGGCTCCAGCGCCGAGCGCGACGGAGAGGCCTACCGCTTCCCCGGGGCAGGCTCCTCGGGGCGCTGGGGCGGAGCCGAGCTGCCCCTCTGGTACCCCGGCCCCGGCGGCGACGGCGGGGCGGAGGTGTCGGGCTGCGTGCTCTCCCTCGAGGAGGCCGTGGCGTGGCAGAGGGCGTTCCGCTCGGCGGGCCCGGCCCTCTACCGCGACCTGTTCGGGGAGCGCCGCCGCGTGGCCGTGAGCGGCTCTGTGGACGTGTCCCACTCCGAGGGGCGGCAGTGGGACGTGAGCGCGTCGATGAGGGAGGTGGGAGCGTGACCGGGTGGGAGGACCCCTTCGAGGCGCGCCTGCGCTGGGTGGCCGTGGACCCCGCCACGTGGCGCGAGACCGGGGCCGTGTCGGGCGTCGTGCTGGGAGGCACCGTGGACCTCGACGCCTCGGACCCGGTCAAGGCCTCGGCCTCCGTGGACGTGGAGGGCCCCCTGGACCTCTCCGGGGGCCTCCTGCGCCTCTACCTCGACGCCCACGGGGCGGACGGAGGGGCGCGCACGGCCTGCATCGGGACCTTCGGCGCGGAGGTGCCGCGCCTGACGGTCTCCTCCACCGGCTCCGTCGGCTCGGCGTCGCTCTACGGGACCCTGCGCCTTGCCCAGGACTCGGCGCCCGGCGCCTCGGTCCACGTCCCGGCCGGCGCAGACCCCGTGGCCGCCGCCGCCGACGCGCTCCGGCGCGCCGGGCTCCAGACGGTGGCCGAGCGCGGCCCCCAGCGCCTCGCCGAGGCCCGCACCTACGGGCTGTCCGCCGAGGGGGGCGCCTGCGACGACCTCCTGTCCATCGCCTCGGACCTCTGCGCCGCAGCCGGGTTCCGGGAGCCGGCGCCGGACCCCTGGGGCAGGGCGCTGCTGCGCCGGGAGCTGGACGACGGGGCCCGGGCGCCCGACTGGTCGCTCGCCGAGGGGCCGGACTGCCGCTTCCTCGACTCCATGTCCCTGGAGCGGGACCCGGCGGGCCCCAACTGCGTCAAGGTGGTGTGCTCGTCGGGGTCCGGTTACACGGTGGCCACGGCGAGGGACGACGACCCGGCCTCCGAGACGTCCACGGTGCGGCGGGGCCGGGAGGTCTGGGAGGTGGTCCGCCCCTCCGAGGACCTCGACCACGAGGGGGCGCTCGCCCTGGCCAGGCGCACCCTCAGGGAGCGCCTGGCGCCCCTGCGCGCCGTGACCCTGCGCCACGTGTACTTCCCGCTGGCCCTCGGCGACGTCTTCGACCTCTCGTGGCCGTCGGCGGGGCTCTCGGGGCGCTTCCGGGCCGCATCGGTCTCCTACGACCTCGGGGCGCCGGGGCTTCTCATGACCGTCAAGGGAGAGGAGGTGGCGTGATGGGCGCTGCCGCGGACGCGGCGCTCTCCATCATCGGGAGCGCGCCCGCCCAGAGGCCCCCCGCCGAGGCGTGGGGCACGTGCGTCTCCGTGGAGGGGGCCCGGGCGTCGGTGCTGGTGGACGGGGACGGGGAGCCCGTGGACCTCCCCATGGAGAGCGGGGCCGCCGGCATGGCCCCCGGCGACCGCTGCCTCGTGCGCGCGGTGGGCCGGGAGGCCTCCGTGTGGCACTACCGACTGACGGACGAGGAGGGCGGCTGATGGCCGACGAGATCGCAGTTGACGAGACGGGCTGGCCCGTCGTTACCAACCGGCAGGTGCAGTACCCCGCCAGGGTGCGCATCGTGCCCACGGCCGAGGACGACGTGGTCGACCTCGAGGCCGTGCCCGGCGACGTGGAGGCGGAGGGCACCGACGTGGGCGAGGGGCTCTTCGGGGCCGTGCGCAACTACGTCGACTCCCGCGACGGCACCAAGGCCGACGGCGCCTACGTGGAGCAGGAGGTCGGCCGCGTCGACGGGGCCCTGGCCGAGCTCGGGGAGAGGGTGGACGGGGTGGCCGGCGACGTGGAGGCCAAGGTGTCCCGATCCGGAGACACCATGACGGGCGACCTTAACGTCAGCAACGTCAGCAATGGGCGCCCAATTGTTCGCCTCATGACCGGCAATCAATACGCCGCCCTTTATCATGACAGCTACGGCACCAGCCTCGGTTTTTTTGAGGATGGTGTTAAACAGAACCGGCTGCTTCTTCGAGGCGATAGCAGCATTCTTGAGAAACCCCTCACCGTCGCTTCAGGCGGAACGGGCGCGGCAGATGCCCAGGACGCCTGCTACAACCTCATCAACGGACGAATCATCAAGCCCCAGACCATCGAGCTCGGCACCGACATCGCCAACGACACCGGCGGGTTCATCGACTTCCACTACAACGGCTCCTCCGCCGACTACACGAGCAGAATCATCGAGTCCGCGCCCGGCACCGTCAGCGTGAACGGCACCCCGTTCAAGTTCGGGGCCGGCCTGCCCGTCGCCAACGGCGGAACGGGGATGACCGGGCCTGCCACGATCACGCTCGCCAAGGCCTCTACCGCCAACAGCATGGCCATCGACAACGCGAAACAGTGGGGCCGTGTGGTCATGGTCTCAGGGTCGGCCAACATCCCCGCCCCGAGCGGCTCGTGGTTCACAACGGTTTTTGCGACCGGGGCGCCGAAACCGGCGGCGTCGGTTTTCGGCTATGCGGAGCGTGCCGACACCCGATATGTGTCCATGTGCGGCGTCAATACGAGCGGGCAGCTTTACATCAAGGGCGTCGGCGGCTCGGCGCCGGATGCCGGCAACTGGTTCTTTTTCCTCGTGTACATCATGGCCTAGGGAGGCGAGCCCACATGAAGTACCAGCAGCAAGGTTTTGCCGAGAAGCCGCCGGCGGCCTATATCGAAGAAAGCCCCTATGGGGGCAGGACGTGCTATCTGCGCAAGGGCATCGCGCAGGGCGACGACGGGACGTGGTCGTGCGTCGTCCTCCAGTTCGACGCCCCAGACGGATTGACCGAACCCGCTGCAGAAGAGCGCATCGACGAGCTGTGGGCGGAGTACGCCCCGGACGAGGACGGCACCGACGCGCTCCTCACCGACATGTACGAGCAGATGCTGTCCATGCAGGAGGCCCAGGAGGCCACCGACGCGGCCCTCTGCGACCTCTACGAGGCGTTGGGAGGTGAGCAGTGATGGCGGCACTCACGAACCTCGACCGGTCCATGGCCAAGGTTTACGCCCGCCGCATCCAGCGCGGCGAGATCTCCATGGCCGACGTGCCCGAGCGCATCCGAGAGCTGGTCGGCTCCCTCCTCTAGGGGCCGCCGAGAGAGGGGGCGATGCCCTTGGACGTGGGGACGCAGGAGGTGGCCCTCATCTTCAGCGGCGTGGTCTGCATCGTGGGCCTGGCCAACTTCAGGGCGACCCACAAGGAGCGCGAGCTCGCCCGCATCGAGGCCGAGCACCGGCGCGAGCTGAAGACCCGGGAGTGGCGCACCGAGGCCCGCGGCCTCATGGAGCGCCAGGGCGACGACATCCGCACGGTCAAGACAGAGCAGCGGGAGCTCCGTGCCGAGGTGCAGGCCAACGCCGAGCACATCCACGAGCTGTCCGCCCGCCACGACGCCGACGTGGCCCGGCTGTCCGGGCGCATCGACAGGGTGGGCGGGCAGGTCGGCGACCTCAGGGGCGTGATGCAGGGCGACGCCGAGCTGGAGCTGGAAGACGAGAAGGAGGAAAGAAAATGAGCGTGGAAATCATGCGATGGGCCCTGGCGGCCACGGTGCGCGCGGCGAAGACCGGCGCCCAGGCCGCCGTCGGCATCATCGGGGCGGCCGCGGCCATGGGGCAGGTGGACTGGGCCCTCGTGGGCAGCGGGGCGCTGCTGGCGATGGTCGTGAGCTACCTCACCAGCGTCGCGGGCCTGCCCGAGGTGGACGGCGGCGCGAGCCTGCCGGCCATGGCGGCGGCGGGCGACATGGACGACACCGAAGGGAAGGACGCGTAGGATGGCGAAGCTCTACATCATCCCCGGCCACGGCCACGGCGACCCCGGCGCGGGCGGGGGCGGCCACACCGAGGCCGACCTCGTCCGCAGGCTGGCGCAGCGGATCAAGGACCTCGCGGCCAACGCGGGCGACGTCCAGTTGCACGACTTCTCGCGCAACGCCTACGCCCAGGGGGACCTCAACCGCCTGTCCGTGCCCAAGGGCACCATGGTCCTCGAGCTCCACATGGACGCCGGCGGCGGCAACGCGAGGGGCGCCCATGTCATCATCAAGGACGGGTTCTCCGCCGACGCCTTCGACAACGCGCTGGCCAACGCCCTCGCCAAGATCTTCCCCGGGCGCTCGTCCATCGTCGTGGGCCGCTCCGACCTCGCCAACGTGAACCGGGCCGCGAGGCGCGGCATCAACTACCGCCTCGCCGAGGTGGGCTTCATCGACAACGCCGCGGACCGCACCACCTTCATCGACCGCATGGACGAGGTGGCCCGCGCCATCCTGGCAGCCGCGGGCATCGCCGCCAGGGGGGCATCGTCCGCCCCGGCCCCGGCACCCTCGACGCCCGCCCCGTCCACGTCCTCGGGCAAGCTCGCAGTGGACGGCTACTGGGGCACGGCCACGACGAAAAAGCTCCAGCAGACGCTCAACACCGTGGCCGACGGCGAGGTCTGGGGCCAGTACAGCGGCAACCGGCGGTACCTGCCCAACTGCACCTCGGGGTGGAAGTGGAACGCGAACCCGTCCGGGTCCGCCGTCATCCGCGCCCTGCAGGCCCGCATCGGCGTCACCGCCGACGGCATCGTGGGCGTCAACACCGTCAAGGCCATCCAGCGCCGCTACAGCGTCGGTCAGGACGGAGTCTGCGGCCCGAAGACCGTCCGTGCGCTCCAGACGGCGCTCAACGACAACGACCTCTAGGCTATACTTGGGCCAACAGAGCCGGGGACACCTCTCAACGATGTGACAAAGCCCCGGCCATCTTTACGAATTAGCCCCCGGCCCCGATATGGGGTCGGGGGCCTTCCTGTGCGGCGCGGCAGAGGGCGCGATTGGAAAAGAATCTGGACCATGAGCCGTTCGGAGTGTATAGTCATCCGATTACCGGAGAACTCTGCCTGGTGACTGCCCTTGTCGCTAGAATGGCCAAAATGCAACGCTCGACGGAGAGGGGAGGACATGCCCATGGCCGGAGCCACTACGGCCGTCAACCTCGCAAACGCCATCGTCGACCGCCATGGCGTCAGCGGGTTCGTGACGAACATGAAGCTCAACAAGCTCGTCTACTTTGCCTATGCCTTCTTCCTCAAAGACGGAGGTCGCCTTTTTGACGACGATATCGAGGCGTGGCAGTACGGGCCTGTCGTGCCGGCTGTCTACCATGCGTACAAATCGAACGGCTCCAAACGCATAACCGAGCCCGTCTCGTCCGACTACGACGCCATCGCGGCGAAGGCCGCCGATGTCGTATGGAACCTCTACGGCCACCTGACGGCCTACGATCTCATGAGGTTGAGTCATAAGGAAGGCGGGGCGTGGAAGAACGCGGTCGACCGCCGAGGCCTTCACTCTCCCATATTCGATACGGACGTGGTCTCCTCAATCGACGCGTCCCCCGAGGGCCTTGCGGGGATGACGACCATATCGTCCTCCGTCAGTGACTCGATGGACCGCTGGGCGGTCGCTATGGAAATGCTCAAGGACAGCTGACGTGGAGCCACGCGGACCCCGCGACGTGGTTGTGTTCACGGACGGTTTCGAAATCGAGAGCTTCATCGATTCGGTGCTGGAGGTGCGCGAGTCGGCTGTTGCAGGCAAAGAGCATTACGACGCCGAGAGACCGGGGTCCCGTGACATGGTGTCCGCCATCGTGTCGGGCGCCTTCGTCCCCGTCTTTGGGACCATGGCCTGCAGGGACCTCGCCGCCCAAGCAGCAAGGGTCTCTTCGCGCATCGCCTTGGAACACCCGTTTTCGGACGGCAACAAGAGGACGGCGCTTCTCATGGTCGGCGTCGTCGTCTCCCAGTGGGGCGGCGGGGCGGTGCTCGACGAGTCGGTGGACTCGCCGGAGTTCTTCGAGATCATCCAGGCGGTCGCCCAGCGGTCCATGGGCGAGGAGGACTTCGCTGAATGGGTTCGCGGGCGAATCGATTGGGGGGCCGGCGTCATGTAGAACGGGGCTGCCGGGCTATGCAGCCCCCCACGGCGGTCCGCCCCGTACGGGTTCCGCTGCAACAGGTCCCGCCGGATCAGGCCGGGAAGCCCTCGGTCCCCTTCGTGGGGGCCGGGGGGCTTTTTTGTGCACGGGCATCGTTTCGCGCCCTCGCCGGTGTCGAGGCGCCGGCAGCATCGGTCCGGCCCCTGTCCATGTATATAAGCGTCTTACCCTCATCCTGGTCCCAAGCGCGTCCCAAACCGCGAGATAACGACGTTTCTGACACGCCAAAAGATGAATATGCGCTGCTATACGCGCCACAAATTCTCCACGTGTAGTTAAAAAAGATTATATGGAGGAGTAAGGTCCGGCAAAACCGCAGGTAGGAACCACCTTCGCATCGTGCGCCCCGGCACCTCGCGCCCCAGACGGCGGGAGGTGCCGGGGCGTCTCCTGTTACGGATCGATTTCGCGCCCGGTTTTTCCAGATTCACCCTTGCGCCCGCGGCGGAGTGCGCGTATATTCTTTGCTCGTGCCAAGGCGCACCCGATTCCTCGGTAGCTCAATGGTAGAGCACGCGGCTGTTAACCGCGCTGTTGTAGGTTCGAGCCCTACCCGAGGAGCCAGATTTTTCCAAGGTCCCTTCTGGGGCCTTTTTTGTGCCCTGCCTCCCTGTGTCCTCTATGGCTTATGTGGCCCCGGCAGAAGCTGTGCTAGGATTTTTTGGCACACAAAGGTACCTGTAGCCTTTTGAGCTGCGGTTTCTTAGCTTCCAAGAAGGAGTAGCGTGTCCAAGCAGACCCAGGTCGCAGCGGGTGGCGATAAGGCCGTCGCCACGTGGAACACCGGCCTCAAACGTGATTGGTCCATCCTGTGCGAGCTTGTGGGCAAGGACTTCAAGCTCAAGTACCGCCGCAGCGTGCTCGGCGTGGCATGGTCGGTCCTCAACCCGCTGCTCATGATGCTCGTCATGAGCATCGTCTTCACCCACTTCATGCGCGGCGCCAACATGCCGCCCGAGATCTACCCGGTCTACCTCATCATCGGCAACATTACCTTCGGCCTCATGAGCTCTGCCACCAACGACGGCATGTGGTCCATCATCAACGCCGCGCCCCTGCTCAAGAAGGTCAAGATCAACCGCATCGTGTTCCCGGTGCAAAAGGTGCTGTTCTCGCTCGTGAACTTCGGCCTCTCGCTGGTGGCCGTGGTGCTAGTGATGATCTGGGCCAAGATCCCGCTCTCCTGGAACCTGCTGTTCATGGGCCCCTTCCTCGTGTACATCCTCTTGTTCTGCATCGGCCTCGGGCTGCTTTTGGCAACGCTCGCCGTGTTCTTCCGCGACGTCATCCACCTGTGGTCTGTCGTCCTCACGGCATGGACCTACCTCACGCCCATCTTCTACACCATGGACATCCTGCCCGAGACGCTTCAGCACCTCATGAAGTTCAACCCCATGTACCAGTATATCGACTACTTCAGGACCTTTTTGCTCTACCAGCAGACCCCGAGCCTCCAGGCCAACGTCGCCTGCATCGTCATGGCCCTGGCCTCCCTGGCCATCGGTTATCTCGTGTTCCGCAAGAATGAGCACAAGTTCATCCTGTATATCTAGGAGCCTTTTCGTGAACGCCACCCAAACCCCCTCAGAGGGCTTCGAGCACCTGTTCGGCGAGGACCATGCCAGCCTCGTGTCCCAGGCCCCCGTCTGCATCGACGTCGACGACGTCTCCGTGGTCTTCAACATGGCGTCCGAGCAGCTTAACTCCCTGAAGGAGTACTTCATCTCCCTCGTGAGGCGCGAGCTGTTCTTCAAGGAGTTCCGCGCCCTCAACCACATCAGCTTCCAGGTGCGCCGCGGCGAGGCCTTTGGCCTCGTGGGCACCAACGGCTCGGGCAAGTCCACCATGCTCAAGGTCATTGCCGGCGTGCTGGAGGCCAGTGAGGGCAAGGTCTCGGTGACCGGCTCCATCGCCCCGCTCATCGAGCTGGGCGCCGGCTTCGACATGGACCTCACGGCCCGCGAGAACATTTACCTCAACGGCGCCCTTCTGGGCTACACCCGCGAGTTCATCGACTCCCACTTGGACGAGATCGTGGACTTCGCCGAGCTCCGTGACTTCATGGACATGCCCCTCAAGAACTACTCCAGCGGCATGGTCGCCCGCATCGCCTTCGCCATCGCCACGATTACCGAGCCCGACATCCTCATCGTGGACGAGACCCTTTCAGTGGGCGACTTCTTGTTCCAGCAAAAATGCGAGCGCCGCATCCAGGAACTTGTGGAGTCCAACAACGTCACCGTCCTGCTCGTGAGCCACTCCATCGAGCTTGTGGAGCGCATCTGCGATCGCGTCTGCTGGATCGAGAGGGGTCAGCAGCGCATGATAGGGCCCACCCAGGAAGTGTGCGACGCCTACAAGGCCCTCGGGAGCGCCTGATGGCGGCAGGGGAGGGCGCGCCCCTCTTCTCCCTTGTCATGTGTCTCTACGGCGTCGAGGCCTATGCGCCCCGCGCCGTCACGGCCATGCTGGCCCAGGAGTTTTCCGACTTCGAGCTCGTTTTGGTGGACGACGCCTCGCCCGACGGCTCCTTGGACGTGGCCCTTTCGGCCGCCGACGGCGACCCGCGGGTGCGCGTCGTGCGCCACGAGCGCAACCGCGGCCTGTCCGGCGCCCGTAACTCGGGGCTGGAGGCCGCGCGGGGCCGTTACGTGAGCTTCCCGGACCCCGATGACACCTTTGGCCGCGACTTTCTCCTCCAGGCCGCCCAGGCCGTCTTTGCGTGCGACCCCGACATCGTGGTGGAGGGGGTGACCGAGGTCTACGAGCGGGCGGACGGCTCGGTGGAGCGCGAGAGGCCCATCGTGCCCGACGAGGCCACCTTGGACGGCGCCGCCGTGGCCCGCGCCGTCCTGCCCCTTGAGGTGCAGACCCTCGTGGGCTACGTCAACTGCAAGTTCTTCCGCCGAGACCTCGTGGGTTCCCTGCGCTTCGAGGAGGGCACCAGCCTCTCGGAGGACTTCTTCTTCTCCATCGAGATGTTCGAGCGCGCCTCCCGCGTCGCGGTGGTGCCGTGCGCCTCCTACCGCTACTTCAAGCGGCCCGCAGGCTCTCTGACGTCGCGGTGGGACAACGGATACTACGACATCCATAGGCGCCGCGTCGAGAGGCTCTACCGCTACCTGTGCGACCACGGCCTCGACGGCACCGAGACCCGCCGGCTCATGGGTGTGCTCTTTGGCCGCTACATCGTCTCGGCCCTCATGCGGGCCTGCGACCCGCGCTCGCCGCTCGACGCCGACGCGCGCAGGGCCTGGTGCGCCCAGGTCTTCTCCGACCCCTTGTTCGACCGTCTCGTGGGCGTCGCCACTTCCGACGAGAGCGTCGCCACTAACATGGCGTTGGCTGTGCTGCGGACCAAAAACGCGAACCTGGCCTTGGCCCTCGGGCGCGGGGTGGGGGCCGTTCGGGGCGCGGCGTCGGGCATGTTCGGAAGGATCCAGCAAAAACGCTAGAGCGGAGGGTGTCCGTGACCAAGCAGCTCACCATTGCCATGCCGAGCTACAACGTGGAGGGCCTCATCGCCCGGGGCCTCGAGAGCCTCTCGGACCCCCGGCTGGCGGGGGCCCTCGAGGTTGTCGTCGTGGACGACGGCTCCACCGACGGCACCGCCGATGTCGCGAGGCGCTTCGTGGAGGCGCACCCGGACGTCTTCCGCCTCGTCTCCAAGGAGAACGGCGGCCACGGCTCTGCGGTGAACGCCGGTCTCGACGCCGCGCGGGGCCGCTACTTTCGCGTGGTGGACGCCGACGACTGGGTGGATCCCGACGGCCTGGCCGCCGAGCTCGAGCTCCTGTCCAGCATCTCGTCGGACATCGTGGTCGACGTGCGCCGCGACGTCCACATGGAAAGCGGGGAGACGGAGCTCAAGGCCCTCCCCGACGGCTTGCCGCTCGGCCGCGAGGTGCCCTTCGCGGACATTTCGGACGAGGTCGCCCGCACGAACTCCGTGTCGATCCACACAGTCTCTGGTCGCACCGACTTTCTGCGCTCCTGCGGCGTGCGCCTGCTCGAGCACACGTTCTACGTGGACACGCAGTTCGTCGTGGAGGCCACGTCCCAGGCCGCCACGGTCACGGTGCTCGACATCGAGGTCTACCAGTACCTCGTGGGCAACGCGGCCCAAAGCGTGGCCGCCGAGAGCTTCGTCGCCCGCTTTGCCGACCACGACCGCGTGACGCGCGAGGTCTGCCGCTTTGTGGAGGAGCGCCTGGCGGACCCGGACATCACGCCGGAGGCAGCCGACTACTTAAGGCTCCGCGCCCGCCTGCTCGTGAACACCCACTACAACGTGATGCTGGTCTACGACCGCGACCGGCGTCGGGGAAGGGCGAGGGCCCGTTCCTTCAGGGCGTGGATGGGCCAAGAGCACCCGTGGCTCAAGCGGGCCACCGACGGCCGCTACCTCTCGGCCCTTGTGGCGGGCGCCGTCCACCTTGACGCCGCCTCTCTCGACAGGATGCTCGGCCGCATGAACCATGAAGCGCACCCTATACCACAACCGGCTGAATAGGTCCACCGCGGCACTTCTTACCGATGCATGGGCACCGCTGGGGGAGTGCCCCCAATTTCCCAAACTGAAATACTTGCTTCAGTCCTAAAAAAGAAGGCATACCAAACGCCGTTCAGCGGCGCGCGTCAACGCGTTCTTCAAGGGAAGGAAGCATCATGCGCAACATCTCTCGCAGGGGTTTCATCGGCGGCTCCGTCGTCGCGGCAGCCGGTCTCGGCCTCGTAGGCTGCAGCGGCGGCAATTCCGGTCAGGCCGAGGCCGACCCCGCCGAGAACTCCGTCAACGCCCCCCAGGAGCTTATCGACGCCGCCAAGGAGGAGGGGCAGCTCGTGGTCTACGGCTCCTGCGAGGAGGAGCACGTCCAGGCCTGCGTCGACCACTTCAAGGAGCTATTCGGCCTTGACGTCGAGTTCCAGCGCCTGTCCACGGGCGAGGTTCAGGCCAAGATCGAGGAGGAGAACGGCAACCCCTCCGCCGACGTCTGGTTCGGCGGCACCACCGATCCCTACAACGTGGCGGTCACCAAGGGCCTGCTCGAGCCCTACGAGGCCCAGAACGCCAGCCATCTCATCTCCGACACCTACCGCGACCCCGACGGCCAGTGGTACGGCATCTACAAGGGCATCCTGGGCTTCATGGTCAACAAGGACGAGCTCGAGCGCCTCAAGATCGACGAGCCCAAGGACTGGGACGACCTGCTCGACCCCAAGTACAAGGACCTCATCTGGCTGTCCAACTACAACACCGCCGGCACGGCCAAACTCGTCATCAACACGATGATCCAGAAGAAGGGCCACGACGAGGGCATCAAGTACCTCACCGACCTCGACAAGAACATCCACGTCTACACCAAGTCGGGCTCCGGCCCCTCCAAGAACGTGGGCACCGGCGAGTGCACCGTGGGCATCGGCTTCCTGCACGACGGCATCATGCAGATCGTGGACAACGGCTACGGCAACATCGGCCTCGTGATTCCGTCCTCTGGCGCCTCCTACGAGGTCGGCGCCACGGCCATCTTCAAGGGCTGCAAGCACCCCAACGCCGCGAAGCTCTGGATCGAGTACGCCCTCTCGCCCGACTGCGTCGAGCGCGCCGCCGAGGCCAAGGCCTACCAGTTCCTGGTGCTCGACAACGCCAAGCAGCCCGAGATCGCCACCGAGTACGGCCTCGACCCGGACAACGTCATGGAGTACGACTTCGAGGACGCCAAGAACAACACCGAGCGCTACGTCGAGGAGGTCATGACGGCCCTCGGCGGCGGCGGAGATACCGAGCGCTTCCAGACCGAGTAACTCCTCGCCCCATCCGGCTCGGCAACCGTTGTCGGTTCCTATCTAGAGTTCGACATCGCAAGGTACCGGGCGGCCAGGTTCGCCCGGTACCTCTTTTGCTGAATGCAGACTGCATGACAAATCCTGAATGGCAGGTGGCCATGGCCCAAGACCAAGGAAAGGCGCTCGACCGCAAGAAGCTGCTGGGCGACCCTATACTCATCACCACCATCGTGGTGCTCATCGCGTTCCTCACCCTGTTCATCCTCTACCCGCTCGCCATGCTGCTGGTTGACTCGTTCATCTCCGGCGGCGGCTTCACGCTCGATGTGTTCGCGCGCATCTTCCAGATGCCCTCGTTCACGACGGCCATCACCAACACGCTCTCCGTGGGCTTCCTCGTGGGCATCGTCAGCGCCCTCGTCGGCCTCCTGTTCGCCTATGTGGAGGTCTACGTGCAGCTCAAGACGAGGTTCATGCGCGGGCTCTTCTCACTCGTGTCCATGCTCCCCGTGGTGAGCCCGCCGTTCGTGCTCTCGCTCTCCATCATCATGCTGTTCGGTAAGTCGGGCATCATCACCCGCTACCTGCTGGGTATCTACGACAACAGCGTCTACGGCTTCTGGGGCATCTTTGTCGTCCAGTCGCTGACGTTCTTCCCCGTGTGCTACATGATGCTCAAGGGCCTGCTCATGAACATCGACCCCTCCCTCGAGGAGGCGGCCCGCGACATGGGCGCCAGTCGCTGGAAGGTCTTCACGAGCGTCACGCTGCCCCTCATCGCCCCGGGCCTCGGCAACGCGTTCCTCGTCACTTTCATCGAGTCCATCGCCGACTTCGCCAACCCCATGATCATCGGCGGTTCCTACGACACGCTGGCCACCACCATCTACCTGCAGATCACCGGCGCATACGATAAGCAGGGCGCCGCGGCCATGGCCGTCGTGCTCCTGTGCATCACCCTCGTGATGTTCGCCGTGCAGAAGTACGTCCTGGAGGCAAAGAGCACGGCCACCCTCTCCGGCAAGGCGAGCCGCGGGCGCATGCTCATCGCCGACCGCTCCGTCACTGTGCCCCTCACGGTCCTCTGCAGCGCCATGGCCGTGTTCGTCGTGGTCATGTACCTCTGCGTGCCGTTCGGCGCCCTGTTCAACACCTGGGGCTACGACTTCACGCTCACACCGAAGTGGTTCATCCAGCTCTTCACGCACTACCACGGCCTCGACGCCTTCGTGGACTCCTTCGCCCTGTCGCTGATCGCGGCGCCCATCACGGCCATCCTGTCCATGATCATCTCGTACCTCGTGGTGAAGCGCGACTTCAAGACCAAGGGCTTCATCGAGGCAGTCTCCATGCTCGCCATGGCCGTCCCCGGCACCGTCCTCGGCGTCGGCTACATCCGCGGCTTCTCCGGCGGCATCTTCGGCACCGGCGTCATGCAGGGCCTCTACGGCACGGCCGCCATCCTCGTCATCGTGTTCATCGTCCGCTCCCTGCCCACCGGCACGCGCTCGGGCATCTCGGCCCTGCGCCAGATCGACAAGTCCATCGAGGAGTCGGCCTATGACATGGGCGCCGACAGCTTCACCGTGTTCCGCACCGTGACCCTGCCGCTCATCAAGGAGTCGTTCCTCTCCGGTCTCGTGACAGCCTTCGTGCGCTCCATAACCGCCATCTCGGCCATCATCCTGCTCGTCACGCCATCGGTGCTGCTCATCACGGTGCAGATCAACGAGTTCGCCGAGAAGGGCGCCTACGGCATCGCGTGCGCATTCGCGACGATCCTCATCGCCATCACCTACGGCTCGGTGTTGCTCATGAACCTTGCCATCAAACACTTCGGCACGAGCCGCAAGGCCAAGGGGATGGACGACGAACTCCCCGAGACCATCAAGAAGGACTATCTCGAAGACAGCCGCCAAGTGGAGGAGCTCTAGACCATGGCAAAAGAGAAGAAGGGCGTTCGCCTCGACCACATCTCCAAGATCTACCAGGACCCCAAGACCAACAAGGACTTCTACGCCGTCCACGACGTGAGCCTGGACATCGAGCCCGGCGAGTTCGTGACGCTGCTCGGCCCGTCCGGATGCGGCAAGACCACCATCCTGCGCATGATCGCGGGCTTCGAGTCCCCCAACGAGGGCGAGATCTACCTCGGCGGCGAGCCCATCAACGAGCTCACTCCCAACAAGCGCGACACGGCCATGGTGTTCCAGAGCTACGCGCTGCTCCCGCACTACAACATCTTCGACAACGTGGCCTATGGCCTGAAGCTGCGCAAGGTGCCCAAGGAGGAGATCAAAAAGAAAGTGATCAACATCCTGAGCCTTGTGGGCCTCGAGGGCATGGAAGACCGCATGACCAACCAGCTCTCCGGAGGCCAGCAGCAGCGCGTGGCCTTGGCCCGAGCGCTCGTTTTGGAGCCCGGCGTCCTTCTGTTCGACGAGCCGCTCTCTAACCTCGACGCCAAGCTGCGCGTGGACATGCGCAACGAAATCCGCCGCATTCAGCAAGAGGCCGGCATCACAGCCATCTACGTCACCCATGACCAGTCCGAGGCCATGGCGCTCTCCGACAACATCATCATCATGAAGAAGGGCGTCGTGGAGCAGATGGGCGACCCCCACACCGTCTACTACCGCCCGGCCAACGAGTTCGTTGCCGACTTCATCGGCGAGTCCAACTTCCTCCACGGAAAGATCGCGGAGCATGACGGCCAGCACGGCGTTGCCGAGATCGAGGGCTGCCGGGTGCCCATCGCAAACATCGAGCACCTGGGCGACGGCGATGCCTGCACGCTCGTTCTTCGCCCCGAGGCGGCCAAGGTGGCCGACGAGGGCGTGCTGCCTTGCGAGGTCGTGCTCTCCCGCTTCATGGGCAACTACCACAACTACCACGTGAAGGTGGGCAACACCCTCGTCAAGGTGACCGACTTCAATCCCAAGAACCACAAGGTCTATGAGGTGGGGGAGAGAGCGTTCGTCGACTTCACCCGTGACGACGTGCACGTGCTCTAGCTACCATGGGGGCCTGGGGCGCCGCGCCGCGACAGCCGGCGCGGCGCCCCTCTCCCTGACCCCGACCCCCGCCGAGGAGGCCCATGGACGCCGCCCCGCTCTTCTCCCTGGTGATGTGCCTATTCGACGTCGAGTCCTACGTGGGGGAGGCGGTAGAGGCCCTCCGCGCGCAGGAGTTCGACGACTGGGAGCTCATCATCGTCGACGACGCCGCGCACGACCGCTCGGTGCTTCGTGCCTTAAGGGCCGCAAAGGGGGACGGGCGCATCCGCATCGTGCACAATAACGCGAACCTCGGCCTTGAGGCGTCGCGCAACCGCGGGCTCTCCTTGGCCCGGGGCCGCTACGTGGCCTTTCCCGACGCCGAGGACCGGCCGGAGCCCGACTATCTGGCCGTTGCCGCCGAGGCCGTGGCAGCAGAGGACCCCGACATCGTGGTGGAGGGCGTCGTCGAGGACTACTTCAACCATCGCGGCAACGTGGCCTTTTCCGAGGAGCTCAAGGCTCCTGCCGGCGTGTACGAGGGCGACGAGGTGGACCGCCTCATGCTCCCCCTTGGCGTGGGCAGGCTCATCGACTTCGTGTTCACCAAATTCTTCCGCCGCTCCATGGTGGGGGACACCCGCTTTGAGGTGGGTCCCAGACACTTCTCCGAGGACTTCTTCTTCGTCCTCGAGATGATGGAGCGCGCCCGCAAGGTGGTGGTGGTAGACCGCAGCGCCTACCGCTTTGAGAAGCACATCCGCAAAGAGCGCAACCTCACGTTCACCGAGGGCACGTTTTTGGAGAGCGAGCGGCGCGTGGCGGCCCTGCAGCTCCACCAGGAGGAGCACGGACTCGACAGCCCAGACAGCCGGCGCGCCCTGGGCGCCGTCTACGGCCGCGCCATCATGGACGAGGCGGCCCGCATCACCGAGCAGATGAGCGACGTGCCCAAGGCCGACCGCGTGGCCTGGATGGAACGGGTCAAGGAGGGCCCTCTCTATCAGGCCGTCGTTTTGCAGGGAGGGGAGCCCGAGGGCTTTCTCGACAGCCGCATCCATCGGGCGCTTGTGAGCCCCGACCCCAGGCGGGCACTGCGCCTCGGGCACCTCATTGGCTACCTCAAGAGCTTCGGACCGGAGTCGTGGGCGCGCACGCAGCCGTGATTTTGCCGGAAGTGGCGGTTCTCCCTTGAAATAGAGGAGCGCATTGGGTACGGTATCCAAGACCTTTAAGAGCGGTACGGGATGCCGTCAAGGCGATATCACATAGTCAGCCAAATTCGTTGGCTCGCCTTCGCGTGGACGCCCTGCCGCACCGGCCGGAGCGTCTTTTTTTGTGAAAGGAGCCCGATGGAGCAGACAAAGCCCAAGGCCATCATCATGGACGAGGCCACCATGGACCGTGCCATCACGCGCATCGCCCATGAGATCCTCGAGCGCAACGAGGGGGCCGACACCATCGCCCTTGTGGGCATCGTGCGCCGCGGCGCCACCATCGCCCGCAAGCTCGCCGACGAGATCGAGACCATCGAGGGCACGCGCCCCCAGGTGGGCCTCCTCGACATCAGCTTCTACCGCGACGACGTCACGAGGCGCCTGGCCCCGGTGCTGCACAAGACAGAGATTCCCTTTAACGTAGACGGCAAGGACATCATCCTTGTGGACGACGTCCTTTACACCGGGCGCACGGTGCGCTCGGCTCTCGACGCGCTCATGGATTTCGGCCGCCCGGCCACCATCCAGCTCGCCGTGATGGTCGACCGCGGCCACCGCGAGCTGCCTATCCGCGCCGACTACGTGTGCAAGAACGTGCCCTCCTCCCGCGACGAGGACGTGCGCGTGTGCCTGGAGCCCCTCGACGACCACGTGGCCGTGGAGATCTGGGACGTGGAGACCGAGAAGAAGCCCGGAGGTGCGGCCTGATGCTTTCCGTTCGTAACCTGATCGACACTACCTCTCTCACCGCCGACGACATCACCCAGATCCTGGACGTCGCCCGCTCGTTCGACGAGGTCAACAGCCGCTCCATCAAGAAGGTCCCGGCTCTTCGCGGCCGCACCATCGTCAACCTGTTCCTCGAGCCCTCCACGCGCACCCGCAGCTCCTTCGAGCTCGCCGAGAAGCGCCTCTCGGCAGACGCTCTCAACATGGGCGGCTCCACCTCCTCGGTGGTCAAGGGCGAGAGCCTGGCCGACACCATCCAGACCATCGACGCCATGAACGTGGATATGTTCATCTGCCGCGCGAAGTTCGCCGGGACGCCCCACCTCATTACGCAGAACACCGACGCCCGCGTCATCAACGCCGGCGACGGCAAGCATCAGCACCCCACCCAGGCCATGCTCGACCTGTACACCATCCGCGAGCACTTCGGCCACCTCGACGGCCTCAAGGTTGCCATCGTGGGCGACCTGCTCCACAGCCGTGTGTGCGGCTCCTTGGTGCCCGCGTTAAAGACCATGGGTGCCGAGGTCACGCTTGTGGGACCGCCCACGTTCCAGGTCATCGACCCCGCGTACTACGGCGTCGAGCAGACCAGCTCCTTGGACGAGGTCATCGAGGAGATGGACGTGGTCTACATGCTCCGCGTTCAGCTGGAGCGCATGGGCGGCGCTGCCATCCCCAGCCGCCGCGAGTACAACCGCCTCTATGGCTTGGACCTTGCCCGCCACGCGCGCATGAAGGAGGGCGCCATCGTGTGCCACCCCGGCCCCATGAACCGCGGCATGGAGATCATGCCCGAGGTGGCCGACGCGCCCAACTCCAAGATCCTGAACCAGGTCAACGCCGGTGTCTGCACCCGTATGGCCGCCATGTACCTGCTGCTCGGAGGAGACGACAATGATGTTGCTTAAGGCTGCCCGCGTCATCGACCCCCAGGCGGGTCTCGACGGGGTCATGGACGTGATGGTGGACGGGGCGCTCATCGCCGAGGTGGCGCCCGTCATCGACGCCCCGGAAGGATGCGAGGTCCTGGACTGCTCCGGCAAGGTGCTCGTGCCCGGCCTGGTGGACATGCACGTGCACTTCCGCGATCCCGGCTTCGAGTACAAGGAGGACATCGGCACCGGCGTGCGCGCCGCGACCCACGGCGGCTTCACCGACGTGGCCACGATGCCCAACACCGACCCGGTGACCGATACCGGCACGGCCGTGCGCTACCAGATCGACCGCGGCGCCGAGGCCGGCCTTGCCCGCGTCCATCCCATCGGCGCGCTCACCCGCGGCGAGGACGGCGAGTCCCTGGCCGAGATCGGCGACATGGTCATGGAGGGCGCGTGCGGATTCTCCGACGACGGCCACGGCGTCCAGTCCGCCGGCATGATGCGCACCTGCATGGAGTACGTGAGCCAGTTCGACCGCGCCGTAATCGCCCACTGCGAGGACGAGTCGCTCACCGCCAACGGCGTCGTCAACGAAGGGCGCGCCAGCACCCGCCTCGGCATGTTCGGCTGGCCGGCCCTGGGCGAGGAGCTCGAGGTCATGCGCGACATCGAACTCTGCCGCCTCACCGGCTGCCCGCTCCACGTGGCCCACATCTCCACGGCCCGCTCCCTCGACCTCGTGCGCGCCGCCAAGGCGGAAGGCCTGCCCGTGACCTGCGAGGTCACCCCGCACCACCTCTTCCTCACCGAGGAGAACATCACCGACTCCTACAACACCAACCTCAAGGTCAATCCGCCGCTGCGCACCCGCGACGACGCTGAGGCCCTTGTGGCGGGCCTTGTGGACGGTTCTATCGACTGCGTGGTCTCCGACCATGCGCCCCATGCCGCTCACGAGAAGGACTGCGAGTTCGAGATCGCCTACTTCGGCTCCATCGGCCTCGAGACCACGCTTCCACTCATGCTCACCTACCTTGTCGACCGCGGCGCGATGAGCTGGCAGCGCCTCGTCGAGGTACTCGCCGTGGCCCCCAGGCGCATCCTTCGCCTGGACCCCGTCTCGGTGAAGGCGGGCTTCCCTGCCGACCTCACGCTCATCGACCCTGAGTCCTCCGTCACGGTCACGCCCGCGTACTTCGAGAGCAAGTCCAAGAACTCCGCGTTCTTGGGGCTGCACCTCAAGGGGGCCGCTTCGGACGTGGTGATTGGCGGCAAGCGCGTTCTTGAGAACGGGGTCGTTGCCTGATGGCATAGACTTGCTATCGCATACCCCTCTCAAGAAAGGAGCGCGCTCCATGCCCACACCCTCGCCGGCACGGGTCCACGACGCCGTCGTGGTCTCAAACGTGCCAGTCGCATCGAACCTGTGGAGAATGGTCTTTCGGGCCCCGCGCCTGGCGGCGTCACTCTCCAGCGGCCAGTTCTTCAGCATCGCCGTTCCAGGCGAGCCCAAGCAGACCGCCCGCGTGCCGCTGTCCTTCTCTGCCATCGACTATGACGCCGGCACGGTGGAGACGGTCTATGCCGTCCTAGGCCCCGGAACCCGCGCCCTTGCAGCCATGGCCCCCGGCGCTGAGACCACCGTGCTCGGCCCGGGCGGCCACGGCTGGTCCATCGACGCCTCCACCCGTCGCTGTCTCATGGTGGCGGGCGGGTGCGGCATCACCCCCATCCTCTCGGCCGCCGTCTCCATGGGGCTCGAGGGCATGGACTACGACGTGGTCGTGGGCGCTCGCACCGGTGCCTCCATCTGGGGCGTCGACCGCCTTGTGGCCTCCGGCGCCGACAACGTCATCGTCGTGACCGACGACGGCACGGCAGGGGCCAAGGGCACCACGGTGGACGTGGTGGAGAGCGCGCTACCCACCGAGAAATACGACCTCGTCCTCACCTGCGGCCCCGAGCCCATGATGAAGGGCGTCGCCGAGCTCTGCCAGAAGCACTCCGTCGTCTGTCAGGTCTCCATGGAACGCATGATGACCTGCGGCTTTGGCGCATGTGCCACCTGTGTGGTCCCCACGGACCACGGCAATGTGGGCGCCTGCATGGGCGGCCCGGTCTTCAACGCCTCGGAGGTGATCTGGTGAGCGCTCCTTCCATGGCCGTCGACCTCGGCGGCATCCAGATGAAAAACCCCATCAACACCGCTTCCGGCACTTACGGCTTTGGCTGGCAGTTCGAGGGCTTTTACGACGTCTCGGTCTTGGGCGCCATCACCACCAAGGGATGCGCCGCCGAGCCGTGGCCCGGGAACCCGGCGCCGCGTATGTGCGACGTCACCTCGGGCGTCATGAACTCTGTCGGCCTGCAGAATCCCGGCGTGGCCGGCCTTGTGGCCGAGGCGGGGGAGTACCTGTCCGGCCTTTCCGAGAAGGGCTGCCAGGTCATCTGCCAGGTGGCTGGTCACTCCGTCGACGAGTACGTTGCCGCCGTCGACCTTTTCGAGGAGCTTGCCCCCTGGGCTGCGGGCCTCGAGATCAATATCTCCTGCCCCAACATCGCCGCCGGCGGCTGCGCCATGGGCTCCACTCCCGAAGGCGCCGCCGAGGTCATGAGGGCCGTGCGCCCGCGCACGTCAAAGCCGGTCCTCGTGAAGATGGCCCCTGCCCGCGTCGTCGACGTCGCCCGCGCCCTTGAGGCCGAGGGCGCCGACGCCCTTTCGGTCATCAACTCCATCCCCGCCATGGCTATCGACGTCCGCACGCGCCGCTCCAAGCTCTCGCGCCCCACGGGCGGCCTTTCGGGCCCCGTGCTCCACAACATCGCCGTGCGCATGGTGTGGGAGGTGGCCCAGGCCGTGGACATCCCCATCAACGGCGTTGGCGGCGTGGCGTCCGGCGAGGACGCCGCCGAGTTCATCCTTGCCGGCGCCACGTCGGTCTCCGTGGGCTCGGCAAACCTCTTCGATCCCGAGTGCGCGCCACGCATCCTGTCCGAGCTTGAGGACTGGGTGGTCTCCCAGGGCGTGGACGACGTCAACGAGCTGATCGGAGCCTTCGAATGCGAGTGAACGCCGACGCTGCCGACCGCGTGGTCGTTGCCCTGGACTGCTCGCGCACGGAGGCGCTGCGGCTGGGCCGCGAGCTCGCCGGCACCGTGGGCTGGGTGAAGGTGGGAATGACGCTCTTCTACGCCTGCGGCCCTGACATCGTGGACTACCTCAGGGGCCTGGGCTTCAAGGTCTTCCTCGACCTTAAGCTCTTTGACATCCCTCACCAGGTCAGAGGCGCCGCCCGCAGCGCCGTCGCCTGCGGGGCTGACATGCTCTCCATTCACGGCCTGGGCGGGGCCGACATGGTGTCTGCCGCCCGCGAGGGCGCTTCCAGCGTGGAGCGCACGTCCCCCTGCGACATCGTGGCCATCACGGTGCTCACCTCCATGGACCAGACATGCGCCAACTCGGTGGGCCTTGCCGACCCCATTGCCTCCGAGGTGGCGCGCCTGGCCAGCCTCGCCTGCGCCAACGGGGCCAACGGCATTGTGTGCTCGCCCAACGAGGCGGACACCATGCGCGCCCTTCTCGGGCCTGCGGCCCAGATCGTGTGCCCAGGCGTTCGTCCTGCCGGCGCGGAGCTGGGCGACCAGTCTCGCGTGGCCACGCCCGCCCAGGCCATCGAGCGCGGCGCGAGCCGCATTGTGGTGGGGCGCCCCATAACGGGCTCTGACGAGCCGGTCGCAGCCGCCCGATCCATCGTTGCCGAGGTCGCCTCGGCCCTTGCCTGACTGACAGAAAGGAGCTCCCATGGAGAAGCGTTTGGACGACGCTGCCATCATGGACATCCTCAAAGAGACCGGCGCGGTGCGCTACGGCCACTTCGTGCTCACGAGCGGCCGTCATTCCGACACCTACATCCAATGTGCCCGTGTCATGGAGAGCCCCACGACCACGGTGGCCCTCGCTCGTGAGGCCGCGCAGCGTCTCCCCGAGGATGTGCGCGAATCCGTGACCCTCGTGGCCTCTCCGGCCGTGGGCGGAATCACGTTCGGTTTCGCCATGGGCTACGCCTTGGGGGTCGACTTTATCTTCAGCGAGAGGCAGGACGGCGCCATGTGCTTCCGTCGCTCGTTCGAGGTGCCCAAGGGCGCAAAGGTGCTGGTATGTGAGGACGTGGTGACTACCGGCGGCTCCGTCAAGGAAGTCTGCGACCTTGTGGAGGCCGCAGGTGCGGAGGTGGCGGGCGTCGTGTCCATCATCGACCGCCAGACCGACCGTCTCTTTGACGCGCCCTTCTTCCCCTTGCTGGCCGTCGACGCCGTCTCTTGGGACCCTGCGGAGTGCGAATTGTGTGCTAATGGGGGGCGTCCTGAATCCCTCGGCTCTCGTCGGCTTGCAAAATAGCGGCTAGATTGCCAAAATAACCGTGCTACTATGACCGTTCGTCATAGGCTGCACACTTGAACTGTGACCAATTGATAGGAGTTTTCCATGGCACTTCCTCAGCTCTCTGAAGAGCAGCGCGCCGAGAACCTCAAGAAGGCTGCCGCCGCCCGTCACGCCCGCGCAGAGCTCCGCGAGAAGATCAAGAACGGCGAGGTCTCCCTCGAGGAAGTCTTGAACTCCGATGACGCCGCCGCCACCCGTATGCCTGTGCGCGCCCTCATCGAGTCGCTCCCCGGCTACGGCAAGGCCAAGGCCGCCAAGATCATGGAGGAGCTCGACATCTCGCCCAAGCGTCGCGTCCAGGGCCTCGGTGCCCGCCAGCGCGAGCGTCTTCTCGAGATCCTCTCCAAGTAAATCGTGACAGCCCGTTTTTTTGTTGTGTCAGGGCCGTCAGGCGCGGGGAAGGGAACGTTGGTCTCGGCAGTGCGCCAAGCCCGTCCCGACCTCGGCCTGACGGTCTCGGCTACAACGCGTTCTCCCCGTCCCGGCGAGGTCGACGGCGTCTCGTACAGCTTCAAGAGCGACGACGAGTTCGACGCCATGGTGGAGGCGGGGGAGTTCCTCGAATGGGCCCATGTGGCCGGCCATCGCTACGGCACCCCACTCAGCGAGGTGGAGCGCGTCCTTGCGTCCGGCCGCTCCCTCATCTTGGAGGTCGACGTCCAGGGCGGGCTCAACGTCAAGCGCCTTGTGGACGACGCCGTCCTTATCTTCATCGAGCCCCCCTCCTTCGAGGAGCTCGAGCGGAGGCTCCGGGGCCGCGGCACCGAATCCGACGAGGACGTGGCCCTGCGGCTTGGCCAGGCTGCCGGGGAGATGGCGCTGGCGCCCTCCTATGACGCACGCATTGTGAACGACGACCTCAGTCGGGCAACGGCGGATTTGCTCGCCACGGTTGAGGCCTTTGAATCGGAATGAGGTTTCATGTCCATCACCAAGCCTGACATCGACGACCTGCTCGAGAAGACCGAGGAGAACCCTTTTCTTCTGTGCTCCATCGCCTCCAAGCGCGCCTGTGACATCAACAGCATGCTGCGCGGTCAGCACCTGCGCGTCACGGCCATCCAGGACGTCGACGACATCACCACGGTCGTGAGTGGCAAGGACCCCATTTCCATTGCCATGGACGAGCTTGAGAACGGCGTGCTCGGCTACAACGTGGCCGAGTTCGACACCGAGATCGCCGACGGCGACACCAATAACTAGCATGGCGTCCCGGGTTTGCCTGGTTCATTACCACGAGATCGGGCTCAAGGGGAAGAACCGCAAGACCTTCGAGGACCAGCTGGTGAGCAATCTCCGGCTGGCCCTTCGTTCGCTGCCGGTCTCCTCCATTCACCGCATTTCCGGCCATGTGATGGCCACGTTCTCCTCGCCGGATGCCCCCTTTGAGGCGGTCGACCTCATTCGGCAGGTGCCCGGCGTGGCCCGCGTGTCTCTGGCCTTCCGCTGCCTGCAGGATCCCGACGATTACCTGCCCGCCGCCGTAGAGGCCTTGGGGGAGGCGGGCGCCGGCGGTTCCTTCAAGGTCCAGGCCAAGCGCAGCAACACCGATTACCCGCTTCACACCATCGAGCTCAACCGCCAGATCGGCTCGGCCCTGTGCGAGGCCTATCCCGATCGCCCCGTCGACGTTCACCACCCCGACGTGGAGGTGCGCGTCCTTTTCAATGAGGGCTCCGTCTTTATTTACGCGGCGAGCGTTCGCGGCGTGGGCGGCCTTCCCGTGGGCACGGCCGGCAAGTGCGTGTCCCTCTTTTCCAGCGGCTTCGATTCGCCGGTGGCCACATGGATGATGGGCCGACGCGGCGCCACCATGGTGCCGGTGCACTTCTCCGGACGCCCCATGACGAGCGACGGCAGCGAGTGGCTGTGCCAGGACCTGGTGCGGGCCTTGGGTCCCGAAGGGGCCGTGGGACGCCTGTACGTCGTCCCCTTTGGCGCGTGCCAGCGAGAGATCGCCCTGGCCGTGCCCCAGGCGCTGCGCGTCATCATGTACCGCCGCCTCATGTACGCCACGGCCGAGCGCATCGCCCTCATTGAGGGCGCCAAGGCGCTGGTCACGGGCGAGTCTTTGGGCCAGGTGGCGTCTCAGACGCTGGACAACATTCGCGCCACGGCCGAGGTTGTTACCAAAATGCCCATCTTGCGCCCCCTTATCGGCTCCGACAAGCAGGAGATCATCGAGCGCGCCCACGCCATAGGCACCTACGACATCAGCTCGCAGACGGCGCCCGACTGCTGCACGCTCTTTATGCCGAGAAGGCCTGAGACCCACGCCAAGCCTGCCCAGGTGGCAGAGGCGTGGGGCCTCTTCGACCACGACGCCATGGTGGAGGAGCTGGTCCGCACGGTGGAGTACGTGGACTTCGACACCTGCGGCGCCTACCGTCCGCCGGCGCGCTGGCGCGAGCGCCACGATGCGCTGGCCCCGTCTCCCGAGGCATAAGCCATTCATTCATAATTGCTCCACACGAACCGGCAGCGTCTCCCATCTGGGAATATGACGCTGCCGGTTCGCTATGTGTCAGGTTCTTGTTCAATTCTTGTCAAAGCCGCTCCCTATCATCTGTCTTTGCGGGGTCTCGACAGGGGGAGGCAGGTCATGGCGCAGATGAGGGCGGGGGGCAACGGAGCGAGGCGCGTGCCGAAGTGGGTGTCGGCCGCTGTAGGAGCGGTGGCCGTAGCCGTTTTGGCGTGGCTTGTGGTGGGCGTGGCGCTGCCGGGGGAGGTGACGGTCGAGCGTGCCGGCGGGGCGTCTCCGGGCGAGGTCGCAGGCGAGGTGTCCCAAGGGGTAGATGAGGATGCCTCAGCTTCAGGGTCAGCTGATAACCATAAGGCTCAAGCTGAGAATGAGGGTGAGCCTGAAGCTGTAACGGTGCACGTGGACGGCGCCGTGGCATCTCCGGGCGTCTACTCCCTTGAGCTGGAAGACCCGCGGGTGGCTGACGCCGTAGAGGCTGCAGGCGGCCTTGGGGAGGGGGCCGACACGACCCTTCTCAACCTTGCGGCCAGGGTCGAGGATGCCATGAAAGTGTACGTTCCCAAGGAAGGGGAGGAGGCGGCCGTTGCCGCCTCGCCAGAGGGCGCCGCCGTGCCGGGAGACGCCCCTGTCGCTGAGGCCACGGTCAACCTCAACACCGCCACGGCCGAGGAGCTGTGCTCGCTTCCGGGCGTGGGCGAGGCGACCGCCGCGGCCATCCTGGAGGACCGCAGCGCCAACGGCCCTTTCACCTCCATCGAAGACGTCATGCGCGTCTCGGGCATCGGCGAGAAGAAGTTCGCCAAGATGAAGGACCAGCTCCGTGTCTGACTGGCCGGAGCGCCCGCAGGTGCCCTTGGCGTTCTCGGTCTTTTTGGCCTGCGCCGTGGCGTTGAGGGTCCAACTCCCGTTTGGCTGGGTGCCGAGCCCCCTCGAGGCGCTCTCGATCGGCCTCGGCTGCGCCGTGGCCCTATTCGTTGTCTGTGCCAAGGCCCGGCGCTTTCTTCGGCCCATGCTCGTCTTTATGGCGGCTATGGCCCTGGCCGTCGCCTCGGGGGCGTGGGCAATGGGCGCTTTGGCTCGAGCCGAGCGGGAGCTTGCGCAGACGCCCGTCTCTCAACTGAGCCTCACGACGGTCACCGATCCCTCTCAGGGCGCCTATGGGTGGAGCTGCGAGGCAAGGGCCTCCCTCGACGGGCGGGTTCTTGGCACGGTGCGCCTTCTGAGCGACGAGGGGGTGCCGCTGCGGCAGACGCTTTCCGGCATCGGCTCGTTCTCGGTCCCCGACGAAGGGAGGGCCGCCGAGTACCGCTGTCGCGGGCTGGCCGGCACTGTGCGGCTGAGAAGGGTCGTTCGGGACGGCTGGGAGCCCGGGGCCTTGGGGGCGCTCGCCTCGGTTCGAGAGCGACTGCTTCTAGCCTTTGACCCGGACGTCACGGACGCCCACGGGGTCATCGCCGCCCTGGCGCTGGGGTGGCGGGGGTCCCTGCGCTCGTCCGGCGTGGCAGACCTCGTGTCGAAGGCGGGCGTCTCGCATCTGGTGGCCGTCTCCGGGGCCCACCTGGCCGTTGTCGCCGGGCTTTTGGGCAAGGCGGCGGCAAGGGGCCGCTCCCTTTCTGCCCGCACCTTGGTCATGGGAGCCCTTACCGGGGTCTTCGTGCTTCTGTGCGCCACGCCGGCATCGGCCGCGAGGGCCTGGGCCATGGCCCTTGCGGCATCGATGTCGGGAGTGGCGGGCCGCCGCTCGAGCCCCTTGGCCGCCCTCGGGTGCTTTGGATGGCTCTTCTGCGTGCTCGATCCCTCGATAGTCTTTGACCTCGGATTCACCCTCTCCTGCCTATGCGTGGCCGCCTTGTGCCTCTTTGGCCCCTGGGCCAGGGCGGCCGTGGACGGCCTTCTTCCGGGGCCGCCCGCCCGCCGCCGTGACCGTCCGCTTGCCAAGGCGGCGGCCGCCTTGAGGCGCCGATGCGTGCCGGACCTGTCCGCGGGCCTTGTCTGCTTCGTTGCCTCGGCGCCTGCGGCCGCCTCGTCGTTTGGCTCCCTGAGCCTGGCGGGGCCGCTTTGCTCCATGGTGTGCGCGCCCTTTTTCCCGCTGCTTCTGACAAGCGCCCTGGCCGCCGTGCTCTTTTCTTGCGTACCCGTCGTGGGCGTCCTTGCGGACTGGGCGGCCACGGCGGCGGCCCTGCTTTTCATCGTGGCCTGCCGCTGCGCGTCCGCCTTTCCATGGGCAGTGCTTCCCGTGGAGGCGTCCGAGGGGCCGGCGTTGGCCGCGGCGCTTCTGTGCGCCTGCCTCTTTCTCGCCCTGTGGCCCAGGCCGCAAAAGGCCCGTCTGCGCAGGGCCGTGGTCGTCGGCGCTGTGGCCCTTCTCGTTGCCGGTGCCGTGCCTTGGTTCTCGCCCCCCTCGCTGGAGGTGCTCGACGTGGGGCAGGGCGACGCCGTGCTGTTGCGCGACGGCCCCGCAAGCATCCTTGTGGACTGCGGTCCTGCCGGGGCGGGCCTGCCGTCGCTTCTCCGTGCCAGGGGCGTGCTTTCCCTTGACGCCGTGGTGCTCACGCACCAGCACGACGACCACTACGGCGGCCTTGGGGAGCTGGCGGGCTCCGTGGCCGTGGGAAAGGTGATGGTCGCGCAAGGGGTCGAGGGCGCCCTGTGCGATGATGTGGCGTCGGCCGTCGACGCCCTCGGCGCCGAGGTCTGCCCCCTTTCCGCGGGTGACTCCCTCTGTGCGGGCCGATGGCGTCTGGAAGACGTGTGGCCCCAAGGGACGGTGGACGGCACTGAGAACGCCCAATCGCTCTGCCTTGTCGCCGCCCACGGCCTGGGACTTCGCGCGCTGCTCACCGGCGACGCCGAGAAAGACGAGCTGTCCCGCTTTGCCGGCGACGTGGGCCACGTCGACGTCCTCAAGCTCGGCCACCATGGCTCCGCCGCGTCCGTCGACGAGGTCTGTATCGAGGCGCTCGTACCTGTGGCCTGTGTGGCGTCGGCGGGGGAGAACAACTCCTACGGGCATCCCGACCCCGCATGTGTCTCGACGGTCACAGGGTCGGGCGCCCGCTTCTTCTGCACGGCCAGCGCAGGTTCCGTGCGCTTTGACGCCGACACGTCCGCAGGGCTTCGCGCGACTCTGGGCAAAGGGTTGGCCGCGGCCGCCTGAGCGGGCGTGGTAGGCTGGGACAACGAGTGAGAGGAGGGCCGGTGGCCCAGAGCCTATTGCCCGCCTATGCTGCGGTGGGCGACAACAAAGTGAAGCGCGAGGAGACCGTGGCGCACCTGAAGCGCCACCTCGACCCCGCCTTCGGGGAGTTCAACCTCGACGAGTGCCGCGACTCCGCAAAGCTCACGCGCGACGCCGTCCTGCAGTCTCTGGACCAGCTTCCTTTTGGCGAGGGCCAGCGCTTCGTCATCATCCACGGCGCCGACCACCTTCCCAAGGATGTGTCGGAGGCCCTCGTCTCCTATCTCAAGGACCCCAACCCCCACACCGTCTTGCTCCTCACGGCCGAGCGGCTTGCGCGCAACACGCGGCTCTACAAGGCCGTGGCCGCTTTGGACCCCAAGCCCTCCAAGGGCGGGCCGGTCACGGTCATCGGCTGCTCCCTGCCCAAGCCTTGGGAGCTGCCCGACCTTTTCGTGCGCTTTTGCGCCTCCTGCGGCGTCACGGCGAACCAGGCCGCGGCCGCCGAGGTGGTGGACCGCGTGACGCCTCCTAAAGGCGACCCCACGCCCATCCTGCGCCAGATCGCGTTCCAGCTCTCGTCTCGCTACGGGTCGGGGGCGCAGGTGGGGCTTCGGGAGGTAAAGGAGTCCGTGGCGCGCATCGTGGAGCCAAAGCCTTGGACGTTCGCCGACGCCGTGGCCGCGCGCGACCTCCCACGCGCCCTGGAGCTGTACGGCCTTTTCCGCGGCGACCCCGAGGTCCTTCTCCATATGTTTACGGTGGACCGGCTCCGGGAGCTTGCCTGCTGCCGCAGCCTCATGGCCAAGGGGCAGGGGACCCCTGAGGCCATGGCCAAGGCACAGGGTTTCCCGGCCCAGCAGAAGTGGCGCTACAAGAATCACCCACGCTGGGCGCGCAGCTTCACCGACCGCGAGCTCTCCACGGCCCTTCGCAGCGCCGCCGACTGCGAGCGGGCGCTCAAGGGCTCGGGAAGCTCGAGGACGGCCTTCATCCAGTGGATTACATCGGTCTGTTCATAAGGACGGGTATCAGGTGCCTTACAATCCCGTATGAATGGGAACGAGCGGGCGGCAGCTGCGGCCGCGGGCGGCCCCGTGGGCTAGACTGGATGCTTGTTCCCAAGGAGGACCAGTGAAGATCAAATACTTGGAAGACAAGATCAACTCGGCCGACCCGTCCGCCCCGCTCGGCACGTCCAATAACCCGAGCCACAAGATCCTTACCGTTGCCAATGCCATCACGGTCTGCCGCATCGCGCTCACCCTAGTGTTTCTCGGCCTCTTCGTCTCAAGGGCCAACCGCATCGTGTGCCTTGTCATCTACGCGGTGGCCGCGCTCACCGACTTCGTCGACGGGCAGGTGGCCCGCCGCACCCAGACGGTCACATGGTTCGGCAAGCTCCTCGACCCTGCCGTGGACCGCTTCCTGCTGTTCACCGGCGTTTTGGGCCTCTGCATCGTGGGGGAGCTGCCCGTGTGGGTGCCCGTGGTCCTCATCGGCCGCGACGTGGTCCTTGCCGTCGGCATGGGCCTGCTGCAGCGCTACCGCCGCCGTCCCGTGGACGTGCTATACATCGGCAAGGTGGCCACGGCCCTACTGCTCGCGGGCTTTTCCTGGCTTCTGCTCGACCTGCCGGTGATCGGCGGTTTCGGGCTCGTGGACGTGGGCTGGCTTCCCCTGCTCAACTCCCAGGCGGCGTGCCCCGGTATCCTTGTGGTCTACGCCGGCACGATCTGCTCCATCGTCACGGGCGTCCTCTATATAGCAGAGGGCCTTCAGATCCGCTCCACGGCCCTGGACAAGGACGGTGGGCAATGACCCGTTCTCGCCTCTTTTCCCTTTGCTTTGCGGCGGCACTGCTCTGCGCCCTTTTGACGCCGACGTTTTCCTACGCGGACGTTGCCGCCATGGGCGTCCCCGATGTCACCGAGGCGCAGGCATGGTGCATCGAAGACTCGACGGGCCGCGTGCTCGCCGAGTCCAATGCCGACAAGGCTTATGCCCCGGCGTCCATCACCAAGGTCATGTGCGCCATGGTGGCGCTCGACGCCGGCCTGCCCATGGACACCCCGGTGACCATGCCCGCCCTTCCTGAGGAGGGCTGGGAGGCCGCCCAGGTGGCAGGCTATGCGGAAGGGGAGACCGCGAGCCTCAAGGACATGCTGGAGGTGCTGCTCGTCTACTCCGCCAACGACGCCGCTTACGCCATCGCCGAGAAAGTGGGCGGGAGCCAGGAGGGCTTTGCCGAGCTCATGAACGAGAAGGCCTCGAAGATCGGCATGACGCGCACCACGTTCAAGAACCCCCACGGCCTCGAGGAGGACGGCCACGAGAGCTGTGCGAGGGACCTTGTGCTCATGGGCCGCTACGCCCTCTCCCACTACCCCTTCATCGCGGCCATGGTGCGCACCTATGAGGTGACGGTGCCCGTGGCGGGCCAAGAGCGCACGTTCTATTCCACCGACGAGCTCATGCCCGTCTACAAGCCCCTTATCGGCATCAAGACCGGAAACGTGGAGGCGGGCACCACCTTTCTGGGGGCGGCGCGCAAGGACGGCACCACGCTCTACAGCTGCGTGCTCGGCTGCGCCACCAAATGGGGGCGCTTCGAGGACACGCGAACCATGATGGAGTGGGCCTTCAACGGGGCGACGCGCGTGGAATTGGCTCAGGCCGACAAGGTCTTGGAGGAGCTGCCCTTTGCCTTCCGCTTTGGCTACGCGCTCGCCGTTCGCCCCCAGGCAGACGTCACGGGCCTTCTTTGGCCGGACGGGACCCAGTGCTCCTACACGCGCGTAGCCGTCTCGCCGGGCCAGCTCGTGCTCCCCGGCGAGCCGGGCGGCGCCTGCCTCTGGCGCCAGGGGGGCCGTATCGTGGGCGCGTGCGCCTACGTGGTGGACCGGGAGGTGAAGGCGGCTCCGGCGTGGTCCTCCAACCCTGCGGCGCCGCCGTTTTTCTCGCAACGAAAGGCTGCATGACATGGACGAGCATACCGGGGCGCGCACAGAAGCGCCCGCCAACGTCTTGGAGGGGGAGCACCTCCTTTTGGGGGCAACGATGGAGCCCGGCGCCACGGGGCGCCCTGAAGCCGCCTGGTACGGCGACGGCACGAAGGAGCCCGTTGCTTTTGAAGAGGGGTGCGCCCTGGCGGACGTGGGCGGTCTTGTGGCCACCTGCATATCGGGCGACGCCGCGAGCGCCTTTGTGTCGGCAGTCTTTACGTCGTACGTGCCGGAGCCTGGAAGCGTGCTGGGCGCCTTGGCCCTCATGGGCGACGGGCGCGTGGTCGCCCCGGCGCTCGTCGCCGGCCTCGCCGTAAACGAGTTCTGCGTCTGGTGCCCCGGCGAGCTCTCAGAGGGCCTGATGGAGTGGATGCGCGGCATTGCGGCCGTGGAGGAAGGGGGAGTGGCGCCCTACGCCTCTGTGGAGCTCTCCTGCGGTGCCCCGCTTTCCAGCACCCTGATGGTCGCCGGGCCCGACGCGACCGCGGTCCTGGGAGACTACCTTGCCCCGGACGCCGCGCTGCCAAAGCCGGCCACGCTCTCCAACGTGCGCCTCGACGCCATCGACACCGTGGTCCTGCGTCCGGCCATCGGCTCCTTCTCCCCGTACCTTGTGGTGGCCCCCAACGCCTTTGCGCAGGTGCTTTGGCGAAGCCTCCTCTCGTTTCCCAACGTGTCCCCGGTGGGCACCTCTGCCGTATGGGGCCGCGTTGCCGATGAGGCCCCCGGTCTCGTGGACTTCCTTGACGAGCCCATGGCAAGGCGAACCCCCAAAGACCTCGGCCTACAGGGGCTGTTGCGCCCGGGCGACAGCTACATCGGCGCGCGGGCCCTGGCCAATGGGCCTGCGCCGAAGCAACCCACGGAAGGGTAGGCGACATGTACTCCATCTTCACGCCCGACGCTCCGCAGCCCTCCGGCACGTTCTCCCAGGGGGCCTCGGCGGCCCGCTACGTCTTCGTGTCGGGGCAGCTTCCCATCGACCCTTCCACAGGCACCCTTTGCGACGCCTCCATCGGCGTGCAGACCGTGCAGGTCATCCGCAACGTGGAGGCGGTGCTGGCCGACGTGGGGCTGGGCATCGACGCCGTCTGCAAGGTCACGCTGTTTCTCACCGACCTCAACGACCTCGAGGTGGTCGACGAGGTGTGCTCGGAGCGTTTTGAGAAGCCGTTCCCCGCGCGCTCCGTAGTGGGCGTCTCGGCATTGCCCCATGGCGCGTCCATCCAGATGGAGTGCGTGGCCTGTCGATAGGCCGGGCCTCGGGGTATTGGGAGGTCCTTGGGGTACAATGAAAGCTCAATCAACCGTGCAGGAGGCATCGATGCAGAACAACCAGGCGGCTCCCCAGAACAACCAGGCGGCGTCTGACTCCACCACCATTTTCCGCATGCCGTCCACTGACGCCACTGTGCCGGACCTCATGGGCGCCCAGCGCCTCGCCAACCCCACGCTCTCCATCGTCAAGGGGCCGCACACCGGTACCACCTTCGTGCTCGACACGCCGGAGATCACCATTGGCCGCGACCCCTCCAACTCCGTCTTCCTCAACGACATGACGGTCTCGCGCCATCACGCCAAGATGCACCTTGCCCCGGGCGCGGACACCGTGGAGGACCTCGGCTCTCTCAACGGAACGTGGGTGGACGGCGCCATCGTCAACCGCGCCATGCTTGAGGACGGCTCCACCATCCAGATCGGCACGTTCCGCATGATCTTCCACACCACCCAGAGCACGAGCCGCATCCAAACCGGCGCTTAAGACTTCCATGGCAGACGCCGGTTACCTCACCATAGGCAAGGTGGTCAAGCGCCTCCAGGCCCAGTACCCAGACCTCTCGGTCTCCAAGGTCCGCTACCTTGAGGACGAGGGGCTTCTCACGCCGTCGCGCACGCCGGGCGGCTACCGCCTGTACTCGTCGCGCGACGTCAAGCGGCTCGAGACCATCCTGTACCTGCAGAAGAACCGCTTCTTGCCCCTTTCGGTCATAAAGGAGGAGCTCGACGGAGCGGGGGTGCCCGGCGCCGCGGACTCCGCCGGCCGCACGTCCTATCCCGAGGCGGTCGCCGACGACGAGGAGACCCTCGAGAAGCTCCATCCCTTGGAGAAGATGCCGGAGCTTTTGGGGGTGTCCATCTCGTTCGTCCGGGACCTCGCCAACGCCGGCGTTGTGTCCTTGCGCCGGAGCCCGCAGGGACGCGAGCTTGTGGACGGCCACGACTTCCGGCTCATCCGCTGCGCCGAGGCCCTACGCCGCTACGGCATCGAGCCGCGCAACCTGCGCCAGTACGTGAACGCGGCAAACCGCGAGACGGCCATGTTCGAGCAGGCGCTCTCGGTGTTCGGCCCCCGCCAAGGCGAGTTCACCGACGAGCAGCGGGCACAGTACTCCCAGGCCTTCGAGCAGATCCTGCATCTCACAGACTCCCTGCGCGACGACCTCATCCGGCGTACCTTCGCCGACGTCCTGCGCAAGCAGTCACCCGACCCACCCTCATAAGCCACGGCCTTTATCGAGTGCCGAGAGCCGAGCCGCCCCTAGCCACGCGAGCCCCAAGGAGAGAGACCCACCATGACCACGTTCGACTACCGAGACCTCGTCTGCGACATCCCCGACTACCCTGAACCGGGTGTCATCTTCAAGGACATCACGCCCTTGATCGCTGACCCCCGCGGATTCTCCGGCGTCATCGACGACCTTGCCGAGCACTTCTTGGGCCGCGGCATCACCAAGGTCGTGGGCGCCGAGGCTCGCGGCTTTCTTGTGGGCGCGCCCGTGGCCTATCGCCTCGGTGCCGGCTTCGTGCCCGCACGCAAACCAGGCAAGCTTCCCCGCGAGGTCATCTCCCAGCGCTACGCCCTGGAGTACGGCACCGACGAGATCCAGATCCACTCGGACGCCCTCACGTCCGACGACAAGGTCATCGTCATCGACGACCTCGTGGCCACCGGTGGCACGGCCGTGGCCTGCGCCCAGCTCGTCGAGCAGGCCGGCGCCTCAGTGGAGGGCTTTGGCTTTGCCCTGGAGCTCGCCTACCTCAACCCCAGAACCGTCATCGCCGAGAACTTCGGCCAGGAGGTCTTCTCCCTCATCGTGGTGGAGTAGGGCACAGGCTCGCGCGCTCGAATCGCCTCGCTAAAAGGGCGGCCGTCCCAATACGGGACCGGCCGCCCTTTTCTGTAGTGGTTTTTGGGCTTGGCTTAGTCGATGAAGGCGTGTCCCAGGGCGTCGGCCTGGAGCATGGCGGCCACAAGCTCGTCGGGGGTCACGTCGCCGGCAAGGTTGTGGATGGACTCGCCGGGGGCGCAGGCCTTCTCGGCGGCAACGGGCAGGCGGGACTCGTCGGTCACGCCGACGGCCTCAAGGGTGAGGGGCAGGCCCACGGACTCCATGAACGCCATGACATCGCCGAGCTCCTCGTCGGGGGCGTTCTCGAGGACCAGCTGGACCACGGTGCCAAAGGCCACGATGTTGCCGTGGGGCACGCGCTCGCATTCCTCGAGGGCCGTCATGCCGTTGTAGACGGAGTGGGCCACGCACAGGCCGGCGTTGTCGGCGCCCACGCCGGAGAGGTAGATGTTGGCCTCGATAACGGCCTCGAGGCTCGGCACGAGAAGCCCCTTCTCGGCGGCGATGAGGGCCTTGAGGCCGTCGGAGAACAGCGTGTCGCGGCACAGGCGGCACAGGGCCAGCGCGCTCAGGGTCACGCCGGTGTTCTCGAGGGACGGGCTCTTGGTCTGGGCCGCGGCGCGGGCCTCGTAGTAGGTGCCGAGGGCGTCGCCCATGCCGGCCACGAGGAAGGCGGTGGGGGAGTCGGCGATGATGCGGCTGTCCACTATCACGACGTCGGGGTTCTTGGGGTAGAAGCGGTACTCCGCAAAGGTTCCGTCGTCGTGGTAGATGACCGAAAGGCCGGTGCAGGGAGCGTCGGTGGCGGCGACGGTGGGGATGACGACGACGGGCTTGTTGCACTTGAAGGCGCAGGCCTTGGCCGTGTCGATGGCCGAGCCGCCGCCCACGCCGCACACGACGTCGATGGAGTCCTCCTCCACGATGGCGGCCATGGAGGCGATTTCGCCCTCGGAGGAGATGCCGCCGAAGGTCTCAAAGCGCGCGTAGGCATCGGTGCCGGCAAGGCCCTCGGTCACTTTGGGCTCCACTGCGGCGCGGCCGCTGCGGCTGCAAACGAACAGGAAGCGCTTGCCGTAACCCTTGCAGATCTCGTAGAAGTCGAGCAGGACGTCGGGGTCCTGGGCGTAGGTGGACGGGGCTCGCATGGCCTTGTACATGGGCTGCCTCCTTGTGGCAGAAACATAGGGACGGCCACAGTCTACGCCGCTGGCCCTGGGCGCACCGACCGTGTCCTGAGCCCGTGGCACGCTCGTAATATCTGAACAGAGTCTGACTGATACGGCTTTTCTTCGCGGTATCATGGGATCCCTGAATATCCGTTGAACGCAAGGGGAGAGGCCAAGGGAGGTCCGTTGGGGCAGGTGACAGATGCTGTACACAGGGCGTTTCCTGCGGCCCTTCCCGTTATGCTCGGCTACCTTGTCATCGGTGTCCCTGCAGGCATCCTTGAGGCCGAGATCGGCCTGTCGCCATGGATGGCGTTCATGGTCTCCTGCACCTATTACTCGGGGGCCGGCCAGTTCATGTTGCCCAACCTCTGGTTGGCGGGGCAGGGCTTCTGGTCCATCGGGGCTTCCATCTCTTTAGTGAACATGCGCCAGCTGCTTTACTCGGCGGCCTTTGCGCCTCGGATGACACGGGTGCCAAAGCCTTTGAAGGCGCTCTTTGCCGCCACGGTCACCGACGAGTCCTTTGGCGTAAACATGGAGCGCTTTGGTGCCGACAAGACGTGGGACGCGTCGTGTGCCTGTGCCGTGAACGTCCTTTCCATGCTCTCTTGGGCCTTCGCCAACGCAGTGGGCGCCGCCGTAGGCGACGTTCTGGCCATGCCCACCGAGGTGGCGAGCTTTGCCATGACGTCCATTTTCATCTGCCTGCTTTTGTCCCAGAGCTTCACGCGGCCCTTGGTGGCCTGCGCCGTCACGTCGGCGGCCGTGGTGGCGATCTGCAAGCTGGTGGGTGCCTCGAGCATCGCCGTTGTGTGCGGGGCCCTGGCGGGCGTGGTCGTGGCCACGGCCTTGGGGCAACGCTCGTCCGAGGGACACGGCGCAAAGGAGGAGGGCGCCTGATGGACCTGTCGCTTTTCTGGCCCCTCTACGGGCTCATCCTTGCCACTATGCTCGTCTGTCGATGCGTGCCCCTGTTCGCACTGGGCTCCAGGGAACTGCCGCCCAGGGCTACGGCGGCCTTGGAGACCATTCCCGTGGCGGCGTTCTCGGCCCTGGTGGCAAACGACCTGTTCCAGCCGGAGGCGTGGTCCCGAGGGCCAGCCGCCGTGGTCGCTCCGCTGGCATCGGCGGCCGTGGTGGCTGTGTGCGCCTGGAGAACCAGGTCGCTTGCGCTCTGTGCCGCCGTGGGCGTTGCGGCCTACCTGGTCTTGTCCACGGCGGTGTCTGTCTTTGGGGTCTGAGCGGGCGAGGGCCGGCGCACATGGGAAATGCTGGAATTGAGTTGGAGGATAGCCTCTACTTTACATAACATATATTATCCGACATACGGTTAGTCCACAGTTGGTCTCCTGTCCCTGTTCTGTTCTTGCGCCTGAAAGCAGTTGAGGGTGCCCCTATTCGCTTTCAGGCGCAATTTGTCACGCCCATAAGGCATACCAGCCTGCCGGACGGGCCGCAGCCCTTGTTGCGGCAACCGTCGTCAGCCAAACTCGACAGTGCCCTTGCCTTGATACGACGAAGACCCTGGAGGCCTTCCCATGGAGCTTGTGTCCTGCGACGTCTGTGTGGTTGGGTCCGGCATCGCCGGCCTATGCGCCGCCACGGCGGCCGCCGAGTCGGGCGCCTCGGTGTCGCTCGTGTGCCAAGGGGCGCTCTGCTCGGGCTCCAGCTTTGCCGGCACTACATGGGGCCTTGGGATGGTGGGCCCTCGCAGCGGCTCGGAAAAAGACGTCCAGGCCTTTGTGGACGCCGTCCAGGAGCCTGGCGAGCACAGGGCCTCCGACGCCTACGTGCGGGCCTTGGCTCGCGGCTTCCATGGGGCCCTTGAGCGCTTCAGGGCCATGGGCGCCGTTATCGAGGACGTGGAGCCGAGCCATCGCGAGGATCGTGCCTACGTGCCGTGCTTTGGCACGGTCGTGCAGGATTGGCACGGCTTTCATGCCCTTCAGTCGGTGAAACCGCTCAAGGAAAAGTTATGTAAAGCTGGAATCAAGGTAACCGATCACTGCGAGACGCTTTCCCTGCTCTTGGATCCGGTGTCGGGCGCTGTGTCCGGCATCCTCGGCTTTGCCGACGGCGGTGCTTCTGCGACGCTTGTGGCAGCCGGGGCGACGGTGCTTGCCACCGGGGGCGCTGCGGCCAGTCTCTCCCCCACGCTTGCGAGCCCCTTAGCAAAGGGCGCGGGCTTGGTCTTGGCCTGCGACAGGGGCGCTATCTGTTCAAACCTTGGATACGGGCAGGTCATGGTCGGTATTTTTGCCAAGGGGCGCCCTGCGGTCTTCAACGAGAAGGTCTGGGCCCTCACTGCCCTTCTCAAGGACGGCCGCGATGTCTTTGAACTGGTCGGAGTCTCCCCTTCCGCGGCCAGAGAGGCCCTTGAGGCCCACTCTTGGCATGGCCCCTACTCGCGCAAGCGCGCCTCTCGCTTGGTTGAGGAGTCCATCGCGGCCGTGGGTGGCTTCTGCGAGGCGGTCGTTGAGCGGCCCCGGGGCGACGTTCAGCCCTTCATCGCCACCTATATGGACTGGCTCGAGAAGACCCACGGCTTCACATGGAACGACCCGATGCCGGTGGCCCTGTTTCACCAGGCCTCCAACGGCGGCCTTCGCTGCAACCCAGACGGATGGACCCGAGTGCCGGGCCTTTACGCCGCAGGCGAGGTGGCGCCGGTTTTTGCCGTGGACAGGCTCGGCGGCATCGCAAGCTCCACAGCCATGGTCTTTGGCTTTGAGGCTGGCACGTCGGCGGCCGTTTGGGCCAAGGGGCGTCGAAGCGAGGGCGCCCAAGGCGCGCAGGGCCTGCTTTTCCAAGGGCCGGACGGGTCGCTGCGCCCGGTCGCCAGCCTCCAAGAGCTGTCCCAAGGCGAGCTTGCGGCACTTCGCGACGTCATGGGCGCCCGGGTGCGCGAGAAGGCCCATAGGCTTGTGCGCACGGCAATGGACGAGGCGGGAAGTCCCTTCTAGAGCCTCACAAGGCTCTTAGGGGGCCTTGCGAGCCGTGCCGCGCAAGAGGTCGCGCAGCCGGTCATGGGCCTCGGGCGCCAAGCTCTCGTCCATGACGAAAAGGACCTGGTCGGCCGCCTCCAATACCGTGTCCGCGCAGGGCACGATCCTGCGGCTGCAGCGCTCCACAAGGGCGCAGACGCAGCCCTCGGGAAGCGGCAGCTCCGAGAGCCGGCTTCCCTCCGCGGCGGAGCCAAAGGCCACGCACATGGCCTCGGTGACCACGGAGTGGCCGCGGGGCGTCGCGCTTGCGGCGCCGTGGCCCTCCGCCACCAAGGGCTCCAGCAGGTGCTCGTAGTACCCCTCGGTTTTGGTGAGGCTGGCCACCACGTAGGCCACAAGGGTCACCAGGGCGAGCGAGAGCAGGGCCGAGAAGCTGCCGGTGAGCTCGAACACGAGCAGGCAACCGGTCACCGGGGCGTGGACAACGGCCGCAAAGAGCCCCGCGATGCCAAGGAGCATGAAGTTGTTGACGTAGGCGGGGTCGAGGCCGAAAACGGCCACGGCGCCGCGCCCAAAAAGCGCCCCGGCCAAGGCCCCCATGGCAACCAAGGGATAAAGCGTGCCCCCGGGGATACCGGAGCCTGCCGACGCATTTGTGAGCAGGTACTTTCCCAGCAGCAGGACGAGAACGGCAAAGGTGGGCTGGCGGGCCACGTGCTCGAGGAGCTGAAGGATGGCGTCGCCCCCGCCTAGAAGCTCCGGCGCCGTGAAGGCGCAGACGACGGCTAGGGCGCAGGGCACTCCGTAGCGCGAGGCCGGCACATGGGAGCGGATGCGATCGTAGAGCCTCTGTCCCAAGAACATGCCGCGGTTGTGGCCGGCGCCCAAAAGGCCCAAGAACACGCCCATGGCAAGGACGATGCCGTAGGTCACATGGGGTAGGTCACGGGCAAAGCCGATCGAGATGACCGGTGCGGTGCCGATCATCTCGTTGACAAGAAACGTCGAGGTTACAGCTGCCGACATGGTGCCTATGACCAGCGGGGCCGAAAAGGACTTGTGCACTTCCTCCACAGCGAACATGACGCCGGTGAGGGGTGCTTGAAACGCCGACGCCATGCCGGCGCCGGCGCCGCAGGTCACAAGAAGGCGCCTCTCCCCTTCCGTGGCGCCCGCAGCCTTGGCGACCGCCGTCCCGCAGAGGCCACCGAGCATGACCGAAGGCCCCTCTCGTCCCACGGAGACGCCTCCCAGGGCGCAGAGCACGCCTTCGAAGAACTTGGACAGCATGGTGCGCGCCCAAGGGACGGGCAGCCTGCCCAAGGCGTTGGCCTCGATCTGAGGGATGCCCGACCCGGCGCTTAGGGGCGCCCAGTGCACAAGGGCGCAGACGGCGGCCCAGACGACGGCCACTGCGGCCGCCCAGCAGGCCATGGCGGCGAGGTTGCCTGCCGCCATGGCCGTGGCGCATCTCATCAGGGAGTCTGCCCCGTTGAGCGCCAAGCGAAAGAGGCCGACGACAAGGCCGGCCCCTGCACCCACGGCGGCGCCTCCCACGACCATGTGCACTTGTAAGCGTCGGGAGAGCCGCAGCGCCACGGGGTTTCTCTGCTTCACGGACCTTGGACTTTCCGGCTAGGCGTGACAAAACAACCTGGTACCTTGTCTGCCCCTTAGTTTAAGGGACTAGATGACGAGATTGCCCAAGAAGAGCGCGGCGCTGTTGGTGGCGATGGCTCCGTCGGCGGCCGCGGTGACCACCTGGCGCAGCGGGGTCTGGCGGACGTCTCCGGCCACAAAGAGGCCCGGCGTCTTTGTGGACATGTCGAGGCCGCACACCACCTCGCCGTTGGCGTTGAGCTCGACAAGGTCGCGGACGAGCTCGGAGGCCGGCACGGTGCCGATGAACACGAAGACGCCGAAGGTGCCGGCACCGTGCTCGATGCGACTCAGCTCTCCGGTGGCGGTGTCGCGCAGGGTGATTGCCTCGGGCAGACCCTCTCCCTCCAGTTTGGCCACGGCGCTGTGGTAGCGAATCTCGATCTTGGGGTTGAGCTCGACCCGCTCGACAAGGGACGCTTGGGCGCGAAGGTGGTCCTTGCGCACCACCATGACCACCTGGGAGCAGATGCGCGAGAGAAAGTCGGCCTCCTCGCAGGCCGTGTTGCCGCCGCCGATGACGTAGACGATCTTGTCCCGGTAGAACATGCCATCGCACGTAGCGCAGTAGGACACGCCGCGGCCGCGGAACTCGTCCTCCCCCTCAAAGCCGGCGGGTCGAGGGGTTCCTCCCGTGGCGAGGATGACGGCACGGGACTGGTAGGTCTCGCTGGCGCCCTCGAGCACGAACTGCTGTGCGCTGGCGTCATAGCCAAGGCCATGGACGGTGTCCTGGGCAAACGCGGCGCCGAGGTGCTCGGCGTGGTCGTGCATCTTGAGGCCGAGGTCGAAGCCGGAGACGTTCTCGATGCCGGGATAGTTGTCTACGAGGTCGGACTGGGAGATCTGGCCTCCCCAAGCGCCGGCCTCAACGGTGACGGCATCCACTGCGGCGCGGTTGGCGTAAATGGCGGCTGTGAGTCCTGCGGGGCCGCCGCCCACGATGGTGAGGTCGTGATAGACCATGGGTATGCCCCCCTCTTTCGGGTGATGCGCAATCGTTCGTTGTGGTTACCTACCCAGCCCGTGCCGCGCCTATCCCATGCTGCCTGCTGCCGCAGACGGCGGCAGCAGGCAGGTCCTTCGGCGCCTGTGCCGCCCTAGAGGCCGTGGGAGCCAAGGAAGCCAAAGACCGCTTCGCAGTAGCCTTTCGGGTCGAGCTTATAGGCGTCCCCATGCCCGGCGCCGTCAACCATCAGCAACTTCTTGTCGGCGGGGCAGACGTCATACAGGCGCTGGGCCATCTCGGGTCGCACGAACGTGTCGGCGGTCCCGTGGATGAAGAGCATGGGCACCTGTGCCTTTCTCACCTGCTCGAGCGCGGAGGCTTCGGTGAAGTTGTAGCCGGCGCGCATCTGGGCGATGGCCGAGGCGGACGTGAGGAACGGGAAGTCGGGCAGGCCAAAGAGGTAGGACAGCTCGTCGGAGAAGATGTCCCATGCGCTCGTGTAGCCGCAGTCGTCCACAATGGCGCGCACGTTGGCCGGCAGCTGCTCGCCGGAGCACATCATCACGGTGGCGCCGCCCATGGACACCCCGTGGCAGACGATGGCGGCCTCCAGGTCGAGCTCTGTCACGCGTCCGATCCAGCGGAGCAGGTCATTTCGGTCGAGCCACCCCATGCCAAGGTACTGGCCGTCGGAGGTCCCGCAGGCGCGCAGGTCGGGCGTGAGCACGTTGAAGCCGTGCTGGCCGTAGAAGCTCGCAATGTTGCGCACGTCGTCGCGGCTTCCCTGATAGCCATGGCAGACAATGGCCCATCGGTGGCTTTGGTCCGGTGCTTTGAAGAGCGAGCCGCGCAGCACGAGGCCGTCGTCGCTGGTGACGGAGACCTCTTGGACGTCGACGCTTTGGGCCCAGGCGGCCGACGCCGCGTCCAGGGCCTTCTTGTTGCCGTCGATGACGGCTTGGGCGTCTGCGGCCGTGGCGGTGGCGGGCGCCACGTCCTTGTCGCTTCGTTGAAGGGCGTAGTCCACCAGGTAGTTGCCGGCAAAGAGCACGACTGCGACACAGGCGGCCAAAAGCGCGAGAAGCACCTTGGGCCAGCGGCGCTTGGAGTTGGGGTCTTGCATGGGATCCTCTCACAAACGGGAAACGGTACACAGAGTAAACGAATACACCGGCAAACAAAGGGAGGGGCGCCCCTCGGTGACCCTCCCTTTGCAACTGAAACGCCTGTCGTTTGGTGCGGCTACTTCTCCTCGATGTAGTCGGGCTCGGCGCTGTCGGCCGGCGAGACCTTGGGGAGAATGAGGTTGAGCACAATGCCCACGATGGCGCTGGCGGCCATGCCGGGGATGGTGTAGTCGCCCACGGGGATGGAGTAGCCGCCGCACTCCATGCCCACGCCGAGCACGATGGTGACCGCGGCGATCATCAGGTTGCGGTTCTCGCCGAAGTCAATGTTGTTGGTCACGAGCATGCGGAGGCCGTTGCTGGCGATAAGGCCAAAGAGCAGCAGGCTCACGCCGCCCATGACGGGCGTGGGGATGCTCATGATGAGGGCCTCGAGCTTGGGGCAGAAGCCGCCCACGATGAAGGCGAAGCCAGCCGCGTACCAGAAGATCTGGGTGGAGTAGACGCGGGTGACGCTCATGACGCCGATGTTCTCGGCGTACGTGGTGGCAGGGGGGCCGCCCAGAAGGCCTGCGATGCAGGTGGCCACGCCGTCGCCGGCAAGGGAGCGCGGCAGCATGGGCACGAAGTCCTCGCCCACGACCTCGGAGACCACGAGCAGGTGGCCGATGTGCTCGATGACCACCACGATGGCAACGGGAGCGATGAGCGCGATGGCGACCGGGTCGATGACGGGGTGGTTCTGGAGGCTGGGCAGGCCCACCCAGGCGGCCTCCATGACGGGGGAGAAGTCCACGAGGCCAAAGACGGCCGCGACGATGTAGCCCACGATGATGGCCAGGAGCACCGGAATGGTGCCGATGAGCCCCTTCATGGACGAGAAGCCCACGGCCGCAAAGAGCGTGATGCCGGCCACGAGCGTGCCCAACGGGTTGAAGCTGTCGCCCGAGGAGTTGAGCGCCATGTTGACGGCCGTGGCCGAAAGGCCGATGCCGATGACGATGATGATGGAGGCGATGAGCACCGGCGGCAGGATGCGGTCGATCCAGGCGGTGCCGGCAAGCTTGATGATGCCCGCCACGGCCAGAAACACAAGGCCGGCGCAGACGATGCCCGACAGGGCCGCGTCAAGGCCCTGGGTGGCGCCCACGGCCACGACGGGGCTGATGAAGGCGAAGGAGCTGCCCAGATAGCTGGGGATCTTGTTCTTGGTGATGAGCAGGTAGCACACGGTGCCGATGCCCGAGCACATGATGGCCACGCTGGGGTGCAGCCCCGTGAGCATCGGGACGAGCACCGTCGCCCCGAACATGGACATCATGTGCTGGATGCCCAGGGGGATCGCTTGGGCCACGGGCACGCGATCGGAGACCCCGATTACCTCTCTCTGTCTTGCCATGCCTCTCCTTTCCACATGACGACGGGTCCGGACCTATGCCGGACCCGCCTGAATCCGGATCTGGTGTTTGGGTTGCCCTATGAGATGAGGAACGAGACGAGGAAGGCCGCTGCCGCCACCCACATGAGCGGCTTGACCTTCTTGACGTTGCCGGTGGCGACGGCGACCACCACGTAGGTGATGAAGCCAAGGCCGATGCCGGTGGAGATGGAATAGGTGAGCGGGATGCCCACAACGGTGACGAAGGCGGGCAGGCCGTCGAGCTTGGTGTCCCAGTCGATGTACTTAACCTGGTCCATCATAAGGTAGCCCACCAGCACGAGGGCACCGGCCGTGGCAGGGGTGCTCACAATGGCGATGAGCGGGGAGAAGAACGCGGCCACGATGAAGAGGACGCCGGTGGCGACAGAGGCAAGGCCGGTGCGGCCGCCGTCGGCGGCGCCGGAGGCGGACTCCACGAACGTGGTGATGGAGGAGGCGCCGATGAGGCCGCCGGCCGCAGCGGCGCTGGAGTCGACCACGAGGATCTGGCGGATGTCCTCCACCTTTCCGTCCTCGGTCAGGAAGTCGCCCTGCTTGGCCACGGCGAAGGCCGTGCCCATGGTGTCAAAGAAGTCGCTCATCATGAGCGAGAACACGAACATCAGCAAAACGGGGCTCGTCACCACTTTGGCGATGCCCATGACGCCCTGGTCGTCCACCATGAACGGGGCGCCGAAGGTGGAGAAGTCCAAGGGAGACACGATGCCCGTGGGGATGGTGGTCACGCCCAAGGGGATGCCCGCCACCACGGCAATGAGGATGCCGATGAGGATCTCGCCGGGCACCTTGAGGCAGTAGAGGATGAACGTGGAGAAGATGGCGATCATGCCCACGATGTAGGCAGGGTCGGTGATGGCGCCCATGGTGATGAGCGTGGACTCATCGTTGACGACGATGGCGCCGTTGATGAGACCGATGAGGGCGATGAAGATGCCCAAGCCGGCCGCAATGGCGTGGCGAAGCGACGCCGGGATGGCGTCCATGATGGCCTCTCTCAGGCCGCAGAGCACAAGGGCGAGGATGACGAGGCCCTCGATGAACACGACGGCCATGGCCGCGTGCCAGTCGCCGTTGCAGATGCCCGTGAGCGTGAAGGCCACGACCGCGTTGATGCCCATGCCCGAGGCGCAGGCCAGGGGCCGGTTGGCGAAAAGGCCCATGAGGATGGTCATGACGCCCGCGCCGATGCAGGTGGCCGTGACGCCCGCGCTCATGGGGATGCCCGCCGCCGAGAGCAGAGACGGGTTCACGGCAATGATGTAGGCCATGGCCAAAAACGTGGTGAGGCCGGCACGAAGCTCCGTGCCCGTGGATGACCCGCGCTCCGCCATGTGGAAGAACGACTCAAGGGTGCTCTGTCCCCCGGACGACCCGAAGGATTTTTCCATGTGACTTGTCCTCTCGATCTCTCGTTTTCACCGGGCCGCTCTCTCACGGCCCGACCCATTGGACCAGGGGCCTGCCTATGAGGCGCCGCTGGAACCGAATCCTCCCGTGCCGCGGTCGGTGTCGTCGAGCTCTTGGACCTCGACGAGGGACACGGTGGGGACGCGCTGGATGACGAGCTGGGCGATCCGCTCGCCGCGCTCGATGGAAATGGGGGTCTCAGGGTCGAGGTTCACAGCGCAGACCTTGAGCTCCCCGCGGTAATGGGCGTCGATGAGGCCCGGGGTGTTTGCCATGGAAAGGCCCCGTTTGAGGGCCATGCCGCTGCGGGGCTGGACGAAGCCTGCGTAGCCGTCGGGAATGGCCACGGCCAGGCCGGTGCCCACGAGCCTGCGCTCGAGGGGCGCGAGGACGACGTCCTCGTTGGAGCGAAGGTCGAGGCCCGCGTCGCCCTCGTAGGCGTAGGCGGGCAGCTCAACCGTGGGGTCGAGACGCTTGATGGGTACCGTGACGGGCGCGTCACTCATCGGCAAGCCTCCTCAGCTCCTTGCTGAATTCATCAATGTCCTTGAAGTCGCGGTAGACCGAGGCGAAGCGGACGTAGGCCACGCGGTCGATGCGGCGAAGCCTCACAAGGACCATCTCGCCCAGGTCGCCGCTGGCCACCTCGTTCATGCCGCGGTCTCGCAGGCTGTTCTCAACGTCGTCAATCAGGGCGTCGAGCTGGGCCACGTCGAGGTCGCGCTTCACGGTGGCGGCCACGAGGCCGCGCATGACCTTCTGGCGGTCGAAGGGCTCTCGGCGGCCGTCGCGCTTGACGACCACAAGGGGGAGCTCCTCGCGGCGCTCGTAGGTGGTGAACCGGGTGCCGCATTTGACGCACTCGCGGCGCCTTCGGATGGCCTCGTTGCTCTCGGAGGGCCTGGAATCAACGACCTTTGACTCGTCACAGCCGCATGTTGGGCAGCGCATAGCATCCTTCCTTGCCGTGAGGGCACCGCGAGGCCGGGTGATAGGGCCATCGAAAGATAGCACGGGCGTCCTTCAGTTGTTCCATGGTTTCACCACATGGAGAAGAGCCTGTAACAGTGTATCCGACGACCCGGGCTCATGGGGGCACAAAACGGAGGGTCTGTGCTCAATCTCGAACAGATGTTTTTAACCGAACGTACGTTTGTTACTATAGAGCCACGACCATTCCTACCGCCGGAGGTCCCATGACGCGACCCAACCTCAGCCATCGAGTGCAGACGATCTATGACTACCTTGTCGAGTACTGCCGCGACCACGGCTACCCGCCCTCGGTGCGCGAGATAGGCGACGCCGTGGGCCTCAAGTCCCCCAGCACGGTCCACATGCACCTGCAGACCCTCGAGCAGAAGGGCCTTATCCGGCGCACAGCAAACAAGTCGCGCACCATCGAGCTTGTGGAGCTCCACGGGCGCGGCCCCAGCCAGGAGGACCCTGCAGGCGCCCCGCTCGCCCAGGTTGACATAGATGCAGACTCCTCGACGCTTCGCCTGCCCCTTGTGGGCCGCGTGGCCGCCGGCGTCCCCATCCTGGCCGAGCAAAACGTCGAGGAGAGCTTCACGCTTCCCACCGGCATCGTTGGCGACAACTGCTCATTTATGCTCCGCGTCAAGGGCGACTCCATGATCAATGCGGGCATCTTCGACGGGGACTATCTCGTGGTGCGAGAGGCAGCAGACGCCGTGAACGGCGAGATCGTCGTCGCCCTTGTGGGAGACGGCGCCACCGTCAAGACGTTCTATCGCGAGAAGGACCGCTGCCGCCTCCAGCCCGAAAACGACGCCATGGACCCCATCTACGTGAAGAACCCCCAGATCCTTGGGCGAGTGACGGCCCTGCTTCGAACCATCTCGTGAGTGCCCTCTCCCCTTTCGCCCCCATGAACTCCTGGGTCTTCCCCCGTGGCCGCGTTCGGCTCTTCGATGCCGTGCGCGGCTTCTCGGTGGTGTCGATGGTCCTTTTTCACCTATGCTACGACCTCGTCTTCATCGTGGGCGTCGACGTGGCCTGGTTTGCCCCGCCCGCACAAGACGTGTGGCGCGCCTCCATCAGCTGGACGTTCCTGTTGGTGTCGGGGTGGATGTGCAGCTTCTCCCACAACAACCTGACGCGCTCTGTACGCTATCTCGCCGTGGCGCTGGCCATCTTTTTGGCGACAAGCGCCGTCGCCGTTGACGACCCCATCAGCTTTGGGATCATCTTCTGCATAGGCGCCTCCACGCTCACAGACGTCCTGCTCGAGCGGGCCCACCTCGAGCCGAGGGGGCTTGCCTGCGCGGCGGCGCTTCTTGCCGCGTTCGCGCTCACCCTCAACGTTCCCGTGGGCGAGATGGGCGTTGGCTCTTGGGAGCTTTCGCTTCCCGCTTCGTGGTACGAGGGGCCGTGGCTCGCATGGCTGGGGCTGCCTGGAGGCGGCTTCGTGTCGGGCGACTACTACCCTCTTGTACCCTTCGCCTTCATGTACGGTGCGGGCGTGGCGCTCGGGCGCTGGTTTGCCCCTCGGGGCTATCCCCCAGGGCTTCTCGAGGCCCATTGCGCCCCGCTTGAATGGGCGGGCCGCCACGCCCTGCCCATCTACGTCGTTCACCAGCCTCTGCTCCTGCTCGCCCTTTTTGCCCTCGGGCTTTACTAGGCCTTTAGTCCTGGGGCCCGGGCTGCTCTGCACGGTAGGGCTCGAGGGTGCCGGCCAAGCGCGGCGACACCTTTGCCGTGACGAACAGGCCTCCCTCCACGTACTCCTCGTGAATGACCTGTCCCCGCTCGTGGACCATCTTCATGAGCAGGCCCTTGTCGTAGGGAACAAGGGCGCTCACGGTCACGTCGCCCTCCGACGCCTTGGCGGCGACGGCGTGGAGAAGCGAGCCCAACCCCGTCTCCTGTTGCGCCGACACCAGGACGGCCTCGGGAAAGGCAAGGCGCAGCGCCTCGCGATCATCGGGCGCAAGGAGGTCGCACTTGTTGAGACAGAGCAGGACGTCCTTGTCTCCAGCGCCGATCTCGCCGAGCGTCTGCCGAACGGCCTTCTCCTGCGCCCTCCAGTCGGGGTCGGACGCGTCCACCACGAGCACCACCAGGTCGGCCCCGGACGCCTCGGCAAGGGTCGACTTGAACGAGTCCACCAGCGTGGTGGGGAGCTTCTGGATGAAGCCCACGGTGTCCGTGAGGGTGATGCGCCGGCCCTCTGCCAGGTCGAGCGAGCGCGTCGTGGGGTCGAGGGTGGCAAACAGCTCGTCTTTCGCATAGACGTCGGAGTCGGTGAGCGCGTTGAGAAGCGTTGATTTGCCCGCATTGGTGTAGCCGGCAAGGGCCACGCGGTAGATGCCGGAGCCCCAGCGCGCCTTGGACTGGGTGCGACGTCTGGACGCCACACGATCGATCTCGCCGCGCAGGTGGGAGATGCGGTCGCGGATAAGGCGGCGGTCGACCTCGAGCTGCGACTCGCCTTGTCCGAAGCGGCTGCCGATCCCGCCACGGGTCTGCTCGCCCATGAGATGGCTCCACATGCCGCGCAGGCGCGGCAGCACGTACTTGAGCTGGGCAAGCTGCACCTGCAGGCGACCTTCGCGGGTCTGGGCGTGGCTGCCAAAGATGTCGAGGATGAGGGCCGTGCGGTCGATGACCTTCACGGGCTCGCCCAGGGCCTTCTCGAGGTTGCCCTGCTGGGACGGTGTGAGCTCTTCGTCAAAAATCACGACGTCCACATCCAGGGCCTCCACCGCCTCCTTGAGCTCGAGCACCTTTCCCGAGCCGATGAACGTGCGGGGAACGGGGCGGTCGAGCCTTTGGGTGAGGGTGCCCACCACGTCGGTCCCGTCGGTGTCGACTAGGCGGGCGAGCTCTGCCATGGAGCGCTCTTGGGGCCACTCGTCGGCGCGGCCCAAGTCCACGCCAACGAGGAGCGCCCGCTCGCGCGGCAGCGCAGTGGGCTGTGGTGTCTTTCGGGCCATGACGGCTCCTTTCAGCGCCTCGCCTCTCGAGAGCGCCTGAGTTGGCCCTCAATAATCCATGCGGCCTGCTCCGGCGAGGTCTCCCCCATGGGTATGACCGTGGCGCGGCCATCCCTCTTTATCCACGAGAGCTGCCGTTTTGCATAGCGTCTTGTGGAACGCTTGACGGCCTCTTTGGCCTCGTCCAAGGTGCATTGGCCGTCCAGCGCGGCGAGCACCTCTTTGTACCCGATGGCCTGGGAGGCGGTGGGCGACTTCCGTATGCCGGCGTCTGCGAGCGCCTTCACCTCGTCCACAAGGCCTGCCGAGAACATCTCGTCCACGCGGGCGTCGATGCGGGCGTAGAGGGCGTCGCGCTCGGGCACGAGCGCCCAGATCAAGGCGTCGTAGCGAGGCTTCCTGCGCCTTAGATGACGAGTGCGCTCGGCGTAGGAAGCGCCCTGGTCGGCAAGCTCCAGGGCGCGCACCACCCGTCTGACGTTGTGGGGATGCACGGCCTCGGCACTTTTGGGGTCGCGCTGGCGCAGAAGGTCCCAGAGCGCCTGGGGGCCCTGCTCGTTTGCCAGCGCCTCGTAGCGCGCGCGGGATTTAGAGGCCGCATCCCCGGCAGGAAAGTCCATGTCGTCGATGACGGCGTCAAGGTAGAGGCCCGTTCCGCCGCACAGGACTGCGCAGCCGTGCCGTGCAAGGGAGCGGTCCACACAGGCGCGGGCGTCTCGCTGAAAAAGGGCCACGGAGTAGGGCTCGTCAAAGCCTGCCACGTCCACCATGAGAAGCTCTGCCGCGCGCTCCGACGCCGGCGTCTTGGCCGTGCCGATGTCCATGGACCGGTAAACCTGCATGGCGTCCACGGAGACCACCGGGCAGCCGACGGAGCTTGCCACAAGGTCTGCGACGGCCGACTTGCCAGAGGCGGTGGGGCCGCACACGCAGGCCACGGGTCCGGGCAGCCTCTCGCTCATCGAGGGTCGCCGGCGCAGGTGCCGCGCAGGTACCAGGGGCGCCCGTCGTCTACATGCACGGGAACGATCTTGCCCACAAGAGAGGCGGGGTCTGCGCCTTCGGGCGCCGCGAAGAGCACGGTGACGTTCTCGGGGCTGTGGCCCGTGAGCACGGAAGGGTCCTTTTTGGACGGCCCCTCCACGAGCACGTCGACGGTGCGCCCCACCTGCGTGCGGTTGTAGTCCCAGCTCTGCTTTTGCACAAGGTCGGCCAGGCGGTCGAAGCGCCCCTGTATCTCCTCGCGCGGCGTGGGGTCGTCCACTGCGGCGGCGGGGGTACCGTCGCGCTTGGAGTAGATGAAGGTGAAGGCGCTGGAGAAGTTCGCCTCGCGCACAAGGGAGAGCGTCTCGCAGAAGTCCTCCTCCGTCTCGTTGGGGAAGCCCACGATGATGTCGGTGGAAAGGGCAATGTCGGGCATGGCGGCGCGGATGCGGCGAACCAGGTCGAGGTAGTCCTCGCGCGTGTACTTGCGGTTCATGCGCCGCAGGACGTCGGTGGAGCCCGACTGCACGGCCAGGTGAAGCTGGGGCATCACGGCCGGCAGCTCGGCCATGGCGGCAATGGTCTCGTCGGTGAGGTCTTTGGGGTGCGAGCTCGTGAAACGAATGCGCTCGATGCCCGTGTCCGACACGCGGCGGAGCAGCTCGGCAAAGCGTGGCTCGCCGTAGCGGTCGCGCCCGTAGGAGTTGACGTTCTGGCCAAGGAGGCATATCTCGCGCACGCCGTCGGCCACAAGGGCCTCCACCTCGGCGACAACGTCCTCCATGGCACGGCTGCGCTCCCGGCCGCGCACGTAGGGCACGATGCAGTAGCTGCAGAAGTTGTTGCATCCGGTCATGATGGGGACCCAGGCGTGGAACGCCGACTCCCGATGGTCGGGAAGGTCGCTGGAAAAGGCGGTTCCCGGCTCGCTCGTGTCGGCCTTGAGCGTGGAGCCCGCCTCCTGCCTCGACTCCTCGATGAGGCCGGGGAGGCTCGCGATGGCCTGGGTGCCAAACACCACGTCGACGTTGGGGATGAAAGAGCGCATGTCCTCGCCCTCGCGCTGGGCGATGCAGCCGCCCACGCAGACGGTGCGCAGGCCGGACGGCGGCACAAGGGCGCTCACCATGGCAGACGCCTGGCCCTGCAGGTGGGTGTCGGCCTTCTCACGGACGCAGCAGGTCATGAAGACGACGACGTCGGCCTTCTCGGGCTCGGCGACCGAGAACATGCCGCAGGAGTCGAGGACTCCGGCAACGCGCTCGGAGTCGTGGAGGTTCATCTGGCACCCGAACGTCCTCACATGGTACGTGAGGCCGGCGAGGCCACCCTTCCCCATCAAGACTCCTGCCCCTGGGAGCGCTTGAGCACCGGGGCCGGCGAAGCCGCGGCGTCGCCCACACCCAGCGGATGGACGTAGACGGCTATGCGGATGGCGGTGCGGGAGTCTCCGTCGATCTGGATGTCCGAGAACGTGGGGGCGATGGAGATGTCGTAGCCCGACGGAATGAGGAATCCACGGGCGATGGCAACGGCCTTCACCGCTTGGTTGACGGCGCCGGCGCCGACGGCCTGAAGGTTGACGGGCACGCCGTCCTTGACCATTCCGGCGATGGCGCCCGCCACCGATGCCGGGGACGACTTGCTCGACACTTTCAGGAAATCCATGGCAGTTGCTCCAGTGCTACAGATGAAGTTGATGCGTGGTGTGGTTGAGGCAGCGCTTTGCCAATGGTACCCGACAGTTATGCCGGATGCACGGTTGGAGGCCAAGGCTCACCCTTCGTCCTCTTTGGAGAGGGGGAACGTGACCACAAGGCGGTCGCCCGACGCCCGAACCGTCGGAGCGTCCTCAAGGGAAACGTAATAGCGGTCGGCGATGAACGAGAAGGCCCGCTCCATCAGCCGGGAGAACTCCGCCGCGTCGGAGTCGTCGAGCTTGAGGCCGCGACGGTCGCGGGACAGGTCGATGGGCCGCTGCCGGGAGCCGTCGTCGGGGCGGTGCGTAAGGCGGGCCATGACGGAGCGTACCGGGCGTATGGCGCCGGACAGGATGCGGTGCGCCGTGCGCTCGGAGATGGAAAGGCCCAGCCCGTCTGCCGTTGCCACGAGCTCCTTGGCGTCGGCTGCCACGCATAGCCGGTCGAGGACCGGCAAGGAGGAAGGGTCGTCCACGAACAGGATGCCTGTCTTGTCGAGCGTGGAGGAGAGCCGGGAGCGCACGGTGGCGACGATCTCGGCCGCAGAGCCGAGAAAGACTTGGGTGTGGCCCCGCTCCTCCAATGCGAACTCGCAGCAGGTGCGGGCGATGTTGTGGGGGCCCGAGCCCACGACCTGGCGCCCGTCCTCGTCGGTGGCGAGCGCAGGCCAAGTGGACTGGTCGGCCCGCTCGGGAACGGCGTCGCAGCGGCAGGTGACGGCAACAGAGGCTCCCCCGTCGGGAAGCGAGGCGGCCACCCGGGCGTCCTCGGCGTTCTGTCGGATGGAGAAGAGCGCCATGCCCCGCCCGTGGATGCCCCAGCGATCCTCGTGGACCGTGTCGAGCTTGGAGGTGACGCGCGCCTCGAACACCGACTCTTGGAGGGGGGCAGGGATCCCGCACCCGTCGTCGAGCATGACGATGCGACGCAGGTCGCCGGCGCGACCCGTGGCCACGAAGACCTGGGTCGCACCGGCGTCACGGGCGTTGCGGAGCATCTCTATGACGATGTCCTCCGCGCAGCGGATGTCGTGTTTGGCCTGGCGGCGCTCCGCCTCGTCGACGACGAGGCGGACATAGCCGCTGCCGAGGTTCTCCTCCACCCGGACGGCGGAGCCACCGATGACATCGGCGACAAAGTCGGCAAGGTCGCCCATGGGCTACTTGGCCACGTCGACGGCGCGGGACTCGCGGATGACCACGACGCGCACCTGGCCGGGGTACTCCATCTCGTCCTCGATCTGCTTGGCAATGTCGTGGGCGAGGACCACGGCCTTGGCGTCGGAGATCTTCTCGGGCTCCACCATCACGTGAAGCTCACGGCCCGCCTGCATGGCGTAGGTGCGCTCCACGCCCTCGTGGGCGTTGGAGATCTCCTCGAGCTTCTCGAGGCGCTTGATGTAGGTCTCGGCCGACTCGCGGCGGGCGCCCGGGCGAGCGGCGCTGATGGCGTCGGCGGCCATGACGAGCATGTCGAGCACGGTGCAGGGCTCGATGTCGGCGTGATGGGCCTCGACGGCGTGGACGACGTCCGCGCGCTCGCCGTACTTGCGGCAGAGGTCGGCGCCGATGACGGCGTGGGGGCCCTCCACCTCGCGGTCGATGGCCTTGCCGAGGTCGTGGAGCAAGCCGGCGCGCTTGGCGAGCGCGCAGTCGGCGCCGATCTCGGCCGCCATGAGGGAGCAGAGGTCGGCGACCTGCTTGGAGTGCTGCAGGACGTTCTGGCCGTAGGAGGTGCGGTAGCGAAGGGCGCCCAGCGTGCGCACGATCTCGGGGTGCAGGTCGTGGATGCCCATGTCGAAGGCGGCCTGCTCGCCGGCCTCGATTACGCGCTGCTGCACGAGCTTCTCGGCCTTGGCGTACATCTCCTCGATGCGGGCCGGGTGGATGCGGCCGTCGGCGATGAGGTTCTCAAGGGCGACGCGTGCGGTCTCGCGGCGCACGGGGTCGAAGCTCGAGAGGATGACCGTCTCGGGAGTGTCGTCGATGACGAGGGAGACGCCGGAGACCTGCTCGAAGGTGCGGATGTTGCGCCCCTCGCGGCCGATGATGCGGCCCTTGAGGTCATCGGAGGGGATATGGACCGAGGTGACGGTGATCTCGTTGGCTTGGTCGGCCGCGCAGCGCTGGATGGCCGTGGAGACGATCTCGCGGGCGGTCTTGTCGGCCTGCGCCTTCACGCGCTGCTCGGACTCGCGAAGAATCTGTGCCTCCTCGCGCACGGTGTCCTTGCGGACGCGATCGATCAGCTCGTCGTGGGCCTCTTCCCTGGTGAGGGCGGCAATGCGCTCGAGCTCGCTGGACTGCTCGCTCACCATCTGCTCGAGCTCGTTGCGACGGCGGTCGAGCTTGCTCTGGTTCTCGGAGAGTTGGTGCTCCTTGCGGTCGAGGGAGTCGCTGCGGCGGTCCAGGGACTGCTCGCGCTGCATGATGCGCGACTCCATCTCGCGGAGCTCGCTCTTGCGGGTGCGATTCTCCTCCTCCTGGGCATGGCGAAGCTCGAGGATCTCCTGTTGGGCCTCGAGCAGCGACTCCTTCTTTGTTGTCTCTGCCGTGCGGGCTGCTTCCTCGACGGTGCGCGCGGCCGTGTCCTCGGCCTGACGGACCTTCTCGTTGGCCTCGACGACCCGGGAGTTGGTCTTGCTGTTGGCAACAGACCACGCAACCAAGGCGCCGATGGCAAGCCCGACGATGCAGAGCACCACGGTGATGATTGGATCCATGGCGTGCCCCCTCGTCTCTTTAGGTAAAGCTCTAATTCGAAAGAAACCGTCGTGCGACGGTTGCCGAGGAAACGGCCGCTTTGGCCTTGGCCGGGCATGCCTCCACTAAGAACCTGTCTAACAAATAGGAACCTATGAATATGCAAAATCCCAGCATGACGAACCGGGACGGGCGCTTCAACAGCCCTTATATCTTACGGGAATACGGCTGGCTCGTAAAGGTATGCCAGTAGGCAAGGGCGCGGGCGCCCTAGGCATCGTCGCTCTCGAGCAGTTGGGAGGCGCAGCGTTTTGCCACGTCATAGGAGTAGCCGCGGCCCACAAGGAACCGCACGGTCTTCTCGTAGGGGTTTTTGGCGGGAACGCTGCGCCGCGAAACGAGCTCCCATGCCCGGTCGAACTCGCTTGCGCCGTCAAAGAACTCCTCGGGCCAGCCGTTGACGGAAGCGGCGTCGATGCCGCGGCGGGACAGCTCGCGCTCTATGCGGCGCTGCCCCCACCCCGCGTAGGCCTTTGACCGTATGAAGGTCTCGGCAAAGCGGGAGTCGTCGAGGAGACGCCCGTCCTGCGCGCGGGAGCAGACGTCTTCTACCACGTCGGGAGCAAACCCGATGCGCAAAAGCTTCCCCTTCGCCTCTTTAACGGAGTAGTCGCGGCGATCGACCATGGAGGTCAGGCGCTTGGCGCAGCAGGAAGTGGAGACGGATGCCACGAGCCCGGCCATGCCCTGTCCCCCTAGCGCGAGCGAGTCGTCCTCGCCGACAGCCTTGATCACGGCGCGAGCCACAGCGACGGGGACCTGCAGGGTCTCGGAACCGTCTGCCGGTACGAGCCGCGCCTTGGGCGCAGGGCCGGAAAAGCCGGAGCCTGCGCCCTTGGGCGGCATGACGACGGTCCATGCGGAGCCGTCCGCCCCTACAAGCTCCGTGGTCTCGCCACGGGGGCGCTCGGGCGACGACGAGGCGCCAAACCGCATCAGGCCTCCGGCGCCTTCTCGCTCACAGGCGTGCCATCTGCGAGCTCGTCCTCGAACTCGAGGCCGCAGGCGATGCGGACCTTGTGGTCGATCTCATCGAAGAGGTCGGGGTTGGAGCGCAAGAACTCCTTGGCCGCCTCGCGGCCCTGGCCGAGGCGCTCCCCCTCGTAGGTGTACCAGGCGCCGGACTTGTTGACCACCTCGTAGTCTACGGCCATGTCGAGGGCCGAGCCCTCCTTGGAGATGCCCGTGCCGTACATGATGTCGAACTCGGCCTGCTGGAAGGGCGGGGCCACCTTGTTCTTGACCACCTTGACGCGCACACGGCTGCCCACGAGCTCGCCGTCCTGCTTGATGCCGTCGATCTTGCGGATGTCCATGCGCACGGAGGAGAAGAACTTGAGCGCGCGACCGCCCGTGGTGGTCTCGGGGCTGCCAAACATGACGCCGATCTTCTCTCGGAGCTGGTTGATGAAGATGCAGGTGGTCTTGGACTTGGCAAGGGAGCCGGCAAGCTTGCGCAGGGCCTGGCTCATAAGGCGCGCCTGCAGGCCCACCGTGGTGTCGCCGATCTCGCCCTCGATCTCGGCCCTGGGCACGAGGGCGGCCACGGAGTCGATGACGATGACGTCGATGGCGCTGGAGCGCACGAGCATGTCGCAGATCTCGAGCGCCTGCTCGCCGGTGTCGGGCTGGGAGATGAGGACGTCGTCGATGTCCACGCCGATGCGGGCGGCATAGCCGGGGTCGAGGGCGTGCTCGGCGTCGATGAAGGCGACCACGCCGCCCATGGCCTGGGCCTCCGCGAGAATCTCGAGGGACAGAGTGGTCTTGCCCGAGGACTCGGGGCCGTAGATCTCGACGATGCGGCCGCGGGGCACGCCGCCGATGCCGAGCGCGGCGTCCAAGGCGATGCAGCCGGTGGGGATTGCCTCGACCTCGAGGTCGTTGCCGCCGTCGCCGAAGCGCATGATGGCGCCGGAGCCAAACTTCTTGCGAATCTCGGCCGTGGTGCTCTCCACCATCTTGTCGCGCTCCTCGCCGGTGGTGCGCGCGGCCACGGTCTTGGTGGCTTCCTTCTTCTTGGCCATGGTGCTCCTCTCGTGTCTTTGCTGTTGGGGATGCTAGAAGAACATCTGTTCTATGTCAATCCGGCACCACTATCGAACCAGACGGCCTTGACGGAATCCTGACCGGTTCTTGACAGTTCTCCGACAATCGGCGTCAGCTGCCCGAAGCCTCCGCCATCGGTGCAGGTAGACCCGTTGCGACACAGGCGCCGCGAAAGGCGCGGCCCCCAATTCTCCCTCAACCCTCCATAAGGGCGGACAGATGCAGCGCAAGGGCGAACGACACCGCCTTGAGCCGCACGTCGGAGCGGCCGCCCGTGAAGTGGCGGACACAGGCGCGCCCCCCTTCGGGCCCGTCGTAGGCAAACCACACCGTGCCCACGGGCTTGCCCGCCACGGCGCCGCTGGGACCCGCGATGCCCGAGATGGAGACGCAGGCCTGCGCTCCGAGGCGCGCGCGGGCGCCTGAGGCCATCTCGCACACGCAGCGCTCCGAGACGGCGCCTACCTCGGCAAGCGTGGCTTTAGAGACGCCCAGCACAGACTCCTTGACCGAGCAGGCATAGCTCACCACGGAGCCGAGAAGCACCTCTGAAGAGCCTGGCACAGACGTCACGGCGCCTGAGGCGAGGCCGCCCGTGCACGACTCTGCAAAGCCGATGGTGCGGCCTGCCCCAGAGGCCTCGCGCACCAAGGCTCCCGCCAGCTCGCATACCTCGTCCCAGGTGGGCGCGCCGGCGCCTTGGAACTCGTCGGAGAGCGCGTCTTCCCACGTCACAGCCACGACAAGCCTCCCCTTACGACAGGTGCTTCCAGCACTTGAGCAGATAATCGGCCCCCGACCAAACCGTGAGCACCACGGCCACGGCCATGGCAAGCCACGAGAGTCCGTAGAGCCATGCCGTGGGCGCCCAGGCCTGCGGAAGGGCCATGGCCACGAGATAACCCCCCACGGCCCCCATGGTGGTGGCCGTCTTGGCCTTGCCCAGCCCGCTGGCGGCCACGACGACGCCCTTGGACGCGACCACCATGCGAAGCCCCGAGACAAGGAACTCGCGGGCCACCACGACCACCACGACCCAGATGGACACGAGCCCCTGGGCCATGAGCACCAGAAGGCTCGACACCACGACAAGCTTGTCGGCTATGGGGTCGAGGAACTTGCCGAAGTCGGTGACCTCGTTGCGGGAGCGGGCAAGGTGCCCGTCCAAGGAGTCGGTGGACGCTATGAGGATGTAGAGGGCGGCCGTCCAGGCCCATGGGGCCGAGACCTGTTGGGACAGGGCCGGACCCGCCGCTTCAGCCACGGCCAGCCAAACGAAGATGGCCGCCACGCGCACGATGGTGACGACGTTGGCGGCCGTCGCGATGCCAGGCCCTTTTTTGGCGTCGCTGCTCACTGCCCGTCGCCTTCCACCGGCTCGCCCACAAGCTCGTAGCAGAAGGCGTCCACAAGGCGCACCGTCACCACGTCGCCCACGGCGTAGTCGCCGGAGGCGATGTGCACGGCACCGTCACAGTCGGGGGCCTGAAACCATGCGTGCCCAATGAACTCGGGGTTTCCGTCCCCGTCGTCCTCAACGCCGTCGATGATCACGTCGACCGTCTCGCCCACGTGGGAGGCCGTGGCGGCAAACCCCAAGGTCTCGGCGATGTCTATGAGGCGCTGGGTGCGCTCGAGCTTGACGTCGTCGGGCACCTGGTCTTTATAGGAGCAGGCCGCCGTGCCCTCCTCGGGCGAGTAGGCGAAGACGGAGACGTAGTCAAAGCCCTCGTCCTCGAGAAAGTCGCAGAGCAGCTCAAAGTCTTCTTCCGTCTCGCCGGGAAATCCCGCCATGCCCGTGGTGCGCAGCACCATGGAGGGGATCTCCTCGCGCAGGCGCGCGAAGACCTCGGCGAGCTGTTCGGCGTCGCCCGTGCGGTTCATGGCCGACAGCACCGCGCCGGAGGCATGCTGGATGGGGATGTCGATGTAGGGAAGTACGGCCTCGTTGTCGCGGATGGCTGCCACAAGCTCGGGCGTCATGCCCTCGGGCTGCAGGTAGAGCACGCGGATCCAAGCGTTGTGAGCCGCCGCCACGGGGGCGAGCAGGTTGAGGAGGTCGGCTAAGGACTGCGGCTCGGCAAAGTCAGTGCCCCAGATGCCGGTGTCCTGGCCGATGAGCACGATCTCGCGCGTACCCCCCTCGAGCTGCGCCGTCACCTCTTCGAGAATCTCGGTGGCCGGGCGCGAGGCGTAGCGGCCGCGAATGTAGGGGATGGCGCAGAAGGAGCAGAACCGGTTGCAGCCGTCCGAGATCTTCACATAGGCGCTGGCGCCCTGGACCGTGCGCAGCGGCCCCTCCCCTTGCCCGGGGGCGGCCGAGACGCCCAGGACGCGCTCCATGACGCCCACGATGCCGTCCTCCTCGTCAGTGCGCACGAAGGCCGCCACCTCGGGCAGCTCGGAGGGTAGGTCGTCGCCGTAGCGTGAGGGCACGCAGCCGCACATCACGATGGGCAGCTCGCGGGCCCCGGCGGCGCGCTCCTCAGCAAGCTCCAGCGTGGCCTCGATGGACTCCGATGTGGCGCTGGCAAGGAAAGAGCACGTGTTCACAATGACGGCGTCGGCGTCGGCAACGTCGTCCGCCTCGGCAAAGCTGGCGCCGACGAGCAGGGAGCGCATGCGGTCGGTGTCCACCTCGTTCTTGGCGCACCCGAGGGTGACAAAGAGGATGCGCGGCTTTCGCTCCGCCGTAGAAATGGTCTTGTCCATGGTCGCAGGCACCTCAGCGGTAGTTGACGAACTGCAGGGGCACGTCGTAGTCCGCGTCGCGGACCTGGGCGATGACCTGCTGGAGCACGTCCTTGGACGGGCTCGACACGCGCAGCTTGTCGTCTTCCACCGCGACTTTGCACTTGAGCTTCATGTCGCGGACGTCCTTGGAGATGCGCTTGGCGAGCTCGCGGTCGATGCCGGAGACGATGTGGCCCACGACGCGCACGTTTCCGCCGCTTGCCGACTGAGGGGCGTCCCACTGCACGGCCTTGAGGTCGACGCCGCGCTTGTGGAGCCGTCCGTTGAGGACGTCGATGACCTGGCGGGCGACGAAGTCGGCGGGCGCCGTGACGGTCAGGGTGCCGTCGGCCTTGGACAGGTCGATAGTGGCTCCGGAGGACTTGAGGTCGTAGCGTTGGGTAAGCTCGCGGGCCGTCTGCTGGTAGGCGTTGTCCACCTCCTGCATGTCGACCTGGGAGACGATGTCGAAGGAAGAGTCCTTTGCCATGGGTTTCCTTTCGCTGGGGTGCCTATTAATTGGAGGTGCCGCTGCCGATGCCGTCGCTCGCGGCCGAGCTGGAAGAGCGGCTCTGGGTGCTAGACGACGCTGTGCCAGTGCCCACGCTTGTGCTCGCGTTCGCGCCGTCCTGGTCCTGGCCGTCGCTGGTCTTGCTGTTGGAGGAGGCCGCGGCGTCGTTTGCGGACGGCTCGGTGGAGGGCCCCTTGACCGTTGCCGTGCCGATGCCTGCGGCAGAGGTGTCGAAGGAGACGGGCTGCCCGTTGGCGGTCACCGTGACCTGGGCGGGATCGGCCGTGCGCACCTCAAGCTCGCCGTTGACGGTGAACTTCTGATTCCAAGGGCCCGTCACGGTCTGGGCGACCTCGTTCTTGTCGCCGTTCTTGACCTCCACCCACACGGCGGCCCCGTCGGGGACGGAAACTTCCACCTCGACGGGCTTGTTGGCGTCTGCGGCGGCGTCGCTTGCCGAGGCTGCGGGCGTCTGGGCGGCGCTGCTCTGGGTGGTGGTGTCGCCGGCCTTGTCGCTGTTGCCGCTGTTATCGGAAGAGGACTGGGTCACCGGTATCTGGGCGCGGTTTCCGCCCTCGGGCGCAGGCGCCGAGCAGCTGCGCACCGAAAGGACGATCACAAGGATGAGGGCCACCGCAAGGGCCACGAACACCGTGAGCATGGTGCGGCGCGGATCGGAGAACCATGCGTCGAGAACGCCGAGCACGCCTGAGCGAGGCGGCTTGGCGTTGCGCTGGTTGGGGCGGTAGCGGTCGGCCGTCGAGGGACGCCGGCGCACGTTGGGGCGCTGGGGTGCAGCCACCGAGCTCCGGGCGGTCTCGCGCACCTCAGCCGAGGAAGCCTGGCGGTAGGTGTCGGCGGCCAGCCCGTAGCGCAGGTCGTCGTCGTACATGGTGGAGGAGACGTCGCGGGTCTGGATGTCGGTGGACGCATAGCGGCGCGCGTCCTGGCGCGCCCGGTTGGAGCGGGTGCGACCGGCGCGGTCGGAGGCCGCCGCGCGCCCTTGGACGCCCCGCCTGGCCCGGGAGGAAAGGGGCGCGCGGGCGGTGTAAGGCCTGCCCTGGGGGTAGTCCCTGGGCTCGGTGGTACCCCCTGCCGGGGGAAGGGAACCGCCTTCGGCGCCGGGCGTCGCATAGCCGTTCTGGCGCAGGTAGCGCTCGGAATAGCCAGCGCTGCGCCCGTTCACGAGCGGGGACGAGGCGCCGCGGTGCTCCTCGGCGCTGTGCAGGTAGGAGCTGCCCACCAAGGTGCCCGAGAGAATGGAGCCGGCAGGCCCCGCAGACCCGTAGAGGTCGTTGTCCTTGGACGGCACCACCACGCCCTGACGGCCTTGCCCGCGGGACGGGTCGTCTGTGGGCCTGGACTGGCGGTGAGAGGCGCTTGCGCCCTGGCCGTCGGCATAGGCCTGGAGGTCCTCCTGGAAGAGGTCGATGACCTCTCGGGGGTTGAGGCCAAGGTAGCGCGCGTAGCTGGAGAGCATGCCCTGGGCGTAGCCGGAGCGAGGGATGCGCTCCCAGTCGCCCTCCTCAAAGGCAAGGAGCACCTGCTCTTTGAGGCGCAGAACGCGCGAGGCCTGGGGGATGGTGAGGCCGAGCTGGCGGCGGCGGTTGGAGAGGAAGTCGCTGAATCTGGGCCGTGCCATGGCTTACACCTCCCGGTAGGTCGCGTCGGCGGCCATGAGCTCGTCCAGACCGCGCAGATCGAGGAGCACGTCTCGGGGCTTGGACCCGTCTGGGGGCCCGACGACGCCCTTGTGCTCGAGCATATCCATGATGCGGCCGGCCCTAGCGTAGCCCACCTTGAGGCGGCGCTGGAGGCCGGAGGTCGATCCCAGCTGGGAATCCACGACGATCTGGGCGGCCTCCCAGAGCAGCGGGTCGTCCTCGTCCTCCTCGTCCTCGACACCGGAGGAGAGCGGGCTCGGCGCCACGGCGGTGAGGATCTCGTCGTGGTAGTCGGGCTCGCCCTGGCTCGCGAGGAACTCCACGACGTTCTCCACCTCGGCGTCTGAGACGTAGCAGCCGAGCACGCGGCGGGGGGTGTTGCCGCCGGTCTTGAACAGCATGTCGCCGTTGCCGAGGAGCCGGTTGGCACCGGGGCCGTCGAGGATGATGCGGGAGTCGTTCTTCTGGGCCACTGTGAGGGCCATGCGGCTCTCGATGTTGGCCTTGATGAGGCCCGTGACAACGTCGGCCGTGGGGCGCTGGGTGGCGAGCACGAGGTGGATGCCGGCGGCACGGGCCAGCTGGGCGATGCGCACGATGGAGGCCTCCACCTCCTTGCCCGAGACCATCATGAGGTCGGAGAGCTCGTCGACCACAACCACGAGATAGGGCATGGACTCGGGCGGCACGCCGTCCTTGTCGAGCACGCCGGACTCCACCTTCTTATTGTAGCCGCCGATGTTTCTCACCCCGGCCTTCTGGAAGACCTTGAGGCGCCGCTCCATCTCGGAGACGGCCCACTGCAGGGCACTCGCCGCCTGCTTAGGCTCGGTCACCACGGGCACGTAGAGATGCGGCAGGCCGTCGTAGAACGAGAACTCCACGCGCTTGGGGTCCACCAGGATGAGCCGGAGCTGCTCAGGCGTGGAGCGCATGAGCATGGACATGATGAGCGTGTTGATGGCCACCGACTTGCCCGAGCCCGTGGTGCCGGCGATGAGCAGGTGGGGCATCTTGGCGAGGTCGGCCACCACGGGCTTTCCCTCGGAGTCGCGGCCCACGGCAAACTCGAGGGGGCCGCCCTTGGCAAAAGGCACAACGTCGCCGAGGTAGACGTTTCGGCGCTCGCGGTTGGGGATCTCGATGCCCAGGTGGCTGGAGCCAGGGATGACGAAGATGCGCACCGACTTGGCGGCGAGGGCCAGGGCAATGTCGTCCTCGAGGTTCATGATCTTGGAGACGCGCTCGCCCTCGCCCATGGCGATCTGGAACGTGGTGACGATGGGGCCGGCGACCCAGCCCACGACGCGGCTCGTGGAGCCGAACTCCACGAGCTTGGCCTGGAGGTGGTCGGCCGTCTCCTGGAGCTCCTCCTCCGAGCTGGCCGTGACGGCGGTGTCTGACGACGTGTCGAGCAGCGACAAAGGCGGCAGCTCAAATGTCTCGGAGCCCTCGCCGGGGCGGCTGGGGTTCTTGGGGGCGGCGACCATGGCGCCCTTGGCCACTCCCCCGCGGGGCGCGTCCTCGGTCCGCGGGGCCTCGGGGGCCTTCTCCGGTGTCGCGGCAGGGGTCCCGGCGCTCACGGCGGCGGCCGTGCCGTCTGCGGACGGTGCGTCCTCCCAAGGCAGCACGGTCGTGGGCGCTGCCTCCGACACTGGCGCGGTCTCCGCCGCGGGGATCGCGTCCTTGGCCCGGCGGCGCCCGCGCTCGACCTTCCCCGTGGGCACGGGGAGCGGCGCCACGACATCGTCTGCGGCCGCGGCCTCTAGCTCGAGGCCCTCCACCTCGTCGTGGTGCGCCGCGGGGCCCTGGTCCTCCAGGCGGGGATGGCGCTTGGGGCACTCCTCGCCGTCGCGGCGCAGCACGGTGGTCTTGCGGGCGCCGATGAAGGTGGTCTCGTCGCCCTTGGCCTTGGCGCGCCCTCCCCTCTTCTTGGAGGGCAGCACCGTGGTGGCTGCCGCAGACTCGGCGGCGGCGCGGCTCTCGCGGGTCGCCAGGCGCTCGCTTCTGCGCTCGGTCAGATGCTCGTGGGCCGACGAGGAGGCGTCGCGGATCTTGGCCACGAGCCCCGAGATGGAGAAGCCGCAGATCACGATGCCCGCCACGACCATACCCACGAGCACGACCATGCCGATGGTCTGGCCCACGAGGGTGAGGAGCACCCAGGCGAGAGCGCCTCCCCAGTAGCCGCCGGCGTTGCAGGCCACCTCGGGGCGAAAGACCCAGGACGCCTCCGCCTCGGCCGTGGCCGCCGGCACGTAGAGCAGCGAGAGCATGGCCAGGACCGCGGTCACGATAAGGGCCAGCCCTATGGCCGCCCGTGCCGAGACGGGGCCGTCGGAGGGCAAGAAGAACGTGATGGCATAGAGCAGGAGGGCCACCGGCACGAGCATGGCCCCCGCGCCGAACCCGTAGGTGAGGAAGGTGCGGCAGGCATCTGCCACCACGGCGCTTGAGGGGCTCGTCAGGGCGATGGCCATGGCGACGGCCACGACCACGAGGGCGACGCCCACGATATCGTGCCATGCGGAAGAGGCCACCACCGGCTGGGCGGCGCCTCTCCCCCGCGGCTGGGCTGCCTTCTTTTTGGGTGCGTTTGTTCTGCGTTGGGAGGGCATCCGGCTAGACCTCCATCACGACCGGAATGATGAGCGGGCGGGTCTTGGTCTTGCTCCAGAGGTAGTTGGACAGGGCGTTGCGGACGGCCTTGCGGGTGGCGTCCACGTTGTTGCCGGCCTTCTCCGCAGAGCGGTCCACGGTGGAGCGCACCACGTCCTGGGCCCCGCCGAGGAGCTCGGAGTCGTCGGCGAAGGAGATGCCCCGGCCGGAGATGTCGATCTCGAGGGCCTTGTGGGTGCGCGAGGCCACGGTGACCACGCAGGTGACGATGCCGTCGCAGGAGAGCTTCTGGCGGTCGCGGAGCACCACCGGGTCGGCGTCGGAGATGCGCATGCCGTCGACGTAGACCACGCCGGAGTCAACTGGGGCGCCCAGCTTGACCTTGTGGTTGCGCATCTCGAGCGTGTCGCCGTTGTCGATCACGAAGATGTGGTCGGGCAGGATGCCCATGTCCATGGCGAGTTTGGCGTGGGCCCGCAGGTGCACGGCCTCGCCGTGGACCGGGGCGAAGTAACGGGGGTTCACCATGGCGAGCATGAGTTTGAGCTCCTCCTGGGAGCCGTGGCCCGACACGTGCACGAGGGCGTTGCTCTTGTCAAAGATGGTGCAGCCCACCTTGGAGAGCGAGTTGATGATGGACTGCACGCCCTTCTCGTTGCCCGGGATGGGCGTGGCGCTGATGATCACCGTGTCCCTGTCGGTGATGGTGAGCGAGCGGTGCTCGCCGTTGGCCATGCGGGCCAAAGCCGAGAGGGGCTCGCCCTGGGAGCCGGTGCAGAGCACGACCACCTTCTCGTCGGGCAGGCCGTCGACGTCGAAGGCGTCGATGATGTCCTCCTCGGGAATGTCGAGGTAGCCGAGCTCGCGGGCGATCTTGGTGTTGGAGATCATGGAGCGCCCCGTGACCACGACCTTGCGGCCCACGGCCACCGCGGCGTCGCAGACCTGCTGGAGGCGGTGGATGTGGCTGGAGAAGGAGGCCACAAACACGCGGCCCGGCGCGTTCTTGATGATGTGGCGCAGGCTGGCCCCCACGGTGGCCTCCGACCCGGTGAAGCCGGGGCGCGTGGCGTTGGTGGAGTCGGACAGCAGAAGGTCGACGCCTTCGGACGCGAAGCGGTTGATGGCGCCGTAGTCGGGGCGCACGCCGTCGATGGGCGTCTGGTCGAGCTTGAAGTCTCCGGTGTGCAGCACGGTGCCCTGGGGCGTGCGGATGAAGACGCCCATGGCGCCGGGGATGGAGTGCGTCATGGAGAAGAAGTCGACCCCGAACGCGCCCATGTCCACGTGCTGACCGCTTTTGACCTCCACGAGCTGCTGGTTGGTGAGCTTGTGCTCCGCGAGCTTGCCCTCCACGAGGCCGAGGGTCATGCGGGATGCGTAAATGGGCACCTTGCGGGTGAGGTCGCGCAGGACGTAGGGCAGAGAGCCCGTGTGGTCCTCGTGGCCGTGGGTGATGAAGATGCCCCGGAGCTTGTGCTCGTTCTCCAGGACGTAGGTGTAGTCGGGCAGCACGAGGTCGATGCCGGGCTGATCGTCGTCGGGAAACATCAGGCCGGCGTCGTCCAGGATCATGTCATCCCCGTACTCGAAGACGGTCATGTTCTTGCCGATGCCGTCCAGGCCGCCCAAGGGGATGATCTTCAGGGGAGGGTTCTTTTTTGCCATTGAGGGTGCAGTTCCTTTCTTTTGGGGCGCTGGGACGCCCGAATGCTCTTTTCTATGAAACGGGGCTATGACCCCGCAGCTTCACTCTTCATGACCGTCCAGTGTACCTGAGCCATGTGTGCGCAACCTGAAGGGATGGTCCCTCGACCGTTCAGGTTCCATCGATATTTGCCTATACAAGAAAAGGGCGCCGACGTGGTGCCGGCGCCCTTGGGCGAGACGTCTGTGCGCCGCAGCTTAGTTCTCGTGGTGGCGGCGCAGCTTGCGGGCCGGAGCCTCCCCCGCGCCGTTGCCGTGGTCGCCAGGCTTGCGGGTGCGGGGCTTGGAGCCGTCCTTGCGGCGGCCGCCGCCATGGCCCTTGGACTCGGGGGCGGGGGCCTCAGGCTTGTCGAGGCGGTCGAGGCTCACCTTGCCCTTCTCGTCGACCTCGATGACCTTGACCTTGACCTCGTCGCCCACGTTGAGGGCGTCCTCGACCTTCTCCACGCGGCCCTTGGCCACGCGGGAGATGTGGAGCAGGCCGTCCTTGCCGGGCAGGAGTTCCACGAAGGCGCCGAAGGGCTGAATGCCCACCACGCGGCCCACGTACTCCTCCCCCAGCTCGGGCACCTTGACGATGGCGCGGATGCGCTCGGCGGCCTCCTCGCCGGCGCCGCCGACGCCCGCGATGAAGACGGTGCCGTCCTCCTGGATGTCGATGGTGGCGCCGGTGTCGTCCTGGATGCCGCGGATGACCTTGCCGCCGGAGCCGATGACGTCGCGGATCTTGTCGGTGGGGATGGTAAGGGAGATGATCTGGGGCGCCGTGTCCTTGGGCTGGGTGCGGGGCTCGGGGATGGCGTCAAGCATGACGTCGAGGATATGGGCGCGGCCCTCCTTGGCCTGGCGCAGGGCCTGGGCGAGGATCTCGGGCGTGAGGCCCGTGGCCTTGTTGTCCATCTGCATGGCGGTGATGCCGCGCTCGGTGCCGGTGACCTTGAAGTCCATGTCGCCGAGGAAGTCCTCGAGGCCCTGGATGTCGGAGAGCACGACGGTCTTGCCGTTCTCCTGGATGAGGCCCATGGCAATGCCGGAGACCGGGCGCACCAGGGGCACGCCGGCGTCCATCAGGGCCAGGGTGGAGCCGCAGGTGGACGCCATGGAGCTGGAGCCGTTGGACTCCATGACCTCGGAGACCACGCGGATGGTGTAGGGGAAGTCGTCCTCGGAGGGGATCACGGGGAGAAGCGCCCGCTCGGCCAGGTTGCCGTGGCCGATCTCACGGCGCTTGGGGGCGCCCATGCGGCCGGTCTCGCCGGTGCAGAACGGCGGGAAGTTGTAGTGGTGGATGTAGCGCTTGCCGTCGACGGGCTCGATGGTGTCGAGGCGCTGCCACTCGTTGAGCATGCCCAGGGTGCACACGGAGAGCACCTGGGTCTGGCCGCGCTGGAAGAGGCCGGAGCCGTGGACCAAGGGCAGGTAGTCGGGCTTCACCATGAGCGGGCGGATCTCGGTGGCGCTGCGGCCGTCCACGCGCTCGCCGGTCTCAACGACCATCTCACGCATGGCGTGCTTCTCGAGGCTCTTGAGCTCCACGTTGATGGAGCGGTGCCAGGCGTCGCGCTCCTCCTCGGTGAACTCACCCTTGATGAGGTCCTTGAGGGCGCCCACCTTGGCCATGCGGGAGAGCTTGTCGGCGTCGCGAAGGGCGGCCTCCATCTCTGCGTAGTGGGAGAAGACGCGGTCGTGGACCTCGGCGTTGGGCTCGTCGAGCTCGTAGCTCTTAGGCTCGATGGGGCCGTTGGCCTCCACCCAGGCGTCAATGAAGGCCTGCTGCTCGGCGCAGAGCGCGGCGATGGCCTCCTGGCCAAAGGCCATGGCGTCGAGCATGTCCTCCTCGGAGACCTCGTCGCCGGAGGCCTCGAGCATGGAGATGAAGGTGGAGGTGCCGGCGAGCTCGAGGTCGAGATCGGAGGCGTCGCGCTCCTCGTAGGTGGGGTTCACGATGTACTCGCCGGTCTCGGGGTCGCGGCCGATGCGCACGCAGGCGAGCGGGCCCTCGAAGGGCACGCCGCCCAGGGTGAGGGCGGCGCTGGCCGCCATGACGCAGATGGTGTCGACGGGGTCCTCCTGGTCGGCCACAAGAGGCATGGCCACAACCTGGACCTCGTTGCGGAAGCCGTCGGGGAAGCTCGGGCGCAGGGGGCGGTCGATCATGCGGGCCGTGAGCGTGGCCTTCTCGGAGGGGCGCGCCTCACGCTTGAGATAGCCGCCGGGGATGCGGCCCACGGCGTACATCTTCTCGATGAAGTCGACGGTCAGGGGGAAGAAGTCGAAGTCCTTGCGCTCCTTGGAGACCACGGCGGTCACCAGGACCTCCGAGTCGCCCTGTCGCACGACGCAGGCGCCGGTGGCCTGCTTGGCCAGCTCGCCCGACTCAAGGGCGTAGTGCTTGCCGAACAGGTCGAACTCGTGGGTAACTTTGGTCATGTGTGCCTCTCACTCTCCACCTGCCCCATGCAGGCGGTTCCTCAACGGGCCCATGCGGCCCTTTTGCGCCCGCGGGCGCATATGAAAGGAGCGCCCGCAGGCGCTCCCCCGGTCACGCTGTTACTGGATGTTGTCGCGGATGCCCAGCTTCGCGATGAGCTGACGGTAGTTCTCGATGTCCTTGGCCTTGATGTAGGACAGGAGGCGGCGACGCTTGCCGACGAGCATCAGGAGGCCGCGGCGGGTGTGGAAGTCCTTCTTGTGGGACTTCATGTGCTCGGTGAGCTCGCGGATACGGTCGGTCAGGATGGCGACCTGGACCTCAGGGGAGCCGGAGTCGGTGTCGCTCTTGCCGAACTCGCGGATAAGCTCGGCCTTGCGCTCCTTGGAGATGGTCATGCTTTCACCTTTCTGTTCTCATTCGCCCCAAACCGAGCGCGCCGTCGGTGTCTCGATGCGGCCAGGTGAGGGGTACGGACCCACGGATGATACCACGGCAGCCCTTTTTGGCGAGAAGGCGCCTGTGCCACCACGAAGCCTGCACGCCGGCTCAGAGGCCCAGGAGGAACTCGAAGGCCCTCAGGCGGGCGTCGAGCTGGGTGGCGGCCCACAGGTGCGCCTGCTCCAAAAGCCAGTTTGCGGTGGTGCGGTCGACCGGGGCCGACAGCAGCTCGTCAAAGGTGAGGCACAGCAGGGAGCCCACCCACGACGCCCCGGTCGAGCCGCTGTACGCGGCGCCGGGCACGCTTCGGGCGCAGGACTCGCACAGGGCGCCCCCGGCTATGGCCGAGAACCACGTGGGGGACGGGTCCGCGCACTCCACGCAGGCCTCGGTGGCCGGGCGCCAGCCCTGGTGGGCCATAACCTTGAACACATGGGCGGCCACGACAAGGCTGCCGTGGGGCCCCAGGGAGTCGCCGGGGCCGTCGGCGGCCACGGCCTCGCCTACCGCGGCAAGCGTGCGACGCAGAAGCGCGTAGAGGTAGGGGTCGCTCGCATCCTCAAAGCTCGTAAGGCGCGCCACCTCGCACACGGCGCTGGCAGCCTCCACGCCGTCCGGCGAGAGGGTCACGGCCACGTGGGGGTCTATAAGTGTGGCCTCGGCCACCACGTCCAGGCTGCGGCCTCGGGCCATGAGAAAGCGGGTCTCGCTGAAGAGCTGCACTTTGCCGGCGAGCTTTCCTTGGGGCTTTCTGGCCCCCTTGGCGACGGCACGGTGCTGTTGGCCGTCGTCGCCCAGAAGCGTGAGAGCGAGGTCGGACTCCCCCATCTTTGTGCGCGCAAGGACGACGGCCGAGAGCGGGTAGGTGCGGGCGCGTGCCATGGGCTACTGCTCGGCGCTGTAACCGAAGCGGCGAATGGCGTTGTCGTCGCGGCGCCACTGACTCTTGACCTGCACGTTGAGGTCGAGGAACACCTTGCAGTGGAGCAAACCCTCAATCTCATGTCGAGCCTGAGTCCCGATGCGGCGGATCATGGAGCCGCCCTTGCCCACGAGGATGCCCTTCTGGCTGTCGCGCTCCACGAAGATGGTGGCACGCACCTCTGCCAGGCCGTCGTTTCTCCACTCGATGCCGTCACAGAGCACGCCCACGGAGTGCGGCACCTCGTCGCGGCAGTTGAGCAGAACCTTCTCGCGGACAAACTCGGCCGCCAGCTCCTCGTTCGTGGCGTCCACCGGCATGTCGAGCGGGAACCAGCGGGGCCCGTAGGGCAAATGGTCGGTCACGGCCGCGATGAAGGAGTCCACGTTGAAGTCCTCGGTGGACGACACCACGAGTGACTCGTCGAAACGGGCGAGCCTGTTGCCGGCCTCAAGCTGAGCTTGAACCTGCTCGGGAGTGGCGATGTCGGCCTTGGTGATCGCGAGCAGGCGCACGGCACGACTCTCGTCCACGTGCTTGGCAACCCAGGCGTCCCCGGTGCCCGCGGGCTTGGTGGCGTCCAGCAACATGGCCACAACGTCCACGTCGGCAAGCTCTGCCAAGGCGGCGCGGTTGAGCTCGCGGCCGAGGGTGTCCTTGGGCTTGTGGAGGCCCGGGGTGTCAACGATGACGATCTGGGCGTCCGGGCGGTTGATGACGGCCCTCATGCGCTTGCGCGTGGTCTGGGCCACGGGGCTCGTGATGGCCACATGACCGCCCATGCAGGCGTTGAGAAGCGTCGACTTTCCCGCGTTGGGACGCCCCACAAGGGCCACAAAGCCGCTGCGGAAGTCGTCGGGCACGGCGCCGGGCGCAGACACCGGCGCCACGGCCGCCTCCTGCGCCTCCATCATGGCAAGCTCGTCCTCGTCGAGGTCGAGGTCGTCGCGCTGGTTATCCAGGTCCTTCATGTCACTCCTTTTTGGACGACGCCTCAAAAGGCGCCCCTATCCGAACATCCGCAGGGCCGCGGTTACAAATATGACGATACCCATGACGGCCACAAGAACGCTCAGCGTGTACACGGCCGCCGCGGCAATGTCCTTGGCGCGGCCGGCCAAGGTGTTGTACTCGGGCGAGACGAGGTCCACCAAGGTCTCGATGGAGGTGTTGAACAGCTCGGCAGACAACACGACTCCGCAGCCGATGAGCAGGCATGCCCACTCAACGGGCGTGCAGCGCAAAAGGAGGCCCATGACCACGCAGAACGCGAAGCCCCCGGCCATGACCTTGATGTTGCGCTCCGATGTGAAGGCGAAGCAGAAGCCCTGGATGGCAAAGGCAAAGCTCTTGAACAGAGAGGGATGGTCCTTGTCGGAGCCCGGTATCATTTTTCGCCCTCCCCTCGATGGCGCGTGGTGGCCACGGGGGCCACCGGCCGCCCGCAGGCCAAGGCGAGAAGCTCGTCCTCACGGGCCTCCATGACGCGGGCCTCGTCTTCCTCCAGATGGTCGTACCCCAACAGGTGCAGAAGGCCGTGGATGGCCAAAAGGCGCGTCTCGTCTTGTGGCGTAGTGCCGAAGCGGGACGCCTGTGCGTCTATATAGGCGGGGTCGAGCACGATGTCGCCCAGCTCGCAGGGCTCGTCGGGCAAGAGCGAGGGGTCGTCGGGGCGCTCGCACTCCAGCGAGATGACGTCGGTGGCAGCGTCGACGCCGCGCCACTCAGCGTTGAGGGCGCGCATGCCCTCGTCGTCGGTCACCGAGACGCTCACCACACAAGGGCGCCCCACGCCCTCCTGGTCGAGCACCAGCGAAAGGACGCGGGCCATCTCCTCCGCGTCGATGGCAAGCCCCTCGAGTCCTTCCGGGGCGCAGGCGAGTTCGAGGGCCATGTCAGTTTCCTTCCGAGGCGGCATAGGCGTCCACGATGCGGCCCACAAGGGTGTGGCGCACCACGTCCGTGCGATCGAGGTCGCAAAAGGCGATGTCGTCCACCCCTTGGAGCACGCGCCGGGCCGAGTCGAGGCCGCCGGTGCCTGCGATGTCGCGCTGCGTGGCGTCGCCGGTGACCACGAAGGTGGACCTGAAGCCCAGGCGCGTGAGGAACATCTTCATCTGCTCGGGAGTGGTGTTCTGGGCCTCGTCGAGGATGACGAAGGCGTCGTTGAGCGTGCGGCCGCGCATGAAGGCCAAAGGTGCGATCTCGATGACGCCCTGCTCGATGAGGGTGGAGGCCTTCTCGGCGTCGGTCATGTTGTACAGGGCGTCGTAGAGGGGGCGCACGTAGGGGTCGAGCTTCTCCTCGAGCGTGCCAGGAAGAAAGCCCAGGGACTCCCCCGCCTCCACTACGGGGCGCGTGAGCACGATGCGACTGACGTCGCGGCGTTTGAGGGCCGCCACCGCCATGGCCATGGCCAGGTAGGTCTTGCCTGTGCCGGCAGGCCCCAGGGCAAACGTGATGGTATGGGTGCGGATGGCCTCCACATAGGCCGCCTGCCCCGGGGTCTTGGGGCGTATGGGGTTTCCGCGGTGGGTTGTGAGGACGTCGCGGAAGGGCCGGTCCTGCGGCGCCGCCCCCGAGGAGGCCCGGGACAAAAGCAGGTCGACGTCTGCCTCCGTTGGAGCGTTTCCAGCCTCCACCTCGCCGATAAGGGCGGAGAAGACCTGCACCAAGGCGTTCACGTCGTCGGCGTTCCCGATGATGGTGACGGTGGTCCCGCGCACCGACACGGCCGCCTCGGTTGCTGCCTCGATGCGGCGCAGGAGCGAGTCGGCAGGTCCCGTGACCCTCGTCATATCGAGCGAGTCAGGGACGGTAAGGCGGACTTGGGTGAGCTCCATGCTCCTCCATCAGATAGGCGACCGGGACCTGGATGGCCCCATGGTAGTTCATGCGGACGGCGTTTCTGTGCGCAAGGAGGCGCGGGCGTCCAGCCGCCCGTCGGAAAGAACGCCGTGGGGCCGTACGGTGGCAAAGGCGCCCATGGGAAGGTCGGGGTCAACCAGCACTTCGACGAGCTGGCCCGACACGGCCCGCCCCGGGCGCTCCACAAAGGCCAGGAGCGGCTCCCCCACAAGGCCGGCCGCAAAGGCGCGGCGCGACTCGGCTGCCATGGAGCGCATGGTGCGGGAGCGCTCGGCACTGAGATGCGGCGGCACCTGCCCCGGCGCTCCTGCGGCCCAGGTGCCGGGGCGCTTGGAATAGCGGAACACGTGCATGTTGGCATAGCCCACAGAGCGGCAGAACGCCAGGCTCTCGGCGAACTCCTCGTCGGTCTCTCCGGGAAAGCCCACGATGAGGTCGGTGGCAAGGGCGACACCGGGCACGCGCTCCTTTGCCAGCTGCGCGACAGCTCGGTACTCGTCAACGGTGTAGAGACGGCCCATGCGCGCGAGGGTGGCGTCGCAGCCGGACTGGAGCGGCAGGTGCAAGAAGGGTGCCACGCGTCCGGAAGAGGCGGCCATGAGGTCGAGGAGCTCCTCGGTCACCTCACCGGGCTCCACGGAGCTCAGGCGCACGCGGCCCACGTCGGTCTGCTCGAGCAGGGCGGAAAGGAGCCCCGTAAGACCGCCAGCGCAGCCGTCGTAGCGCCCGAGGTTGATGCCCGTGAGCACCACCTCGCCGGCGCCGGCCTCCACGGCACGGCGCACATCCTCCACGGCCTTTGCCAGCGGAAGCGACCGTGCGGGGCCGCGGGCCTTCCACACGATGCAGTAGGTGCAGCGGTTGTCGCAGCCGTCTTGGACCTTGATGCCGGGCCTCATGCGGCCCGTGGGGGTGACGGAGCCGGCTCCGTCGGGCCTCTCGGCAGCGGGGTCGGGAGCAAGGCCCGCCTCGGCGAGCGCATCCACAACGGCGGCCGGCACCTGGTCTTTGAGCACCTCCACTCGCACGTTGCCCCCCAAGGCGTCGAGCTCGTCGGCGAACAGGCTCGCCACGCAGCCGGTGGCCACCACGGACGCCACGCCGGGAAGTGCCGCGGCATGGCGCACGGCCTTTCTGGCCTTGGCCTCGGCCTCCCCCGTGACGGCGCAGGTGTTGACCACCACCACGTCGGCATCTTCCTGGGCCGCCAGCTCACATCCCATGGCCTCGAGCTTTGAGGCCATGGCGTCAAGCTCCACCCGGTTGACCCGGCAGCCCAGGTTGACGAGGGCCACCCGGGGCATGCGATCGGCACCCACGGCTTAGCGCCTCTTCTTGCGGCGGCGCCCGGAGAAGGGGCCTCGTTTGGCCTTGGGCGCTTGCTTCTTGGGCTTTGCGGTCCTGTGCGTCCCGTCGTTGTCCACGTCGCCCGTGGCATCGGGCACGTCGGTGTCGCGCCGGTTCTGGGCGTAGACCTCGTCGAGCACCTCGGCCTCGGACGGGCCCTGCCCAGAGAGGCGGCAGCCGCGGCCAAGGGCCAGCTCCTCGAGGCGTGCCACTTCATCGTCGGAAAGGTCCTGGGGCACCACCACGTCCACCACGCACACCAGGTCGCCGCGACGCTCGGGCGTGCGCAGGCGCGGCATGCCGTGGCCGGCCGCCACAAGACGGGCGCCGGGCTGGGTGCCGGCGGGAACCTGCACCTCCACCTTCTCCCCCTCAAGGATGCCGTCAACCGTGACCGTTGCGCCGAGCATGGCCTCGAAGGCGTCGATGGAAAGCGGGCAGAACAGGTCGTTGCCCTGGCGCACGAAGCGGTCGCTCTGGGCAACGTCGATGCGCACGACAAGGTCGCCGGCCTTGTCGCCCCGGATGCCCGCCTCGCCGGCGCCCTCGATGACGAGCTGTGCGCCGGTGTCCACGCCGGCCGGAACGGAGATGGTTACCTTCTCGCGTGAAGGCGTGCGGCCTTGGCCTTCACAGGTCTCGCAGGGGTGCTCGATAACCTGGCCGGTGCCGTGGCACTCCGGGCAGGTGGTCTGGGTCTGCATGCGGCCGAGAATGGTGTGTTGCCAGCCCACCACGTAGCCCGAGCCGTGGCACTCCGGGCAGGTGTGCGGCGCCTCGCCGTCTGCCGAGCCGGTGCCGCCGCAGTCCTCGCAAGGCGCCAGACGGTCGTAGGTGATGGTGCGCTCAAAGCCGGCGGCTGCCTGCTCCAGGGTGATGTTGAGGGTCACCGACATGTCGCGGCCGCGGGTGCGGGCCCGCCCGGCGCTGGAGGCGCGACCCCCAAAGAAGTCGGAGAAGATGTCCGACATGTCAAAGCCGCCGCCAAAGAAGTCGTCCATGCCCCCCATGCCGCCAAAGCCGGCAGGGCCGTTGGGGTCCCCGAAACGGTCGTAATTGGCCCGCTTGGTGTCGTCGGAGAGCACGGAGTAGGCCTCGTTGAGCTCCTTGAAACGCTCCTCAGCATCGGGCTCGTTGGAGACGTCGGGATGCAGGACGCGGGCCTTCTTGAGAAAGGCGCGCTTGATGGTCTTGGCGTCGGCACCACGCTCCACGCCAAGGACTTCGTAGTAATCTCGATGTTGAACTTCAGCCACGGACGTGCAGGCCCCTTTCTCGCCCCCTCCCACAGAAGGACGCCGCGCCCGGGGGCGCAGGCACGGCGCCTGTGACATGCCTAGTAGATCCAGCCCCTGGGGCCCATGCGGCCCATGGACTGGGAGCAGCTCATGAGCAGCGTGAGGAACAGGGCGATGAAAAAGCCGTTGGAGAGACCTGCGAGCACTTGGGCGCCGGCGTTTTTCCACCAGACGCCGTTGTGCTTGGCAATGCCTGCGCGCAGCACCATGAACAGGCCGATGACCAGCGGAACAATGATGATGAAAGCCGTGGAGGACAGCACGTTGAAGAACGCGCCCATGGCGATGAAGGGCAACACGAAGCCGATGAGCTGGAAGCCCAGGGAGGCCTCGGGGGCCAGCCGCTCCGCGGGCACGCCCACGCGCACCACGAGGTCGCCAGTGTCGCCGCCGTTGGTGCCGGCGTTGCCCATGTTGGGCACGCGCACGGTGTCGCCGTCGTGGGAGCCAGCCGGGATGTCCACCACCACTTCGGAGGCCGACAGGACGCGGCCGGTACCGCCACAGGCATGGCAGGGGTCGGCCACTACGCGGCCGGTGCCCTCGCACTCGGGGCACTGCACCTGCATGGCGCCAAAGCCCATGCCGCCAAAGATGGACGATAGGTCCACGTCGATGGTGCCGGTTCCGCCGCAGGTGGGGCACGCCTTGGCGTGCTCCGCCTCCTCTGAGCCCGAGCCGTGGCAGACCTCGCAGGTGACGTAGCGCTGGTAGGTAATGCCGCGCCGGCTGCCGGCAGCCGCGGTCTTGGCATCGAGGTCCATCTGGTAGACCACGTCGGCGCCGCCCTGGGGATTGTAGGCCGGGGTGCGGCGCCGGGTCTGGGTGCCAAACCCGCCGAAGCCCCCGCCAAACGGGAAGCCGCCAAAGCCACCGCCGGCGTACCCGCCACCGAAGGGCGACTGAGGCGCGCCCGAGGGGCTTGCCCCGGCAAAGGGGGCCCCGGAGCGCATGGCGTCGTAGCGGCGGCGCTTGGTGTCGTCGGAGAGCACGGCGTAGGCCTCCGAGACTTCCTTGAAGCGCTCCTCGGCGTCTGGCGCCTTGTTGACATCGGGGTGGAGGGTGCGGGCCTTCTTCTGGAAGGCGCGACGTATCTCCTCGGTGGAGGCGTCCTGGGAGACGCCGAGGATCTCGTAGTAGTTCTTGTCGGTCATGGCAGACATGGGCTGCATGGCTCCTGTCGTCGGGTGGCGCCGCGGCTTTTGCCGTGGCACAAACGTTCGCAACCTCATATCTTAGCGCGAAGGACGCAGGTTTCCCAACCCCCACGGGGTATGCGCAAACGTGAAGCGCCCGTGCCGCTGCAGTGCAGGGCGCGGGCGCTTTGAGCGGCTCGAAATGGAGGTTGGAGCCTTTAGAGGACGTCTGTCACGGCCGCCTCGACCTCGGCCATGTCCACCGTGGGCTCAAAGCGGGCCACCACGTTGCCGTCGCGGTCCACGAGGAACTTGGTGAAGTTCCACTTGATGTCGTCGTTGGAGGCGTAGTTGGGGTCCACGTTGGTCTTGAGGTGGTTGTCCATGAAGTCGGCCTTCTCGCCAGTGAACCCGGTGAAGCCCTTCTCCTGCTTGAGGAAGGCGTACAGGGGCAGCTGGCCGTCTCCGTTGACCTCGGACTTCTTGTACTGCTGGTAGGGCGTGCCAAAGGTCATGGTGCAGAACTCGTGGATCTCGTCGTCGGTGCCGGGGGCCTGGTGGCCAAACTGGTCGCAGGGGATGTCGATGATCTCAAGGCCCTGGTCGTGGTAGCGGTTGTACAGGTTCTTAAGATCCTCGTACTGCGGGGTGAAGCCGCAGCCAGTGGCGGAGTTGACGATGAGCATGGGGCGGCCGGAGAACTCGGACAGGCTGACCTGGGTGCCGTCGGGCTTCTCAAGCGTGAAATCGTAGATAGTGGCCATGGTTTCTCCTTTTTTGAAGGGGTTATTGCCGAGGTGATTCTTACCCATGGGATGGGGATTCAGCCATGGGGCCGCGTCGGCGTAGTGCCGGTGTGGGGACGGGGCGACGCCCGGGTGACCGGACCGGGGGCTGGGCGTGCGGCTCGGTGCAGTCGTGGAGCGAAGGGGCGTGCGTGCGCGAATTTGGGCCGGCTTGGCGCGAAGGGCCGTGGGTGCGCGATGGCCGCGCCGCGAAGGGCGGCGAGTGCGCGGCCTCTCCGCGAAACCGCCCCGATGCGTGGTTGATTGGCTCCCAAAGGCCGCCGATGCGCGAAAACGCCCCGAAATCGCACATCGGCGGCCCATCACTGCAGTTTTATCGCGCATTGGAGGGCTTTGGCCGAATCGGCCGAGCAACGGGGCCGATGAGGGCGCCCTCCCCCGCCATGCCCAGCCGTGCAACGAGCGTCCATATGCAGCAAGCAACTAAATCGGAGGGCACGGCAGACAGCAGGAGATTTAGAGCCAGGGAGTGAGATCGACCTCCTCGGCCACACGACGATACTCAACAACACTGGAGCTATTTGCTTTTAACCCAATCTTGTCAAACACGCCGATGAATCGATAGGCATTGCGCCCCAACTCGTCCAGGCCCTGGGCAAACGTGATGCGCGCTATATCGTCGCCTGCACCACTCAGCTCATACTCATACTCGGAATATAGCGTCTTTCCGTCCTGAGAAATTACATTTGTAATTCCAAATGCCGCTGAGGAAAAGGACCCGTCCGGCATCTCGATGCCCAGTTTCGGACACCATAGATAATAATTACGATGATGCAGAGAGAAGTAACACCTTTGCATGCGCTTCGTGTCACGTCCAAAGCAGCGATAAACATCCGAGATCGTGCGGAAGGCCAGGCCATCCGAGATTCTGATGACGCCCCGTTCCCTGCAGATCTCCCAAGGAGGGGTGCCCGGCATCCAAGGTTCGGGCTGCAGCTTTCTCATGCGCTGGCGAATGAGCCTCACCGCTCGGTCGATGTCATGCTCCATCTGCTCATAGGAGCCAAACGCCCTGATGTGCACGGCTTCGTAGCCGGCGTCTTCGGACACGGCATTGAGGCGCGCCGCGATGTCCCTCTCTCTCAGCCGGTCGTTGAGCTGCTGCGCCTTGTTAAGATGGTATGCTTCGTCACATTCGATGCCCACGTTCACGGCCGGAAAGTAAAGGTCGATAAGCGCATAGCCGTTGTCACGCCGCACGTAGCGCTGCGTCTCCGGCTGCAATGTGGGCTCCGCCAACCGTTGCCACACAGCATTGACGACGTAGTTCTCGTAATCCTTGCGTTTTGTGCGTGAGAGGACGCGAACCAGGTAGTCTCGCCTTGCGTCATCGACCGCCCTCGGGTCTCGGTTCCTCTTTTCCGGTGCCATTGCGATCCTCTCTGTTCGTCTGTGAAAGCGCTCTGCGTCGAAGGCCCGGCTGCCCCTCTATGGGTGCAGCCGGGCCGACAACATGCAGGCGACGGTACGACCCCTACGACAGGCTCCACTTCGGGTAGTTCTCGTCGAAGTCCGCCTCGTAGGCATCCACGCCCTGGCCGTTGTCGTCACGGCGCAGGCGCGCCAGGATCTCCTCCTCGCGAGGGACGGGGTCCTCGTACTGCACGTCGATGGCCCAGGCATCGTAGAGGGTCGTCGCACGCGCGCTCAAGTCGTCGCAAAGAGACCCCAGGGCCGCCGCCTGCTCGTAGTATGTGGAACCCTCTGGCAGGTTGCCCATCATGAGGTAGTCCATGAACGGCGTGTAGATGGCGGCGATGTCCTCGAGGTTGCGGTAAGCCTCGATCCCGTAGGTCTCCCGCTGGGCCAACGGGGCCGTGAGGTAGCTCTCCTCGAACTGCTCGTAGCCGCGGTCGAGCTCCTCGTCGATCACCGCAAGGGAGTCGTAGACGCCTTTGAGGAGAGCCGCTGTCTTCTCGTCGTCCGTCCCTTCCTCCGGGACGGCCACATCCCACGGTTCCCAATCGGCGCCCACCGGGGTCCAACCGCCGTCGGTCGCCGCGGGTGCCGCCGAGGCATCCGTGTTGCCCACGTAGAGCACGGCCCGCTCCCCCAGAGGTATGAGCTGGAGCTTCCTGGCATCCTCGGACACCTGCGCCCAGAGGGCAACGCCACCGTTGTCGAACTGGAACGAGACGGGGAGCTCGGTCCCGGCGGAATTCCGCACCGTCCCGGAGAGGGTGTATCTGACACCGAACTCCTCGTAGGGGCCGTCATCTTCCGCGGCCCCCATGCGGGACACCGCGTTGCTCGCGGTACGCATCCCACGGGACTCCTCGGAGACCTGAAGCGACTCCCCGTCGAACCCGATGGAGGAGAGGAGGTCCCTGACCGTGGCCTCGTCGGCCCCGTCGAAGCCCGCAGGGCAGTAGGTCCCGGCGACGATGAGACTCATTCCACTGGAGGGAAGGCCTCCCGCCGCTTCGGAGACGGGACTCTCGTAGGCCTCGAAGAACGTGGGAGTCCACGAGCCTCCGTACGACGTGACCCCGTCGACGTCCGAGACGTCGACATCCAGCATCCATTCCTGTTCGTCGCAATGGCTTCTCAGGTAGAGCGAGAGCCCGTGGTCACTCACGCGAGCACCGGTCGCGCTGTCGTTGAAGGGGAACAGCCCATCGACACCGTCGATGTAACCGCCCTCATCGGCACCTGAGCCGACGAGCCTCGCGAGGTCCGGCATCTGACCGGGCTCGTGGGCGAACGGGTCGGCGGCGGGGCAGAGGAGGAGCCAGACGCCCACGCACGCAGCCGCTACGAGGACCGCGGCCACACATCCCACGACGATCGCCACGCGCTTCTTGGGCCTTTTCTCCTGTGCGATGCCATCATTCGTTGCACCTGTCATGGTCACTCCCCCTCCCCGACAGCGGCGGCGTTGGCGTCGGAATACATGGCTATGACGGACCCGTCGGAGGCCTGGAGCTCCATGACCTCGGTGGGATAAGAGCCGACCCGCGTGTCATCGATCGACAGGACTTCGAACCTCTCGATCATGTCCTGGTTGAGGGACCCGCCGAGGGAGTAGTCGTGCCCGTCGGGTGTCGTATTGCGGACGAAGAAAGCGCTGAGCGTCAGCATGTGGTCCGCACTGTCATACGACCAGCTGCACGAACCGTAGACCCTGCCGTCCATCTGGAACTGACGGGCCCAGAACGCGCCGTAGTCCTCAAGAGCGGCGTACCCCTCGGAATCTAGGTCTATCGAGCTCAGCTGGCCGTTTTGGGATATGTACCAGGTGCCGCGGAGATTGCCGATGTCGCCGAGGTCCTCCTGGGCGAGGTCGAGGGAGGGCTTCTGGGTCGTCTCCCCCATCGTCGCACCCTCGCCACCGAACGACGGCGCGTCGGAGAGCGTCTCCATGTCGCTCCCGGTGAGCTCGCTCACCATGGCCTCCTGAGCCGCCCCCTCGGTGGAGTAGTAGGTATAGGAGCCGCGTTCGTCAACGAGCGTCACCGTGTCGACACCGAAGCTCTCGACACGAAGCGTCCCATGGCCTCCGGGCATCGGCAGCGAGAAGTCCGAGCCCGTGTAGCCGAGCTCGTCGGACGAGTAGACGAGGCACGCTCCATCCCCCTCCTCGTACACGATTTCCCAACTTCCCTGGAAGACACGGGCCCCGGAGGACATCGTCATGGACCCGTCCCCGTTGAAGTCGATCCGCGTCTCCCGGGTGAACTCGCTCCACGAGTCCGACGAGTACCACGTGCCCGTGAGCGCGGCACGGGCGTCCTCCACCGCGCGCCAACGCTCGAAGGCGGGTTTGCCCACGAAGTAACCGAGCGCGACGACGGCGGCCACCGCTGCGGCGCAGATAACGGCGAGTAGGATCTTCCTGCCGTTCCCCGCCTTTCTCCCCTGTCCCGGTGCCGGTAACCCGGACGGTGCGGGTGGCTGTCCCCCCAACGGCGGAAGGGCGGTATCGGTCATATACATCCCCTCCCTACAGATTGTCTATGAACGATTTGATCGCCATGGCGGCCCGTGCATCGGTGGGCCCCATCGCCGTCACCTCGCAACTGGTGGAGTTCCTCTGCATCACGGTGACGGTGCATACCTCGGTCTTCCTCCCGAGGAAGAAGCCGGCGGCGACCATGCAGCCCGGCACCACAGCTCCCATGAGGAAGGTGACGAGGCGTCCGACCCAAATCATCGCCTGCTCGGCCGCTCCGTACGGGTACGTCGAGATGCCCGTGTACCAGCTCAGGTACCCCTGGGTGACGAGGGTGATGAGGGTGAGGAGGACGAGGCCGACGACGACCAGTCCCTTGCCCCAGTCCCTGAGGTAGGCATGCTCGACGCGGAAGAGGCCGGCACCCTGGGACACGAGTGCGAGCTTCCCCCTCCCCGCACCATCGGCAACGATCGACTGCAGCCGGGATGTCACCGCAGACGAGACGGCGGTCTGGTCGCCCGGCACGGTGGCGGCGGCCGCCACGTTGACGGTTCCCATCAGGCCCCCAGGAGCGATACGCCGTGCGGCGTCGCCAGGGCCATGTTGAGGCTCTGGAGAAGGCCGGGGTCGATGGACCCGTCGATGGAGACAAACGACCTCCCCGGCTCCCCCGCCACGGTTACCTTTGCGCCGTCGACCCCCTTGAACATCACGACAGACCCGAACGCCCCGCCAGCGAGCAGAGCACCCAACAGCATGAGCCCGAGGTCGAACCCTTGGGCCACACCAAGGCCGACAACGACGCCCCCCAACGCAGCGAACGGGCACGAAGCGCAGTAAGTGCCGCTCGACACATGGGACCTGACCACGTGGACGACCGATACCGCACCGTCAGAGATCAGGTCTGCCCGCGAGGCGTCCACGGGCCCCGACGGACGGGCTTGAACGGTACTTACGATCTGTTGGATTGCGGTCTCCGGCGAGACCGGGATCTCCGCCGTGACATCGACGGTCTGGCTTTCCTGTAGCAACTCGCTCACTCCTTCAGGATCCAGCAGTAGCTGAGCCGCCCCTGGACCACTTTCCATATGATGCTGAAGTTTCCGGACGTCCTCACCTGCTCGCCGTCGAGCTGGGTGGTGCTGTAGACCTGCGTGATGATGTCGTCGCCGTCGAACCCGCACCGGTTGAAGAGCCGCTCGAGCGCGTCGTAGCCGAAGGCGGACGTATAGATCTCGACGTCGCCGACGCTGTCCGCGTAATACGTGCCCTCTGGCAGCCCGACCTGCTGCGCCAGCTGGGCCGGTGTCGACACCAATCCGGACACGAAGCCCAGCATGAGCCCGAGGACGAACCCGACCGCGAGACAGATGAGCGGGACCTTGAGCTGCAGGATCCCGGACTCTCCCGGTGCAGGTGGGACCATCGGGGGCATGGCACCCGGGGCCGGCTGCACGCCGGGCATGGCCGGCATCGGCGCCGGCGATCCTCCGAGCGGGGGGAGTGCAGGGCCCTGGGCGGGTTGCTGCGCCATCGGCTGACCTGGAGTCTCCATGACTGTCACCTAGGCGTTCTGCAGGCCGGTGAGGGCCATGTTGAGGGAGGTGTACGCCTCGTTGGAGAGGGTGCCCGCCACGGTGACAACCGTCTTGCCGTCCTGTTCCATGAAGGAGATGGTGCACGTCTCGGTGGTGCGGAAGAGAAGCGCCAGAAGGCCGATCAGGAAGAGCAGCACACCGATGACGGCGACCACGATCGCCCAGGTAGGCAGGAACTTGCGGGTCACGACGAGGTTGGAGTCGCCGCTCATCATGACGCTGGTGCCGTCGAAGTAGTTGCCCGTCTGCCCGGCGAGGGCGGCGTAGACCGTCTGGAAGGCCTGGGCCTTGGGGACGTTGAGCTCGACGGTGGTGTTGATCGGGTTGCCCTGAGTTGCCATGTTCACTCCTTTGTCCGATGTCTGTTGTCACTTTTAAGTGACAACAGACGCTAAAAGAATGCAAGGGGACTTGAAAGACCGTCCTTTTGGTCAATAGCTGTTTCTGGTTGGATATTTGCTGTGCAGTGCCCCTTATCCCATTGCAATGGTAAAGCCTAGCTGAATGATTGTCACTTATAACGAGGTAACAAAAACGTCATAACCCATTAAAGATGGAAGCTCTAAGGAGGGGCTTCCATGACCGATTGGGATATCCGCATGCAGACGGGCCTGCGCATCAAGGAGCTGCGCGCCGCCGCGGACCTGAGCCAGGACGACCTTGCCTACGCCATCGACATGTCCCGCTCCTACCTCGCCGAGGTGGAGACCGGCAAGCGCAATATCTCCCTCCAGAACCTCGAGCGCATCGCCCGCGGGCTCGGTGTTACGCTCGACGAGTTCTTCGACTCAGGCTACTTCCGGCGGGGCGCCGACGCCTGACCCGCGCCCAGCGGCCGCGACGTTCCCCTCGCACGCCAGCATGGCCCGCACCTCCTCGCCGTAGACGATCCCGCGGTCGTAGAGCAGCTGCGTCACCTCGCCATGCAGGGCCCAGTGCCCCATGAGCAGGGATCGGACCTCCGCCATGTCCCGCTGGATCCGGTCGACGGCCGCGGCCTCGCGCCGGGCGATACGCTCCGGCGAAGGCGGTGTGTACCTCCGGTTTCGCTCGCCTATCACGTTGAGGTGCTGGACCCCGCCCACGCCGTGCATCAGGCCGCCGTAGACGGCGTCGGTGACCTTCTCGAGGTCGCTGTGGGACCCCGTGGACCACGCCCCGAAGGCGATCTCCTCCGCCACGAGACCGCCCAGGCCGATCAGGACCTGAACGTCCTCGGGGGTGCGGTCGGGCGCGAACGGCTTGTGGTCGCGGCGCACCCTGGTGAGGCCGCGCCCTCGTCGGGCGCCGGAGCCGAGGAGCACGCCGAAGCTCGAGCACCCGGGATCGATGAGCTCCATGACCAGCAGGTGGCCGGCCTCGTGGCAGGCGCAGCGGGCGCGGTCGCAGTTCCGCTTGGTCTTGGCGGCCGCCTGCCAGCCCATGGGCTCCCTGCAGGGGCGCCAGACCCTCCCCTCCCTGTGCTCGACGCACACCCGCAGGATGTGCTCGGTGGTCACGACGTCGCTTCCCTCGGAGGCGGCGATGACGGCCGCAGCGTTCACGCGGGCCTCGAGCTCAGCGCACGACATGGGGAACTGCGCCACGACGTCGGGGTCGATGGTGTTGGGGACGGCGTGCTCCTCCAGGTAGTGCGCTGCGATGCGGCGGGCGTCGTCGTACTCGGGGCGCTCGAGGTAGATGGTGCGGTCGAAACGCCCGGCACGCACGAGTGACGGCGGGACGGAGCGAAGGACGTTGTTGGCCGTGGCGAGCACGAAGACGTCCTTGCCGGCATAGTCGTCGATGCAGCTCTGCACGGCGACGTACTCGGGCTCGCTGGCGCGGTTGCGGTCGCCGCTGCCGAACTTGTCGAGGTCGTCGAGGAAGATGATCGACGGCGCCTCCTCCACGGCCCTTGCGAAGGCGTCGCGGATCTGGCCGAGGAACTCGTTGCCCGCGACGGTGCGCCGCAGCGTGACGCACCGGCGCCCGACGGCCTCCACGAAGCAGCGGGCCATGAGGGTCTTGCCAAGGCCCGGCTCGCCCGCGATGAGCAGCCCGTTGGGGATGCGGGCGCCCAGACGCTGGTAGGGGCTGGGATCGACGAGCACCGACGCGATGCGCTCGAGCTCGGAGACGACCCTCCGGTAACCAATCACCTTGTCAAACGCGCCCATGGATCTCCTTTCGGGGTCGGGATGATGTGCTGAAGGCTACGGGTTGCTGAAAGGGGGACTATGCCGTATGGAGGCATATCGCGGGCGGCGCGAACGCGGTCGACCTATGCCACCATCCCTCATGGCAGGCCCCGGAAGGCAGCTACGCTGGCCACAGCCCAAAACGAGGAGCGCCGATGAACCCGCCTTTCACTCCATGGTCTTTCAGCCGAATCAAAGACCTCCTGAGACGCATCTCCGGAAAGCCGGAGCCGGCCCCAGACCTCGGTACCAGGATCGTCGTGTCGCGCATCGTGCCCAAGTCGCGCATGCGCCGGATGGAGCTCACCGAGGTACCGGGGATCCCCTCCCCTGCCGCCGCCATCGTCATGACGTCGCGACGTAGGTACGCCGGCGTAGAGGAGGGGCCAGACTACCTCGTGCTGGAGTTCGCGGACGTCGCCTACGAGCACCCGCAGGCCATGACGCGGGAGCAGGCAAGGGAGGCGGCCGCGTTCTTCCTCGAACACCGGGGCCGCGGCACCATCATGGTCGCCTGCGACAACGGCCAGGCACGGTCGGCGGCCATGGCGGCGGCGCCGTTGCGGTCGCTGGATGAGGACGACGGGTGGATCTGGGACAACCCGCGGTTCCGCCCCAATCAGTGGGTGCTCGCCCTCATGGCGTAGGCGCTAGGCGTCGAGCTCGCGGACGGCGAGGCGGAGGCCCTGGTAGCGCGCAACGAGGAGGCCTTCCACATGGCGATGGTTCGCGGGCGGGAGGGCGATGGGGGCCAGGGCCACCTGGACTCGCCGGTAAGCGTCGTCGACAGAACGTGACGACGGAGCAGAATGCAGCCTGAAATGTATTTCCTCATTTAAATGTCATTCAGGTTCACGGAGCATCGTGCCACAATGGGTCTCGCAGATCCAGATGACGGTACGGAGGCGCCATGGCCGGCCACAAGAGAGACACGTATGTCGGGGAATACCTCACACCTCGCAAGGCGTCGAGTCCCGAGCGCCTCCTGGCCCTCTGGGACCTCCTATGCCGCCGCACATCCGAGGAGGACGGCGAGGGCCTGACCCTCGTGGCCAGCGCCTGGGACGAGGGCGACATGGACGCCCCCGACGACATCCTGACGGTCCTCGAGCGCGACTACGGGCTGCTCGTCTCCGACACCCAGTACGACTCCGAGCGCGCGCACGAGAACGCGCTCCAGCGGATCCGTCGCGACTTCGGCGCCCTCAACCAGCTGTTCGCGCGCCGCGACGCCATCGCAGACCCGGACCGTGAGCCCACCCGGACCGTCATCTCGCGCGACCACTGCAACAACTGCTTCACCTACCACGTGCGGCGGCCCTTCTCGGCCGAGGAGGTCTTCATCCTGGCAGACGCCCTGGCCCACTCGCGCCTCGCCGACGCCAAGGCCAAGGACCGCCTCATGGACAAGGTCAAGCTACTGCACCACGCGCCCGAGCATGGGCCCGTGGCGCCCTGCATGAGCTACCGGCCCCGTGCCGAGTCGTCGGCGACGCTGCTGGCGACCTACCGGGCTGTGGCCCGCGCCGTGGGACGCCTGTCGTCTGCGGGCAACCGCCGCGACGCGCGCATCGCCCCCATCTCGCTGGTCTACGGCACCTTGGGGCCCGACCTCGACCTCGTCGCCCAGCCGCGCCACGGCGGCATCCTCGAGCGCCTGCTCCTTCCCGTGGCCGTGCACGAGGACCGCGGCCGCTACTACATGAGCGCGCGGTTCGTGGAAGTGGAGGAGACCCCGGACGGGCCGCGCTACCTCGTGCACAACGACGGCTACCTCAACTATCGCCTGGACCGCGTCATCCCCGGCAGCGTGGAGGACTGGGCCGACGAGGGCTACCCCGGCCCGCTTCCCTACCGCCTCGTGGACCCGGCGCCCGGCAAGCGCGCCGGCCTCACCGAGCACGAGCGCTACACCTTGGAGGCGAGCTACGAGATGTACGCGACCTCCGACCCCCTCATGCTCGAGCTGGAGGCCGAGGGTTCGGTGCTCAAGGCCATCGCGGACTCCTTCGACCCCGACAGCGAGGACTCGCCTCTGGCCCGCCGGAACTCCGTACGGGTGCTGCCCGACGGACGCACGCGCGTGGAGGTCCCGGTGTCGGACGGCGCCGCCCTCATGGGGCGCCTCGCGAGCTTTGGTACCGAGGCCAAGGTCGTGGGCGACCACCGGCTCAAGGAGACCTACGCGCGGTTCCTCTGCGACGTGCTGGGGTCATACGTCGACGACCCTCAGGTGGGCGCCGAGGTGCGTGCCTGGGCGAAGGGCGTGGCCGAGGGCGGCGAGTAGGGCGGCCCGGACGCCCCGCCGCAGGGTCGGGCGGTGCGAATTGCGCGATATAAACATTGCAGCTTGATAGAAATATGCGAACCATCGGCTCCGGAACTTGGTTTCATCCACTCCCGGAGCTTTCTTATCCATGTTTGAGGGCTTATATCGCGCAAACGACGCGGAAACCGTGCGGGCCGGGGTCAAGAGAAGCCGTCAGGGCCGCCGCCCTCAACCCTCGCCCGCCAGGTCCCAGAGGGCACCGAAGACCTCGTTGCCCATGAGCCAGCCGCGCTCCGTGGGCGCGAACCCGCCGACGGCGCTGGGCGCGAGGAGCCCCTCCCCCACCAGCGTGTCCACGGCGCGGTCCACGGCCGCCGCGCCGACGGCGTCCCGGGCGCGGGCGAGCATCCCCGGCCCCAGCCCGTCCGACGTCCGCGCCGCGAGCATGAGGTCCTCGGCGGCGGCCTCCCTGGCCGTGAGCTCTTCCACCCCAAAGGACAGCCGCGACGGGTCCCCCTCGGCCGCGGCCACCTCCCGGGCGGTCGAGTCGCAGGTGAGACGGACCCGCGCCGTGGAGGACGCCACGGCGGGCAGACCCGGCACCAGTCGACGCAGGCGCCCGTAGGTCCCTCGGTCCGCCATGGACGCCGCGGCCGTGCCGAGGCCCAGGTAAGGCGTGCCGTTCCAATAAGAGAGGTTATGTCGGCAGCGCTCGCCCGGCAGGGCGTAGCTCGCCACCTCGTAGCGCGAGAGGCCCAGCCGCGCGAGCGTGCCTTCGGCGGCTTCCATGGCCGCGGCCTCGTCGTCGTCGGTCGGCTCCTCCATGGCACCGGAGTCCACAGCGCGGGCGAAGGCCGTGCCCTCCTCGATCATGAGCGGGTAGACGCTCACATGCGAGGCGCCGGCAGCCACCACACCCTCCACGCTCGCCACAAGGCTTTCCGGGGTCTGACGCGGGACGGCGGCCATGAGGTCGGCGGAGACCCGCAGCCCCGCGGCGGCGCCCTCCGCAAGGGCCGCCCGGGCACGGGCGGCGTCGTGGACGCGGCCGAGGCAGGCGAGCTCGTCGTCGGCCAGCGACTGGATGCCCAGGGACACTCGGGCGGCGCCGGCGTCGCGGGCGGCGGCCGCCAGGTCGGCCGAGAAGGACTCGGGGTTGGCCTCAAAGGTGAGCTCTTCCACGGGCGGCACAGCGCCGATCAGGGAGGAGAGGCCCTCGGCCCCCAGGAGCGACGGAGTGCCTCCGCCCACGTAGGCGGTGGAGAGGCCGTCGAGCAGGCCCTCCCCCGCCATGCAGCGCACCATGGCGGCGAGCGACCGGGCGTACGCGGCCATGAGCGGGTCGTGCCGGTCCGTTGCCGAGGAGGCGAAGTCGCAATAGGCGCACTTGCGCACGCAGAACGGCACGTGCAGGTATAGGGCCCTAAAGCCGGTCGCATCCGCCATGGTCGTCCCTCTCAGAATCAAGGTCTGTAGTGACAAAAGTGCCCGGCCATTGGGACAAAAGTGTCCGGGTGTTGGGACAGGCAGTGGGACGGGGCCGTCACTGCGTAGCGACCGCCTCGATGAGGGCGAGGTAGTCGTCCGCGGTGTCGCAGTGCATGGCGCGCTCCCGCCAGGAGGCGGCATCGGGCATGCCCTTGAGGTACCAGCCGGCCAGTGACCGCGCCCGGGCGAGGTGGGCGCCCGTGGCCTCGAGCAGCCGCACATGGAGAGCGAAGGCCGCCAGGCGCTCCCCGACCCCGTGCCCCGCTACGGGCTCCCCCGTCAGGACCCGCGCGGCGTCGCCGAAGATCCACGGGTTTCCGTAGGTGCCCCGCGCGCAATAGACGGCACAGGCGCCGGTGTCTTCCTTGAGCCGGGCCGCAGCCGTGGCGTCCAAGGCGTCGCCCGAGGCGATGACCGGCACCGAGACGGCACGGACGACGCCGGCCACGGCACCGGTGTCGGACTCCCCACGGTAGAACTGGCTGGCAAAGCGCCCGTGCACGGCCACGGCCGCAACACCGGCCTCCTCGAGACGTGCCGCAAACGCCGGTGCCACCACCTTGCCGGGGCGCCGGCCGATGCGGATCTTGGCCGTGACGGGCACGGCATCGCCGGCACCCTGCCTACAGGCCTCGATGATGGCGGCGGCGCGCTCCGGTTCGTCCAGCAGGGCCGAGCCCTCCCCTTTTCGGGTGACCTTGGGCACCGGGCAGGCCATGTTGACGTCGATGGCGGCGAGCTTGCCGCCCACGCGTTCCGTCACCGTGGCCGCGGCCTCGGCAAACTGCGCAGGGTCGTAGCCAAAGAGCTGCACCACGATGTCGGGCTCCTCGGGCAGCGGGTCAACAAGCTGCCAGGTCTTCTCGTTGGCATAGTGGAGCCCAGCCACGCTCACCATCTCGCTCACGGCAAGCGCGGCCCCGCCGGCCCGCGCCATCAGGCGGTAGGCACCGTCGGTGACGCCCGCCATGGGGGCAATCAAAAACGGGTTGGCGGCCAAGCGCTCGGCCAGCGAGCCAACACGCGCAAATGGCGCAGCCGCAGGCGCCAGGCCCGCTTGGGGCCCGTACGTGGCAAGAAGCTCGCCGGCAGTCTGTACGGCCATGGGTTACTCGTCCACCTTGAGGATGGCAAGGAAGGCCTCTTGGGGCACCTCCACGCTGCCGATGGACTTCATGCGCTTCTTGCCCTCTTTCTGCTTCTCCAAAAGCTTGCGCTTGCGGGAGATGTCGCCGCCGTAGCACTTGGCCAAAACGTCCTTGCGCCGCGCCTTCACCGTGGAACGGGCGATGATCTTGTTGCCGATGGCCCCCTGGATGGGCACCTCGAAGAGCTGGCGCGGGATGATCTCCTTGAGCTTGTCGCAGAGGCCGCGGGCCAAGGCATAGGCCTTGTCCTTGTGCACGATGAACGAGAGGGCGTCCACGTCGTCTCCGGAAAGAAGGATGTCGAGCTTCACGAGGTCGCTCGGGCGGTACTCGGAGAACTCGTAGTCCAGCGAGGCGTAGCCCTTGGTGCGGCTTTTGAGCTGGTCAAAGAAGTCGAGGATGAGCTCGGCCAAGGGGATGTCAAAGCGCATCTCCACCGACTTGTCCGATAGGTAGTCCATGTTGGCCATGACGCCACGGTGCTCCACCGCCAGCTGCATCACTGCGCCGGTGAACTCCGGCGGCACGATGACTTTGGCCGTGAGGCAGGGCTCCTCGATGTGGTCGATGCGGGTGACGTCGGGCAGGTCCTGGGGGCTTCGGACGTCTATCATCTCGCCGTCGGTGAGGTAGACGTGGTAGTCCACCGAGGGGCTCGTGGCAATGAGGTCGAGGTCGAACTCGCGCTCCAGGCGCTCCTTCACCACCTCCATGTGGAGGAGGCCGAGAAAGCCCACGCGAAAGCCAAAGCCCAGGGCCACGGAGGTCTCGGGCTCCCACACGAGGGATGGGTCGTTGACGTGCAGCTTCTCGAGGGCGTCGCGCAGGTCCTCGTAGTCCTTGTTGTCCACCGGGAAGATGCCGGTGTAGACCATGGGCTTGGCCTCGCGGTAGCCTGGAAGCGCCTCGGCGCAAGGGCGGTCGCGGCAGGTGAGGGTGTCGCCCACCCGCACGCTCTCCGGGTCCTTGAGGCCCGTAACCACAAAGCCCACCTCACCGGGCCCCAGCTCGTCAACGAGCACCTCCACAGGGCGCTTCACGCCCACGCCGTCCACAAGGAAGTCCTCGCCGCTCTGCATCATGGAGAGCTCGTCGCCCTTGGACACATGGCCGTCAAAGACGCGCACCATGGCCACGACGCCGCGGTACTCGTCAAAGTAGGAGTCGAGCACCAGGGCCTTGAGCGGGGCATTGGCGTCGCCTTTGGGCGCCGGCACGAGAAAGACGATAGACTCCAGAAGGTCGTGGATGCCCTCGCCCGTCTTGCCCGAGACGCACACGGCGTCCTCGGCCGGGATCGCCAGCTCGTCTTCGATCTCAACCTTGACCTCGTCGGGATGGGCGCTGGGAAGGTCGATCTTGTTGACGGCCGGCACGATGTCCAAGTTGGCGTTCATGGCCAGGTTGGCATTGGAGACGGTCTGTGCCTCCACGCCCTGGGTTGCGTCCACCACCAGCACGGCGCCCTCGCAGGCGGCCAGGGAGCGTGACACCTCGTAGGTGAAGTCCACATGGCCCGGGGTGTCGATGAGGTTAAACTGGTAGGTCTCGCCGTCGTCGGCCGTGTACATGACACGCACGGCGTTGGACTTGATGGTGATGCCGCGCTCGCGCTCGATGTCCATGGTGTCCAAGAGCTGCGACTCCATGTCGCGCTCCTCGACGGTGTTGGTCATCTCGAGAATGCGGTCCGAAATAGTGGACTTCCCATGGTCGATGTGGGCGACAATGGAGAAGTTTCTGATGTGAGAGAGATCTGTGGTAGCCATAGGAGCCAGTCTAACATGGGCACCGGAAGCCCGCCGCCTCGACAGATGTGCGGACTTTTCTTCATAACGCGGCGTAGGCACGCTGTTTTGCACTCCCTATGCTAGTATTGCGAAGTTGCCTCACCGTGTCTCAACAAGAGGCCTCACGCAATCGCATCGAAAGGAACTGCACGTGGCTAACATCAAGTCGCAGAAGAAGCGCATCAAGACCAACGAGAAGGCCCGCATTCGCAACAAGGCCGTCCGCTCCGAGCTCAAGACCGCCATCAAGCACGTCCGCGAGGCCGTTGAGGCCGGCGACGCCGCGCTCGCTCAGGAGAAGTGCAACCATGCTTGCCGCCTGCTCGACAAGGCCGCTTCCAAGGGCATCATCCACAAGAACCAGGCTGCCGACCGCAAGTCCGGCGTCCAGAAGCTGGTGAACACCCTCAACTAGCCCTTCTGGGTTCGTGTGTGGCTGTCGCTTCCTTCCCCACGAGGATCTGGCAGACCTAAGAGACACGGAAATGTGATTTGAGCGCCTCCCAAGAATCGGTCTTCTTGGGAGGCGCTTTTCTATGGCGAGAGTCGGCGCCGACGGGCGGTGCCGGCGGAGCGAAGACCGCACGCACGACAAAAAGGCTTTCATGGGCGGGAAAGGACCCGCGAAAGAAAAGGGCGCGGCGAGCAGCGCGGCCTTCAAGGGACGGCGGCTTTTCCGTGGGCTGAGCCTCCGATATTTGGCACCCACGTTGGCACCCACAAAAAACAGGCCACCGGGCAACCCCGATGACCTGTGCTTTTTCTGGTGGGCGATGCTGGGTTCGAACCAGCGACCCCATCCGTGTGAAGGATGTGCTCTACCACTGAGCCAATCGCCCGTGTGCGGTAACGCTGTTGCACGAGAACCTATAGTAACAGAAGCTTCTGGCCGTGCAAGCCTCAACTTCGATTACTTTTTGGAAGCCTCCAAAACGCGCCTTCCGAGCACCCATCCGGCGGCGCACACGACCAAGGCCACAACCTCCAAAACGATGCTGGGGATGTCCTCACCGAGCACGCGCCCGCCAAAGTCCTGGCCCATGACCAACGTAAAGACGAGGCAGAACAGCTCATAGAGCGAGAGGATGGCGGCGCCCACATTGAACTTGCCCGAGCGCGACGGCGTGTTGGCGCCTTTGACGCCTGCCATGCCGGTCCATACGCCAAAGAGGCCCTGGAACGTGTAACTGGCCACGAGGATGAGACCGACAGGCGGCCAACCGTTGTTGGCGACCGTGACGATGCACAGGGCGTCGTAGACAAAGATCACCAGAGACCACGCGAGCAGGATGAGGCTCATGACTTTCATGAGCTTGCGGTCGTTGGACATGCTGTCGTGCTCCCCTCCCCCGGTCTTGCCGGGACAATCGTCCATAGCGTTATGCAGTGTAGCCTTTTGAGGCCCGAGTGCCGTCGGGCCAGAGCCTCTTACGGCAGCGCCAATACGACGCGGCCATGAGCCCGGAGCTCACATGGGCGCAGAGAAGCCACCGGGCTGCCCGCTCGTCCAAACGGCCGAACAAACAGGCAGGTAGATGACAAAGCCCATGGCTGCGCCCGCGATCACAAGGTAGGCGGCTGCGGCGCTTCGCACGGCAATCCTGGTTTGAGGCGCGTCGGGCGCAGGCGCGATCTTGCGGATCAAGCTTCCTCCCTCACGAGACGACGTACTGCGCCGTCTTGTACATGGTCACCGTGGCCGCGGGGCTGTCGCCGGCATACTGGACCGCCTCTATCGTATGGGTGCCAGGCTCGAGGCGGTCGCCGGAGAGCTGGATCACCGTGCGGTCCTTGGGCGTCTCCTGAACCTCTACCATGGCGTCGTCGACATAGATAAAGAGGAAGCGGGAGCTGGAGAAGAACTCCGTCACAAGGGTCACCGGCACCTTGGAGCCGTCGGCCGACGCCTTCACCTGCATGGCCTTGCCGTAGGCAGAGGTGGAGTCATCGGTGCGGATGACCAGGAGCTCGTCGGAGTCGGGCTTGCGGCCGTGGGCCACCTTCTGGGTCTTTCCCAGCGTGGTCGTGGCGCCTGATGCCGCCCCATGGCCCGAAGAGCAAGCCGAGAGGCCTACGGGGAGGCACAGCGCGCACAGGGCGGCTGCGACAGCGAGCGCCTTGACCGCAGTCGCACGGCCCCTTCTCGACGGGTTCTGTGCCATGGCCCCTCCTTAAGGACAGACGAAGGGGCCGCCGATCATCCGAGAACGGTCGCGACGCAGCCTTCGAGTTTGAGGAACTGGCCGTCTTTGACCGAGACCTCAGCGGATCCGTCGACGCTCTCGGAGGCCACAGGCGCAGCCCCCGGCGCGTCCGAGTCGAGGACGGCGTAGGCGGGCATGCCGAGCGAGGCATCCGCAGTCACGGCGTAGCGACCGGCAGGACAGTCAACTCCCACCCGGTAGATACCCACACCCTTGATTTCTTGCGCGTTGGTGGCGGATATGTCGTCCCCCGACGCGAACGTGGCGCCCTGGACCTTCACTTCCTGACCGTCGGAGAGCTCCAGCCAGCACGAGGCGGTGAACGAGGCGGCCTCGGTCCCATTGACTTCCACGGTGGCCGTCTGCCCGCTGGCAGCGAGGAGCTTGTACTGGCCGGCGTGGAGGTTGGTGCCCACGGTGTAGCTGCCGGCCTTGTAGACCATGGTCGTGCCCTTCTTTGCCACGGCGGGCGCATCGGTGGTCTGGGCCTGCGGGGCCTGGGAGCCGGGCCCAAGGCGCCACAGGACGCTCAGACCAAACAGCGCGACAACGACAACGATGAAGACAATGGCCGTTTTGCGAGAGACCTTGGGAAACAGGCGGCGGCCCTTCTGCCGGGCCTTGATGCGGCGCTCCTTGGCGGCGGCCTCCTTGGCCTCGGCCTTGACCCGCTTTGCCTCGCGCTTTTTCTGGCGCTTCTCGGCAGCGGAGATAATGCGGTCGTTCTTGTCGGACACGGGCGGGTTCCTTTCTGGTTGGCTGCGGGCGCTCGACCCGCAAGCCTCAATGGTAGCCAGCGAAACACCGGCATGGAACGGGCACGGGTCAGAGTCTGGAATGCCCCATAAGGTTCCAATGGGCAGCGAGGCTCCGCACCGGTGGCTTCCTGCGCAGGGAGTGTTTTTCGATTGGCATAAAAAAGTGCTTGCCGACGGCTTTGCTTCTGCTATAGTTGTCAACGCACCAACCCACGGGGATATAGCTCAGCTGGGAGAGCGCATGACTGGCAGTCATGAGGTCAGGGGTTCGATCCCCCTTATCTCCACCACATGATACAGGGCGGCGGCCTCGGTCACCGCCCTTTTTCATACCGGGCCTATAGCATAACGGTCAATGCAGAGGACTCATAATCCTTTGAGTGTAGGTTCGAATCCTACTGGGCCCACCAGCCTCCAACTGTGCGAACCCCCTCGCCCGGCGCGTCTGGGCAGGGGGTTCGCTGTGTCTCGCCGACGGGTTCCGACCAGGGGGCCCGACCCCTGCCCCCTCCTCCTGGCCCGACGGTGGGGCCTAGGGCCTCTCAGGCCCGTCGAAACGCCTTCGATGAGCGGCTCCCCGCCGAAAGGCGGTGGATGCGCGGCCCGACCGCGGCGAGAGGCCCCCGATGCGCGTTCTGGGCCCGAAACCGCGCATCGGGGACGCTTTGCCGAGAACAAACCGCGCACTCGCCCGCCCTCGCCGGACGGTCGCGCACCCAGGGCCCCTCGCCGCGGGGCGGAGCGCATCCGAGAGTCTTCGCCGCAGGCCGCGCCCTCTTCGCCGCAGGCCGCGCCTCCCTACTCGCAGCCTTCGAACTGCGAGTTATAGAGCGTCGCGTAGGTGCCGCCCTTGGCGAGAAGCTCCTGATGCGTGCCCTGCTCCACAACGTCGCCGTGCTCCATCACCAAGATCTTGTCGGCACCGCGGATGGTGGAGAGCCGGTGGGCCACCACAAAGCTTGTGCGACCCTCCATAAGCCGTTCCATGGCCTCTTGGATAAGCACCTCGGTGCGCGTGTCCACGTTGGAGGTGGCCTCGTCGAGGATAAGGACCGGGCGGTCGGCAAGCACGGCGCGGGCAATGGTCACAAGCTGCCTCTGGCCCTGCGAGAGGTTGGTGCCCTCCTCGTTCACCATGAAGTCGTAGCCACCGTCCAGAGTGTTGATGAAGTGGTCGCACCGGGCAATGCGGGCGGCCTCTTCCACTTCCTCGTCGGTGGCGTCCAGACGGCCAAAGCGGATGTTCTCGCGAACGGTCCCCTTAAAGAGCCAAGAATCCTGCAGCACCATGGCAAAGTTGCTGCGCAGGTCCGAGCGCGACCAGCGGCGCACGTCGAGGCCGTCCACCGCCACGCCGCCCGACTCCACGTCGTAAAACCGCAGCATGAGCTTCATGAGCGTGGACTTGCCGGCGCCGGTGGGGCCCACGATAGCCACGGTCTGGCCCGGGCTCGCCTCAAAGGAGAGGCCGCGAATCACGGGCTCGTCGGCCTTGTAGCCAAAGACCACGTTCTCAAAGGCCACGGCCCCGTCGCGCGTGGCGGGCAGCTCGGGCTCTGCCGGCTCGCTCTCCACGGGCGCGTCCAAAAACTCGAACACGCGCTCGGCGGCCGCGGCCATGGACTGCAGCATGTTGCCCACGTTGGCAAGCTGCGAGATGGGCTGCGTGAAGTTGCGCACGTACTGCATGAAGGCCTGGATGTCGCCGATGGAGATGGAGCCCGCCGCGGCAAGCCCCGCGCCCACCACGACGACGCCCACGTAGCCCATGTTGGACACCAGGGTCATGAGGGGCTGCATGAGGCCGGAGAGGAACTGGCTTTTCCAAGCGCTGTCATAGAGGCTCTCGTTGGCCTCGTCGAACTCCGCCACGGACGCCTGCCGGCGGCCGAAGGCCTGGATGACCGCCTGGCCGGCAAAGTCCTCCTCCACGATCCCGTTCACAACGCCCAGGGTGCTTTGCTGCCTCACGAAATGGCGCTGGGAGAAGTGCACCACCACGAGCACCGCCACAAGGGCCACAGGCAGGCACAAAAACGTGACGCCTGCCAGAAGCGGCGAGATGGACAGCATCATCGCGGCAACGCCCACCACCTGAGTGACGGAGGTCACCATCTGGGAAAGGGACTGGTTGAGCGACATGCCCAGCGTGTCGACGTCGTTGGTGATGCGCGAGAGGACGTCGCCCTTGGAGTGGTCGTCGAAGTAGCCCAGCGGCACCCGGGAGATGCGCTTGGCGATGTCCGTGCGCATGCGATAGCAGACCCTCTGGGACACGCCGGTGAGCAGCAGCCCCTGGATGGCCTGGCACCCCGCCGAGGCCAGGTACAGGCCCAGGAGGAAGAGGGCGGTGCGGCTGATCCAGGCAAAGTCGATGCCGCCCGTGCCGCCGACCTTGGCGACAAGGCCCTCGAAGAGCTTTGTCGTGATCTGGCCAAGCACGTCAGGGCCGATCACGTTGAAGGCCACGGAGGCAACGGCAAAGAGCAGGGCAAGCACAAGGGCAAGGATGTGCGGGCGGCCGTAGGAGAGCAGCCTGCGCATGGTCCCCGCAAGGTCTTTGGGCTTCTCGGCAGGACCGCGGGCACCGTGCCCTCCCATGGGGCCGCGCGGCATGGCGGACAGGCGCTTATCGGCCATTGTAGGGCACCTCCTCAGAATCGGAGCGGCTCTCCTCGCCGTCGGCCACCAGGCCGTTGGCCTTGGCCTCGGTAAGGTCGAGCTCCTCGTCGGAAAGCTGGCTGCGGGCGATCTCCAGATAGGTTGGGCAGGCGGCGAGCAGCTCCTCGTGGGTGCCACGGCCCACGAGCGTGCCGCGGTCGAGCACGAGGATCTCGTCGGCGTGCATGATCGTGGCGACACGCTGGGCCACGATCACCACGGCCGCCTCGTGCACCTGGCGTGCCAGAGCGTCGCGCAGGCGGGCGTCGGTGGCGTAGTCCAGCGCCGAGAACGAGTCGTCGAACACGAGCACCTCGGGCTTGCGAGCCAGGGCGCGGGCGATGGAGAGGCGTTGGCGCTGGCCGCCGGACACCGACGTGCCGCCCTGGGCCACCGGCGTGTCGAGGCCCTCGGGCAGGCGGTCCACGAACTCGGCGGACTGCGAGACCTCAAGGGCCCAGCGCAGGTCCTCCTCGGTGGCATCGGGCGCGCCGAAGAGCAGGTTGCTGCGGATGGTACCCGAGAACAGCAGGCCCTGCTGGGGAACGTAGCCGATGCGTCCGCGCAGGTCATCGAGGGCCATGTCGCGCACGTCGACGCCGTCGAGCGACACCGTGCCCTCCGAGGCGTCGAAGAAGCGCGGGACGAGCTTTACGAGCGTGGTCTTGCCAGATCCCGTGGAGCCGATAATGGCCGTGGTGTGGCCCGGCGCGGTCTCAAAGCTGATGGAGGACACCACGGGGTCGGCAGCGTCGGGGTAGCGAAACGTCACGTCGTCAAAGCAAAGCCGGCCCGTAGGGGCACAGGCGGGAACAGTCACGGGCTCGACAGGATCGCTGACCAAGGGCTCACTGTCCAACACCTCGTTGATGCGGCCGGCGGAGACCTCGGCGCGCGGCAGCATGACGGCCACCATGGACAGAATCATGAAGGCCATGACGATTTGCACGCTGTAGGAGATGAACGCCATCATAGTGCCCACCTGCATCGTTCCGCTGTCCACGGCAAAACCGCCAAACCACACGATGGAGAGGGCCATGAGGTTCATGAGGAGCATGATGGCCGGCATGAGCAGGCTCATGGATCGGTTGGTGAAGAGCTGGGTGTCCCTGAGCTCCACGTTGGCCTCGTCGAACCGCTTCAGCTCGTAGCCCTCTCGGCCAAAGGCGCGCACCGGCATGAGGCCGTCCAGCATGTTGCGCGAGACCAGGTTGAGGTGGTCCACAAGCGACTGCATGCGGCGGAACTTGGGCATGGTGAAGCCCATGAGCAGCCCCACGATGGCCAGCAGCGCGAGAAGGGCCACGGCGATGATCCACTCGAGGCCGCTTTTGGTGGCGCACACCTGGATGAACGCCACGACACCCATGATGGGGGCAAGCAGGATCATCCTCAGCAGCATGACGATAACCATCTGCACCTGCTGAACGTCGTTGGTGCACCGGGTGATGAGCGACGACGGTGAGAAGCGGTCCACGTCGTAGGGAGCAAGGTTCATGACCTTGGAGAACAGACGGCTGCGCAGGCCGCGGGCCACGGACGCCGCCGTTCGGCTGGCGATGAGGCCCACGCAGACGGTAGTGGCCAGCGTTGCCGCACACAGGCCGAACATGATGAGGGCCATGTGGCCGAGGTAGCCAGAGCGCACCTGGTCGAGGTTCACGCCCTGCGAGAGGTAGGCCGATCGCACGTAGTCCACGGCGCGCTGCGAGACGATGGAGCCGGCCGTGGGGCCCATGGCATCGGACATGGCGTTGGCCGCGTCCACAAGCTCGGCGCGATCAACAAGCCCCGCGTCGTAGAGCGAGCGCACCACGTCCATGGTGAGCTTGCCGTCGGAGCTTTGAAGCGCCCGCTGAACGGCTTGAAGCTTCCCTCTTCCCTGGGGCGTGGCCATGAGCTCCGCGGCCTGCGGAGAGCTCTCCATCCCCTCGAACGACTGCGCCCCGGACATCTGTGACGGGTCGATGCCCTGCTCGAGCGACAGGGCCACACACTCCGGCAGGGCCATGGCGCCGGCCACTTCCCCGCCGTCGGCCGCCTGCGCCTCGGTGCCGGTATAGGCACGGATGCCGTCTGCGCCCGCCTTGCCGTAGACGCTCTCCACAAGCGAGACGTCCGGCTCCGCCATGAACATCTCGAGGTCGGACAGGCCCTCCTCTGAGATGGTGCGGGGCACCGGCCCCTCGATGCCGCCCTGCTGGACGCCCACATCGATGATGTCGCTCATATATCCCGGCAGCGACAGCTCGAGGTTTGCCTGAACGACGAGCAGGACCACGACAAGGGCCACGGCAAGGCCATGGCCCTTGAGGTAGCGAAAGACCTTCACTGCTCCCCCTTTCCGTCATTGTCGGCCGCAGCCTCCAGGACGGAGACGATGCGGCCCATGATGCGCACGAGCTCCTGGGTGTCCTTCTCGCCGATGGCAGCGAGAAGCCTTGCTGTGCGGTCGACGAACATCTCTTTCATGTGCCGGTCTATGGCGTGCCCTCGATCAGTCAGGCGGATCTCCACCCGGCGGCGGTCGCCGTCAGAGGGGCCGCGTTCAACGAGCCCCCCGCGCTCGAGGGCTGCCAGGATGTTAGAGACCCGCGCCGGAGTAAGGTCGAGGCGACGCGCAACCAACGAGGGGCTCGCGTGGCCGCCCTCCTCCGACAACACCCGGAGAAGACCCATGCAGCCGCGACCCGCGTCCTCCAGGCGCAAGTCATGGCCGTCGATTTGGCCCACCGGCGGCTTTGCCAGGCGCCGGATGGAGCACATCTCGGTGATGAAGTCCTCCGCGAGGCCGCGGATCCCATCGGGAACCGGCTCTTGGGTAGGGGTGCCGCAGGCACCAAGGGATTCGCCCACGCCTTCCATGGAACTCCTTTCTACCAGAAATATTTTCTGGGGGAATTATTTGTCCCATGGAGCGCCGCGTCAAGGGGAACATGAAGAAACGCACAGACCATGTAGGTTCGTTGCACGTCAAGGCGTGTGTGCTATATTTGGACAGCTGTTGCATATAGGCGTGCGCAATGGCGCCCGCGTAATGGAGGAAAAACAAATGTCGAAGGTCTGCGAAATCTGCGGTAAGCACCCGGTTGCTGGTCATTCTATCAGCCACTCCCACCGCGTTACCAATCGTAAGTTCCGCCCCAACATCCAGCGCGTCACCATTTTCCAGAATGGCCACAAGCGCAAGATGAACGTCTGCACGCGCTGCCTCAAGAAGGGCAACCTCGCCCGCTCCGCCGCCCAGTAAGGGCAGGCACCCTACGCGGCGCCGCACACAAACCGGCGACTCGGCCCCTTAGCACTCCGGTGCCAAGGGGCTTTTCTTGTCTGGAGAGAATCGCCTTTCTCCTGCGCTCTCCTCCTGCGCCTGAAAGCGAATGGGGGCGCCCTCATTCGCTTTCAGGCGCAGAGACGGGCTGAAGACGTAAACATCGCAATATGGCCGCCAGGATTTTGCCCCCAGCCTTGCCTCCACAAAAAAACAGGCCACCGGGCAACCCCGATGACCTGCGATTTTACTGGTCGGGTGGACTGGATTCGAACCAGCGACCCCTTGACCCCCAGTCAAGTGCGCTACCAAACTGCGCCACCACCCGTTCTTGGCTGCCCGCGGGCAACAGAGAGAACTCTACCATCGCGCCGGGGGCAATGCAAGCAAGAACGCCAAGTTTCTCGGACATCAGCCGACGGCACCCCGGACCCCATATATCAGGACGTTCGGAACACAGGTCCATCGGCACAAAAAAGAGGCTCTCGCCTACGACGAGAGCCTCAAAGCATCGCAATGCCCATGTGTCATCACCTGATGAAAACGAAGGTTTACTGCTCCTCGATGAGCGCGCGGACGTTCTCGCGGTAAAGCTCGGGAACCTCGGAGAGACGGGAGATGTTGCCTCGAATCATGTTGGCCCAATACCTGACCATACGACCTCCTTTGTCGTATTTGTGGGCGCCCTGTTTTAGGCGTCCCTTCACGCGGCTGAATGATTTACAAAGTGCACCTAACCCGCGTTGGAGAGAGTATAGCCACAGTCCCTCCTTTTATGCCAGAGAAGGACATATATGTCAGTTACGCTGGGGTTTTTCCTTAAACTAGGCTGGAATGGCACCCGTCAGGCGCTCCTTGAACTCGGCGAGCGACACCACGTCAGTGCCGTAGCATCGACGGAAGTACTCCAAGGCGCCAGCCTCTGAGCCCACCAAGGTACTGCGGCAGGCGTCGGCCACCGCCAGGGAGTCGTAACCCAGGAAGTAGGCGTCGGCGAGGGTCTGGAGCACGCAGATGTTGCTGTCGAACCCGATGGCCACCACGCGGTCGCAACCGAGCTCCCGGAGGGTAAGGTCGAGATCGGTCTGGAAGAAACCCGAGTACCTGCGCTTCTCAATGACGAAGTCGCGGTCGCACGGCTCAAGGCATGCCGCTGGCTGGGCAGCGGGAGAGCCGGCGATGCCGTGCTCACCCCAAAGCTCCAGCTCGCGGTCGAGGCCCGGCACGTGGGCGTCGTCGAGGAAGATCACAGGGATGTCGCAGGCGCGGCACGCCTTCACGACCTCGGTGCAGGCGGAGGCGAAGGCGTCGAGGGCGGGGTCGGCCTCGCGGCCCTCGACGGTGGCCTCGAGTACGTCGACGACGAGCAGGGCGGTCTTTGTGGGGTCCACAAGCATGGGAGGCTCCTTGGGCATAGGGGTGTTTGGGCTATGATAGCCCAGCGTCTAGGGCCGCAGAAACGGCCCTCCACCCCAAACTGCCAAAAGGAGGGTCCCATGGGCCGCATCCTTCTCGCCTGCCTTGTCCCGCTCCTACTCGCCTGCCTGGCGCTCTCCCTTGCCTACCTGGGGGCCATGGCGCAGGTGGGTGCCGTGGCGGTCGTTTTGCTTGTTGCCGCCGGGGCGCTCTTTGCCGCCGCCTGCTTCAAGGCCATCGGCGCCGCCATCCACGGGAGCTTCGCCAGGACCCTCGAGAACCGCGGAGAGCCCATGCCCGTCTCCCCCGAGGAGGTGGCCCGCTCCCGCAGGGTTGCCGTGGCCCTGTCGGCCGCAGGGGCCGCCTGCCTCGTCGCCGCGTTCGCCGCGGCCGGGCCTGTGCTCGTGCGCCTCCTCATGGGTATCCTCAGCCTCTAGGGGGGGACGCCCCGTCCGCCGGCCCGGGTCCTTGAAAGCCCGCCGGCCCCCGCGGTTATATAGACATAGGTGGGAACGGACGACGGGAGGCACCATGGGCGACGCGGGCACGGACGCGAGAGGACCTGGCAGGGGCGTGCTCGCCCGCGTGACCCTCATGGCCGTGGGCGTGCTGCTCGTGGGCATGTCGGTGGCCCTGTCCAAGCACTCCCTCACGGGCACCACGCCCATCTCGGTGGTGCCCGCCGTCTTCTACGACCTCTTCCAGGACAACGGCATCACCGCCGTCTCCCTCGGCATGTGCTCGTTTGCCATGAACGCCCTCTGCCTCGTGGCGGAGCTCGTCCTCCTACGCAGGCGCTTTCCCGTGGCCCAGCTCCTCCAGGTGCCGGTGGTGCTGGCCATGTCGGCCTCCGTCGACATGTGGATGTTGCTGTTCGACCCCATCCCCAACGACGTCTACCCCGTCCAGCTCCTGTGCACGGTGGTGTCGGTGGCGGTGCTGGCCCTGGGCGTGTACTTGCAGACCACGGCCGACCTGCTCATGACGCCGGGAGACGCCCTGGCCTCGGTGATCTCGCGCCTCTCCGGCCACACCTACCACCGGGTGAAGGTCGCCTTCGACGTGGTCCTGGTGGCGGCGGGGGCGGCGTTCTCGCTGCTGTTCTTCTCGGAGCTGCGAAATGTCAGGGAGGGCACGGTCCTGGCCGCCGTGGGGACCGGCTTTGTGATCGCCCTGTGGGCCAAGGCCCTGGGACCGGCCATGGGACGCATCCCCAAGACGCGGCTGTCGTGGATACCGCCGGTGGTCCCTGCCGACCTGGACAAAAGCCTCGATGAGAACGGCGACCGGTCCGTCTAGGAGGCGGCCCTACCCCTCGAACTGGCTCCGGTAAAGGCGGGCGTAGGCCCCATCCATGGCAAGCAGCTCCTCATGGGTCCCCCGCTCCACGATGCCGCCGTCGCCCATGACGAGGATCTGGTCAGCAGAGCGCACCGTGGACAGGCGATGGGCCACCACGAGCGAGGTACGCCCGGCCATCATGACGTCGAAGGCCTCCTGCACAAGGGCCTCGGTGCGGGTGTCGATGGAGCTCGTGGCCTCGTCGAGCAAAAGGATGGGCGGGTCTACCAGCATGACCCGGGCGATGCACAAAAGCTGGCGCTCTCCTTGGGAAAGGCCGGCGCCGCCCTCCCCCACCCGGGTGTCGTAGCCCTCGGGCATGCGCTCGATGAAGTCGGCCGCAAAGGCGCGCTTGGCCGCGACACGGACCTCCTCCCGGGTGGCGTCGGGCCGACCGTAGGCGATGTTCTCGGCCACCGTGCCCTCAAAGAGCCACGTGTCCTGCAGCACCATGCCAAAGGCACGGCGCAGGCTCTGCCGCGTAAGGCCCTGCGTGTTGTGCCCGTCCACCCGAACGACGCCCGAGTCCGCGTCGTAGAAGCGGAGCAAGAGGTTGATCAGGGTGGTCTTGCCGCATCCCGTGGGCCCCACCACGGCTATGCGCTCTCCAGGGTTTGCGTGCCAGGTGACGCCCTTCAGAAGGGGGCGACCCGGCTCGTATCCAAAGCTGACGTCGTCAAAGCCCATGTCGCCCGTGGGCTCCTCGGGCAGCACGGCCGCGTCTTGCGGGTCTGGCGCCTGCTCGGGGGCGTCGATGAGGGAGAAGAGGCGCCGGGCGCTCGCGAAGGCGGTTTGGAGCTGCGTCATGACGCCGGAGATGTCGTTGAAGGGCTTCGTGTACTGGGTGGTGTAGGACAGAAAGCTCTGCACGCCGCCGATGGACAACGGGCCGGGAAAGCCCGTGAGACAGGCCCAGCAGCCGATGGCCGCCACCACCGCATAGACGACGTTGTTGGCAAAGCGGGTGCCGGGGTTGGTGAGGGACCCGGCAAACTGGGCCCGCTCGCCCACGGTGTAGAGGCGGTCGTTGAGGGCGGCAAAGCCCGCCTCGGCCTCCTCGGCGCGACCGAAGGCCCACAGCAGGCGCTGATGGGAAACGTGCTCCTCCACGTATCCGCCCAGCTCCCCTTGGATCTTTTGCTGGGCGGCAAAGCTCGTGTGCCCCACCTTGGCGATAAAGGCGGCAACGAGCACCGAGACGGGCGTGACCACCACCACGACCACGGCCATGGGGGGCGAGATCCAGAACATGAATGCGAGCGTGCCCGTCACGGCCACGACGCCGCAGAAGAGCTGCTGCATGCCCTGGAGCAGGCCGTCGCCCACGGCGTCGGCGTCGTTGACCACGCGCGACATGAGGTCGCCGTGGGGGTGCTCGTCGATGTAGGAGACCGGAAGGCGACGGAACTTGCCGTAGGCGGCGTCGCGCAGGTCGCGCACCGTCTCATAGGTGAGGCGGCTGGTGAGGTAGCCCTGCAGCCATTGCAGCAGGGCAACCACAGCGACCACGCAAACCAGTACGCCCAAAAGCCAGGAGAGGTCGGCCCAGGCCACACTTCCCTGCCCCACTACGGCGTCGATGGCAAGGCCCACGAGCACCGGCACCACAAGGGCAAGGCCCTGCCCGCCCACCGCCGCGAGAAACGCTGCGGCCACAAGGCCCCTGTGGGGGCGCACGTAGGCGACAATGCGCGCCAGCACCTGCCTGGGCCCGGCGTCCACCCACCTCATGCCAGCACCTCCTCGCGCTCGAGCTGGGACAGACACGTCTCCCTGTAGACGGGGCACGTCTCCACGAGCTCCTCGTGGGTGCCCAGGCCGGCCACCCGCCCGCGGTCGAGCACGAGGATGCGATTCGCATGGAGCACAGAGGCAACACGCTGGGAGACCACGATGCGGGCGGGAGCGCCGTCCCAGGCCCCGAGCGCGGCGCGCAGCCGGGCGTCGGTGGCGTAGTCCAGGGCCGAGGCGGCGTCGTCCATCACGAGCACCGACGGGGCGCCCACAATGGCGCGGGCGATGCAGAGGCGCTGGCGCTGCCCCCCGGAGAAGTTCTTTCCGCCGGCCTCCACCGGGGCGTCGAGCCCCTCGGGGCGCCCCCGCACGAAGTCGGCGGCCTGCGCCCGCTCGAGGGCCTCCCAGAGCTCGTCGTCGGTGGCCGAGCCGTCGCGCCAGCACAGGTTGTCGCGAACGGTTCCAGAGAGCAGGGCCGACTCCTGGGGCACGAACGACACCGCCGACCGGAGCCCCGCAAAAGGCCAGTCGCGCACATCGGTACCCAAGACGCTGACCGAGCCGGCCGAGACGTCGTAGAAGCGCCCCACAAGGTTCGCAAAGGTGGACTTGCCCGAGCCGGTGCCGCCGATGACGCCGAGCACCTCGCCAGGAGCAAGCTCCACCGAGACGTCTGCCAAGGCCCGGCGGCCGCTTCCCGGATAGGCGAAGGAGACCCCGTCAAAGGCCACGGCGCAGGCACCGGGCACCGGGGGCGGCACGGGGCCGCCGGGGTCCGTGACAGAGGGCTCCCAGTCGAGCACCTCGCGCACGCGCTGCGCCGAGGCCTGGGCGCGGGTGAAGATCACCACCAGGTTGGCGATGTAGGCCACGCTCACCAACACTTGGTTCATGTAGCCGATCAGGGCCATGAGCTCGCCCTGCTCCAGGTCGCCGGCCCACACCTGCCCGGCGCCGAGCCAGAGGATGGCGCAGACGCCCGCGTTGAGGATGAGGAACGTCGAGGGGTTGAGCAGCGCCGAGAGCCTGCCGGCGGCCACGGCGTCGGCGGCCTGGTCGGCGGCGGCGCGCTCGAATCGCCTCTCCTCGAAGTCCTCCCGCGAGAAGGCCCGCACGACCCTCACCCCGGAAAGGGCCTCGCGCACGATGGTGCCGATGCGGTCGAGCTTTGCCTGCATGGAGGAAAAGTACGGGATGCTGCGGCGCATAACCAGGTAGAACACGGCCAGCGTGGCCGGCAGGCACAGGCAGAAGACGGCACCGAGCACGGGGTCTAGGGCTAGGGCGCAGACGATGGCGCCCACGGCCAGCACCGGCCAGCGAATGACCTGGCGGATGAGCATGGCCACGGCCACCTGGAGCTGGTTCACGTCGTTGGTCACGCGCGTGATGAGCGAGGGGGTGCCAAAGCGGTCGATATCGGCGAAGGAGAAGCGGTTGACGGCGCGAAAGAGCGCGCGGCGCACGTCGGTGCCCATGCCCTGGCTCGCAAGGGAGGCCATCTTCTGGCACACAAGGGTGAAGCCGAAGCCGCAAAAGGCAAAGAACACCAGGGCCGCAGCCCCGCGCACGACCACGGACTCATCCTGCTGCCGCACGCCCGAGTCGATCATCCAGGCGATGACCAAGGGCGTGAGCAGGTCAAAGACTACTTCGAGCGTTTTCATCAAAGGCCCTGCCACCAGCCAGCGCCGGTAGGGGCCAAAAAAGCGCCGTGCGAGCTCTCCCATGGCTGCCTACCCTATGTCGAGCCGATCGGCCAGCTCGAGCCACTCGTCCTCCAGAGACGAGATCTCGCCTCTGACCCCGTCGAGCTCTTCTTGGAGGGCAGTGAGGCTCTCGTAGTCGCTGCCGTCCGCCGCAGCCATCTCGGCCTCGATGCGCGCCGGCTCGCCGCGGAGCTTCTCCAGACGCCGGGCAACCGCGTCGAAGCGGCGCTTGAGGTCGCGACGCTCGCTGTTGCTCATGGAACCCGCGGCGCCGGAGCCCTTGGCCTGGTCTTGCGGGCCGGACGTGTCGAGCTCGCGCGGGGCCGCGTGGGGCAGCGCGAGGAACTGGTCCACGCCGCCGGGCATATGGCGCAACATCCCGTCCACGATGGCGTACTGGTCGTCGGTCACGCGCTCCATGAGGTAGCGGTCGTGGGTGACCAGCAGAAGCGTGCCGGGCCACTCGTCGAGCAAGGACTCCATGACGGCGAGCATGTCGGTGTCCAGGTCGTTGCCGGGCTCGTCAAGCACGAGCACGTTGGGCTCCTCCAAAAGCACGCAGAGCAGCGCCAAGCGGCGGCGCTGGCCGCCGGAGAGGTCGCCCAGGCGCGTGAAGGTCTCCTTTGACTCAAAGCCCAGGCTCTCCAGAAGCGACGTGGTGGACTGCTCCTTGCCGCCGATGACGCAGGTGCGCCGGTACTGCCCGAGCAGGTCGGCCACGGTCCAGTCGCCCTTGTCGCGGAAGGACTCCAGCTGCTGGTCCATGCGGCCCACGCGCACCGACTTGCCGCGCTTCACCGACCCGGCCAGAGGAGGCAGGTTGCCGAGCACGGTCTCGAGCAGGGTGGTCTTGCCGGCGCCGTTGGCGCCCAGGATGCCGATGCGCTCCCCGGGGCCGATGAGCCAGTCGAGGCCGCTCACCACGGGCGGCTTTCCCGGACGGCCTGCCGCCACGCCGTCAAGCTCGAACACCTGCTTGCCCAGACGGGCCACCGACAGGCGCTTGAGCTCGAGGTCGTTTCGCAGAGGCGGGTCGTCGGCCACGAGGGCCAAGGCCTCCTTGATGCGGAACTTGGGCTTGGAGGAACGCGCCTGCGCGCCGCGGGAGAGCCACGCGAGCTCGCGGCGCAGCGTGTTCTGGCGTCGCTCCTCGGCCTTTTGGGCCAGGCGCTGCCGCTCCACGCGCTGCTGGATGTAGGCGGAGTAGCCGCCCTCGAAGGGGTCGATGACCCCGTCGTGCACCTCCCACATGGACGTGCACACCTCGTCGAGGAACCAGCGGTCATGGGTCACGCAGAGCAGCGCGCCCTGCCCTTCCGGCCAGCGACGGCGCAGGTGCTCTGCCAACCAGTGGATGCCCTCCATGTCGAGGTGGTTCGTGGGCTCGTCCATGAGCAGGACGTCCCAGCGGCCCACAAGCACCCGGGCGAGGTCCACCCTGCGGCGCTGGCCGCCGGAGAGGCGCTCCACCACGTCGTCGAGGGATATGCCGCCGAGCAGGGCGCCCGCCACCGAGCGGCACGCCGGGTCGGAGGCCCAGACGTAGCGGGGCACGTCGCCAAAGACGGCCGTTGCCACCGAGGCCTCGTCGTCGAGGGAGTCCCTCTGGCCGAGCATGCCCACCGAGATGCCGTTTCGCCAGGTCACGCGGCCGGAGTCGGGCTCCAGGGTCTTGTCGATGAGGCGCAGAAGGCTCGACTTGCCGTCGCCGTTTCTGCCCACCACGCCGCAGCGGTCGCCCGCGGCCACGGTGGCGGTCTGGTCGACCAGGACCTTCTTCCCCGGCCACTCGAGGCTCGCGTCCTCCAGGCCGATGAGGATCTCCACGTCACTCCCCCTTGGCCGCGGCGCGCAAAAGGGCGATCTCCTCGGCATAGCCGGAAAGGTCGCACGGGGTCTCCAAGATCATGGGCAGGCCCGAAAGGCGCGGCTCGCGCACCACGGCCTCGAAGAGCGCCAAGCCTATGGTGCCCTGCCCCAGGCGCTCATGGCGGTCCTTGTGCGAGCCGACGGGGTTCTTGGAGTCGTTGAGGTGCAGCGCACGGAGGCGGTCGAGGCCCACCGTGGCGTCGAACTCGTCGAGCACCGCGCCCAGGTCGGCCGCCACGTCGTAGCCGCCGTCGGAGATGTGGCAGGTGTCGAGGCACACGCCCACGAGCCCGTCCAGCTCCACAGCGTCGATGATGGCGGCGAGCTCCTCAAAGGAGCGCCCGAGCTCGGAGCCCTTGCCGGCCATGGTCTCCAGGAGCACGGGCGTGCGCTGCCCCTCGCGCAGCACCGCGTTCAGGCCCTCAGCCACGAGCTCGATGCCCCGCTCGGCGCCCTGTCCCACATGGGCGCCGGGATGGAAGTTGTAGAGGCATCCCGGGATGAGGTCGAGGCGCTCGATGTCCTCGACCATGGTCTGGCGCGTGCGCTCACGCACCTCCTCCTTGGCGGAGGCGAGGTTATACACGTAGGGGGCGTGGGCCACGAGGGGCCCAAAGCCGTGCTCCTCCATGATGGAGACAAGGCCGTCGAGGTCCGCCTGGTCGAGGGCGCGCATGGCGCCGCCGCGCGGCGGCCTGGGGAAGAAGGCGAACGTGTCCGCGCCGATGTCGAGCGCCGTGGTCCCCATGGCCTTGTAGCCTTTGGTGGTGGACAGGTGACATCCGATGTACGGCATTATTTGCCCTTTTCTTTGGTCGTTGGGCGGGCGCCCTGGATACGGTCCCAAATGGCGCGCGCCACGTCGGTCTTGGAAGCGGTTGCAAACTCCTGGGCGCCCGTCGCGTCAAGGAGCCACACGTGGTCGGTGTCGGAGCCAAAGGCGGAGTCGGGGCGCGAGACGTCGTTTGCCACGAGGAGGTCTGCACCCTTGGACTTCAACTTGGCTTTGGCGTTGGCCAGAAGGTCGCGGGTCTCGGCGGCAAAGCCGGCCACATAGCCCACCTGCCCCGAGGCGGCAAGGTCGGCCAAGATGTCTGCGGTCTCCACAAGCTCCACGGAGTCAAGACGCCCCTCGGCCTTCTTGAGCTTGTGGTCGGCCGGCGCGGCGGGCGTGTAGTCGGCCACGGCAGCCGCGCACACGGCCACGTCGGCCCAGCCGGCGCGCTCCATGACGGCGGCGTGCATGTCGGCGGCCGACACCACGTCGACGCGCTCCACGCCGGCAGGCGCAGGCAGGCTGCACGGGCCCGACACCAGGCACACCTCGGCGCCACGGCGCGCGGCCTCTGCGGCCACGGCGTAGCCCATCTTTCCCGAGGAGGCGTTGGCGATGTAGCGCACCGGGTCGATGGCCTCATGGGTGGGCCCTGCCGTCACGAGCACGCGGGTTCCGGCCAGAGGGCGCTCCTGAAAGGCGAGCGCAGCCGAGACGATCTTGTCCACAGAGGCGAGCTTGCCCTCGCCCACGTCCCCGCAGGCAAGGCGGCCCGAGGCCGGCATGATCACCGACACGCCACGGTCGCGAAGCGCGGAGAGGTTGGCCTGGGTCGCCGGGTTGTGCCACATGTGGACGTTCATGGCCGGTGCCACAAGCAAGGGCGCCGTGGTGGCGAGGGCCGCCGAGGTGAGGCAGTCGTCGGCAATGCCGCAGGCGATCTTTGCCATGACGTCGGCAGTGCAGGGGCACACGAGAAAGACGTCGGCCCACTCGCCCAGCTCGATGTGGGGAATGGCCGAGAGGGGCCATGCGAACAGGTCGCTCGCCACGGGCGTCGAGGTGAGCCCCTCGAAGGTGGCTGCCCCCACAAAGCGGGTGGCCGCCTCGGTCATGGTCACCCGCACCTTACAGCCGGCCTTCTGCAGGCCGCGGCACACCTCGGCAGCCTTGTAGGCGGCTATGCAGCCGGTAACGCCAAGAACAACGTTCATAGGTTGGGTCCTTGCGGGTTACGAGAAGTTGGTGAGCAGGATGCGGTGGCAGTAGGGACACTCGTCCACCGACTGGTTTCTGCGCTTGAGGTCCGAGTACTGCGACGGCTGCAGGGTCACGCGGCAGGAGGAGGGCTTGTTGCCGTCCAAGGTCTCCACGGCCATGGTGCCGAAGCGCTTGCGCGCCTTGATGTAGCGAAGTTGAAGCTCGGGCGACAGGGAGGCGGTGATGGAGTCTCTCTCGCGCACGAGGGCCTCCTGGCGGTCGCGCAAGGCCAGCAGGGCCTCCTTGGCCGCGGCGGCGAGCGACGCGGTCTCGGCGTCGAGGCGGGCCTGGAGCGCGCGGGCGTTCTTCTCGGCACGCTCGGCGGTGATGAGGCGCTCCGTCACGGCGTCGGAGTCGAAGTCGGCCTTCTCGAGCACCTTGGCCACAATGGTGAGCCTCGCCTCGAGGTCGGCGGTGGCGCGGAAGTTCGCGGAGCCCTGGGCGTCGGAGATTTCGTTGAGCTGGCGCTCGGCATCGCGGCGGCGGTGGCCGATGTCGTTGAGTTCGATCTCGAGGTCCTTGCGCTGGCCCACGATCTTGGTGAGCTCGCCGTCCACCTTTTTGCGCGCAGCCTTCGCAGCCTCGATCTTGGCCCGCTGAGGCAGCTCTTTGCCCTCCTTCGAGATGCGGAGAAGCTCGAGGTCGATCTCTTGGAGGCGCCGCAGGGCGTCGGCGTCGGTCATGGGCAGTCCCCTCGGTTTGACCCCGCAATGCGGGGCGGCCGTCAGTGGCCTATGGAACGTGGGTCGAGGCAGATGCGCCAATGGGCCTGCTCCGACAGCGTCACCACGGGCACCGTGTCCTGGCGCTCGGTGACGCTGGCTGCCAGCAGGCGGGCATAGGGCAGCTCTGACACGTCGTGCCCCAACAGTATAACCGCGCATCCGGCCTCTGCGGCAGCCAGGGCACGATGGTACCCAAGCTCTCCAGTCACCACGGCCTGACAGCCCGAGGCCACAGCTTCCTTCCATAGGTCGCCAAGGGAGCCGGAGCAAAAGCCCACGTGCTCGCAGCGCACGTCGGGGTCGCCGAAGAGCGTGGGAGAGCAGCCATAGGCCTCGCCGAAGCACTCGGCAACGGCCGAGGCGCTGCGTCCCTCCCCGCCGAGAAGGGCGCCAAAGCCCTCGGATTTCTCGAGGCGGCCCAGAAGCGGCAGGTTGGTGAGCCGAGTGGGAAGCGAGACGGCGGCAGGAGAGCGGTCAAGGTTCGTGTGCATGGCGATGAGCGCCACGCCCAGCCTCGCGGCCTGCCACACCAGCTTGCCGCCGAGCGAGCCGGTGCGCACCTGGGGCGTGACCTTGTCGGGAGGGTCGAGAAATGCCGGGTGATGGGTCACCAGCACGTTGCAGCCTTGGGCCGCGGCGCGGGCTACGGTGTCGGGAAGCGGGTCGAGGGCGCAGGCGACGCCCGTGACCTCGGCGCCCGGGTCGCCCACCGAAAGGCCCACACGGTCCCACGGCTCGGCAAGCGCGGGCGGGAACGCCTCGAAAAGTATGGACTCGATGTCAGAGACGAGCATGGTGCCTCCTTGGCAAGACGGTCGTCGGTTCAGGCTATGGTACCCCCGGCCACCACGACGTCTCCGTCGTACACGGCGCAGGTCTGCCCCGGAGCCGCCAAGGCGCCGTCGCCCGCGAGCTCCACCGAGACACTCTCCGGGCCGTCCACGACAATGCGGGCGGCAAGGGGGCGGCCCCGGTAGTGGGTCTGTACCTGTAGCTGGCGGCCTTCGAACCAAGCGGGCTCGCGCGTCAGGACGGCACGGGTGAGCCCGAAGCGCTTGCATGTCGGGCGCACGCCCTGCCCGACGGACACTTGACGCGACTCGGGGTCGATGGCGGAGACGAACCAAGGGCCGTCCCCGGTGCGGATGTCGAGGCCGCGGCGCTGCCCCACGGTGAAGCCCGCGATTCCCCCGTGGCGGCCGAGCACCTGTCCTCTCTCGTCGATGATGTCGCCGGGCTCGAAGGCGTCGGGGCGTCTCTCGCGGAGAAAGGCACGGTAGTCGCCGCCCGGAGCAAAGCACACGCCCATGGACTCGGCGGCGTTTGCGGCGGGGATCTGGGCCGCCTTGGCCTCGGCGCGCACCTCGTCCTTGGTGGACTGGGCCAGAGGCGCCATGAAGCGGGCCACTTGGGAGGGGCTCAGCTCGCAAAGGTAGTAGCTCTGGTCCTTGGAGCGATCCCGAGCCCGGGCCACGCGCACCACGCCGTCGTCGCCCGTCTCCAGGCGCACGTAGTGGCCGGTGGCCACACGGTCGCACCCCAGCGAGTCGGCCAAGTCGATAAGGGAGGCCACCTTTACGAAGCGGTTGCACGCCACGCAGGGGCTCGGGGTGCGGCCCCGGGCGTAGGCCTCTGCAAAGGGGCCGCACACTCTGCGCTCGAAGGCATCCGCGACGTCGACGGCATAGTGCTCCACGCCGAGGGAGGCACAAAGGGCGCGGGCGCGTTCCAGGGCTTCCTCCGAGGGCACAGGCACCCCGCCGCGTTCCATGACGAGGGTAGCCGCCGCCACGTCGTGTCCCTCGGCAAGCAGCCGAGACACGACCGTGGAAGAGTCCACACCACCGGAAAGGCCCACGAGCACCTTCAAACCATTCCCCTTTCCTTAAGAGGCCGCAACTGGCCCCTGTTTGAACCGTTGCCGAATTATAAGTTTAAGAGCGCCTTTTTGACACCCCGCAATTTTCCTCTGCTCCGCTCCTCCCGAGCCCCTCCCTGCGCCTCTCCCTGTGCCTGCGCCTCTCCCTGTGCCTGCGCCTCTTCCTACGCCTGAAAAGGAATAGGGGCGCCCTCAATCGCTTTCAGGCGAGCTTTGGTGTGGGCGGGACGCAGCAAGGCCGCGCCCCTAGCGCCAGCGCTTCACCACGGACAAAAGCTCGTCGCAGAACGCGTCGAGGTCGGCGGTGTCAACGCGCTCGTCAAAGGAGACGCGCAGCGACCCCAGGGCAAGGTCGCGGGGGATTCCCATGGCCGTAAGCACATGGCTCGGGTCGAGCGACCCCGAGCTGCACGCGGAGCCCGCAGAGACCTCGAAGCCTGCGGCGTCCAGGGCCAAAATGAGCGTCTCAGACTCTACGCCCTCCACCAGAAGGGAGACAATGCCCGGCAGACGGTCGTCGCCCACGTCCATGCCGGCGGTGGGCCGGATGCCGGTGCCAGGCGCGCACAGGCGCTCGTACACCGCCCGGGCCCGCGCGGCCACCACGGGGCGAACCTCGTCCATGGCCCCCACGCATGCCTGCGAGACGGCGGCAAGGGCCACGGCGCCCGCAACGTCTTGAGTGCCGGGGCGCACCCCGCCCTCTTGCCCACCGCCGAACTCCTGGTTGCGGTAGGGGGAGCCGCTGCGCACGGCGAGCACCCCCGTCCCCTGGGGGGCACCGATCTTATGGCCGGCAAGGGACACGCCGTCCACGCGGGAAAGCGCAAGGGGAATGCGCCCAAAGGCTTGAATGGCGTCTACAAACACGCAGGCGCCCGCAACCTTGGCGGCACCCGCCACGGCATCGACGGGCTGCACGACCCCCGTCTCGTTGTTGGCGGCCATGAGGCAGACCAGGGCCACGTCGGGCCCGAGCAACCCTTCGACCTGCCCCAAGCCCACGGCGCCAGAGGCGTCGGGAGCCACGAGGTCCACGGAGAAGCCACGCGCCTTGAGGGGCGAGACAAGGTCGATGACTGAGTCGTGCTCCACGGCACTCACAAGCACGCGACAGCGCTTGGGGTCGCGGGCGCGTGCGCCTTCGGCAAGGCCTGCAACGCCCAGGTTGTTGGCCTCGGTGCCGCCACCGCAGAACGCCACGTCCATGGGCCTGAAGCCGTTGCCGAGGCAGGCGGCCATGGCGCGCCGCGCCTCCTCGAGGGACGCTTGGGCGGCCCGCCCCAGCGTGTGCAGCGAGCTCGGGTTGGCGCAGGCCCACGGCTCGGCCTCGTAGGCGGATCGGGCGGCCACGGCCTCGGGCCGCAGGGGCGCCGATGCCGCGTAGTCGAGATAGACGTATCGGCGGTCCATGTCAGGCGCGCCTCGTCTGCCCGAGGGCGCCCGCCCGGCGCAGGTCTTCGATGGCGGCCGCACGGTCCTTGCTGCCAAAGACAGCGCTGCCAGCCACGAGCACATTGGCCCCTGCCTCCACGATCTCGCCGGCGTTGCCCGCGCCCACGCCGCCGTCCACCTCCACGAGCGGGCTCGCCCCAACACGGGCGCACAGCTCGCGCAGGGCGCGCAGCTTGGACAGCGTGGACGGGATGAACGACTGGCCGCCGTAGCCGGGGTCGACGCTCATGACGAGCACCATGTCCAGCTCGCCGACGAGCGCCTCCAGGGCGCCCACGGGGGTGCCGGGGTTGACGGCCACGGCCGCCTTGGCGCCGGCGGCGTGGATCTGGGAGACGATGCGGTGCGGGTGGCGGGCCGCCTCCATGTGGAAGCTCACCACGTTGGCGCCGGCTTCGAGGTAGAGGCCCACGCACTCGTCGGGGTTGGTGACCATGAGGTGCACGTCGGCCACGAGGGCGCCGTGCTCTTTGACGGCCTTGACCACGGGCGGCCCAAAGGTGAGGTTGGGCACGTAGTGGCCGTCCATGACGTCGATGTGGGCCCAGTCGGCAGCCTCGATGGAGGAGAGCTCCCCCTTGAGGTCGAGAAGGTCGGCCGAAAGCAGGGACGGGGCGATAAGGATGGGCGCGTGGTCCATGGTTGCTCCTCGGTCTTATGTCAGGCCCGGTCGCCCAGGCCGTAGAACTCGTCGTAGGGCATGCGGTCGAGCAGGCGGCGCATCTCGCCCGGCACGGACGCATGGTCGTAGAGCACGGCGTGCACGGCGTCCACGATAGGGGCGTCCACGCCGAGCCTGTGGGCGAGCTCGTGGGCCGAACGGGCCGCCACGGCGCCCTCCACCACCATGCGGGTGCGGGCCTGGTACTCCTCGAGGGTCTCCCCCGCCACAAGCGCCGCGCCGAAGGTGCGGTTGCGCGAATGGGGCGACATGCAGGTGGTGGCGAGGTCCCCCATGCCCGCAAGGCCCATGCAAGTCATGGGCTCGGCGCCCATGGCGCAGGCAAGGCGGCCGATCTCGGCAAGGCCGCGGGTCATGAGCACGGCGGTGGTGTTGTCGCCGAGCTCGAGGCCGCGGGCGATGCCGCAGGCGATGGCCACGACGTTCTTCACGGCGCCGCAGACCTCGACGCCCACCAGGTCAGAAGACACGTAGGCCCTGAAGGCCTGGGAGATGAACAGCGAGCGGAAGAGGTCGGCCACGGGCTCGGACGACGAGGCCACCACGGCGGCGGCGGGCTTGCCCTGGCAGATCTCCTCGGCATGGGTGGGGCCCGACAGGCAGGCCATGCGCTCAGACCCGCCGCAGACGTCGGCCACCACCTGGGTCATGAGCATCATGGTCTCGGGCTCGATGCCCTTGGTGAGCACGCACACGGGCACGTCCGCGCCGAGCAGCGAAGCCAGCGACGAGGCCGTGGAGCGCATGAAGGCGGAAGGAACCACCACGATCACGGCCTCGGCCCCTTCCACGGCCTCTTCCAGGGAGGTGGTGGCCCGCACGTTGTCCGGGAGCTCGTAGCCCGAGAGGTAGAGGGGGTTGCGGTGACCATCGGTGATGCCGCGGGCGACCTCGTCCTCAAGGGCCCAGCCGCACACTTGCGCGGCGTTTCTCGCAAGAAGGCCCGCCGCCGCGGTGCCCCAGGAGCCCATGCCGATGACGGCAACCTTGTCTGCTGCGAAGTCGCTCATGTCACTCACCCCTCTTGGCCTCGTCCTTGATGTGCTCGGTCACCACGTCCTCGTCGCCGAAGAAGAGCCCCTCGCCCATGGGCGGCACCTCGGAGGCGTCCTTCTCGGCGGCCTCTTGGGCCTCCTCCTGCACCTCGGCCACCGACTGGGAGCGCTCTGCGCTGTCCACGGCGGCCGTTTCGGCCAAAGCGGAACGACGGGCGCGATCGAAGGCGGAGGGCTCGTGGGCACGACCGGCCTCGGAGACGTCGGCGCGGGCGGCCTCCTCGGCAGAGACGGCCTCGTCGGGCGAGTCGCCGCTCTTCATGGAGAACGTGGACTCGTCGCCGGCGCGCATCTTGGCGATGTTTTGGCGGTGAGCCCACACCACCACGACGGCGACCAGGACAAAGGGCAGCTCAAAGGCCCAAGAGCTGGGCTGGTAGATGAAGAACGCAAGGAACGGCAACGCTACGGCAGCGGCAACGGAGCCAAGGCTCACCACGCGGGACGGCACGGTGCAGAGCGCCCAGACCACAAGGAGGCCCAAGGCGATGGGCCAGGAGATGCCAAGGGCCGCGCCAAAGCCCACGGCAATGCCCTTGCCGCCCTTAAAGCGCAGGTAGGGCGAGAAGACGTGGCCGCACACGGCCGCCAAAAACAGGCAGGCGCCGCACCAGGACCAAGCGCCCATGGGCAGCACGGTGGCGACGTCACCGCCAAAGCAGAAGAAGGCGAGCAGCTGCACCCCAAAGAACGTGCACACGAAGCCCTTGGCGATGTCGCAGAGCAGCGTGAGGGCGGCGGCCTTGGCACCCACCTCGCGGGCCACGTTGGTGGTGCCGATGTTGCCCGAGCCCTTGGCGCGCACATCAACGCCGTCGGCGCTGCCAAAGAGCAGGCCGAAAGGGATGCCGCAGATGCAATAGGTGGCGAGCATCAACAAGAGCAGAACGAGCGTTACGGATGTGCCCATGGCGGTCACGAGTCCTTTCTACGGAAGCGGAGGCGCACAGGCGTGCCCTCCAGATCAAAGTTCTCCCGGAGCCGGTTCTCGAGGTAACGGCGGAAGTTGTCGTCGACCACCTCGGGGTAGTTGCAGAAGAACGCAAAGACAGGGGGCTTGTTCCCCGTCTGGGTGCCGTACATGATGCGCAAGCGCTTACGGTCGCGCGACACGGTGTGGCCGGTCTCGCGCAGGCGTTGAAGCAGGTCGTTCAAAGCCGAGGTGGGCACCTGGCGCGAGCGGTTCTCGCACACCTGGGACACGACGGCCCAGATCTTGTCCACGGAACGGCCGGTGAGGGCGGAGATGCGCAGGCGGGGCGCCCAAGGGGCGAAGTCGAGGCGGCGGTCCACCGACATGGCCACCTCCTCGCGCTTGCGCTCGGTGTCGACGAGGTCCCACTTGTTGAGGATCACCACGAGGGCGCAGCCTCGCTCGATGGCGAGGCCGGCGATCTTTTGGTCCTGCTCGGTCATGCCCTCGGAGGAGTCCACCACGAGCAGGCAGACGTCGGCCTCGTCGATGGCGCGCAGCCCGCGGACCATGGAGTAGTACTCGATGTCCTCATGGACCACGGAGCGCTTGCGCATGCCGGCCGTGTCGACGATGCGGAAGTACTCGCCGTCTTTCTCCACCACGATGTCCACGGCGTCGCGGGTGGTGCCAGCGACGTTGCTCACAATGGAGCGGTTGCGCCCGGCGATGCGGTTTACCAGCGACGACTTGCCAACATTGGGCCGGCCGATGATGGCGATGTTCACCGTGCCCTCGGGGTAGACGTCCTCGTGGGCAGGCTCAGGCGGAAACGCCGCCACGAGGTCGTCGAGCAAATCGCCCGTGCCCGTGCCGTGAAGCGCCGAGATGGCCCGGGGCTCGTCGAGTCCCAGCGAGTAGAAGTCCCAGAGGGCGGCCTCGTTCGCGGGGTCGTCCACCTTGTTCACGCACAAAAAGACCGACTTGTCGCTGCGGCGCAGGATGCGGGCCACAGCCTCGTCCTCCTCTGTCGCGCCGGTGCGGCCGTCCACCACAAAGACGATGGCGTCGGCCTCCTCCACAGCGGCAAGGGCCTGCTCGCGGATGCGGCCGGAGAAGGCGTCGTCGGTGCGGCCGTTCTCAATGCCGCCTGTGTCGATGAGAACGAACTCCTCGCCGTTCCAGTCGGCCTCATGGTATGAGCGGTCGCGGGTGACGCCGCGGGACTCGTGGACGATGGCGTCGCGGCCCTGTGCGATGCGGTTGACCAAAGTGGACTTCCCCACGTTGGGGCGTCCCACGACGGCGACGATGGGCTTGGGCATGGATCACTCCTCGGCACAGTACAGACAAAACCCCTTGATTATGCTTGTTACCCGTTGAGAAGGTGCCCGAAAACGCCGTCTACGAGGCTTTCAGGCAGGGTCTCGATGAAAAAGGCATCGGCCCCGCGGGCAGTGAGCCGATCGGTGACCTCGTCTGCGGACATGCCGTCCAGGGTCACGGAGTCAAAGTTGAGCATGAGGTCCGGCAGCACCACCACGGTGCCCGAAAGCGCATTAGGCAGCTGGGCGAGCAGGTCCTCGGCCACGATGAGGCCGGTCACGTTGACGTCGCCGCCGAAGTAGTCGTTGCGCACGGCAAAGACCCGGGCGCGGGGGGCCCAGCCGGCCCTGTCCAAAAAGTCTCGGTAGACCTCCTGGGCCGCCTCGCCGCACACGAGCAGCAGGGAAAGGTCGCCTTCCTCCAGCGCGCGGGCCACGGCCGCGACCTTGGCGGGAAGCTCCGCCACCACGCGGGACGTGTCGTCGATGAAGCTCCTCAGCATGCCGATGCCGTCGTAGTACTGCGGGTAGCCATCGTAGTCGGCGGCAGGCGGCGGGTCCAGGCGCGCGGCCACGTAGAACTCATCGGACAGCTGGAAGCGGGTTATGCCCAAAGTGGCGCGGGCACGCTCCTGGTAGGGCGCCACCAGACCCACCACCTCGCGGGCCGCCTCCGGATCGTCGGAGTAACTCTTGGAAAACGGCGAGTTCTTGGTGTAGCCCATGGGGACGATGGCCAAAGACGTGATGGCAGGCCTCTTCTCCACGTAGTCGAGCGTGCGGACGAGCTCCTCGCCGTCGTTGAGGCCCGGGCAGAGCACCACCTGGGCGTGCACCTCGATGCCCTCGGCGCACAGGCGCTCGAGCACCTCCAGGCCCCGGGCCTCGTTGCGGCCCATCATGGCCCGCCGCGCCTCGTGGGACACAGCGTGGATGCTCACGTTCATCGGGGAGAGCGCGTGCGACACGATGCGCTCCAGATCCTCGTCGCCCACGTTGGTGAGCGTCACGAAGTTGCCCTGCAAAAAGCTCAGCCGATAGTCGTCATCTCGCAGGTAGAGCGAGTCGCGCATGCCCTCGGGAAGCATGGACATGAAGCAGAAGACGCAGGCGTTGCGGCAGGTTCGGATGCCGTCGAACAAAACGTCGGAGAAGGAAAGTCCCCAGTCCTGGCCCGGCTCGCGAACCAGCGTGCAGGCACAGGCCTCCTCGGAGCCGTCGTCTCCCACCACGGTCACGTCGAGGTCCACGGAAGCGCCGTCGGCCTCCCAGCGCCAGGTGATGATGTCGTCCAAGGCCGCGCCGTTCACGGCGTCCACGCGCATGCCCGGCTCGAGCCCGGCCTCCCAGGCGGGGCTCCCCTCCTCCACTGACGCGACCCAAGCGCCCAGCTCGGGCAGCTCCTGACGGCCGTAGTCGGCCCTTTGCCGCTGCTCGCTCACGAACGATCGCCCGCCAAAGCGTGGATGGCGCCCACGACCTCCTCGATCTGGGAGGCCGGCGTGGAGGCGCCGGCCGTGACGCCCACGGTGTCGACCCCGTCGAAGAAGGCCGCGTCGAGCTCGCCTGCGGCCTCCACATGGCAGGTGGGCACGCGGGCCGAGCAGATCTCGGCCAGCCGCGTGGTGTTGGCGGAGTTCTTGCCGCCGATGACCACCATGACGTCCACGGCGTCGGCCAGGCGGGCGGCTGCCTCTTGGCGCTCGCGCGTGGCCTCGCAGATGGTGTTGTGCACGCGCACCTCGCCAAAGCGGGCGAGCAGCTCGGAGACCACCTCGTCGAGGAGGCCCTTCTCCGTGGTGGTCTGCACCACCACGCCCACGCGCTTGGCGGCCGGCAGGGCGCGGGCGTCTGCTGCCGAGCCCACCACGTGGGCTCCGGGGGCATGACCCAGGATGCCTTCCACCTCCGGATGGCCGGCCTGGCCCACCACAACCACCTCGTAGCCCTCGGCGGCCAGGCGCTGGGCGGCTCGGTGTACCTTCTTCACGTAGGGGCACGTGGCGTCCACCACCTCGAGGCCAGCCGCGAGCGCCTCCTCGGTCACCTGGGGCACCACACCGTGGCTGCGCAGCACCACGCGGTCGCCCGCGGGCAGCGAGGCGATATCGCCCTCCCCTACGGCGTCGACGCCACGCCCCTCGAGCGAGGCCACGACCTGCGGGTTGTGGATGAGCGGCCCCATGGTGTGCACAGGTGTGCCCCCGGCCGAGAGCACGCCCTCCACGAGGGAGAGGGCGCGCTCCACGCCAAAGCAGGCGCCCGCGTGGTCGGCCACGACGATGGAGGCCATCCCTACCACTCCCCCGGATGCTCACGGCGAAGCTCGGCGCGCAGCTCCCATACGCGGTCCATGGCGCGGCGCTCCATGGCGTCGAGCTGCTCGCGGCGCCCCTTGACGCCCAGGGAGCCGAACTTGATGGGCCTGCCCACCTTGAAGAACACGCGGTGGGGCCTGGGGAAGCGCTTGCCCTCGGGCGTGACGTCGCGAGCGCCCACCACGGCCATGGGCGTGACGTCTGTCTTTGCCATGCGGGCGATGAGGGCGAAGCCGCCGTGGATCTCGGCCGTGGCATCGTCGCTGCGGACGCGAGTGCCCTCCGGGTAGATGAGCACCGACTCGCCGCGCTGGATGGCGCGCTTGGAGCGGCGCACGGCCTTGAGGTCGGCCGTGCCGCGGTCCACGGGAATTCCGCCCACGCGGGTGAACACCCAGCGGGTGAGGTCGTTCCTGTTGAACTCCTTCTTGAACACGGGGCGGACGCGCAGGCCGTGGCGCCAGAACATGACCACGCAGATCACGGGCTCCACCATGGAGACGTGGTTCATCACCACCACGGTGCCCTCGGGGCGGGTTTTGAGCTCCTCGATCAGAGGCTCGAGGTCCTCGAAGCGCCAGGGCCAGTAGAGGCGGGTGAACCCGTAGACAAGGGCGCAGGCGGCCGAGTAGGCCATGCGGCTGGGCAGCGGAAACTCGGCCATGCCGTGATCGTAGTAGTCGTTCCAGGTGTTGTGGAAGGGGCGCATGGGGGCCGAGGCGCCCTTGGAGCCGGCCGCCTTTGCCTTGACAGAGGGCTTGGCCGGGGCGGGAGTGTCGGCGGGCTTTTTGGAATCAGCGACGGCCGGGGCGGGCGCGGCCGCCTTCTTGGTGCGGGCGTCTGCCACGAGCGAGGCTATGGAGTCGATGACCTGCTCGGGCGTCATGGACGTGGAGTCCAGGCGCACCGCGTCGTCGGCGCAGCGCAAGGCGCCCACGGCATGGGCCCTGTCGCCGGCGTCGCGAGCGAGGATGTCTTGGTAGATGCGCTCGAACAGGGCCTCGTCGGCCACCTTGGCGCCGGGCGCGCATGGGTCGGTGCCCTCGCGCTCCATGGTGCGGCGCCTGGCGCGGGCGCGGGCGTCGGCGGAGAGGAACACCTTCACGTCGGCGCCGGGAAACACCACGGTGCCCATGTCGCGCCCCTCGGCAACGACGTCCCCTGCGGCGCCCACGGCGCGCTGCTGGGCCACCATGGCCTCGCGCACGGCGGGCACGCCGGAGACGGCGCTCACATGGGAGTCGACCTCGGCCGTGCGAATGGCGCTCGTCACGTCGCGGCCGTCGAGCAGCACCGTGGGCGCGGCGCCTGGCGCGGGCGCCGGGCCAAAAGCCACCGACACGCTGCGGGCGAGCTCTCCCAAGGCCTCAGCGTCTTGCACATCGACGCCACGCTCGAGGGCGGCCAGGGTGACTGCCCGGTACATGGCGCCCGTGTCCAGGTAGGTAAAGCCCTCGCGGCGCGCGAGGGCGCGCGCCACCGTGGACTTTCCCGACCCGGCAGGCCCGTCGATGACCACGATCATTGGTTGTCCTTCCTCTCCGTGGCGGCACGGGCCCTTCCCCTACCGGCCACCTCCTCGGGCGAAAGCCCCATGGCACTGACCATAAGCCTTGAGGAGCCGTTCCCCACAAAGATCTGGGATGAAACATTGTCTATGGACATATCCCAAAATCTGCCCACATCCATTCCATAGGCGGCGCCGAGAATGGCCCTCGTCATGCCGCCGTGGGTCACGCAGGCCACACGGCCCTCGAACGTGCGGGCATCCTCGAGAAAGTCTGCGGCGCGGCCCATGAGGTGCTCGAACGACTCTGCACCCGGGGCCGGGCACGACCGGCCGTCGGGCCCTATGGGCCACGGAAACAAAAGCCCGGCCTTGCGCCCCTGGCGGGCCGTGAGCCCCTCGAGGGCGCCGAAGTTTATCTCGATCAGGCGCTCGTCCACCTCGGGCTCTATCCCGAGACACAAAGCGGCCCCGAAGGCGATGGAGCGGCAGCGCACCAAAGGCGACGTGACGATGCGGTCTGGGCGCCAGGCCACCAAGGCCCGCACGGCGCGGGCGCACTGAGCGGCCCCGCGGTCCGACAGCTCCACGTTCTTTCTTCCCGAGTACAGGTGGGCTGTATTGCCCAGGGTCTCGGGGTGCCTCATGAACAGGACCTCTGTCACGGCCGCGCCCCCTTCTTCCCGCCAGCCGCGCGCTCCTTTGCGCCCCTGCCTGCGCTTGAATCCGCGCCTGAAAGCGAATGAGGACGGGTTTGCCGCCTGTGCAGGGCCTCGGCCTTCACGGCCTCCAGCTCCCGCAGCTCATCGGGCGCGAGCGGGCGCCAGGCGCCTTCCGCAAGGTCGCCGAGGCGCACAGGGCCGAAGCCGTCGCGGTGAAGACGAACCACCGGGTGGCCGATGGCAGCCAACATACGCTTGACCTGGTGCTTCCTTCCCTCGTGGATGGTGAGGGCCGCCACGGACATGCCTTCGGGCACGCCATGGGGCGCCACGGCCGCCACGCGGCTGGAACGCGGCGAGAGCACATGGCCGCGGGCCGGGGCGCACGGCCCGTCGTCGAGCTCGATGCCCTCGTGGAGAGGCTTGAGTTCGCGGGGCCGCACCTCGCCCTCCACAAGGGCCACGTAGTCCTTGGGCTTCTCGGCCGAGGGGTGCGCAAGGGCCTGGCCCAGGTCGCCATCGGTGGTGAAAAGCAAAAGGCCGGTGGTGTCGGCGTCGAGGCGGCCCACGGGAAAGAGCCCGGGATGCTCGTCCGTGGGCACGAGCGAAGCCACGCACGGGCGGCCCCGAGGGTCTTTCATGGTGGTGAGGTAGCCGGCCGGCTTGTGAAGGACGATCGTGAACGGGCCGTCTGCCAGAAGGACAGGCCGGCCGTCCACACAGACCTCGTCCCGCGCCGGGTCCACACGGCTGCCGAGCTCTGTGACCGTCTCGCCGTTGACCGTGACCCTGCCCGCCGTCATGAGGCCCTCCGAGCCCCGGCGGCTCGCCACGCCCGCCCGGGCGAGGAACTTCTGGAGCCTCATGGGCACCTGCCGCCCCTGGCCCGGTGTGTCACTCGTCGTCATCGTCTCCCACCTCCAACAAAGCCATGTCGATGTTATCGAGCACGTCGCCCCCGCCGTCCGCGAGCTCGAGCTCCTCCAAGGAGAGCTCCTCTTCCGCCTCGTCGTCCACCTCGCCCGAGACCGCGGCCGCCGTGCCGCGTCCGCCTAGGCGCTCGATGATGAACTGCCTAGAGGCCTCATCGGGCGCAAAGTCCTCGAGGGGCGGCAGGGCCTTGATGGAGGCCAGGCCAAAGCGCTCAAGGAAGGCCGTGGTGGTGCCGTAGAGCACCGCATGGCCACGGTCCTTGTCGCGCCCCGCCTCGCGCACGAGGCCCTTCTCGATAAGCGAGGAGATGACGCCCTCGGAGTTCACGCCGCGCACGGCCTTGACCCCCTCGCGGCTCACCGGCTGGTGGTAGGCGATGACGGCCAGGGTCTCTAGGGCGGCCTGGGAGAGCCTGCGCGTGTCCCAGGAGGCCACGAGGCGCTCCACCTGGTCGTGGTAGGCCGGGTGCGTGAACAGGCGCCAGCCGCCGGCCACCTGCCGGAGCTGAATGCCGCGGTTGGCGTCCTGGTACTCGGCCGAGAGGTCCGAGAGCGCCTCCACCGCCTCGCCCGGCGTGATCCCGAGCACCTTGGCAACGGTGGTGGCCGGCAGCGGGTCGGAGGACACGAGCAGAAGCGCCTCGACGCAGCCCTTCTGGGAGTCTGCCGGCAGGCGGTCGAGGTTCTCGTTCATAGTTCGTCCTCCATGTCTTGTAGGTCGGTGGCCGTGGGCTCGTAGGGGCCGGCCCCCTCCACGGCGGCCACGTCGATGTCGCCAAAAAGCTCCGCCTGAGACAGGCGCACCATGCCCCGCTTGAAGAGCTCGAGGATGGCAAGGAACGTTACCACCACGGCCTCGGGGTCGCGCGAGCCGTCGAGCAGCTGCGAGAACGACGTGCAGCCGTGCGAGCGCACCACGCGATCCACGCTGGCGGCCGCAAGGGCCACGGGCAGACGACGCGGGGCCACGTGCTCGGCCTCGAGAAGGAAACCCTGGCGGCGACTCTCGGCATCGGCGCAGATGACGGCGAGGCCGCGCAGGGTGACGCCCTCGAGGAAGTCGGGCATGACGCCCAGAAACTCCGGGTCGGGCCCGGCCGTGCGCGGGTGCATGCGGCTCTCGGCCTCCATGCGGGCGCCCAGGGCAGCTCCGGCGTTGCGGAACTGCTTGTAGGCCATGAGACGCGCTACGAGCACGTCGCGGGCCTCGTCGGGGGAAAGGTCGAGAAAGTCGTCCTCGTCCTCCTCGTCGCCTGTAGGGGACGAGGCGCCGTCTGCGGGCACGAGGGAGGCCGCCTTGATGTCCAGGAGCGTGGAGGCCACGAGCACGAAGTCGCTCGCCACCTCGAGGTCCATGCCGCCCATGCGCTCCACCTCGGCCAAGAACTGGTCGGCCACCTCGGCGACGCTGATGGCGCCGATGTCCACCTTCTGACGGCTCACCAAGGACAGCAGAAGGTCGAAGGGGCCGCTGAACTGGCCCGTCTGCACTCGAAACGACACCTACAGGCCACCTCCCTAGAGCATGAGGGCGTAGAGGTTGCCCGCTGTGGCGCTGAAGTAGGCGCCGAGGGGATTCACGTGCAGAAAGTCAGGCAGCAGGTACAAAACGATGACGAGCACGGGCATGGCGTAGCGCTGCACCCGGTAGTAGGCGGAGAGGGCCTTGCCCTTGAGAAAGAAGCCGATGACGTGAGAGCCGTCCAAGGGAGGCAGCGGGATGAGGTTGAAGAAGCACAGCACGAGGTTGACCCACACGTAGTCGGCAAGCACCTCGAGCAGGAGCGGGGCCTGGACAACGGCCATGGGCCAAAAGCCGATAACGGCGCGAAAGACGAGCGCGCCTATGGCAGCCTGCACGATGTTGGAGGCGGGGCCTGACAAGGCCACGAGCACCTCGTCGCGGCGGCGGTGCCGCAGGCGCCACGGGTTGTAGGGCACCGGCTTGGCGTAGCCGAACACGGGCCCGCCCAGAAGCACCATGATGAGCGGGAGCACCACCGAGCCAAAGGGGTCGAGGTGCTTGAAGGGGCTGAGCGAAAGGCGCCCCTCGTCCTTGGCCGTGGTGTCGCCGCAAAGATAAGCGGTGTAGCCGTGCGCCACCTCGTGGAGCGTGGCGGCCCACATGACGATGGCCACCGTGACGAGGGCGTTGAAAAGGTACGACATGACGCCTGCAGCGGATAAGTACATGGCCTCCCCTAGCGGACGGCGGACGAGGCCCTCATGAAGGCCCAGTCGAGGATGAACAGGAAGAGCGCCAACAGGAAGAAGTCGCCGCGGAAGGCGCCCCCAAGCGGCGTGGGAATGACGAGCAGCCCCGACACCGCCGTGGGCACGAAGTCGTTGAGACCCATGACCAGGGAGACGAGCCCCAGGTTCGTGGCCGTGCCCAGGCAAAGGACCACCACAAGCACAGAGAGCACGATGGCGGCAGCCCGGCACAGGTAGGCCAGGGCTCGGAGGATGCGGGAGCCCGCTGCGCTAGCCATCGTCTCTCGCCCCCTCGATGAGCTCGGAGAGCTCGAGCCACTCCTCCTCGAGCGAGGCGATCTTGGCCTTGAGGGCGTTGTACTCCTTCATGGCCTCCTCGAATCGGGCGGAGTCCGCGTAGAGCTCCTCCGAGGCCATGAGCTCCATGAGCTCGTCGTAGCGCTTGTGGGCCGGGTCCAGCTCCTTCTCAACCTGGCGCAGGCGCTTCTTGGAGCCCGAGAGCCGCTTGTTGCGGGCGTTTCTTGCCTCGGCCTCGGCGCGGCGCTGCTCTTTGGTCTTGACGTTGCGGCCCTGGGGGCGGGACTGCTCGCCCATGTCGCGCTGGGGCGCCTTCTGCCCGATGGACACCACGTTGCGCGACCCGGCTGCGGCAGAGGCGGCGGCCTCAGCGTCGGCACGAGAGGCGAGTTCCGCGCGCTTGAACAGGAAGTAGTCGTAGTCGCCGTCGTAGACCGTCACCTTGCCATCGCGCACGTCCACGATCTTGTTGGCAATGGCGCGCACGAGGTGCTCGTCGTGGCTGATGAGCACGATCGTGCCGTCGAACTCCTTCAGGGCCTGCTCGAGCACGTCCACCGAGTCGATGTCCAGGTGGTTGGTGGGCTCGTCCAGGCAGAGCAGGGGGTCGGGCGACACGAGCATCTTGGCCAGGGCGAGACGGGCCCGCTCGCCGCCGGACAGCATGGAGACGCGCTTTTCCACGTCGTCGCCGTGGAACAGGAAGGCGCCCAAAAGCTGGCGCTCTTGGGAGGTGGTCCAGCCGGGGGCGGCGGCGTCCATCTCCTGCATGACGGTGTTGGCGGCCGTGAGCTCCTCGAGCTGGTGCTGGGCGTAGTAGGCGAGCTCCACGTTCTTGCCCAGGGAGACCGAGCCGGCGTCCGGCTGCAGGTGCCCGCAGATGAGCTTCATGAGCGTGGACTTGCCGGCGCCGTTGGGGCCCACGAGGGCCACGTGGTCGCCGCGGTAGAGCGTGAGGTCGGCGTCCTCGTAGACCACGTTGTCGTCGAAGGCCTTGCGCACGTGGTCCACCTTGACGACCTCGTCGCCGGTGCGCGGCGGGTCGGGGAAGCGGAAGTGCACCTTCTTGGACTGCTCGGGCAGCACCACGAGCTCGCTTTTGATCTTCTCGATGCGGGCCATGCGCTCTTGGGCCGCCTTGGCCTTGGTGGGCTTGTAGCGGAACTTGTCCACAAAGACCTGCATGTGAGCGATCTCGCGCTCCTGGGCGGCGCGCTTGGCATGCAGCTGCTCGAGGTTGGCCTCGCGCTGGCGCAGGTAGTCGGAGTAGTTGCCGGTATAGGTGCGCAAGGAGCGGTTCTCGAGGGCGGCCACATGGTCCACGCAGGCATCCATGAACGAGCGGTCGTGGGAGACGATGAGGACGACGCCGTCGTAGCTGGAGAGGAAGCCCTCGAACCACTGGACGCTCTCGAGGTCGAGGTGGTTGGTTGGCTCGTCGAGCAGCAGCACGTCGGGGTGGCGCAGCAGCAGCTTGGCGAGGCTGATGCGCATCTGCCAGCCGCCGGAGAACTCGAAGGCCGGCTTGTCGAGGTCCTCCACGGGGAAGCCCAGGCCGCACAGGATCTGGCGGGCGCGGCTCTCGAGCTCGTAACCGCCGGCGGCCTCGAAGCGGTCGCGGGCGCGGCCGTACTCCTCCATGGCGGCGTCGAGGGCGGCGGGGTCCTTCTCGGTGGCCATGACCTGCTCGAGCTCGGAGATGCGCTCGCCCAGGTGCGTGATCTCGGTCGCGGAGGCCATGACCTCCTCGAGGGCCGAGCCGTCGCCGGCGAGCTCCGCCTCCTGCTCGAGGTAGCCGACGGTGGCCCCCCGGGCGAGGGTCACGGAGCCCTCGTCGGGCGACTCGAGGCCCATGACGATCTTGAGCAGCGTGGTCTTGCCGGCGCCGTTGGGGCCCACGAGGGCCCACGACTCGCCTGCGTTGAGCTGGATGGTGGCGCCCGAGTAGAGGACCTGGGGGCCGAAGGACTTTGCGACCTTGTCGATGAGGAGGATCACGGTGAAGCGCTTTCTAATCTTGCGTGAGATGGATGGCAAAGCCGGCGATGGGCTCTTTGAAGTAGACGAGGCGCGTGGAGCCGTCGGGGAGCAGGGCGCGGCTCTCCTCGTCGATGGCGAACCCGCGGGCCGCAAACCAGGCCTCTGCCGCAGGGATGTCGTCCACGTGGAAGCCGATGTGGCCGCGCTCGCCGCGACCGCAGCCGCGCATGGTTTCCACAAGCGTGCCGCTGAACACTGACACGGGCGTCTCAATCTGCGGCAGACCCATGAGCTGGGAGAAGGCCTCGGCAATGGAGGCGGCCTCGGCGTCGTCTGCGGCGTTGACGCCTATGTGGGCAATGCGAAGGCCAAAGAGCTGCACCGGGTCTTGGCACGCCTGCTGCATGGGAGCCCCTCTCGTTTCTTGGCGACCGACGGCGAATAGACAGTATCGTCCAGTATACGGCAGCAGCGGATGCGCCCGCTGGGGCACGACAGGTAAACAAGGTGCCAGGTTGTTTGGCAGACAAGGTGCCAGGTTGTTTTGTCGGAAAGCGACGGGAGCCCTAATCGCCCACAAAGCGCGTTTCGCCGAAAGCCAGGCCCCTCCATTGCGCCTGAAAGCGATTGAGAGCGCCCCTATTCGCTTTCAGGCGCAGTTTGAGGCGCAGTTTACGGCGCAGTTTGAGGCGCGAGAGGGACCGGGCCGGGCGACAAAACAACCTGGCACCTTGTCTGCCTGTCGTCAGTCGAAGGCCACCACAAGGCAGCACCCCTCGTGGCACTCCACCTCCCCTACGCCCGCAGCCTCCACCACGTTGGAGACGCCAAGATCGTCCAGAGTATCCAGCCGGCGATGGTCGAGCGGCCAGTGAAGGCCGCGCTCGGAGATGCAGGTTCCATCCGCCAGGGGCAGCGCCGACACCGTCCTGTCAGGCCCCGCCACGCGCACGCTCGCCTCCCCCGCAGGGGAAAGCGTCCAGGCCTGCCAGCCGTCCCCAAAAAGGTGCACGGGGTTTTCGCTGTGACGCCGCACCACGCCCAAGACGCCCAATGCGTGGTCGATACGCCCGCCAGTGGCGCAGAGCAGAGAGAACTCGGGCGCAAGGCCGCGCGCCTCGGCCACGGACTCGCCCAGGGCGAAGGCGGCGGACAGGTCGGTCATGTCCTTCTCGCACGGAAGGGGTTCGCGCCGCGGCACATGGGCGGCCACCCAGGCAAGGGTCTTTTCGCCCGCGGAGTCCCCGTCGCCCACAAAGGCGTCGGGCACCACGCCGGCGTCGCGGCACCACGCGGCACCGCGGTCGGCCGCCACCACGTAGTCGGAGGCGGCGCACACCGAGGCCAGCAACCCAGGCGAGCAGGGCTCCGGCGATCCTGCGATCACGGCCACCCGCAAACGAGCGTCCATCAAAGCGCCCCCAGAACCTCTTGAAGCTCCACACCCTGCCAACCTGCGGAAAGCGCCACGTCGGCAGCGGCCTCCATATCCTCCAAACGGTGGCGGCTCGTGGGCCATGTGAGGCCCAGCGTGGGGAAGCCGGCGGCGGCCGCCACCGTCACGGCATGGAGCGAGTCGTCCACCACAAGCACCTGGGGCGGCTCCAAGCCAAAGTCGCGCGCCGCCGCAAGCCACATGTCGGGCTCGCTCTTGCTGGCATAGCCCATGGACACGGAGTAGACGGCGCCAAAGAAGCCGAGAAGCCCGTTCGCCTCAAGGCCGCAGCGCACCTCGGGAAGCTCCGAGCAGCTGGCCACCGCCATGGGAAGGCCGGCCTCGCGCACCTGCTCCAAAAACTCGCGGACCCCCGGGATGGCCGGTACGTCGTGGGCATAGTGCCAGTGGGCGCGCTCCATCACCTTCTCCTTGATAGACGCAGGGTCCACGGCAAGGCCGTTCTCCTCCACAAAAAGGGCGAGGCCCTCGTCGGCCCCCATGGTCTCTGCGCGGGCCTGGTGCGCCTGCGCTGCCTCCTCCCCCGCGTAGCCGGAGAGCACCTCGGGCAGCACCGAGCGCCACATGAACATGGAGTCGAGCAGCGTGTCATCGCAGTCAAAAACCACGGCCTTGATATCCACGAACAACCTCCTAGTTTAAGCGGGCCCTCAGACTCTAGCCTAAAAGGCCGCAGTGTTTATGGAGGGAGTGCACGAGGGGTACAGTAATGCGTCGCACAGCATCGACGAAAGGAGCTCCATGGCACGCTACGACTACCGTTGCCCCCAGTGCGGCACCGTCTTTGAAGTCGAGCACCCCATGGGCGAGAAGCCCGAGGTGGCCTGCCCGGCCTGCGGCGCTCCCTGCGAGCGGGTCTTCGAGGCCAGCGCCATCACCTTCACCGGCTCCGGCTTCTACAACACCGACAGCCGCGACTCCGGGACGGGCACTGGCTCCCAATCCTGCTCCGGGTGCTCCGGGCACGACTGCTCCGACTGCGGCCACTAGCCGCCAACCCCTAGCTACTAGCCGCTGACACGCATCCGCGTCAAGTTCCTGCGCCTGAAAACGGCTGGGGGCAAGTGCAAAGCACTCGCCCCCAGCCGTTTTCAGGCGCAGGAACACATCCCCGGCCGAGGGGCGCAAGGGACCCTATCCCCTTCTCACGAGCCGGGCGGCGTAATGGCCGTCGGGCCCGTCCGCGGCAGGAACGCTCGCAAAGTCGCCCGAGGGGATCACCCACTGTCGCACCATGCCCTGGAACGGCACCGGCGCTGCGGCCACGCCGGGCGCGCGGCCGCAGTCCTCACGGCGGAAGCCACGGCCGGCGGGGCTGCCTAGGAACCGGTCGACGACGGCCGAGTCCTCCTCATCGAGAACGGAGCACGTGGCGTAGACGAGGGTCCCGCCCGGCGCCACGCGCCTCGATGCCGCCTCGAGGATGCGGCCCTGGAGGGCCGGCAGGCCATCGGGGTTGTCGGCGTCGAGCACCGAGGGGTCCAGCGTCCAGGGGATCTCCGGGTGGCGGCGCATGGTGCCCGTGCCGGAGCAGGGCACGTCGCAGAAGACGGTGTCGAACGAGCGGTCGAGCTCGTAGGGCAGGTCGGGGCCGTCGAGCAGGCGGGCGTCCCAGGCCATGGAGGTGACGGACGCCTCCCAGCCGTGACTCACGCGCTCGCGGGCCAGCTCCACCTTGGACTCCGAGAGGTCCACGGCCACCACCTTCGCCGGGCCGCCCAGGGCCGCCGCAGCGTTCTCCAGGAGGATGGTCTTGGTGGCGCGCCCCTGCCCCACCTCGAGCAGGGCCGCCCCGGGCGCAGGGGCGCCGATGCGGCTCACCATCTGGGAGCCAAGGTCGCTCACCACGACGTCCACCGAACCCACGAGGCCGCTCCGGGCCAGGGCGGCGGGCTTCTCGAGCAGGAACGACCCGGGCAGCGCCACGGGCACCGGCGCCGTGCCGCTCTCGCGCAGGCGAGTGTAGGCCTGGGCGGCGTCGCACACGCCGGTGTTGGCGGCGACCCACGCGGGGGCCGGCTCCAGCTGGGCCAGGGCCATGGCGGCCGTCTGGGTCGCCGGCAGCGAGGCGCACAGGCGGCCGGCGAGCCAGGAGGGCATGCCGGCCACGAGGGAGACATCGGCCACGGAGACGGGCACGCCGCCCGCCAGCGCCGCCGTCACACGCTCCCGGGCGCTCCGCACGCGGGGGCGGTCGCAGGAGACCACCTTGCGGAGCACCGCGTTGGCCAGGCCGGACGCGCGTCTCGCCACGGTGCGCACGAGCTCCACGCCCTGGGAGACGGCCACCTCCGGCGAGGTCTCGAGGTACATGACCTCGAAGCAGGCCACGCGCAGGGCGTCGCGCACACGGGGCTCGAGGTCGCGGGGGCGCCGGAGGTAGCTGTCGAGCACAGCATCCAGCACGCCGCGGCAGCCCGTGGACCCCAGCACGAGGCGGGAAGCCAGGCCGCGGGCCCTGAGGGAGAGCCGCGCCATCTCCGGGGCGGCGCGCAGGAGCTCACGGGCGTAGGCTTCGCGACGGCGGGCGCGCGACACCACGGCCAGGGCCACGGCGCGCGACGGGGAGACCTCGGCCATTAGACACGCTCCCAGCGGCAGTCGGGGTCGTCGTGCAGGCCGCGGGCCCACTCGCCGGCGGCCATGGCGCGCTTGCCGTCGGGCTTCACCTCGAGCAGCTCCACGACACCGTCGGAACAGCCCAGCGCCACGCGGCCGTGCTCGATGCGCAGGTGCCCGGGGCGGGCGCCGAGGCCCGCCACCGTGCGGGCGGCGAGCACACGCATGCCGCGGCCGGCGGCCTTGAGGCGGGCCGGGGCGGCGTCGCTCGAGGCGAGGACGCGGCGGACGTTGGCCACGGCGGTGTCGTCGGGGTCCAGGCGCATCTCGGCCTTCCCCACCTTGGGCGCGAAGGTCACGAGGGCCTCGTCCTGGGGCGTCCAGACGGCCTCCCCGGCCTCGATGGCCACGAGGGCGCGCACGAGGAGGCGGGCGCCCAGGTGGGCGAGCTCGTCGGTCACCCGGGCGCTGTTCTTGCCGTCGATGGGCACGGAGCCCGTGAGGCAGAAGTCGCCGGCGTCGAGCTCCTTGACCACGCGCATGATCGAGACGCCGGCCGTGCGGTCACCGGCGAGGATGGCGCGTTGGATGGGGGCGGCGCCGCGCCAGCGCGGCAGCAGCGACGCGTGGACGTTCACACAGCCGAGGGGCGCGAGGTCGATGACGCCCTGGGGCAGGATGCAGCCGAAGGCGGCCACACACAGGATGTCGGGATCGAGGCCGCGGAGCCACGCCTGGGTCTCGTCGTCCATGCGGCAGGCCTCGCGCACGGGGAGGCCGAGGCGCGCGGCGCACGCCTTGACGGGAGGGGGCTCGAGGGTCTTGCCGCGGCCGCGCACGGCGTCGGGACGCGTGACCACGCCCACGACATCAAAGGTGGCGTCGAGCGCCTCGAGGGAGGGCACGGCGAAGTCCGGCGTGCCCATGAAGACGACGCGCATGGCCGCCCCCTACTCGGTCTCGCCGGGGCGCACGCCCTCGGCGATGGCCTGTCGGACGCGGGTGGCCGCACGCATGCGAGCCATGGGGCCCAGGTGGTCGAGCATCACGGTGCCGCGCAGGTGGTCGATCTCGTGCTGTAGGCAGCGGGCCAGCAGCGTGCCGTCGGCCTCGTAGCGCATGAGGTCGCCGTCGAGGTTCTGGGCGTGCACCACCACGCGGCGCGGGCGCTCCACCTCGACGGTAACACCGGGGAACGACAGGCAGCCCTCGGAGCCGGTGAAGGTCTCCTCGGACTGCTCCACGATCTGGGGGTTGATGAGCACGTAGGGGTTCTTCTTGGTGCCGTCGCCGTAGTCGCAGTCGATGACCACCATGGCCACCGACTCGCCCACCTGCGGGGCGGCCAGGCCGCAGCCCTCGGCGGCGTACATGTCGTCGATCATGCGCTCGGCGAGGGCGCGGACTTCGGGGGTTATCTCATCGATAGGGGCGGCCTCGCGGGTGAGCACGGGGTCACCCATAAGGACGATGTCATCAAGCTTTGCATCTATATCGGCCATGGATCTCCTCACGGTAGGTTTTCCACCCAGCATTCTACCCGCTGAGAGGAGCGGCAGGCCGCAAAGCCCCATCTCGGGTCCGCCTGGCGCGTAGGCCCCGCGCCTGAAAGCAACTGAGGACGGATTTTTGTCGGCGACCCAAAGGGCGCGCAGTTGGAAATCTGGATTTCAAGCAAGTGCCGCCCCGTACAGTCGCTGTCAATCGGGATTTCCGATGAGTGCGGCCGCGCCCGGCCGTTGGAAATCCCGGTTTCCAACGAGAGGAGCGGCACGCGACAGCTGGAAATCTCGATTTCCAGCGGGCAGTGGCGGCGGAAGTCATCGGCAATCGGGGTTTCCAACGGACGGCGGCCCTAGAAGCCGCTGGAGATAGCGATTTCCAGCGTGGCGGTCCTAGAAGTCGCTGGCAATCGCGATTTCCATTCCAACGAGTGCCGCCCCGCCGCAGCCCCCCCCTCACAGCGCCAGAAGCCCCTGGTGAAACGCGCTCGGGAACAGGAAGGTGCGCTCCTTTCCGTCGAGGAAGACCGCGACCTTGCCGCGCTCCCGGTCCACCGAGAGCACCTCGCCGTAACCAAAGGCCTTGTGGAACACCGTGTCACCCGGCTCGAGCGCATCGAGCGCAGCCTCGTTCACCCGAGGCGTCGCAGGTGCCTGCTCGACCTCCGCCGGCCAGCCCTTGAGCCACCAGGCAGGACGGTGCCCCGTCGCCTTGGACCCACGCGCCGAGAAGGTGAACTCCGCACCCCTGTCCGCAAGACCCTGCATGCGGGGGCGCAGCTCGGAACCACCGACCACCCAGAGGTTGCCACCCTTGTCCCGGTGGTCGACGAAGGCGACCCCGTCGGCGGCGAGCTCGGATGTGACCCAGTCGCTGCACACGCCAACGGTCTCCCCCACCGAGGCGACGACCACATCTCCGGCCCCCGCCGGTGCAGGGGGATCTCCGGCGATACCCGACCCGCGGCCGCTCGGCGTGACCATGGACTCCTGCTGAGCCGCCTCGAGGTACTCGGTCTCGTTGAGGGATGTGTCATAGAGACCCACGCGCTCCCCGGCATGCCGGTTCACACCCGCATACTCGAGGCTCGCGTCCTCGTAGCGACGGAACTTGTAGATGGCATCGTTCATGAGGGCGTCGTTGAAGACGCCGAGCGAGACGAGCAGCTCGAAGTCGTCCACCGTCAACCCGCACACCTTCTGGAACAGGCCGGGCTCGAAGCGCCTGATGACGTCCTTGAGCGTCTGCTCGCGGTAGTCCGTGAGGTACATGAAGACGGGGATTCTCGTGGCGAACTTGATGAGCTTCTCCTGCACGAGCTTGCGCTTGCTCCGGACCTCCTTCTCCTCCTGGGTGAGCTCCTTCTTCTCCTTGGGGGTGAGGTCGCCCTCGCTGTCGCGCTTCGCCTTCTTGACGGCCTCGCTCTTGTTGACGATGGTCTCGAGCACGTTGTCGCCCAGGGCGCGAAAGCCCTCGATGCCCATGATGGCGTCCATGGCCCGCTCATCGTCGATGATGCGCTGGAGCGTCGCGTTGTCCACGTTGACGAGCAGGGCGCTCTCCCAGCGGCGCGCCAGCAGCGTGGCCGAGGTGCCGGCCATGGCCATGTCGAGGATCTCGGCCGCGCTCACCTCCCGCATGGTCGAGCCGTCGTAGGCGAGGACGGGCAGGAAGTCGATGAACTCCCCCACCTTCTGCTCCGGGCCTGCGTCGCTCTCCACATCCAGGCGCACCGAGTAGTCGGACACCATGCGGAGGCTGCGGTCCAACGCGAAGTCGAAGACGTACGCCTCCTGCTTGATGACCTGCATGCGCCCCTCGTCGTCGACGGCCGTCCACGGCGACTGCACGCGGAACGCCGCCTGGAAGTAGGTCTCCGGGCTGCGCATGTTGGTGAGCATGAAGATGCCGCCCCAGGGTTTGACGGTGACGCCCGTGGTGAGCTTGCCGCAGGTGAGCGTGATGGTCTTGCTCTCCAGCGGGTCGTCCATGGAGGCACGGACCTTGTCGAGCGCCGCCTCGCCCATGCCGGCCTCGGAGCCGGCGCAGACGTTGACCGTGTAATCGTGGAAGAACGTGTTCTGCCGCTCGCGCAGGAGGTTGCGCATGGCGTAGCAGCTGTTCACCCGCGGCAGGTACCAGAGGGTGTGGTTGAGCATGGAGAGCAGCCGGGCATCCGAGTAAGGCATGGCCGGCCGTTCGGAACCCAGCTTGAGGTCGCCCACCGTGGAGGGGCCGTGGGCGCCGCGGATGAGGTCGAGCCACTTCTGCACGGAGTCCTTGAGCACGAACTCCGCAGAGTCGCCCTCCCCCGTGGCCTCGAAGAACACGTTGAGGTCGAAGGTGTTGAACTCGCCCCCCTGCGCCACGCGGCGGATGTCCTCGGGCATCTGGTAGGTGAGCATGACCATGCGGGGTAGCGCCTCGTAGAGGTTGGGGGTCCCGGGATGCTCCTCCGGCCACGCCTCCTTGGCAGCCTGCTCGTCGGAATAGGTCCAGTTGTAGATCTGCTCCTCGATGAACTCGCCGGAGTTGAGGGCGCGGAACGGCGTGCCCGAGAGGAACAGGTAGTAGCGGGTGAAGATGGGCAGGTCGCCCTCGTCTATACCGTTGCCGGTGTTGACCTTGCCTATGCCGGTGTCCTGCGGGCCCGTGTCGCGCTCGTCCTCGTCCTCCTGCGAGAAAAGGCCCTTGGCGTTGTCGTTCCAGGCGCCGAAGTGGTACTCGTCGAAGATCACGAGGTCCCAGTCCTCGGTGCGCACCCACTCGTGCTGGGGCTTGAAGGCCCCGTTCCTGCCCTTGCCGAGGAAGTCCTGGAACGAGCCGAAGCACACGATGGGCCGGTCCTTGTCGGCGGCCTCGTACTGCCGGGAAATGTCCGGGTCGCCGGATCTCGCGGGCCGGCTGATGAACTGCCATCCCTCGAAGTCCACGTGCGTCTTGAGGTCCTCCTCCCACGCTGCCTTGACCGCGGGCTTGAAGGTGAGGATGAGCACGCGCTTGAACCCCATGCGCCGGGCGAGCTGGTACGACGCGAAGGTCTTGCCGAAGCGCATCTTGGCGTTCCAGAGGAACTTGGGCGTGCGGTCCGTGGCCTCGCCGTCGAGGGACCGGAAGTAGCGCTCGGTCTTCTCCACGGCCGCGAGCTGCTCGGGGCGCATGGCGAAGGAGTTTGGACGCCCCTTGACCGCCTGGGTGCGGTCGCGCACGGCGTTGTAGGCCACCTGGACGTCCTCGACGGAGCAGGCGAACCACTCGGTGAGCTTGCCGGCGCCGTCACGTTTGCGACGGATCCTCATCTCGTCCACGAGCACCCTGTGGACCTCGTGGTCCATGAAGGTGGTGCCGTCGGCGCGCATGGCCGGAGCCGTGAACTCCACGTGGTACGGCTTGATGCCGGGCTTGAGCGTGGGATAGTGCTCGTGCATGCGCTCCTCGACGGTGCGGCTGGTGTAACCGACCTTGAGAAGGCCGTCGAGGTCCGGGTTGTTGGGCTCGCTGTAAGCGTAGATGACCGGCTCGGTGTCAGGCCGCCCGGGAAGCAGGTTGGCGGCGGGCATGATCACTCACCGCTATCCATGGGTTTAATTTTGTATTCGACATACTCACGTTCTTCGCTGGAAAGACCATACTTCTCATACAGAGCTTCGTCCGTCCAGTTCACACTGAAGTCTTGCAGAGGCACCCAAAGATATGTTGACCTTGTTGCATGCTGGGTGATTTTTCGAAGTGATATGAGAAATCTCGCGAATTTCGTCTTGATATAGTTTTCGATGTGTCTGGACTGTTCTTCTTCATCAGAATAGAAGAAGAGGCATGTCTGCGTGCACACCGATGGATTACCAGCCAGAAACGGTGTACCGAGAACAGGGTCTGGTATTTTTTGCCCCCCATCAGACCCAGCTTGGGGAACCATCACCTTCCAAGTATCGACTAGGTTCTCACTTTTGGTTACTTGCGATCGATCTATCCACCCGATTCGGCGTTTACCGCCCGCACGGTAATACAGAGGAATACCTCCATTATCTGTCTTACTGAAGTCTTTGAAGTTCGACGTCCATCCGAACTCTTTATCGACAGAGAGAATTGAGGTAATAGACTCCTCGTTTTTACTTAGCACCTTCTCAAGAATTGAAGTTCCTTGGCAATCTCGGACAAGGATGTCGTACTTACCCAAGTCTCTTTTGATTGTCCCCTCGACTTGTCCATTACGGACACTTGTGAAGAGACAGTCGCCCTCACCGTCTCGGTCCCAAAGGAAGTAACAAACGCCACCCTTAATCTCCACTCCATTGAAAACCTCACTGGAAACGGGATAATCAACTAGTTTTCTAATATGTTTATCCGAAAGCATATCCTTGCGAAAATCTTTGAGTCCAAGACCACTCGCCATCCAACGACTCGGAATGATCATAGAGAGATAACGAGGCTCTAATTTCATAGCCTGCTGAACAAATAGCTGATAAATCGGCTTATCTCTACTGTTTGTCCTGTCATCGTCGGAACCAAGCTGGTACGGCGGATTGCCAACAATCACATCGAACTTCATATCTTTAATTTCTTCCAGATCGTCGGGATGGATGAACTCGTAGGCATAGGACTCTGCCGAGCCATCTCGGCCATATGTCTTCTCTGCCGCCCCGCACCACACGCACCGGCCTCTCTTCCAGGTGTGGTGCGTGCGGCGGTAGCGCACGTTGCCCTCGGCCGTGTCAAAACGCACCACCGAGTACCTGGAGTTGGGGTACTTGGAGCAGTAGAGGCTGCGCCGCGACAGCAGGCTGCAGAGCTCGGTGGTGGCGATGCCGAAGAGCTGCCGCTTGTAGATGTGCTCCAAGCGCTCGTCGAGGTCGGGAATCTTGTCCTCGAGGCCCACGATCAGGCGCTTCGCGATCTCGCGCAGGAAGACGCCGCTCTTGCACGCGGGGTCCAGGAACGTGGCGTCCGGATCCTCCCAGATCTCGTCCGGCAGCATGTCAAGCACCTGGTTGGCCACCTCGGGAGGGGTGAACACCTCGTCGTTGGAGAGGTTGGCCAGGCAGCTCAGGACGTCGGGGTTGTAGGTCTCCGTAAAGAGGTCAGCCATGGTCCACCACCCCGAAGATCGAGGTGGGCTCGAACTCGGCCACGTCGGGGGCGAGGCGGACGTTCGTCCCCTCCTCGACACCCCACGCCGTCCCCGTGGATGGGAACAGGCTCGGCGTCTCCTCCTGGTTCTCCAGAAGGTCGCAGAGCCGATAGTCGCGCCGCTTGACCTTGTCGCCGAAGACGAGCGACCACTCGGAGAACGTTATGGGCTCACCCTCCGCCGTCTTCATGGTGAGGGCGTCCCCGCACTGGATGTTTCGGGACAGCACGAAGGCGACGGCATCGAGGAACTCGGGGCTGCCGGAGCGACCGCAGACTCGCTCCCACTCCTGGGTGACGATGCCGAGGAGCCTGTCGCGGCACTCCGCGACGTTGTCCTCGAGCAGCTCCACCCCGTAGAGGCTCGCCACGGCGACGAACGCGTCGCGCTCCCAGACGGCGGCGTCGCGCTTGCTCCGCCGGGTCGCCACGGCGAGCTTGCGGCGGAGCACCTCGGCGAGGAAGTTGCCGTTGCCGCACGCCGGCTCGAGGAACCGGGAGTCTATGCGTTCCGTCTCCTGCCTCACCATGTCGAGCATGGCGTTTACCTCGCGCTCCGCGGTGAAGACCTCGCCGTGCTCCACCACGCGCCGGCGCGATCTGACCTGGCTCTCTCCCACGCTTGCGTCCTTCGAACAGACGCGGCGGGTAGCCCAAGGTCACGAAAAGGTAGTCGTTTTGCGACAGGTTTATCTGAAAATGAACCGAAGTAACTACCTGCACATTTCGCGGCGGGCCAGCACTCGAGAAGGCGCTTGAGGGGGTTCCTCAAAACGACTACGTTCTGCGAAGTTCACAGGAGAAGCGCAGAGTGACTTTTTCACGGGCAGCAGGCGCGCTGCGACGTCGCCTAGTCCTCCAAGCGCCATCGATCGAAGGTGGAGACGCTCACATGGAGGAGCCGGGCAGCCTGGCGTCGGGTGATGGCACCGCGGTCGAACTCGTCTTTCACGGACCCATAGCAGTCCGGACGCTCAATCCTGGGACGCCCGAGGTGCTTGCCGCGAGCCTTTGCCGCCGCGATGCCTTGGGCCTGCCTCTCGTGAATCTTCTCCCTCTCGAGATGGGCCACGTAGGCGAGGAGCTGGAGGACGATGTCTGAGATGAACGCGCCCGTGACGCCCTCGGCATCCGAGCGCGTGTCCAGCAGCGGCATGTCGAGCACCACGATGTCCACGCCCTTGTCGCGTGTGAGCTCGCGCCATTCCGCGATTATCTCGTCGTAGTTGCGGCCGATGCGGTCGATGCTCAGCACATAGAGGACGTCGCCCGCCCTGAGCCTGCGCTTGAGGCGACGCCACCCCGGGCGGTCGAAGTCCTTGCCGCTGGCCTTGTCCTCGTACACGGCGTCGAGCCCCAGCTCCGCGAAGGCATCAAGCTGGCGGTCGAGGTTCTGGTCTGCGGATGACACACGTGCGTAGCCGAAGGAACGGTGGTCCATGGGGCCCTCCCCTCGCGAGCCATGGGCGAAGACGCGGCACCGGGGCGACGCGGGAGGGGGTATCCCCAGTATAACGTACATTTGTTCTGTTTTACAGGAGGGGCCGCAGGCACGTGGGCCGAAGGCCCTTGGGCGCACTACGCACTCGGGGCCGTTGGCGCCAAGGGGCTCGAGTGCGCGATTCCAGTGGAGCGAGCGGTCTTCCGTGCGCGGTTCTCGGGGTTGGGCGGCGCTTTTCGCGCACTGGAGGCCTTCTGCGCCCCGGCAATCGAGCATCGGTGGCCATTCGTGCCAGACCGCGCATCGGGGGCCCCTCGCGCCGCCGATGCTCCCTTAAATCCGTATCAACCCCGCGCTCCCCTCCTGAGCGGCATCATCCTGCAGGTCTCCTCAATGGCATCGAGCACCCGGTCGCACACGTAAGCCGACGCCCGTGCGGCGCCCACGCGCGTGAGCATGCCGGCGTCCACCGCCCTCTTGAGAGCCTGCTTAGCGGCACTTTCGCCCACTCCCAACGCGCCGACCACAAAGTCCGTGGTGACCGCTGGGTTCCGCACGAGCAGGGGGCCCAGGCGCTCGGCGCAGCTACCGGATCTGCCGCCCACCTTCTCGCGCCACTCGTCGAGAAGGTCGTCCATGGAGGCCTTGAGTGCGGCCGCGACGTGGGAGGCGCCGAGCAGGGAGTGGGCCATGAGGCAGACGATGGGCTCCGCGTCACCCTCCCGGAAGGAAGTGAGGGCGCCATGATAGGCAACAACGTCGGAAAGCAGCCCTGCAGAGACGGGCAGGCACGACGCCTCGCAGACCCCGCCGTCCTTGAGAAGCAGGTGCACCAGCGCCCTGCCTGCGCGGCCATTGCCATCTGCAAAGGGGTGCACCGTCTCGAACTGCGCATGGAAGACGAACGCCTTGATGAGCGGGTCCAGGTCCGCGCGGGCAGCGAAGGCGACGAGGTCCTCCACGTACGCAGGGACCCTCTCGGGAGCGGGAGGCACGAACGAGGCCTCACGGGGCCCGTAGCGATTGTCGGAGATCCACACGGGCTCGTCACGGAACCCCCTGAGGCTGCTCTCGTCGACGAGCGTCCCCTGAATGCGCTCCATGGTCTCCGCAGTGACACCGTCCAGCGTAAGGGCCGCCTCCATGGAGGCGATGTTTCCCACGTTCAACCTCGCGTTGCGGGAGGACCCGCGGCCGACCTGGGCCAGGGCCACGCCTTTCGCGGACACGGTGAGGTTCTCGATGCGGGAGCTCGACGCGGACTCGCTGCGAAGAAGCACCGCCGGAAGGTCGTACGGGGCGGCGGAGAGGGCTTGGTCCAAACGCTCGGCCGCGGCGCGGGCCTCCGATACGGCCGCCATGGCCTGGGGCGAAGGTGTTATCCGCAGGTCTGCCAGGCGGGCAGGGACAGCCGACAGGTACGGCCCGTTGACCCGCCTGAGGTAGTTCTTTGAGACCCCGTCCCATGGTCCAAGCTGGGAAGTGTATCGGAGCTCCTCATAAGCGCAGGCAGGAACAGGAATCGCCACTACGTCACCCCTTGAGAGAGTATCGGACACGTTATTGGATTATCTTACCCGATACTTGCAGAAGAGCGCTCGTTTGGCGCTCCTCCTCTCCTAGACTGCGGCGCAGAGCCGCTGTACGCACTACGCACTCGGGGCCGTTGGCGCCAAGGGGCTCGGGCGCGCGATTCCAGTGGCGCGAGCGGTCTTCCATGCGCGGTTCTCGGGGGTTGGGCGGCGCTTTTCGCGCACTGGAGGCCTTCTGCGCCACGGCAATCGAGCATCGGTGGACATTCGTGCCAGACCGCGCACCAGGGGCCCCTCGCGCCGCAACCCGCAGCCCTCAGCCCCACGCCGCACCGCCCCCCTACAGCATGTCGTAGGCATCCACGTCGATGGCAACCGAGACGCCCCGGCTGTCCACCGCCGAGCAGGCCTTGGCCAGAAAGCCGCCCAGGTCGCCGTCTACCGGCGCCTTCACGAGCACATGGCGGCGCAGGCGGTCGGCCACCTTGCCCTTCACGCACTCCGCCGGCCCCAGCACCTGCCAGCCAGCCCCCGCTTCGGCCTGGGCGCGCAGGCGCTGTGCCACCTGGCCCACCACCCGCTCCACGGCCGTCCCGTTGGAACCGCTTACCACCACGTTGCCCAGCCGGGTGAACGGCGGGTAAGAGGCCTCCTTGCGCTCGGCCAGCTCGAAGCTGCGGAACCCTTGCCGGTCATGGGCGGCCACGCTCGTCACGGCCGGGTGCGTGGGCCAGTAGGTCTGCACGATCACCCGCCCGGGTCGCTCCCCTCGGCCGGCGCGGCCGGCCACCTGCTCCAGAAGGTCGTAGGTGCGCTCGCCGGCGCGAAAGTCCGGCAGCTTCAACGTAGTGTCGGCATTGATGACGCCCGCGAGCGTGACCTCGGGAAAGTCCAGGCCCTTGGCAATCATCTGCGTGCCGATGAGCACAGCCCCGGAAGACGCGTCGAACTCCTCCAGAAGCGCCTGGTGCGCCCCCTTGGCCCGGGTGGTGTCGGCGTCCATGCGCACGATAGGGGCCTCAGGCAAGAGCATGCGCAGCTCGTCCTCCACGCGCTGGGTGCCCACGCCGTAGGCGGCAAGGTAGCGGCTGCCGCAGGACGGGCAGCGCGTGGACGGGTTGGGAAACGACACCTGGGGCCACGTGCGCCCGCAGGAGTGGCACGCCAGCTCGTGGGTGCGCTCGTGGTAGGTGAGGGCCGTGGAGCAGTGCGGGCACGTGGGCACGCAGCCGCAGTCGCGGCACATGAGGAACGTGGCGAACCCGCGGCGGTTGAGCAGCAGCACCGACTTGTTCCCCGCCTCGAAGTTCTCCGTCAGGGCCTTCCTGAGGGGTGCCGAGAAAGGTGAGTTGTTGCTGGCGGCAAACTGGCTGCGCATGTCCACCACCTCGATGGAGGGCAGCTGTGCGCCGGCAGGTCGCTCCTCCATGGCCACGGAGCGCCATGCCGTCCCGCGCCACCGTCCCGACCGGCAGCGGGCCACGGCCTCCATGGACGGCGTGGCGCTTCCCAGCACGAGGGCCCCACCGCGGCGGCGCACGAGCCCTGCGGCCACGTCGCGAGCGTGGTAGCGGGGGGCCTGGTCCTGCTTGTAGGAGTGCTCGTGCTCCTCGTCCACCACCACGAGCCCGAGGTTTTCCAGGGGCGCGAAGAGCGCCGAGCGGGCGCCCACCACCACGGAAGCCTCCCCGGCGCGGATGCGCTCCCACTGCTCGCGGCGCTCGCCGACGGACAGGCGCGAGTGCAGGATGGACACCGTGTCGCCGAAGCGGCTGCGAAAGCGACCCACGGTCTGGGCCGTGAGCGAGATCTCGGGCACGAGGACGACGGCCCCCTTGCCCTGGGCCAGCGAGCGCTCGATGGCCGAGAGGTACACCTCCGTCTTGCCCGAGCCCGTGACGCCGTCCACAAGCACCACGTCGCCCGCCGCCGCGTCCTGGGCCTGGGCGATGGCCGCAAGGGCCTCGGCCTGGCCGGCCGTGAGGGCCTCGGGCCGAGAGGAGCGCGCACTGGAAAGCGTGGTGGCGGGCCCGGCGGTGCGGCGGCTCTCCACAGCGACGATGCCCTTCTTGGCGAGGGCGGTCACGGCTCCCTGGGCACCGGGGATCATGGCCTTGAGCTCCGCCAAGCGCTGCGGGCCTTCCGCCAGGGCGGCGAGCAGCTCGCGCTGGCGCACGGCGTTTCTGCGCGGTTTATAGCCCTGTGCACGCTCACCCAGGCTCACCCAGCGGTCGTCGGTGGCCTTGACCTGCTCGTTCACCAGGCGCCACAGGCCGCTTCCGTCCTCTTTGACCACCTTGACCGTCTGGCCCGGGGGCAGAAGCAGGCGCAGGCACGAAGCCGGCGGCGCCGCGTACTCCCGTGCCATCCACAGCGCGGTGTCGGCCATGACCTGATCGAAGGCGGGACCTGCGAGCACCTCCTCGATGTCGCGTACCTTCTCCTCGCTCACGCCGGCCGCAAGGCTCTCCCCCATCGCCACCACATAGCCCACGGCCGACCGGCCCGAGAAGGTGACGAGCACCGTGGCACCCACGTCCACCGAGGCGGCGAGGCGAGGCGGCACGCGGTAGTCGAAGGGCTCGGGCAGGGCCCGGGTGGGAATGTCGAGGACAACGGAGGCAAAGGGCACGGGCGCTCCCGAAAAACGACGCTGCGGACAAGGACCCCCTAGTGTAGCTCCCACGACGGCCTCTCTCAGAAGCGCCACGGATGCGACGGAGCGCGCCTGAAAGCGGATAGGGGTGCCCCTATCCGCTTTCAGGCGCGCTTTTGGGGCGTGACAAACCAACCTGGTACCTTGTCTGCCCCTTGTCTGCTCGCGCGTCGGAAATCTCGATTTCAAGCGTACCGAGAACCCCTCAACCGCTGGAGATCGCGATTTCGAGCGCCCTCCAGGGCACCAAGCCGCCGGAAATCGAGATTGCCAACGGTGGGGAGGCCAGAAGGCCGCTGGAAATCGAGATTGCCAACGGCCCCTGTCGCCTGCGGGCCTCTCGTCAACCGCAAAAAGGCCGCGGCCGCCCCGGACAACGATCCAGGGCGACCGCGGCCAGCCAAAAGCGAAGCCTCTAAGGCCTGCCAGCTGCTACTCGCTCAGCGCAGCGACAGCGGCCTTGAGCTCGTCGGCCTTATCGGTGGACTCCCAGGTGAAGTCGGCGTCCTCGCGGCCAAAGTGGCCGTAGGCGGCCGTCTTGCGAAAGATGGGACGGCGCAGCTTGAGGTCGCGGATAATGGCGCCGGGACGCAGGTCAAAGACCTCCTTGACGGCCTGCTCGATCACGGCGTCGGGCACCACGCCGGTGTCGTGGGTGTCCACAAGCACGGAAATGGGGTATGCCACGCCGATGGCATAGGCCAGCTCTACCTCGCAGCGCTTGGCAAGGCCGGCGGCCACCACGTTCTTGGCCACCCAGCGGGCGGCGTAGGCAGCGGAGCGGTCCACCTTGGTGGCGTCCTTGCCGGAGAAGGCACCGCCGCCGTGGCGGCCCATGCCGCCATAGGTGTCCACGATGATCTTGCGGCCGGTGAGGCCGGTGTCGCCCATGGGACCGCCCACCACAAAGCGGCCGGTGGGGTTCACGTAGATCTCGGCGTCGGACCAGTCGATGCCCTCGCCGTCGAGCACTGGTGCAATCACATGCTCGATCATGTCGCGCTTGATGACGTCCATGGACTCCACGGACGGGTCGTGCTGGGTGGAGACCACCACGGCCGTCACGGCCACGGGCATGTCGTCCTCGTAGCGCACGGTCACCTGGGTCTTGCCGTCGGGACGCAGGTAGCCCACGGTGCCGTCCTTGCGCACCTTGGCTAGGCGCTCGGAGAGGCGCTGGGCTAGGTAGATGGGCATGGGCATGAGCACGGGGGTCTCGTCGGTGGCGTAACCGAACATCATGCCCTGGTCGCCGGCCCCTATGCGGTCCTCGAGCTCGGCGGCCTCGCCGCGTTGGGCGCCAAACGACTCATCCACGCCCATGGCGATGTCGGGCGACTGGTCGTGGATCATGTTGATGACGCCGCAGGTGTCGGCGTCAAAGCCGTAGGCAGGGTCGTCGTAGCCGATCTCGCGGATGACGTCGCGGGCGATATTCTGCACATCCACGTAGGCCTGGGTGCGGATCTCGCCGGCCACGAGCACGGTGCCGGTGGTGACAAAGGTCTCGCAGGCGCAGCGCACGGCGTCCACGTTGGCGTGGCGGCCGGAGGGAGAGACGTAGCCCTTGGCCTCGAGCTCGGATTCCTTGGCGAGGATGGCGTCGAGGATGGCGTCGGAGACCTGGTCGCAGATCTTGTCGGGATGCCCCTCGGTAACGCTCTCGGAGGTGAAGTAGTGGGTCTCAGTGGCCATAGGCTCTCCTTTGCGGCGCCATGCCGCGTCGTACGGCAAAAACAGTCCCCTCGTTAGTACCCCAGGAAGTTCGGGGCAATCCGAAAAAAGCGGACCGATTCCCATTAAATGGGAACAAGCCTGAAGAGCTTACCGCGCACAGGGCCTTTGGGCAAAGAATTAAGGTCGGCTGACATACAAGAGGCGGAGCCGGCAGCTTTTTCGCGCCGGCGAACGCATACTAGAGAGCTTCGAGAGGGACTGTCCAACCATCGATCCTTATGGGGAGACGCGTGCACAACATACTTCTCATCTTCAAGCGGGACGTCGTCCGCATTCTCAAGAACCCGGTTGCGCTGGTGGTCACCCTAGGGGTAGCCGTCATCCCCGCGCTCTACGCCTGGTTCAACATCCTTGCCAACTGGGACCCCTACGGCAACACCGGCACCATCGCCGTGGCCGTGGCCAACGAGGACGCGGGCGCGGACGTGGCCGGCCAGGGCCACATAGACATCGGCCAGGAGGTAGTGGACGGCCTCAAGGACAACCACCAGCTGGGATGGACCTTCGTCACCAAGGACGAGGCCCTTGCCGGCGTGGACTCCGGAGCCTACTACGCCGCCATCGTCATACCGCAAGACTTCTCGGCAGACCTCTCCTCGGTGCTGTCGGGCACCCTGGAGCGGCCCAAGCTCGAGTACTACGTCAACGAGAAGCTCAACGCCGTGGCCCCCAAGGTCACCGACACCGGCGCCACCACGGTGGAGAACACCGTGAACGAGCAGTTCGTCGCCACGGTCACCGACGTGGTCTCCGAGAAGGCCAAGGCCCTTGCGGGCGACGTGACAAACAGCACCCAAGGCGCCGCAGACAGCGCCGCGGCGCGCATCCGGGCGGCAAAAGAGGACATCGCCTCCATCGCCGGGCTCGTGGACCAGACCCGCTCCACCTGCACCTCGGCCACAGCGGCCACGAAGGACGCCCAAGGAGTGCTCGACGCGCTCGCGTCCACGGTGTCCGGCTCGTCCGACACGCTGGGATCGGCGCTCTCGCAGCTCTCCGAGGCCCGCAGCCAGGCACGCACGCTCGCCTCCGACCTCGACTCGGCCCTTGTGGGCGGGGCCACCACGGTGGTGGGCATCTCCTCCACGGCCTCCCACGACATCGGCGCGCTGGCCGGCGACATCGGCGGGGCCCAGGCCACCGTGGACTCCGCCACGGCCCAGCTCCAGTCTGCCCAGGACAGCCTCTCCCGGGCCAAGCAGCGCCTCGACCAGGCCTTGGCCGACCTCCCGGAGAGCGGCCCTGCAGCGAGCCAGGTGGCCGAGCTCAAGCGGCGCCTTCAGGAGCAGTCAGCGGCCATCCAGGCCCAGCTCGACGCCCAGCAGCAGGCCCTCGACAAGCTGGGCAGGCTCTCCGAGACGGTCCAGTCGGCCGCCTCCACCGCCCAGACCGGAGCCACCGACGCCAACGACGCCATACAATCGGCGGCCGACGGGCTCCTCTCCACCCGAAACTCGCTGGCCACAGACTCGCTGCCCAAGGCCACAGAAGCCATGGACGACTTCTCCGGCGCCGGCTCCTCGCTCCAAGGGCTTCTCTCGTCGCTCGCCACTTCCATCAAGGGCGCCAAGGGCTCCCTCGACCAGCTCGCCACCACCGTGGAGCAGGCCGACGGCGCCCTGGGCAACACCCGCGAGGCCCTCGACGCCGCTATGGCCTCCCTCGACTCGCTGTCGGCAGACCTGTCCGCCGTCACAAGCTCCCAGGCGTTCGACTCGCTGCGCTCCATGACCCACGTGGACTCAAACGCCCTGGCCGAGTTCATGGGCGCGCCCGTGTCCATCGAGGAGAAGGTGGTCTTTCCCGTGGCCAACTACGGCTCGGGCGTCACGCCCTTCTACACCGACCTCGCCCTCTTTGTGGGAGGGTTCGTGCTCGTGTCCATCTACAAGCTGGAGGTGGACCGGGAGGGCATCGAGGACCTCAAGCCTTGGGAGGCCTACTTCGGCCGCTGGCTTCTGCTCAACACCGTGGGCGTGCTCCAGGCCCTCATCACCTGCATCGGCGACCTCGTGCTGGGCATCCAGTGCGTGAGCCCCGTGGCCTTCGTCTTCGCCGGCCTCGTAGAGTCGTTCGTGTACGTGAATATGATCTATGCGCTGGCAGTGGCCTTCAAACACGTGGGCAAAGCCATCGCCGTGCTCATCGTCATCCTGCAAATCCCCGGGTCGTCGGGCCTCTACCCCATCCAGATGCAGCCCGACTTCTTCCGCGCCCTCTCCCCGTGGTTGCCCTTCACCTACGGCAACAACGCCATGCGCGAGGCCATAGCCGGCTTCTACGACGGCCACTACGGGCACGACCTTCTCATGCTGCTGCTCTTTGTGGTGCCCTCGCTTCTTGTGGGCGTGGTGCTGCGGCGCTACCTGCTCAACATCAACCGCCTCTTCGACGCCAAGCTGCGCGCCACAGACCTCATGATCTGCGAGCGCACAGAGCCGCCCGAGGCCAACTTCCGCCTGGCCACCCTGCTCAAAGCCGCCTTGGACCAGGAGTCGTACCTCAAGGTGTTCAAGGAGCGCTGCGCCTGGTTTAACCTCCACTACGAGGCCATGGTGCGCTGGGGCTTCCGCTGCCTCGTCCTGTGCTCCACCGTCTTGCTCGTCCCGATGTTCGTGGCGGGGCCCGAGGTGAAGTTCGTGGTGCTCGTGGTGTGGATCTGCACCATCCTCGCGCTCATCGCCTTCCTCATCGTCGTGGAGTTCATGCACGAGCGCATCAACGAGAAGACCGACCTCACCTCGCTCTCTCGCGACCAGCTGCTCGAGATGGTGGGGGACCGCCTCAACCACGAGGTGGCACCCATCGCCCCTCTCTCCAAGATGGGCTGGCCCACAAAGCGCCTGGCGCGGCTGGCAGACCGCCACAAACCCGACGATGACGCCGAGAAGGGAGGCGATGCGCGATGAGAAAGATCTGGCAGATCTTCTGTCTCGACGTGCGCCACGGGACCATGAACGTCATCGCAGGCATCGTGTGCATCGGCCTTGTCATCGTGCCGTCGCTCTACGCCTGGTTCAACATCGCCGGCAGCTGGGACCCCTACGCCAACACGAAGAACCTCAAGGTGGCCGTGGCCAACACCGACGAGGGCTACACGAGCCAGATAGCGCCCATAGACATCAACGTGGGCGACAAGGTGACGAGCGCCCTGCGCGAGAACGACCAGATAGGCTGGGTCATCACTGGCAAGGACGACGCCATGGAGGGCCTGGAGTCGGGGGCCTACTACGCCGCCATCATCATACCGCCCGACTTCTCGGCAAACCTGCTGGGCTCCTTTGACGAAGGCGCCCCCAAGCCCACGCTGGAGTTCTACAGCAACGAGAAGGAGAACGCCATCGCCAACGTGGTGACCGACAAGGCCACGGGCGCCCTGCGCCAACAGATCGACACCACGTTCGTGGAGACGATCGGCAAAGTGGGTAGCTCGGCGCTGAGCTCTGTGTCCGACTACCTCGACTCCGACGCCATCGCCTCGCTGGCCGAGCGCCTTCGCGAGAGCGTGGGCACCACGGCGGACTCGCTCGACCGCACCGCCGTCGACGCCCGCGCCTACGCCGGGCTTGTGGACTCGGCCGCAAGCCTCGTGTCGGGGTCCCAAGGCCTGCTGCAGGCGGCCGAGCCCGAGGGCGCGTCCATCCCCGACGCGCTGGCCCAGGCCGCCGGCGGCGTGCGATCGGCAGATGACGCCCTCGACTCGGCCGACTCAGCCATCCGCGGCGCGCTTTCGGGCAACAAGGACTCGCTCGCCGGCGTGCAGGACAAGATCGACGCGGCCTTCGCAAACGCCGGCGACCGCACTGAGAAGGTGGCCGACGGCCTCGACGAGGCGGCCGGCACCGTCGCGGAGCGCAGGCGGGCCGTGGACTCCCTCGTGGAGGGCTTCACGGCCCAGCGCGACGAGCTCCAGAGGGTCCGCGACGCCATCGAGCAGGCCGTTTCCTCCGGCTCGGCGCCAAGCCAGGGCCAGGCGGCCCTTGCCGCCGCCGACCGCGCCCTCGCTGCGGCCGAGCGCGCGCTCTCCTCGCTCTCCGCCGCGTCCCAGACGCTGGGCGACCTCGGCGACTCCCTCACAAAGACCGCGTCCGACCTGCGCCAGGGCACGACGGACGCCGACGCGGCCAAAAAGCGCCTGGACGCCATGGTGGACAAGGCCAAAGGCGACGTCGTGGCCGCCGACAAGACCTACGGCGACACGCTCGGCGACACGCTCGGCAGCCTTGCCGACGCCGTGGACGGCGCGTCGGGCGACGCTTCCTCCGTGGAGGCCTCGCTCTCCTCGGCGCTCCAGAGCCTTTCCAAGGTATCGGGCCAGGCCGCAGACGACCTGGCGGCCATCAAGGACCGCCTCAACGGGACCGCCGACGACCTGGCCGGCAGCGCTGCCGACCTCAAGGCCCTCCAGGGGCGCATAGACGCCGCCCTCGCCTCAGGCGACATGGAGCAGCTCAAGCGCGTGCTGGGCGACGACCCCGAGGCCTTGGCCACGTTCCTGTCGGCCCCGGTGGAGCTGGAGCGAAACCCGGTGTACCCGGTGGCCAACAACGGCAGCGCGATGGCACCGTTCTACACGACGCTCGCCCTGTGGGTGGGCTCGCTCATCCTCGTGGTCATCATCAAGGTCCAGCCGAGCGAGAGGGAGCTCGCCCAGGTGGGCGGCGCATCCCTGTGGCAGGCCTACTTTGGGCGCCTTGGCGTCTTTGTGCTGCTCGCCCTTCTCCAAGCGGCCCTTGTGTGCGCGGGCGACCTGTTCTACCTGCAGATACAGTGCGTCGACCCCGGCCTCATGTTCCTGGCCTGCTTTGCCTGCGCCTTTGTGGACGTGAACATCATGTACGCCCTCACCGTTTCGTTCGGCGACGTGGGCAAGGCCGTAGCCGTGTTCCTCCTCGTCATCCAGGTGGCAGGGTCGGGCGGCTCGTTCCCGCCGCAGATGCTGCCCGGGCCCTTCCAGGCCGCCTACCCGTTCTTGCCCTTCGTGCAGGCCATTCAGCTCATGCGCGGGGCTGTGGCGGGCGTCTACGGCGCAGACTACCTGTGGCACATGGCCGGCCTTCTGGGCTTCATCGTTCCCTCGCTCGTCCTTGGGCTCTTCCTGCGAAAGCCGCTTATCAGGCTCAACGAGTGGATGGAGCGCCAGCTCGCCTCCACGAAGGTGATGTGACAGGCAAGCCCGCGCCCGATTGGCCGTAGTACCATGGGTGGGCATGAAACCCCGCGTTAGGAGCAGTTTTGAAAGACACAGCCGTCCGCGTCCGATTTGCGCCGTCCCCCACCGGCAAGCTCCATGTGGGAGGGGCCCGTACCGCCATCTACAACTGGGCCTTCGCGCGCGCCAATCACGGGACGTTCATCCTTCGCATCGACGACACCGACCCGGCCCGCTCCACCAAGGAGAACGAGGGCGTCATCTTGCGCGCCATGCGCTGGCTGGGCCTCGACTGGGACGAGGGCCCCGACGTGGGCGGCGAGTTTGGCCCCTACAAGCAGGCAGAGCGTCTGGACATCTACCGCGAGGCGGCCGACAGGCTCGTGGCCGAGGGCCACGCCTACCCGTGCTTCTGCACGCCCGAGCAGCTCGAGGCCGACCGCGCGGCCGCCCGCGAGCGCAAGGATTCCTTCCAGGGCTACCAGGGCCGCTGCCGCGACCTCGACCCCGCCGAGGCGGCACGGCGCATCGAGGCGGGCGAGCCCTACGTGCTGCGCATCAAGGTGCCCGACGACCGCGGCGACGTGTGTGTGCACGACGCGGTGCACGGCGATGTGACCTTCAACGCCCGTGAGCTCGACGACTTTGTCATCGTGCGCTCCGACGGCACCCCCACCTACAACTTCTGCACCGTGGTGGACGACGCCCTCATGGGCATCACCCACGTCATCCGCGGCGACGACCACCTGTCCAACACCCCGCGCCAGGTCATGGTCTACGAGGCGCTGGGCTACCCCGTGCCCGAGTTCGCCCACATCTCCATGATCCTGGGCGCAGACGGCAAGAAGCTCTCCAAACGCCACGGCGCCACCTCTGTGGAGGAGTACCGCGACGCCGGCTACGACCCCGAGGCCTTCGTGAACTACCTCGCCCTACTCGGCTGGTCTTTGGACGGAGACACCACCATCGTGTCCCGCGAGGTGCTGGCCCGCGAGTTCTCCCTCGACCACGTGTCCAAGAACCCGGCCACGTTCGACCCCGCCAAGCTCGACTGGATCAACGCCCGGTACTACGAGGCCATGGACGACCTCGAGTTCGCCCGCCGCGTGCTCGAGCCCGCCCTCGTTGAGGCAGGCTGGGAGGAGCCGGGCTGCGCGGAGGCCCGCCCCGAGTGGTTTGCCACCCTCGCCTCCATCCTCAAGCCTCGCACGAAGCGCGCCGCGGACGTGGCCGGCCTCGCCGGGTTCCTCTACACAGGCGACGCCCCCGATATCGAGGAGAAGGCCTGGAACAAGGCTCTTGCCAAGGACGGGGCGCACGAGGCGCTCGCGGCCGCGAAGGCCAGCCTCGAAGGGCCTGCAGACTTTGACGCCGGCTCCATCGACGCGGCCCTCGAGGCCCTGCCCGAGACCTTGGGCACCAACAAGCGCAAGTTCTTCGCCGCCGTGCGCGCCGCAGAGACCGGCTCGCTCGTCTCCCCGCCCCTGGGCGCCTCCATCGAGCTCCTCGGGCGCGACCGTGCCCTGGCCCGCCTCGACTCCGCCCTCGCCAAGGTGGCGGCCGGCGACCGGGAGGCCTAAGGCCCATGCTGCCCAGCGCCTTCGAGGTCCTCGGCCCCGTCATGGTGGGCCCGTCCAGCTCCCATACGGCCGGTGCCCTGCGCCTCGCCCGCGTGGCCCGCGAGATCGCGCCCAAGCCGGTGGAGTCGGTGAAGTTCACTCTCTACAACTCATTTGCCAACACCTACCTGGGCCACGGCACCGACAAGGCCCTCGTGGCGGGCATGCTCGGCCTCAACACTGACGACGAGCGCATCCGCGACTCCTTTGCCCTGGCGGCCGAACGGGGCCTTGCCTTCTCGTTTGCGACCTCCGATGAAGGGGGCGGGCTGCACCCCAACACCGTCGACATCGCCATGGGGCTTGTCGGCGGCAGCACCCTCACAGTGCGCGGCGAGTCAGTGGGCGGCGGCCGCGTGCGCCTCTCGGCCGTGGGCGGCGTGCCCGTGGACATGGCCGGCGAGTACCCCACGCTCTTTGTGCACCATGTGGACCGGCCGGGCGTCCTTGCGAGCCTCACGGGTGCCCTGTCGGCCGCATCCATCAACATTGCTACCATTCGCACGTTCCGCGACAGCCGGGGCGGCGATGCCTACACCGTGGCGGAACTCGATGAGGAGCTCCCTGCCGAGCTTGTGGAGGCCGTGAGCGCCGCGCCCAGCGTCCTGTTTGCCACATCGGTCACCATCCCCGGGGCCCTCCCCGCGGCGGCCGAAGGGGCGGGCGGCCCGGACTTCTCCTGCGGCGCCGATCTCCTCTCCCTGTGCGAGGAGAGGCACTGCTCCATAGGCTCGCTCATGCGGGACCGCGAGGCCCGCCTTGCCGTGGGCGGAAGGGCCGCCGCCGACAGCGCCATGACCCGCGTGCGCCAAGCCATGGAGCTCTCCGTTCGGGCCACGGTCGAGCGTCCCGAGCCCTCGCTCGGCGGCTTTCTCCACGGACAGGCGCGGGCCGTGAGCCGGCGCTCCGCAGCCCTTGGCGCCCCTCTTTTGGGAGGCACGCTCTCTGCGGCGGTGGCGGGCGCCATGGCCGTGCTCGAACGCTCGGCGGCCATGGGCGTCATCGTGGCCGCTCCCACGGCAGGCTCCGCCGGCGTGGTGCCCGGCTGCCTCATAGCCTGCGCCCAGGCCTTGGGAGCAGAGGACCGCCTGGAGGGGGCCCTCTGGTGCGCCGCCGCCGTGGGCGCCATCGTGATGGCCAACGGCAGCGTGTCCGGGGCCGAGGGCGGATGCCAGGCCGAGGTGGGCACGGCAAGCGCCATGGCGGCCGCCGGCCTCTGCCAGATGCTCTACGGCAGCCCCAAGACCTGCCTCGAGGCCGCCTCCATCGCCTTGGGAAACCTGCTCGGCCTCGTATGCGACCCCGTGGGCGGCCTCGTGGAGTTCCCCTGCCAGAACCGCAACGCCATCGGTGCCGCCAACGCCTTCACAGCCGCCCAGCTCGCCCTTTCCTCCGTAGGCTGCCCCGTGCCCTTTGACGAGGCGGTGCAGGCCATGACGCTCGTGGGCAACGCCCTGCCCGTGAGCCTCAGGGAGACGGCCCAGGGAGGCCTTGCCGCCTGCCCCAGCGCATGCGCCGCCTGTGGGGCTTGGGACTGACGGGCCAGCCACGACCCTCCTTTGGGTAGGTGCCTAGGGAAACGAGACCAACGAGAAGGAGCTCGTGTGGCGACAGATTCCCAGAAAGGCACCCAGGCCTCAACGCCCCCGGACGTTCTCGACTTTCGCACCAAGGGTGAGGCGGTGGCCGCCCTCCAGGCCTTTGAGGACGGCAAACCGGTCTCAAAGGAGGAAGGCGCTGTCAGGAAAAAGGGCTCCAAGCCCGACAGAAAAGGGATCATTGTTGGCTCCCTGTTCATGGCCGCCGTCTTTGCCTCGCTCATCGTCTACATCGTGCGCACGGGCCAGCAGGCCACACTCGCGGACGCCCTGAGCCGCGTCCAGGTGCCGTGGGTCGCGGCCACGTTCGCCATCATGGTGGCCTACCTCGTCTTTGGCACCCTCGCCTTCGTCACCACGGTGGTGGTGACGCCGGACGCCCCGGCCGGGGCCCTCGACCTGTGCTCCGTGGAGGCGGCCGGAACGCTCTTTGGCAATCTCACGCCCATGATGGCGGGGTCCGTGCCGGGCCAGATCTGGCGCCTGCTCAAGAGCGGCCTTGGCTTTGGCGCCGCCAGCGCCGTGCAGATCACGCGCTTTCTGATGTTCCAGCTCTCCGAGCTCGTGCTCGGCGGCATGCTTCTCGCCCTCACCTGGGACTACTTCTACGCGCGGGTGGGTGCCGTGCTCGTTTTGAACCTTGTTGTCTTTGCCCTCAAGGCGGCGCAGATGGCCGTGTTGCTCGCGGCATGCCTCTTTCCCAGTTGGGTGACCAAGGTCGCCCTCGCAGCGCTGGGCTTTGTCGACCGCCACCGTCTCTTTGGCCTCCAGGGGCGCACGGACGGGTGGCGCTCTGTCGTGAAGACGCAGGTGGGCCAGTTCTCCTCGGCATTTCAATGCGCCGTGCGCCACCGTGGCGCCATGCTCGTGATGCTTGGGTTCTCCATAGCCCAGCAGGCCTGCCTCTGGGTGTCCCCCTGGTTTGTGCTCAAGGCCTTCGGCCTTGGCGAAGGGCTGCTCGTGGTGTGCGCGGCAGGATCGCTCGTGCAGTTTATGGCCAGCTCCATCCCGCTGCCCGGCGGCACCGGCGGCGTGGAGGCATCGTTCGCCCTGTTCCTTGGGCCGCTGTTCGGATCCGCCGCCACGGCCGGCTACCTCGTGTGGCGCTTGGTGACCTACTACGGGTACACGGCCATCTGCGGGGCTGTCACCATGGCCTCCACCAAACCCAGCTCCCCCACCGTGAGACAGCGTATGCGCGGCCTTGTGGAGCGCGTGGACAGCTGAGGCGCTGACGAGCAGACAAGGTACCAGTTCTGTCACCCTGCGGGCATGACAAAACAACCTGGTACCTTGTCTGGGCTAGCGCCTGCGGTTCCTCTTGGACACCGAGACGTAGGCCGCACGGCGTCCGCGACGGGTGCGGAAATGCTGCCAACGCTGGTAAATGGAGCGACGGTGCGAGGAGCGTAGGGCGCAGAGCGGCAGGGCCGCAAGCGTGGGGATGAAGAACGTGATGATGCGCCAGACGATGAAGCCGGCCGCTGCCGTGCTGCCAAAGATGGGGCCAAAGAACAGGGCAAAGCCCGCCTCGTTGCCGCCGGTGCCGCCGGGCAGGGGCACGGAGTTGCCGATCATCTGCACCATGGAGGCGGCGGCAAGGCACGTGACAAAGTCGGCGTCCCCGCCAAAGGCGCGGAGCACGAACCACGGCACGGCGTAGAAGGCCAGCATCTGTCCAAGGGTGACGAGCAGGGTGAAGGCCAAAGACTCCTTGTGCCGGAACGAGTCGCGGAACGTGCCACCAAACGACATGACCTGGGTCTGCAGCACGTCCTCGTAGCGCTCCACCTTGTCGCGCGACAGCCAGTCTCGACGGCTCGCAAGACTCAAGGCCCAATGGCCCACGCGGCTCACAAAGCGCGGGAACAGGCAGACGACGAGCAACCCTCCTGCCTGCAAGGTCTGAACGATGAAGACGACGATGTTCAGAAAAACGATGTTGCCGTAGGTGGCGAGGAAGAAGTCGAAGCGCAGAAGCAGCAGCGCCGCGGCCACCACCACCTCGCCGGCCTGATAGATCACAAAGCGGGTGAGCTGGGTGGCAGAGGCGTCGCCAACGTCGAGGCCCGCCTGGGTGAGCCTAAAAATCTGGGCCGGCATGGTGCCGGTGCTCATGGGCGTGAGGTTTCCAAAGAGCACGCCGTTGGCCTCCACCGATATGCAGTCGCGCAGGCCCAAGGGGCTGTCAGGGTCGATGTAGGCGGCAAGCACGAAGGCCAGGGAGCCAAAAAAGAAGTTGAGGCTCATGACGAGAAGGCCGGCCACAAACCAGGCGCCGTCGGCGTTGTGAAGGGCGCCCACGAACTCGTCGAACTGGCCCGAGAGCACGATCCAGACAATGTAGGCGCCGAGCACCGCGACCATGAACAGGGCGCCCTTGCGGGCCTTGGCCTTGTCGCGGCTCTCCTCCTCGCCCACTCGGGTGCGCGGGCCCGACGTCTTTTTAACTTTGGCGACAGGGGCGCCCGAGGCCTGGGAGCGCTTGGGGGCTCGGTGCGAAGCGCCTGCGACGCCGATGCGAAGACCCTTGGGCTTGACGCGCTTGGGCTGCGCCTGGCCCTGTGGGCCATCGGCCGCAGGCGCCTCGGACGCAGGCGAGGCGGAAGAGGGCCGCTCCTCTTGAGGGGTCTTCCCCTCTGCGGCATCTTTCACGTCGAAGAAGCCCAGAGCATCCTCCAGGGGCTGCTCTGCGGCCTCCAAGGCCTGGGGCGCAGGGCCGTCAGCCGGAAGCTCCACGCCGTCCACGTTCATGACGGGGGCGTTGGGCTGGGAGAGAGAAGGAGCGTTGGCAGGGGCCTCGGCATCGGCCCCGTTGCGACGTCCGTCTTCCATGACCCTCCCCTCCTTGCGCCTTTGCCTCAAGCTCATTCTGATGGTTATACCTGAACTCTTGGCCCATTCCCTTCCGTAGCGTGCGCTTCATGGGAAAAGCGGGGGCCGAGGACAACAAAAAACGGACTCCCAAAACCTGGGAGCCCGCGTTGAGTTTGGTAGCCCGTACCAGATTCGAACTGGTGATCTCCGCCTTGAGAGGGCGGCGTCCTGAACCGCTAGACGAACGGGCCGTATGTGAGGGCCGCCCGCTAGAACGGCCCGTAGTGCGTGGTAGCCCGTACCAGATTCGAACTGGTGATCTCCGCCTTGAGAGGGCGGCGTCCTGAACCGCTAGACGAACGGGCCAAAAGAGATGGCTGGGATGGAGAGAATCGAACTCCCATTGACGGAACCAGAATCCGCTGTCCTGCCGTTAGACGACATCCCAAAATCTCTGCGCGTCGATTGCTCGGCGCGAGTAGTTACATTAACGCAATGCCAGAAACGGCGCAAGCCACAATCTCGACTATTTTTGACACGGCCGCACTCCCCCGAGCCAGGGAGGCCTCAACGGCGCCGCTACCCGTTGGGCGACCGGCGAGGCGAGGCAAACCACGCCACGGCGAGGGCAAGAACGGTGGGCACGACCCAGCCCAGGCCGAAGGCAGAGAACGGCAGCATGTCCAGCACCGTGGGCTGGCCCGGGACAAGCACGCCGCACGCCGCCGAGGCGACGCCGAGCACGGTGGCGCAGCCAACGGCCACCGGCCAGCACCAGGGCCTGGTATCGAAGGCGGAGGCGCCAAAGGCCATGAGCACCAAGACGATGGCAGGCGGGTAGAGCGCCTCGAGCAGCGGCACGGAGAACGCCAGGATCTGCGTGAGCCCCACGTTGGAGACCACGCAGGAGAAGAGCGCGAAGCACGCGGCCCATGCGGCATAAGGCACGGAGCCCAGCCTGTGACGCCCGGGCTCCGGCGAGTCGGCGCCGTAGCGCTCGCTGAAGTAGGTGCCGCAGCAGCTCACGAGGCCCACGCACACGTTGAGACACGCAAGCAGGAAGATGGCCGCCACCAGGGCCACGCCGCCCAGGCCGAAGTGGCCAAAGGCCGCCGCCGTGAGCACCTCGGCGCCGTTCTGGGCACCAGGGGCCACCGACCCCATGGTGGCCCCCAGATACGAGAACGCACAGTAGATGACCGCCATCAAAAGGCCCGCTGCAACGCCGGCCAAGGATACCTCGCGGGCCTGGGCGCCCTGCTCGGCAACGCCGAGCGATCCCACGTTCTCGGCCACCACCAGCCCAAAGGTCATGGCCGCCAAAAGGTCCATGGTCTGGTAGCCCGTCACAAAGCCGTCCACGGCAGGCATCTGCGCATAGGCGGCCTGCACCGGGCCTGCCTCGCCCAGGGGCCGCACGATGCTCGCGCCGGCAAGAAGGGCGATGAGGGCCACGAGAGCCGGTCCCGTGACCTTGCCGAGAAAGCGCGAAAGCTTTCCGGGCCTCAAGGCCATGGCGTAGGCCACACAGAAGAACGCGACGGAGAAGACCATCTGCGCAACGCCGTGGGAATCCTCCGGCAAAAGCGGCGAGAGCATCTCAAAGGCCGTGGAGCTCGTGCGCGGGATGGCGAGGAGCGGGCCGATGGCCAAATAGACCAAGGCCACGAACACGGCGGAGAACCTCGGCGACACGCGGTTGGCCAAGGCGCGGGCGTCCCCGGCAAGGGCCACGGCCACAACGGCGAGCACCGGCAGGCCTATGCCCGACACGAGAAAGCCCACCGTGGCCGGCACGGCCTCGCCTCCGGCCTGCAGCCCCAGCAAAGGAGGAAGGATGAGGTTGCCCGCCCCAAAGAACATGGAGAACAAAAGCATGGCCACAATGAGCCGCGCTCTTCCCCCAAGCGAAGTGGCCGACTTCAAAGGCTGTCCCATGGGCGCTCCTAGCAGTAGAAAAAACGGACGGTGCCCGAGTGTGTACCCCGGCACCGTCCGCCGTTTCGCCCAAGGTAGCCTCAGTGTTGCCGCCCGTCGCGGCGCTCCGCCTCGACAGCGGCCATGATTTGGGCCATGACGTCGGCAGAGCCAAGGTCCTCGGGGATGAGGAGCGTGGAGGACCCCTTCTCGGCGAACTTCTCGAGCATGCCCAGGCGCTGGGTGAACATGAGCAGCATGTTGGCCTCGTTGCTGGACAGGCCCGACTCCTGGATGGTGGAGAGCGAGCGGGCCAGGCCCTCGGCGATGGCGATGCGCTGCTGGGCGATGCCCTCGCCCTGGATCTTCATCGACTCGGCGTCGGCCTGGGCGGCGATGACGGAGCGGGCCTTTGCGGCCTCGGCCTCATTGGTGGCGCTCACGCGGTCGTTGGCCGTGGTGATGATGCGGTTCATGGATGCCTGGACGTCGGGCGGGAGCTCAATGGAGGTGATCAACGTGGTGACGATGGCGTACCCGTAGCCCACCATCTTCTCCTTGACGTCCTCGCCGATGGCGCTGGCGATGGCGTCCTTCTCGGAGAAGACCGTCTCAAGGTCGCGCGTGGGTATCTGGGAGCGCAGGGCGTCGGCGAAGTAGTCCTTGATCTGGCCCACAGGGTCGGCCAGCGTGTAGACCGACTTGTAGATGCCCGACTCCCGGATGTCTTGGCACGGCTCCTGGTCCACGCGGTACTGGATGGCCACCTCGAGGCCGATGGTGACGTTGTCCTTGGTCTTGGCGTCGTAGTCCAGGTGCAGGTCCTGGGTCATAAGCGAGACGTCGTGGGAGGCCTCCACCACGGGAATCACGAAGTTGAGTCCGGGGCGCAGGACGCGGTTAAAGCGGCCGAAGCGCTCCACCACGGCCACGTGCTGCTGGCGCACAACGACCACGGAGGCGCCGATGAGCACGATAACGGCCACGAGCACGATGATGAGCAAAACGCGGTCGAAGATCATGGCAGGTCCAATCGGTCAAAGGACTTATAACCCTAGCCCTGGCGGTAGAGGTCCCGAGGGACAAGGCGCGACTGCCACAGACTGGAGAGGCCGTGGAAGATGCGGCGCTCGTCGGGGTCGGACAGGCCGTTCTCGGCAAGCTGGATGAGGCGCTGCACGAGTGTGGTGAAGGGCGTGCCGTAGATCTGCGCGTCCCAGCCGTGGCGGCGGAGGATCCCATAAGCGCCGACCACCTCCTCGTCGGTGCGGCCCTTGACCAAAAGAAGGCTGGCCTGCTCGAAGGCCGCCTCGTTGTAGAAGATGCCCTTGATGAAGGCCGCCAGGGCCGCGGCGAGGCGCGGCGGCATGGAGTCGGCATCGCGCATCTCGATGATGCCCTTGAGGCGCACGGTGGGAAACACCATGGACAGCATGTGGGCCAGCTCGCCGGAGGAAAGGTCGCGCATGGCCAGGATGTCTGCCTCGGTGGCGGAGCAAGTGGCAATGGTGAGGTCGCGGTCGTCCGTGAACAGAATGGGGCGCACGCCCAGCAGCCAGCAAACGTAGCTCTCGGGCGAGAAGCCCTCCTCGAACGTGCCGGGCACCACGCCGCAGCGCTCGCCGTCGACGTTCTCCCAGATGCGCGAGCGCACCATGGGCGGGGTGTCCTCGGGCGAAAGCCCTCGCCAGGAGCTCACGTTGTCGCAGAGAAACGACAGAATGGGACCGAGCGCCACGGCGAGGCGGAACTGCTCCACCACGGAGTCTTGGTCGCCGCAGTCGATGGAGACCTGCGTGGAGGCCGAAAGCCGCATCATGTCACGGGCGTAGCGGCCAGTGCGCGAGAGGTAGTCGTCCATGAGGCGGTAGCGCTCCTTGGGGATGAGCTGCACCTCCCGAGGGTCGGCCGTGAGCGGGTCGCATCCCAGGGCCATGAGCTGCCATTCCACGCCCAGCTCGTCGCAGAGGGCCACCCACTGCTCGTCAAAGGCCTCAAGGGCGCCGAGAAGGTCCACCACGCTCTCGGAAGGGCCCACCGAGGCCTCGAGCTGCCCGCCGGGCTCCAAGGAAACCGTGATGCCCACGCGCCGGCCGCAGCCCACGTCCACCGTGCCTGCGTAGCCGAAGAGCCGGCCGTCGACGACGACCCTCTCGTCTGCCGCGAAGAAGCGCGACCAGTGCTCCAAGAGCGTGGAAAGGCCCAGCACGTCGTCAAAGGCGATGCGCGCGCCAGAGATGGGGTCGATGACGATGCGCTCGAGCTCCAGGCCGAGGGTGCGCCTGTCCTCGGGACGACGGGGCGCTGCCGTGCCCGCCACGATGGAACAAAGGGCGTCTCTGTTCTTCTCAAGACGCCCTGCCTCTGAGGCAGTGTAGCGGGGTTCGCCCATGAAGCACCTTTCGACGCGACACGCAGGGGCGTCAGATCTGCCCCATGCATATCCAGTGTACTCCCCCAGGGGAAATCGGTGAAGTGACTACAGTTCTCCGCAAACGGCTGAATTAGATTGATTTTTGTCAATCCAATGGAGGAGCTCCTCTCGCCCAGGACCCACCTCGCCACGCTGGGCCGCCTCGAGGGCCGCCCGAAGCACGCGGCCCACAGCGGGACCGGGCCCCATGCCGAGAAGCCCCATGACATCTGCGCCCGAGATGGACAGGTCCGCCGGCCTAAGGGGCATGCCGGCCGCGAGCAGAAAGCGGCCGCGGGCCTCCAGAGCGTCCACCTCTACGGCGTAGTCGCGATAAGTCGGGGCCTTTCCCGCAGCGTCGGCACGTTTGAGGGCCATGAGCTCAAAGAAGAGGGCAGGCGCCATGCCCGGGGCCGCGCGGTCCAGGTCGCACAGGATGCCCGTGACGGACCTGTCGTTGTCTGCCACGGGACGGTCGTGCAAACGGACAAGGGCCAGGGCCGGCACCGCCACGGAACGCGGCACTGCGAGACGGGCCATGACCTGCCGCGCAATGTCGCGGCTCTTTGCCGGATGGCCAAAGAAGTGGCAGCGGCCCTCGGCATCCATGGTGAGGCAGTCGGGCTTTCCCACGTCGTGGAGCAGCGCCGCCCACCTCAGGCGCTCCGTGGCGACGCCGCCCGTGTAGACCTCCACGTAATCCATGACCCGCGCCACATGGCGCAGGACGTCCAGGGAATGGTAGGGCGTCTTCTGCGGGAACCCGTCCATGGGGGCAAGCTCGGGAACGGCCGCAAAAAGGACCGTGCGCTGGGAGCGAAGGGCCTCTCCCCCACGCCCCGAGGCAAGAAGGGCGCGCAGCTCCGCGCCTATGCGCTCGCGGCTCACACAGGACAGGCCGCAGGCGTGACGCTCAACGGCGGCCTGGGTGGCGTCCTCCACGGCAAAGCCGAGCCGGGCCGAGAAGCGCACAGCCCGCAGCACGCGCAGGGCGTCCTCGGCCATGCGGGCGTCCGGGTCGCCCACGGCCCGGACGAGGCCCGCCGCCAGGTCGCGACGGCCGCCAAAGGGGTCGCGAAGCCCCCGGGCCGGGTGCCAGGCCATGGCGTTCACCGTGAAGTCTCGACGGGCGAGGTCGTCGTCGACGGAGTCCACAAAGCGCACGGCGTCCGGGTGGCGGCCGTCGGTGTAGGCGCCGTCTACGCGGTAGGTGGTCACCTCCACTGGGACGCCGCCCACGACCGCCGTCACCGTCCCGTGGGCAGTGCCCGTCTCAACCACGGGAATGCCGGCATCGCACAGGGCGCGGGCGCCGTCCTCCCAACGGGCGCTCGTGGCGACGTCGACGTCGTGGGCGGGGCGGCCGAGGAGCGAGTCGCGAACCCACCCTCCCACGATCCAGGCGCTATGGCCCGCGGCCTCGAGGGCGTCGATGACCGCGGCGCCCTCGGCGGGGGGCGTCAGGCGGTCAGGGGCGTCTCGAGGAACCGCTTCAGGCAAGGGAGCCCATGGGGTCCCAGGGCGCGAGCACGATGGGCTCGGCGCCCCCCACAAGGGCGCGCTCCTCGTCGGTGAGGTAGCGCTTGTCGACCACCACCTGGTAGACATACTGGTCGAACCAGGCGTCGGTGATGGTGTCAAAGCCGTCGCGGCCGTGGTCCTTGCCCCAGGAGTTCTCGACCTTCCACAGGGCCGGGCGGCCCTCGGCATCCAAGCGCACGCCCTCGAGCACCATGGCGTGGGTCATCACCGACTCGCCGTAGTCGAGACGCTCCTCGCGGTTCATGCAGCCCTCCACGGCAAAGCCGAAGAGCTCGTCGACCTGAAGGGCCTCCGTGGCCATGATGCCCTCGCTCTGCAGGTAGCTCTGGGAAACGTCGCAACCAAACCAGACGGGACGGCCGTCTTTGAGCTGGGTCACAGCAAGCTCCTTCAGGCGCTCCATGGGGAGGTTGAGGTAGCGAACGCCGCCGTCCTCCACCACGTTGCCCAGGCGGTCGACGGTGAAGACGTTCATAAGGGGTTTGTCGGCCGTCTCGGCATTGATGCAGGAGACCAGGGCGTCCACGTCCATCTGCACGACGTCGGCAAAGAAGTCGTGGGGCGTGTACGTGCCGTGCAGCACGAGCTTGTCGTCCTTGTCGCGCAGACGCACGTCAAAGGACGCAGGGGGCTCGCCCAAGCAGGTGGAGAGCAAAGACCACACGTCGGCCATCATGGTCTTGCGCAAGTCGTCCATCTCCGCGGCATCGGCGCCGGCCTCGTGGGCGCGGCGCAGGCGCATGGCGCACCCGCGCAGGTAACGGGTGAGGTAGCGGTCAAGGTCGGACGTGTTGCGGGAGCAGGCGGTCTCGGGCATGGCCTCCTTGGGGACCACGCCGTACTTTTTGACGAGGGCGCGGAACATGTCCCACTGGCCGCCGTCGCCCACCGGGTCCTGCAGCAGGTAGGCCACGAGGCGGCCGTCCAGGGGCTCGTCTGCCGTGTCGATGATGTTCACGAGAAACCAGTTGGACTTCTCGAGCTTGTCAAAGAAGAGCGGGTAGCTCTGGGAGAGCTCGAAGGTCTTGAGGTTGAGGCGACGGATAACGCCCTGGCGCATGGTGTTGAGACTCGCGAACATCCAGCAGCGGCCCGAGCGCTCCTGGTCGCAGCGCTCGCCCTGGGGCACCTCGACGTCAAAGCCCATGGCGCTTGCGGCCACGCCCTCGGGGACCCTGGCGGCCTGGCGGACGCCCACCGACGTGACGGCGTTCTTGGCCACGACGTTGGCGCGCTCCCTGGAGAAGCGCTCGCCCCAAAGCTCGCGGTCTTGGGCGGTGATGGAACTATCTTGGATGTTGGCCATGGAATGCCTCTTTCTAAATGAGGGTTTGCCCACTCAGGGTAGCACCGCGCACCCTGCTGCCAGCAAGAGGACGATACACTTGGTCCAGACCCGGCAACGAAGGACGGGACCCAAGGAGGGGCCATGGAAGCAAGCCAGACCGCTAATGTGCAAAACGTCGTGTTCGACATGGGCGGGGTGCTCCTCAAGTGGGAGCCCGAGCGCTATGCCCGTGCCGTGACTGACAACGACGAGGACGCCGCGCTGGTCCTGCGCGCCCTTTTCCAGGGAAGCGCCTGGACCTTAAGCGACGCGGGCGTCTTTGGCCCGGAGACCGTGCTGATGGAGGCGTGCTTTGCCCTTCCCGAGCGGCTGCACGGCGCGGCGGCAGAGGCACTGCGCCGCTTCCCTGCCATGCAGGAGGTCATCGGCGAGGTGAACGACCTCGGCCGCCGCCTCAAGGACCGGGGCCTCGGCGTCTTCATCCTCTCCAACGTGAGCACGAGGTTCCGCGCCGAGTTCGCCCCGCGGATCCCGCTGTTCGACGTCGCAGACGGCGCCCTCGTCTCGGCCGAGGAGCACATGATGAAGCCCGACCCCATCATCTTCCTGAGGTTCTGCGAGCGCTTTGGCGTGACGCCCGAAAGCTGCCTGTTCGTGGACGACACGAAGGTCAACTGCGCCGGCGCCGAGCGTGCCGGCATGCATGCGTTCCACTTCATGGGCGACGTCGAGGCGCTGGAGCGCAAGATCGAGCGGCTGGTTTAGGAGGCAGCAGACGCCGGGGCGTGGCTCTTCCGGCGCGGGTGAAACGCGCTTCGTGGACGGGCGGCGACCCTTCTCGCCTGCGAAACGCGCTTCGTGGGGAGAATGGGCGCACCGAGCCAACAAAGGCCTCATCTGCCAAGCGGACAAGGCCTTCAAGGAACACAGAATATGCAAAGCGGGCCTGTAAGCCGGGTTCTGTAATAGACGACCATTTATCTCGAGGCCGCGTTGCCGCGGACCTTCTCTCGCGAGCAACCCGGGCGCGGATCGGGCCAATCCATTGCGCCCCTATTTGCTCTTGCTCCGGATGGGGTTTACCAAGCCACCCCGTTGCCGGGATGCTGGTGGTCTCTTACACCACCGTTTCAGCTTTTCCCTTAACCCTTGCAGGCCAGTGGGAGTCTTCTTTTCTGCGGCACTTTCCGTCGGATCGCTCCGCCCGGCCGTTAGCCGGCATCTTGCCCTGTGGAGCCCGGACTTTCCTCATCCCAAAAAGGGACGCGGCCGTCCGGCCCGCTTTGCGACCAAGCAGTATAGCATTACAGCAGTCACGTTTTCGCCCCAAGGAGCCACTTGTGAAGACCTACCTCACCCTGAAGCCCGGCACGGAGGCCGTCTTTGAGCTCCAGGACCGCAAGAGCCGCTTCATCGCCTGCCTGCGCCATGTGGAGAGCGAGGCCGAGGCCGACGGCTTTCTTGCTGAGACGCGCTCTGCCCACCACGACGCGCGACACCATGTCCCCGCATGGGTGCTGGCCAACGGGAACGAGCGCGCCAGCGACGACGGGGAGCCCCAGCGCACGGCAGGCCTGCCCTCCCTCGACGTGCTGCGGGGAGCCGGCCTGGCAGACGTGTGCGCCGTCACCACCCGCTACTTTGGCGGGACGCTCCTGGGACCCGGCGGCCTAGTGCGCGCCTACAGCGGGGCGGTGGCAGGGGCCGTAGAGGAGGCACGCTCCCAAGGCGCGATCGTTGAGATGTGCCCTGTCACCCGTGTGGCCTGCTGCATCCCCTACGCCTGGTACGAGCAGGTGCGCCGTATGGCCGAGGACGCCAAAGGCAAGGTGGTGGGCCAGATCTTCACCGACGAGGTGCAGCTCACCTGCGACTTCCACACGGGCGACGAGGAGGCGTTCCGTCGCTGCGTGACCGAGCTTGCGAGCGGTCTCGACCTCTGCGTGGTCCACGAGCCAAGGTTCGCCGAGTTCTAGGGACTCAGTCCAAGACGATTCCCGGGCCGCCCAAAAGACATAAGAACCCATGGAAAAGCCCATCTCTCGCAACTGTCGGCACAGGCAACCCCATCACGGGCAACGCAGGGAAATGCTCCGCCCTGTGGGGACAAAAAACGAACATCTGTGCTGTTTTGGCCGCCGCCTGCGCTATACTGAGAACACGGAACACTCGTTCTATCGGAGGCGCCGTGGACACCCTATCCAAGCTTCACATTTTGGCTGACGCCGCAAAATACGACGCCGCCTGCACCTCCTCGGGCGTTGACCGTGGGCCAAAGAGCGGCTCGCTGGGAGCGGCCTCGGCGGCCGGGTGCTGTCACAGCTTCACCCCGGACGGCCGCTGCGTCACCCTGCTCAAGGTGCTCATGTCCAACGCTTGCTCCTTCGACTGCGCCTACTGCGTCAACCGGCGCTCCAATCCGCACCCAACGGCCACCTTCGAGCCCGCAGAGCTCGCGCAGCTCACCATGGACTTCTATCGGCGCAACTACATCGAAGGGCTCTTCCTCAGCTCCGGCGTCCTTGGAAACGCCGACAAGACCTGCGAGCGCATGATCGAGGTCCTGCGCCTTTTGCGCGATGAGCACCGCTTCAACGGCTACATCCATGCCAAGGCCATTCCCGGCGCCGCGCCGGAGCTGCTCGACGCCATGGGGCGCCTTGCAGACCGCATCTCGGTGAACATAGAGCTTCCAAGCTCTGCGTCTCTCGGGGTCCTCTGCCCTGAGAAGGAGGCAAAGACACTGCTCTCCCCCATGCGCCAGATCCGGGACACCATGGAACAGGAACGCCTCCTAGGCGCAACGGGCCCGGGCTATCTAGGCGGAGGGTCCCACCTCTCCACGGTGCGCCCCTCGCTTCCGGCCGCCTCCCGGCCGCTTCCCCAAGCAAGGCCCAAGGGGCTCAGGCGGCGCGCCCGCTCTTCTGCAGGCATGGCGCCGTTCGCGCCCGCCGGGCAGTCCACTCAGCTCATCGTTGGTGCGTCGCCCGAGGACGACAACCACATCCTCAAGCTGTCCACCTCCCTCTACACCACCTACGGGCTCAAGCGCGTCTTTTTCTCCGCCTACATGCCGGTGGTGGAAGACACGCGGCTCCCCCATCCAGAGACCCCCGTGCCCCTGCGGCGCGAGCACCGCCTCTACCAGGCCGACTGGCTCATGCGCTTCTACGGGTTCTCTGCCGACGAGCTCGTGAGCCCCGAGGCCCCCTTCCTCGATCTTGACGTGGACCCCAAGCTCGCTTGGGCGCTCGCCCATATCGAGCGGTTCCCTGTGGAGGTCAACACCGCCACCAGAGAGGAGCTCCTCAGGGTCCCCGGTATCGGGCCCGAGGGGGCGCGCAAGATATGCTGCGCCCGCAAAAGCCACCGCCTCACCTTTGACGACCTTGAGCGCCTGCGGCTCACGCTGCGCCGCGCCCGCCACTTCCTCACTTGTGAGGGAAAGCGCGACCCCAAAAGCCCTGCAGACCCCCGGCTCATCAGGGAGAAGGTGGCCCATGACGCAAGAAGCTCCAGCTACAACCGCGCCCAGCGCGCGACAGAAGGCCAACTCGCCCTGTTCTGAGGCCACCTTGCCCCCAGAGGTCATAGACGGGCTTTCACGCCTTGGTGCCCAAGGGCCCCTCTGCCTGTCGTGCGAGCCCTCAGCCGAAGGGGTGCTCACGGCCGTAGGGGCCACGTACCTGGCACGCCTGCGTCCAGACGCCGTGCGCCTGCAGGCCCAGGGCCCCGGGCAGGCGCGGCTCGGCGAGGCCGTCGTGGCCGTGGAGACGCAACCTGCGCTGGCCCAGCGGGTGTTGGACGGCTTTCTCTCCGCCACCGCGCCTCTGGCATCGGGGCGCTCCATGCCGCGCTATGTCCGCTCGCCGCGCCATCTTGTGAGCCTCGTGGCCTCCATGGTGGATGAGCCCGACATGGCAGAGGCCCTGCACCGCTACGTGCGCGGAGGGTTTTCCTGGGGTGCACGGGTGGGCTCCCACAACAGCGACCCGGCCATAGCCCGGGCCGAGGAACTTGCCACAGCGGCGTCGGCCGAGTGCGAGCATGCCCGGCAGTTCATCCGGTTCTCGCGCATCTCAACCGGGGAGTACCTCGCCGTGTTTCGCCCCAAGGCCGATGTCGTGCCCTTGGTTGCCGGCCATTTCCGCCGCCGCATGGGCACCGAGCGCTTCTGCATCGTTGACCCTTCCCACGGGTCCGCCGTCCTTTATGCAGAAAACCGCCTCGCCTTGGTCAAACTCGACCGACGGGCCTCACAGGAGGCCTGTGCGCAGCTAGAGAGCCTCCATCGGGAGGAGGCCTATATCCGAGCCCTGTGGAAGGGCTTCTACGACGCCGTCTCTCTGCCCGGCCGAGGGAAGGAGCAGAGAGGATACGACCTGCGTCTCAAGTTCATGCCCAAGCGCCTGTGGCAAGGGCTGCCCGAGCTCGATCCGTCGGTAGACACCGCCTGGACCTTTGTGCCCCAGGCCTACCGCACCCGCGGCGGCCCACAAAAAGAGGACCTGCTGCAAGCCGGCAGGCCCTCGTCGCAGCCCCTGCTTGAAAGCCCTGAGCCCTAGCCCAGCAGCGGCTTGGCAACCATGAACACGAGCCAGGCGACCACCCAGGCAACCGCTATCTGAAACACGACGGCGAGCAGGGCGTAGCGCCCGGAGCCGCTCTCGCTCTTGATGGTGGCAATGGTGGCGATGCAAGGCACGTAGAGCAGGCAGAACGCCATGAATGCCAAGGCGTTCGCAGGGCCAAAGCCGACGCCTAGCAGAGCGTCGTGGAGGGCGGCCGTGCCCACGGCCGTGCCGCTCACGCCAAAGAGGACCGACAGGCTGGAGACCACGACCTCCTTGGCCGAGATGCCGGCCAGAAGCGACACAGCCAGCCGCCAGTCGCCCGACCCAATGGGCGCGAGCGCCGGGGCGATGAAGCGCCCGATGGCAGCGGCAAGGGAGCCGTCCACGTTGTCGCCCACATAGCCCGTGACACCAAAGTTGAGTAGCGCCCACATGATCACGGAGGCGGCAAAGATCACGGTGCCCGCGCGCTCCAGGTAGTCAAGGATCTTGTCCTTCACGTACACCCACATGGTGTACGCGTCGGGCATCTTGTACTCGGGAAGCTCAATGAGCAGCATGCCGCCCTCGTCGTCGGTGGCATGGTCTGCCACCTTGAGCACCAAAAGCACGAGAAGGGCCACCACAATGCCCAGCACGTACATGGAGAAGGCCACAAGCCCCGCCCATTGGCCAAAGAACATGCCGCTCAGAAGCACATAGATGGGAAGGCGGGCAGAGCAGCTCATGAACGGCGTGACGAGCATCACGCGACGCCGGTCGCGCACGCTCTCCAGAGTCCTCGAGCTCATGATGGCCGGAACAGAGCAGCCAAAGCCCAAGATCATGGGGATAAAGGCGCGACCCGAAAGCCCGAGGGAGCCCATGATGCCGTCCATGACGTAGGCCACGCGGCTCATGTAGCCGGAGTCCTCTAGAAAGGCCAGGGCGCAGAACAGGATGAAGATGTTGGGCAGAAACGTGAGCACGGTGCCCACGCCGGAGATGGCGCCGTCACAGACGAGGCTGACAACGGCCTCGGACGCGCCGATGGCAACCAGGCTGTCGCCCACCCACCCGGTAAAAAGGTCGAGCCACGTTTGGAACACATCCTTCACGGCGTCGCCCAAGACGAACGTGAGCCCGAACACCGCGGCCATGATGAGGAGGAAGACGGGGATGGACCACACCCGGCTCGTCAGGACGCGGTCGGCACGGTCAGTCGCCTCGGCCCTAGCCTCGCGATTGAACACGCACTCGGCCACGACGCCGCTGATGAAGTCGTAGCGCTCGGCGATGAAGCGCTCCTCGAGGTCCTCCTTCAGAACCGGCAGGTTCACCGGGTAGTCGCGGCGCACGGCCACGTCACCCTCCAAAAGCTTGATGGCAAACCAGCGCGGGTTCTCCTTGTCGGGATAGCGCGCCTCAAAGGCCGCTTGCACCTCGTCGATCTTGTCCTCAAGGTCGCGGGAGTACACCATCACGTTCTCGGCGTGCTTCTCGGCCATGCCGTCATCTGTGGGATGGGAGTGCTGAATGGGGTCGTGGGCCACACCCTTGTGGTGGTATGCGGCATGGAGCAGCGGCTGCAGCCCTTCGCGCTTGCGGGCCGAGACCGGGATGACCGGGGCCCCCAGAGTCTCGGAGAGGCGATGCATATCTATCTCCATGCCGCGCTTGGCCACCACGTCCATCATGTTGAGAGCGAGGACGACGGGCTTGCCCAAGGCCAGCAGCTGCAGCGTGAGGTACAGGGAGCGTTCCAAGGAAGAGGCGTCCACAACGTCGATGATGACGTCGGCCTCGCCGGAGAGCACGTAGTTGCGCGCAACCTCCTCCTCCATGGTGTAGCTCGTGAGCGAGTAGGTGCCCGGCAGGTCGATGAGGCGCACCTCGCACCCCTCAAAGCGGGCGGCGCCCTCCTTGCCCTCCACCGTGACGCCGGGCCAGTTGGCGGTCTTGAGGTTGGAGCCGGTATAAGCGTTAAAAAGCGTGGTCTTGCCGCAGTTGGGATTGCCCACAAAGGCGATGGTCATGCCGGGATGGCCCACCTCGGGGCCAGGCGCCGGAGGCACGGGTTCGTAGGTGAAATGGTCCTCAAAGGAGTTCATCGGCCCTCTCCCCCTTCGAATGAGCGCTCGTCTGTGGCCACGCCGTCGGTCCCCGGAGCGCCGATGGCGCACCCGGCCGAGGTGGCCACGAACGGGCCCTCGGACACAAGGCTGCCCGCAGAGGCAGGCCCGGCCGGCGCTACGAGGATGTTCGAGCTGATGGTGCGGCCCATGGCCCATCGCGTCTCGCGGACGCGCACGATCACAGTGCCGCGGCTCTTGTTGTTGAGCACGGTGAGACGGGTCCCGCAGGTCATGCCCACCGACTCCAACCGCCGAGCCGTGGCCTCAGGAAGGCCTTCGAACGACACGAAGCGGTAGTCTGTTCCCACGTCCGCCTCTGCCAGGGGGATGCGCGCCTCACGGGCGCAGCCTTTGTCCGCAACTGTCACGTCACTCAACCTCACTGTCGCCTTCTGGGTCCCTATGTCTGTGCCCGAGCATTCTAGAAGTATGCGCAAGCAAACAAAACCGGGCGCCCCTTGCAACGAGGGACGCCCGGCATAAACTGCAACGCTCCTAAAGGGCCTAGAGCTCGATGGAAGAGCCCTGGATGGGGAACGGCTTGGCAAAGTGGCAGGCGCAGTGATGGCCCGGCGCCACTTCCTTCATCTCGGGCTTCTCCTTGGAGCAGATCTCCTGGGCGATAGGGCAGCGCGTGTGGAAACGGCAGCCGCTCGGGGGATCGATGGGGCTGGGCGGATCGCCGGCCAGGATGATGCGCTCACGGCTGCGCTGGATGTCGGGGTCGGGCACGGGCACGGCCGAAAGGAGCGCCTGGGTGTAAGGGTGGTAGGGCTCGGCATAGAGCGTGCGCCAGTCCGAGGTCTCCATGAGGTTGCCCAGGTACATGACGGCAACGCGGTCGGAGATATGCTGCACCACGGAGAGGTCGTGGGCGATGAAGAGGTAGGCGGTGCCGTACTCCTTCTGCAGGTCGCCCAGAAGGTTGAGCACCTGTGCCTGAATGGACACGTCCAGGGCGCTCACCGGCTCGTCGCAGATGATGAGCTTGGGGTGCAGGGCGAAGGCGCGGGCGATGCCCACGCGCTGACGCTGACCGCCGGAGAACTCGTGGGGGTAGCGGTTGATGTGCTCGGGGTTGAGGCCCACGATGTCGAGAAGCTGGCGCACGTAGTCCATGCGCTCCTCGTTGCTGCCCATCTCGTTGTGGATGACGAGGGGCTCGCTCACGATCTCGCCGATGGTCATACGCGGGTTCAGCGAGGCGTAGGGGTCCTGGAAAATGTACTGCATGTCATGGCGCACGGCCTTGAGCTGCTTCTTGTGCATGGCGGCCACGTCCTGGCCGTCAAAGACCACACGGCCGCCGGTGGGGTGCGTCAGACGCATGATGCAGCGGCCCGTGGTGGACTTGCCGCAGCCCGACTCGCCCACGAGGCCAAATGTCTCGCCAGCAAAAATCTCAAAGCTCACGTCGTCCACGGCCGAGACCTTCTTGGCCATGCGGCTGGCAAAGACGCCGGAGTCCACAGGGAACTCCTTGGTCAGATGCTCCACGGACAGCAGGGGCTCTTTCTTGTCTGCCATGGTCCTTAAGCCTCGCTTCCGTTGGCTTTTGTGGGCTCACCGTCGGCAACGTCGGCGCTGCGGGAGTTCACAGGCGCGTTCTTGGCGACAAAGGCCGCGTCGCCGCTGTAGTGGCAGCGCGCGTAGTGGCCCGAGGGGGCGGTGTACAGGGGCGGCTCCTGGGAGCGGCACAGGTCGGTGGCATAGGGGCAGCGCGGCGAGAAGGAGCAGCCCGAAGGGACGTTCACCAGCGAGGGCGGGTTGCCTTTGATGGGCGTGAGCGGCTTCTTCTGGTCGGTCACTTGCTCGGGAATGGAGCGCATGAGCCCCCAGGTGTAGGGGTGGATCGGCGAGTAGAAGATCTCGTCGGCAGAGCCGAACTCCACGGGGCGGCCGGCGTACATGACCATGATCTTGTCGGCGATGTCTGCCACCACGCCGAGGTCGTGGGTGATCATGACGATGGCGTTGCCGTTTTGCTCCTGCATCTTCTGCATGAGCTCGATGATCTGCGCCTGGATGGTCACGTCGAGGGCCGTGGTAGGCTCGTCGGCAATAAGGATGTCGGGATCGCAGGCCAGCGCCATGGCGATCATGGCGCGCTGGCGCATGCCGCCGGAGAACTGGTGCGGGTAGTCCTTCACGCGCTGCTCGGCATTGGGGATGCCCACCATGGCGAGAAGCTCGGTGGCGCGGTCGAGCGCCTGCTTCTTGGAGTAGCCGCGGTGGATCCTCAGGCCCTCGCCCAGCTGGCGCCCGATGGTGTACACGGGGTTGAGCGAGGTCATGGGGTCCTGGAAGATCATGGCAATGTCGTTGCCGCGGATGGACTGCATCTGCTGCTCGGTCATCTCCAGAAGGGAGCGACCGCGATAGCGCACGTCGCCGCCCTCGATGCGACCCGGGGGCATCTCGATGAGGCCCATGATGGTCATGGCCGTCACCGACTTGCCGGAGCCGGACTCCCCCACCACGCCGAGCGTCTCGCCGCGGTCGAGGGTGTAGGTCACGCCGTCGACAGCCTTGACTACGCCGTCCTGGGTGTGGAAGTACATCTTGAGGTCGTCGACCTCAAGAAGGTGGGAGCCCTCGGGAATGGGGGCCGTTTTAAGGTCCTTGACGGACTCGTTCTGCTTCTTGGCCATGGGTCTTTACGCATCCTTCATCTTGACGTCGAGGGCATCGCGCAGGCCGTCGCCCAAAAGGGTGAAGGCGAGCACGGTAGAGAGGATCGCGATGCCCGGCATGAGCATGAGCCAAGGCTCGGTGGCGAGGTAGGTCTGGCCGTCCTGGATCATGGAGCCCCACGAGGGGTTGGGTGGTGTGACGCCCATGCCGAGGAAGCTCAGGGCGCTCTCGGTGAGGATGGCGCCGCCGATGTTCATCGTGGCGTAGACCACGATGGAGGCAACGGAGTTGGGGAAGATGTGGCGCGAGACGATGCGCAGGTCGGAGGCACCCATGGAGCGGGCGGCGTCCACGTAGTCGTTCTCCTTGACCGAGAGGATGGCGCTCCTGAACACGCGGGCAATGGAGGGCCAGCCCAAAACGCCGATGGCGATGAAGACGTTCTGGATGCCCTGGCCGAGCACCGCCAACATGGCGATGACGAAGAGCGTGTACGGGAAGGCCAGGAAGATGTCGGCCAGGCGCATGATGATGGTGTCCCAGATGCCGCCGTAGTACGCGGCGAGGGCGCCCATGATAAGGCCGAGCACCGTGGAGATGGCCGTGGCCAGAAGGCCCACCATCAGCGAGACGCGGGCGCCGTAAATCACGCGGCAGAGCACGTCGCGGCCGAGGGAGTCGGTGCCAAAGGGATGATCGGGCGACGGCGGGAGCCGGGCGAGGTCGGCCATCTGTGAGGAGTCGATGGCAATGGGAGAGCCGAGCGTCTGGGGGACCCAGAGGTCGGCGGTGATCGCCACAAGGGCGATGAAGACGATCCAGATGGCGCCGATGACGGCGAGCTTGTTCTTGCGGAGGCGCGCGAAGGCGTCGCCCCACAGGGTGCGCGTGGACACGTCGTGGTCGACCTCGTCCACAACGGCGTTGTAGGCGCCGCGGAAGTCGCGGTGGTGCTCGGCCTCGGAGTCGTCGTGCTCAAGGCTCACGCGCTCGGCGTCGGCCCGAACGTCTTCCTCGTGGATGCGCCAGGCCCTGTCGGTCTCCGCCTTGAGCTCCTGCGCGGCCTCACGGTCGAGGTCCGCCTCATGCCGTTTCTTTTCCATGGGTGCACCTCCTCCTTTAGCCTTGGTCCTTGGGCGCGCCGTACCTGATCCTGGGATCGAGGAAGGCGTAGCTCACGTCGACGACGAGGTTGATCACCATCACCACGACGATGATGATCGTGACGCCGCCCATGACGATGGGCCAGTCGCGCTGGGTGATGGCTCGGTAGATCTCGTATCCCACGCCGGGCCAGTTGAACACCGTCTCGGTGAGGATGGCGCCGGAGAGCATGGCGCCGAGGTCGATGCCGATGTAGGTGACCACGGGGATCAGGGCGTTCTTGAGGGCATGGTGCAGGATGACCTGGCGCCGGGAGAGGCCCTTGGCCTTGGCGGTGCGGATGTAGTCCTGGTTCATGACCTCGAGGAGCTGGGAGCGCATGATGCGGGCGGCGTAGGCCGTGGAGACGGCCGCCAACGTGATGCCGGGCAGGATGTAGTGCACCCAGCTCTCGAACTCCGAGTTGGGCCCGCCGGCACCGGAGATCGGCAGGTAGAAGCCCCCTCCCGTGGCGTTCTTGAGCACCACGCCGAAGAAGAGCTGCAGGAGCATGCCGAGCCAGAAGGCGGGCATGGCCACGAGGACGGCGGTGACGAGAGTCACGAGCACGTCCCAGAACGAATATCGCTTGATGGCCGAGACAAGGCCTGCGCCGATGCCCACCACCGCCTCGATGATGATGCCCACCAAGGCGAGCTTGGCCGTGTAGGGGTACTTGTCGGCAAAGATCTGGGTGACCGGGAGCTTGCGGCTGTAGGAGTTGCCGAGATCGCCGTGGAGCAAGCCGTCGATGTAGTAGCCATACTGCTTCCACACGGGCGTGGGGATGGTGTTTCCCTGCTCGTCGTAGAGAGGCTTGCCATCGGAATCCGTCTCGATGAGATGGTTCGCGATACGCAGCTGCAGCTCAGTCTCCGGGTTGAGGGCCTTGTCACCGGCAATCAGCTTGATCGGGTCGCCGGGAACGATGTTCTCCATGGCGAACAGGATGATTGTGACGCCGAAGAAGACCGGGATGAACTGCAGGACACGTTTCAGGATGTACTTGACCATGCTCGGTGTCTCCTGTGTCCTGGTCCGATAGATAAGCCCCTCTTTTTCCGTTTATTTTGGAAAAATCAAGGCTTTTGCAAAGTATAGCCGCCCGCTGCAAATCCACCCCGCATCTATGCACGTCACCCCCCTCTCGAAACAATGTGGAAGCAATTCACGGGGCGTTATGCACAAAACGACCCTCTGTATCCACAGCCCGGTTGACGAAACATACAAAAGGAGGCACCGACCCTGAAAAGGCCGGCGCCTCCTTTGAGAACGGATGGAGTCTATCCACGCGCCAAAAACGACTGCGTGCTAGCCCTCCATCTGTGCAGCGCGGAGCTTGATCTTCTTGGAGGGATCCAGGTAGGCGCTCTTGACCTTGTCGGAGCCCACGTAGGTGTGCTTGTAGAAGAAGATCGGGATCACCGGGAAGTCCTCGGAGATCGTCTTGTTGACGGCCTGCAGGGCCTTGATGCGCTCGTCGTCGTCAGTGGTCTGACGGGCGGCGTCCAGGGCCTTGTCCACGTCAGGGTTGGAGTACAGGGAGCGGTTGTCGCCGTTGCCGGTGTAGAACAGCGGGTAGAGGAAGTTGTCCATGATCGGGTAGTCGGCAATCCAGCCGAGACGGCCCATCTGGTAGTCGCCGTTCTGGTAACGGTCGAGGATGGCAGCCCACTCGCCCTGGTCGAGCTGGGCGTCGATGCCCACGGCAGCCAGGTCGGCCTGGATGGCCTCCATGATGTCGCCGTGGTTGCCGTCGCCGTTGAAGGACAGCTGCACGGTCACGTTGCGCTTGCCGTCGGCACCGGCCGGGTAGTGCTGGTCGAGCAGCTTGACGGCGGCGTCCTTGTCGTAGTGCGAGTACTCCCAGACGTCCTCCTCGTAGCCGGCGATTCCTGGCGGGACGATGTTGGCGGCAGGGGTGCGGGTGCCGGAGAAGACGGTGTCGCAGATGGCCTGGCGGTTGATGGCCAGGGAGATGGCCTTGCGCAGGTTGGAGTCCTTGAGCTGCGGGTCGTTGTTGTTCACCGTGATGTAGTAGACGGAGGCCTCGTCGCCCAGGAGCATCTGCTTGCCCGGGGTGATGGTGTAGCCGTCCTCGGAGACGCCGTAGGTGTCCTGGGCGCTCTTGATCTGGGCCGTGGGGACGTCGCAGAAGTCGTAGTTGCCGGCCTGGAACTCCTTGTAGGCCGTCTCCATGTCCTTCTGGATGTTGAACTGCACGGCGGCGATGGAGGGCTTGTCGCCGTGGTAGTCCTCAAAGCGCTTGACGTTGATGTACTGGCCGTCCTCCCACTTGCCGTCCATCTGGAAGGGACCGTTGCCAATGGGGGCGCGGAAGAAGGTGTCGAAGTCCTCGAGGGCCACGGCCGGCACGGGGCCCAGGGCCGGGTGGCTGGCCACATAGGGGAAGTCGGCGTAGGGCACGGAGAGCTTGACCACGAGGGTCTTCTCATCGGGGCAGGTCACGCCGGTAAGCTCGTCGGTCTCGCCGGCCACAAGGGCGTCGTAGCCGTCGACCATGGCGATGTGGTAGTTGACGGCCGAGGGGGACGACTCGTTGGTCTTGGGGTTGACCAGACGGGTCCAGGCGCGCTTGAAGGACTCGGCGTCCACGGGGTCGCCGTTGTGGAACTTGGCGCCGTCGACGAGGGTGAAGGTGAACTCGGTGGCGTCGTCGTTGGCCTTCCAGGAGGCGGCGGCGCTGGGGACGAGCTCGCCCTTCTCGTAGTCGTAGTCGGTCAGGCTGTCGAAGATCTGGTAGCAGACCTGGGTGCCCTCGGACTCCTGGCAGTTGAACGGGTCGATGGAGACGGGGTTGTTGATGTAGACCTTGGCCGTGGCACCGGTGCCCTCGGCCTCGGCAGTGGGGGCGTCGTCGGCCTTCTTGCAGGCCGCGAGCGCCAGAAGCGCAGACGCTGCAGCGGACCCTTTGAGGAACGTGCGGCGGCCGATCTTCACCTGCTCACTCATAAGCTCTCTCCTTCTGTCTCGTGACCGCCCAAGGCGGCCCTGCAATCGCCGGAGGAAACCGTTCCTCCCTGGAGCGCATGCACAGGACAGAAGTATTTCTCAAAAGAACCTGATATGCAATAAAAACGGGGATTTAGATTCATTATTTTGATGGATTGTAACGAATCCGAAATCTAAGGCAGTCCCTAAGGATGTATGCAGAGTTCCTTATTTTCCCATGTAGATGGACCGACATGCCCCCACGGACCGTTTTGGGCGCCTGCGCCCCGCACGGCACAGACCCCCTCGGAGCCGTTTGAAGCGCCGAGGGAGCCTATGCAGAACTAGCTCGATTTATACCCGTAGGGCCCTTAGGCCTGCAGCTCCCAGGTGGCGGCGGAGGACTGCTCGATGGGCGAGAGGTAGGCGCTCGCGATGCGGCTGGAGCCCACCTTGGCGAACTTGTAGTAGAAGAGCGGGACCATGGGCACGTCGTCGCCGGCGATCTTGTTGGCCTCCTGCAGCAGCTGGTAGCGACGGTCGTCGTCCCTGGTGGCCCGGGCCTCCATGATCAAATCGTCCACCTGCTGGTTTGAGTAGCCGGACAGGTTGTCGGCGTTGCCAGTGTAGAGCAGCGAGTACAGGAAGTTGTCGATGGAGGGGTACTCGGCCACCCAGCCGTTGCGGCCCATCTGGAAGTCACCGGACTGCAGCTTTGTAAGGTAGCTGGCCCACTCCAAGGTGCTCTGCTCGACGTCGATGCCAACCTGGTTGAGGTTGCCCTGCACGGCCTCCATGATCTCCTTGTGGGAGCCGTCGACGTTGTACATGAGGGTCACCTTGACGCCTCGGCTGCCGCTGGCGTCCTTGGGGTAGTACTGGTCGAGAATGGCCGTGGCCTGCTCGGGATCGTACTTGCACCAGGCCCACTGGCCCTCCTCGTAGCCCCGGCACGGAGGCGGGCAGAGGTTGGTGGCCGGAAGGCGCGTGCCCTGAAGCACGGAGTCGCAGATGGTCTGGCGGTCGATGGCCAAAGAGATGGCGCGACGCAGGTTGACGTCGGCCAGCGTGGGGTCCTTGAGGTTGAGCACGATGTAATAGGTGGAGGGCTGGTCGCCGTCCAGGCACTGCTTGCCCGGGGTGATGGTGTAGCCGTCCTCAGAGATGCCGTACTGGTCGTGGGCGTTTTTCACCTGGGCCGTGGGGATGTCGCAGATGTCCACGTTGCCCGCCTGGAACTCGCGGTAACCGGTCTCCACGTCCTTCTGGATGTTAAAGGTGAGCTGGCCGATCTTGGGCTTGTCGCCGTTCTTGTAGTCCTCATAGGTCTTGAGGTTGATGTACTGGCCGTCCTCCCACTTGCCGTCCATGGTGTAGGGGCCGTTGCCGATGGGGGCGCGGAAGAACGCGTCGAAGTCCTCGAGCGCGGCCTTGGGAACGGGGGCCGTGGGGATGATGGAGCAGATCATGGGGAAGTCCATGAAGGACTCGGAGAGCTCCACCTGGAGCGTGTACTGGTCGGGGCAGGAGACGCCGGCAAGCTCATCGGCCTTGCCGGAGACGACGTCCTCGTAGCCCTTGACCAGCTTGAGGTAATAGCTCACCACGGAGGGCGACGGGCTGGTCTTGGGGCTGCACAGGCGGTTCCAAGCGCGCTGGAACGACCCTGCGTCCACGGTCTCGCCGTTGTGGAAGGTGTTGCCCTGCTTGATTTTGAAGGTCCACACGGTGCCGTCGTCGTTGCTGCTCCACGACTCGCCGGCGCAGGGCACGAGCTCCTGCTTGTCGAAGTCGTAGGTGCACATGGGGTCGAACAGCTGGCGGGCCACCATGCAGCCGGCCACGTCCTGCGCGTTGAAGGGGTCGATCGAGGGCGGGTTGGTGATGAAGTAGGCGAGCTTGCCACCGCCCTCCCCCGCCGAGGCGCCGTCGCCGGTCTTCTTGCAGCCGGAGAGCGCGACGAGGCCGGAGGTCAGCGCGCACCCCGAAAGGAACGTGCGCCTTGTCACGCCGTTCTTGCCTGCGATTCCATTCATAGATCCCCCTTGGGTCCATTGCGGGCATACCGGCACCCGCCCGGCCGGCTGGCGCCGGTATACAGTAATCCGAGGGTTTATGCACCGCAGCGGCGGCGTTATACAGACAAAGCCGAAGGGCACACAGGCTTCACGCATTGAGGCGCAACAAAAGAGCCGCCGGCCCTTAAGGGCCGGCGGCTCGGCAGGCTCATTGGGACCAAGGCCTACTTAGCCGAGGCTTCCCTGCGGGAAGGTGAGCATGAAGATGAGGAGGGTCGCCGCAAAGACGCAGCAGCTAATCACCGTAAGGCGGTCGAGGTTCTTCTCCCAGACGCCGGAGCCGGCGTTGGAGTTGTACATCGAGCTGGCGATCATGTCGGACACGCCGGTGCCCTTGCCCGAGTGCATGAGCACGAGGACGATCGATGCGACGGCCGACAAGGCCCAGATGACGATAAGGGCGATGTTCAAGGGACCCACGGGACTCCTCCTTGCATGACCCGGCCCCGCGCGAGGCGGGGCCGGGCAGACGACATGAAATCACAGGCTGTAAGGTTACCACAGCGACCGAAGGGGCGCCATGGACTCCCTACTCTTCCACGAGCACGCGGCCGGTCATCTCCTCGGGACGGTCGATGCCCATCATGGCGAGCATGGTGGGGGCAATGTCGGAGAGTCGGCCGTCCTCGATGCCTGCGAGCTGCGCGTCGGGGTCGACCACGATAAGGGGCACGCGGTTGGTGGTGTGGGCCGTAAAGGGCTTGCGCTCGCCCTCGGCGGAAACGTCGTACATGTGGTCGGCGTTGCCGTGGTCGGCGGTGATGAGCGCGAAGCCGCCCTTGGCCAAGATCTCGGGGACGATGCGGGACAGGCCGTCGTCCACGGCCTCGCAGGCGGCCACGGCAGCCTGCACGACGCCGGTGTGGCCCACCATGTCGCAGTTGGCGTAGTTGACCACATAGAGGTCGGCCGCGTCCTCGCGAATGGAGCGGGCGAGGCGCTCGGTGACCTCGGGCTCGCTCATCTCGGGCTTGAGGTCGTAGGTGGCGACCTTGGGGCTCGGGACGAGCACGCGGGTCTCCCCCTCCTTGGGCTCCTCCACGCCGCCGTTGAGGAAGAACGTCACATGGGCGTACTTCTCGGTCTCGGCGGTGTGGAGCTGGGCGAGCCCGTTGGCGGCGATGACGTCGGCCAGAACGTTGGCCGGCACCGTCTTGGGGAAGGCCACCTCTACGTCGAACTCGGGGTCGTACTCGGTCATGGTGACGAAGCACGAGAGCTCGGGCACCGAGCAGCGCTCGAAGCCGTCGAAGGCCAGGTCGGTGAGCGCGCGGGTCATCTCGCGGGCGCGGTCGGGGCGGAAGTTGAAGAAGATGAACGCGTCGCCGTCGTGGGTGCCGCAAGCGGCGCCGGCCACCACCATGGGGTCGGCGAACTCGTCGCCGCGAGGGTCCTTCTCATAGAAGGCGCGCAGGCCGTCGGCGGCGCTGGGAACCTCTGTGCCCTCGGCGGCCACAATGGCGTTGTAGGCGCGCTCGACGCGCTCCCAGCGGTTGTCGCGGTCCATGCCCCAATAGCGGCCGGAGACCGTGGCGATCTTGACGTCTGCGCCCGTGGCCTCGGAGACCTTGGCACAGAAGGCCTGGAGCGACTCCATAAAGCCGGCGCCGGACTGGGGGTCGACGTCGCGGCCGTCGGTGAAGGCGTCGATGCGGATGCGCTCCACGCCGCGCTTGGCGGCCATGGAGACGATGGCCTCGGCGTGCTCCATGGAGGAGTGGACACCGCCGTCGGAGACGAGGCCCATGACGTGCAGCACGGAGCCCTTCTCCTTCACAGCGTCCATGGCGTCGGCGAGCACCGGGTTCCCCTCGATGGAGCCGTCGCGCACGGCGTTGTTGATGCGCGAGAGCTCCTGGAAGACGATGCGGCCCGCGCCGATGTTCAAGTGGCCCACCTCGGAGTTGCCCATCTGGCCGTCGGGGAGTCCGACGTCCTCGCCGGAGGCCCCCAGCGTGGTGTGGGGGTAGGTGGCGAGAAGCGACTGGATGTAGGGCAGCTTGGCCTGGCTCACGGCGTTCTCGGGGCCCGTGGGGGCGAGGCCGAAGCCGTCCATGATGACGAGGAGGGCGGGTTTCTTTCCCTTGCGCGAAGTCATTACTCAGCAGCCCTCTCGACTATGGCGGCGAAGTCAGCCGCAACGAGCGACGCGCCGCCCACGAGGGCGCCGTCCACATCCTCCTCGGCGAGGAAGCCGGCAACGTTGCCGGGCTTGGCGGAGCCGCCGTAAAGGACGCGGATCTGGGAGGCGATGTCGGCGCCGAAGATGTCGACAAGGGCGGCGCGGATGGCTCCGCAGACCTCCTGGGCATCCTCGGGCGTGGCGGTCTTGCCGGTGCCGATGGCCCAGATGGGCTCGTAGGCAACGACAAGCTGGTCGCCGCTCTCGAGCTCCACGCCCTCGAAGTCGGCGCGGATCTGGCCCACGACGAAGTCGACCTGGTTGCCGGCCTCGCGGACCTCGAGGGACTCGCCGCAGCAGGAGATGGGCACGATGCCCGCGGCCAGCAGGGCCTTCACCTTGAGGTTGATGTCGCCGTCGGTCTCGCCGAAGTAGTCGCGGCGCTCGGAGTGGCCCACGATGCAGTGGGTACAGCCCACGTTCTTGAGCATGTCGCAGGACAGCTCGCCGGTGAAGGCGCCCGCGGGCTCCCAGTAAACGTTCTGGGCACCGAGGCCGAAGGGGGCGCGGTCGAACTCGATGACGCCGGAGACGCCCTTGAGGTCAGTGGCCGGCGGGCACACGACGACCTCGACGCCATGGGTGTCATGGCCGAGCTCGTTGGCGAGGTCCTGGGCCAGCTGCACGCCCTCGGTGTAGTTCTTGTTCATCTTCCAGTTGCCCGCGATGAGGCGGGTGCGCGTGTTGTTAGGCATCGAGAAGGGCCTCCACTCCAGGAAGGGCCTTGCCCTCGACGAGCTCCATGGAGGCACCGCCGCCGGTGGAGATCCAGCTCATCTTGTCGGCAAGGTCGAACTTGTTGACAGCCGCGACGGAGTCACCGCCGCCGATGATCGAGGTGCAGTCCTCGTTGGCGGCCACGGCCTCGGCCACGGCCTTCGTGCCGTCGGAGAACTGGTCGAACTCGAACACGCCCATGGGGCCGTTCCAGAAGACGGTCTTGGCGCCGGCGATGGCGTCGGCGTACATCTGGGCGGTCTCGGGGCCGATGTCCATGCCCATCATGTCGTCGGGGATGGCGCTGGACTTGACCACGACGCCCACGGCGTCGGGGCCGAAGTGGTCGGCCACCACGTTGTCGACGGGAAGCAGCAGCTTGACGCCGTTCTTCTCGGCCTTCTCCATCATCTCGCGGGCGCGGTCGACCCAGTCGGGCTCCTGCAGGGAGGTGCCCACGGTGTAGCCCTTGGCCAGGAAGAACGTGTAGGCCATGCCGCCGCCGATGATGAGGGTGTCGACGGAGTCGAGCAGGTGGTCGAGGACGCCGATCTTGGAGGACACCTTGGAGCCGCCGACGATGGCGACGAAGGGGCGGTCGGGCGCCTCGAAGATGTTGGTGAGGGTGTCGACCTCCTTCTCAAGCAGGAAGCCGGCCACGGCGGGAAGCTTGGCAGCGGGGCCGACCACGGAGCCCTGGGCGCGGTGGGCGGTGCCGAAGGCGTCGAGCACGAAGACGTCGCCGAGGGCGGCCAGCTTGTCGGCGATCTCGGGGTCGTTCTTCTTCTCGCGCTTGTCGAAGCGGACGTTCTCGAGCACGACCACCTGGCCGGGCTCCATGGCGGCCACGGCGTCGGCGGCCTGCTGGCCGTAGGTGTCGGGCACGAAGGTCACGTCGAGGCCGGTGAGCTCGGCGAGCTTGTCGGCGGCGGGCTTCAGAGAGAGCTCGGGCTCCACGCCGTCGCCCTTGGGGCGGCCGAGGTGGCTCATGAGCACGACCTTGGCGCCGTGGTCGACGAGGTACTGGATGGTGGGGATGGCGGCCTTGATACGGGTGTCGTCGGTGACGACGCCGTCGGCCAGAGGCACGTTGAAGTCGACGCGCATGAGCACGCGCTTGCCGTCGACGTCGATGTCCTTGACGGTCTTCTTGGAAAACGCCATGGGACTCCTCCTTGTCGTGATGTGCGGATGGCAAATGGAAAGGGCGCGGACTGGGCTTCGGGCCTCGTCCGCGCCCTTGACTGACGCTATGGGCGGCCATGTGGGCGGCCGCGTAAGAAGACGGGCCCTAACTTAGGCGACGAACTTCTCGAAGTACTTGATGGTGCGGACCATCTGGGAGGTGTAGGAGTTCTCGTTGTCGTACCAAGAGACGACCTGCACCAGGTACTGGCCATTGCCGAGGTCCTGGACCATGGTCTGGGTGGCGTCGAAGAGGGAGCCGTAGGTCATGCCCACGATGTCGGTGGAGACGATCTGGTCCTCGTTGTAGCCGAAGGTCTCGGGATCGGAGGCGGCCTTCATGGCAGCGTTGATGGAGTCGACCGTGACCTCCTTGTCGGACTCGACCACGGCGAAGAGGAGCGTGGTGGAGCCGGTGGGCACGGGCACGCGCTGGGCGGCACCGATGAGCTTGCCGTTGAGCTCGGGGATCACGAGGCCGATGGCCTTGGCGGCACCGGTGGAGTTGGGGACGATGTTGATGGCGCCGGCGCGGCTGCGACGCTTGTCGCCCTTGCGCTGGGGGCCGTCGAGGATCATCTGGTCGCCGGTGTAGGCGTGGATGGTGGCCATGATGCCGCTCTTGATGGGAGCGTAGTCGTTCAGGGCCTTGGCCATGGGGGCGAGGCAGTTGGTGGTGCAGGAGGCGGCGGAGATGATGTCGTCGTCAGCGGTCAGGATGTCCTGGTTGACGTTGTAGACGATGGTGGGAAGGTCGTTGCCGGCGGGAGCGGAGATGACGACCTTCTTGGCGCCGGCGTCGATGTGAGCCTGGGCCTTGGCCTTGGAGGTGTAGAAGCCGGTGCACTCGAGGACGACGTCGACGTCGAGCTCGCCCCACGGCAGGTTGTGGGCGTCGGCCTCCTTGTAGATCTTGATGGTCTTGCCGTCGACGGTGATGAAGTCCTCACCGGCCTCGACCTTGTGGTCACGGGCGTAGTTGCCCTGGGTCGAGTCGTACTTGAGCAGGTAGGCCAACATGTCGGGGCTGGTGAGATCGTTGATCGCGACGATCTCGGAGCCCTCGTGGCCGAACATCTGACGGAAGGCCAGACGGCCGATGCGACCGAAACCGTTAATCGCAACCTTGACTGCCATGCGCTTCTCCTTTCGCGGCCCCTCCCCCACCGAGCTTCTCGGCAAGGGGCCAAGGCCATGACTTGAACCACTGCGTGCATAGTAACCCGTTTGGGACACCATAGGGTCGAAAACCTGCAAATGACTTTGAATCTGCAGTTAGGGGCCGTAATTGTACAGGGCCGAGTGGACAACTATGAAATGGGACCGGCCTGTTGTGGGGAATATTTGTTGTAGTTTATCCATCGCTATGCGCATTTTGGGCGCCGCCCTGTGCCGAGCGCCACTCCTCGTCCAGGGCCTCGAGGCGAAGGACCCTGTGGTAGAGGGCCGACTTGGAGAGCGGCGGGTAGGCGCGCTTCCCAAGCTCCGAAAGCGGGAGGTCGGGATAGGCCCGGCGCAGGTCGCAAAAGGCCCTGAGGGCCGGCGGAAGGCTTTCGAGGCCCTGCCCCCGCTCGATGCGGTCGATGAGGGCGAGCTGCTCAGCGGCCGCCCCGGAGGCCCTCCGCGCGTTGGCCATCTCGGCGTTCACGGATCGGTTCACGTCGTTTTTCACGGACTTCATGCGCCGGACGTTGGAGACGGCCCGGGCCGTGCGCTCGGCGCCCACCACGAGAAGGAAGCGGACGATGTCGTCGAAGCTCTTGAGGTAGATGGCGAACGCGCCACGACGGCGGTTGAGCCTTGCCTGGATGCCGCCCTCGCGGCACATGGAGCACAGAGCCTCGGCCAGGGCCTCCCCCGTGACGGCCATCTCGAGATGGAAGTCGCCCCGCGGGTCGGCGATGAAGCCGCCGGCCATGAAGGCGCCCCGGAGAAAGGCCGACCGGCGCTCGGGTGTGGAGACCACCTGCGCGGGAACGCCCGAGGCAAGCCCCTGGCCCGGGACGAGCACGCCAAGCTCCACGAGGGCGTCCTCGAGGCCCGGCTGGTCGCGCATCTCGATGAGGTAGTTGCGCGTCTTGTGAAGGACGGAGCGGCGCACGGTGAGCTGGGTGTCGAGCTCGAACACCTTGTGAGAGAGGCGGATGACCGTTCGGGCCACGGCGCCGGTCTCCGTGGTCACGCGCACGGCGTAGGCACCCGACCCGTAGAACGAGAGCGTGCCGCACACCCGCACGAGGGCGGAGAGCTCCGAGACGTCCGCCTCGGGGCCGCCCTCCACGCGCGAGAGCTCGTCTTTGACCTCTGCAGTGAACGACATGGTCAGCCTCGCTGGGCGCGATGGAGGTCGCGGTGCGACACCGTCACCCTGTAGCCCTGCTCCTCAAGATGGGAGGCTGTGGCCTCGGCCAGGGCCACGGAGCGGTGCTGGCCGCCGGAGCAGCCCACGGCGATGGACAGCGAGCTCTTCCCTTCGGCCACGTAGCCGGGCATGACGCAGTCGAGCAGGTGCTCCCAGGCACCGAGGAAGGTCTTGGTCTGGGGGTGCCCGAGGACAAAGGCGCGCACCGGCTCGTCCTTGCCCGTGAGCTTGCGCATCTCGGGGTCCCAGTAGGGGTTGGGCAGGAAACGGACGTCGATCATAAGGTCGGCCTCCTCCGGCATCCCGTACTTGAAGCCAAAGGAAAACACGCGCACCTCCAGCAGCTGCTGGTCGGTGAGCTCGGAAAAGAGGCTCTGGAGCTTGCGACGCAACTCAATGGGCCGCAAGGAGGACGTGTCGATGACGTAGTCGGCGCGCCGGCGCACGTCCTCAAGCTGGCGCCGCTCCCGCGCGATGGCGTCGAGGGTGGCCTCCCCCTCCTGGGCGATGGGGTTGCGGCGGCGCGACAGTGCGTAGCGGCGGCGCAGCACCTCGTCCGAACTGTCCAAAAAGATGAGGGCGCTCGTCAGCTCATGGTCGGACAGATCCCGCAGAGAGTCCTGAAGCTCGTCGAAAAGCCCCTGGCTGCGCAGGTCACACACCACGGTGAGGTGGCGCCCCACGCCGGAGTCGATGCCCACCACGCGGGCCAGGGGCAAAAGCAGCGAGGGCGGCAGGTTGTCGATGACGTAGTAACCCAGGTCCTCGAAAGTGTGCATGGCCTCCGTGCGACCGGCGCCGCTCATGCCGGTGATGACCACGACGTCGGGGACGTCCTCTGTCTTCTCCATGGCAGCTCCTCTCTGTCTTGGCCGTGCGAACCAGTATGACAGGTGGCGGCCGAGCCGGTTGCGGGCGGCGGGCCCTCCCTGCAGCGGGGTCTTCTCACGCGGCCGCCGTGACGGAGGAGCGGCCTCGGTGAGTGGCACGGGGTCCTTCGGTGAGCGAAAACCCGCTCACCGAGGCTCGATGAGTGCCCCAAACGCTCACTGAGAGGCCAGCCGGCACCCACTGAGGGCAGCAGGCGCTGGTGGCGAGCGCCACAACCGCCGCCTGTCCTGAGCCTGAAAGCCGTTGAGGGCGCCCTCAGCGGCTTTCAGGCGCAGGACAACGCACGGACAACGCAGGGACAACGCACGCCCAATGCACGCCACGCGTGTCCAAGGAGAAGGGAGCGCAAGCAGGGCGCAGGCAGACCAGGCCCAGCGTCACTTAGCGCCGCCGGCCTTGCGGGCGCGGCCGAGCTCGTCCTCCCAGGAGCGAAGGGTGTCGTAGATGTCACCGGCCACGACATCGGGGATGCCGGGCACGGCCGCGATGTCCTCGCGTGACGCCGCGCGGAGCCGCTTCATTGAGCCGAAGGCCTTGAGCAGCGCCCGCTTGCGTTTCTGCCCCACCCCGGGCACCTCGTCGAGGACCGAGGCCGTCATGGCCTTGCCGCGGAGCTCGCGGTGGTAGGTGATGGCGAAGCGGTGGGCCTCGTCGCGCACCCGCTTGACGAGATAGAGCGACGGCGAGCCGCTGGGGAGCACCACGGGTGCGTCGTCCCAGGGCACGAAGAGCTCCTCGTCGGACTTGGCGAGGCCCGCCACCGGAATGTCGAGGCCCAGGGCCTCAAGCTGGCTCAGGGCAGCCGTGAGCTGTGGCTTGCCGCCGTCGAGGACGAGCAGGTCGGGGCGGGAGCCAAAGCGGCCGTCGGCCATGCGCTCCGGCGCGAAGCGGCGGCCCAGCACCTCGGCCATGGACGCGAAGTCGTTGGCCTCCTCCAGGGGCGTGCGCACCTTGAAGCGGCGGTACTGGCCCTTGTCGGGGCGCCCGTTGGTGAACACCACCATCGAGGCCACGGTGTGGCGGCCGTGGATGGTAGAGATGTCGAAGCACTCGATGCGCATGGGAGGCTCGGGCAGGGCCAGGGCACTCTCAAGCTCGAGCAGGGCGCGGTTGGCCCGGTCGTCCTCGTAACCCGTGCGCATCTTGTGGCGCATGAGGGCGTGGCGGGCGTTGGCCGAGGCCATCTCCATGAGCTGCGCGCGCTCGCCTCGATGGGGCACATGGAGCCGCACGCGGTGCCCGCGCTTCTCGGAAAGCCATGCCTCCAGCGCCTCGGCGTCCTCCGGCATCCGGGGCACCTCCACCACAGGAGGCACCTCGTCGGTGCGGTCGTAGAAGCGCTTGACAAAGCCCGAGAGCAGCTCCTCCTCCCCCACGTCCATGCCCTTGTCGAGGATGAACTCGGAGCTGCGCACCATGCGGCCCTCGCGCACCACGAAGACGCACACGCCCGCGATGGTCTCCTCGCGCCACAGCCCCAGAAGGTCGGCGTCCACCTGCTTGGAAAAGACCACCTTCTGGTTGTTGTCCAGGTTGCTCACTAGGTCGATGCGGCGCTTGTAGCGGCCGGCCTTCTCAAAGTCGAGGTCGCGGGCCGCGGCGTCCATCTCCTCTTTGAGCGCCTCCACGAGGGCCGTTCTCTTGCCGGCGAGAAACCCTTCCACAGTGCGAACGTTCTCCGCGTACTCCTCGGGCGAGATAGCGCCCACGCACACGCCGGGCCCGCGGCCCACGTGGTAGTCGAAGCAGGGGCGCCCCGACTCGGCGAGCTCCATGGGCAAAAGGTAGACGCGCTCGGGGTGCGCCTCGGCCATGCGCTTGACCCGCTTCCACTCGGCGCACGTGCCGATGCACAGTGGGCAGAGCTTGCGCACCGTGTCGATGGCCTCCCGGGCGGCCCGAGCGTCGGTGTAGGGGCCGAAGTAGCGGGTCTTGGGCCTGTGCCGCTCGCGGGTGTACTTGATGGCCGGGTAGAGGTCGCCCTCGGTGACGGCGATGAAGGGATAGCTCTTGTCATCCATGAGAGCCACGTTGAACGGCGGGTGGTACTGCTGGATCAGGTTGAGCTCGAGCACCAGGGCCTCGTGCTCGGAGCCCACCACCAGATAGTCGAAGGAGGCCACCTGGGGCATCATGATGGCGATCATGGCCCGCTCGTCGTCGCCGTTCACGTACTGGCGCATGCGGGCGCGCAGGTTCTTGGCTTTGCCCACGTAAAGCACGCGCCCTGCGGCGTCCTTCCACAGGTAGCAACCCGGGTCCGTGGGGACCCGGGACACCTGCTCGGCGAGGGAGGGGGCGCCGTCGGGAACGGTGCCGTCCTGGGCGGTGCGCAGTCGGTCCAAAGATCCTCCATAACAGGTTGCCCGGTAGAGGGCCCACGGGGGCCCGCGGCTATCATAGGTGCGCACAACCGGTCCCGTGCGCAGCGCGTGGAGGAAAGGTATCACAACATGGAATTGCATGAGATCTCGGCAGCCAGGGTCGAGGAGGCAGCAAAGAAGCACGACCTTCCGCTCCCCGTCGAGCAGACCGAGGACTGGTGCGAGTACGAGTCCACCATCACCGACCGCACCTACTGGGGGTCGGTGGCCTTCGAGCAAGACGGCAGGCCCGTGGCCGTGGCCTCGTTCATGGACTACGAGACCCACGGCTACCACTACCTCCGCGGCCACCACGCCCCCGTATGGCTCGTGCCGCCCACGGCCGACCGGGAGGAGGAGCTTGCCCGGGCCTTGGTGGCCTACGTCAAGAGGCGCGACCCCAAGGTGGCCTTCATCCGCATGGCCGTGGAGCACAAGATTCCCTCGAGCCGTCCGGTGCTCTCCACCAGCCCCTACAACCAGACCGTGGTCATCGACCTCGACCACGGCGACGCCGACGAGATCCTCTCCAAGTTCAAGACCCGCGGCCGCAGGGACGTGCGCAAGTCTCTGCGCGAGTCAAACGAGACCGTGGCCGACGAGACGACCCAGGCCCTGGAGGACTTCGCCCCCTATTACGCGGTGATGGAGGAGACCTGTGCCCGCGACGGCTTCACCCCCTCCCCCGCCAAGGACTACGTGGACATGCTCAAGATCCTGGGCCCCGACCGCGCCCGCCTCACCGCCGGCCGCATCGACGGCGAGCTCGCGTGCTGGGCACTCAACGTCATTGAGGGCACCCGCGCCACCCGCTACTACGGGGCCTCCCGCATGCTCGAGGGCGTCAAGAACTTCGTGGACGCCGAGGTATTCGAGACCTGCCTCATCCTAGCCGGACTGGGTTGCACCAGCTACGACCTCATGGGCATCGGCAACGACTTCTCCCCCAACCTCAAGGGGCTCAACATGTTCAAGACCAAGTTCTCCAAGGACGTGGTGGACGTGGCCCCCGACCGCGACATCCCCGTCAAGGGCCTCTTCTACAAGGCGCTCAAGGGTGCCAAGAGGATCAAGGACCGCTGAGGCACCCGAGGCACGAGACGCTTACGGGCCCGTCCGGAGTCACCGCTCCGGGCGGGCCTTTCCCATGGCCCGCGACCTCAGGGTCCGATGTCCCCGGCGACCCAAAGAAGAGGGGCCGCACCGGAGAGGGTGCGGCCCCTGCAGGGACGATGCGGAGCACGAGGGTGCGGCCCGTTTAGATGGGCGACCCCGCGCCGTAGAGACGGCTGCCTGCGGTGTTCCAGATGGTTGCCACGCGCACGCCGTCAGGGGGCCAGTTGCAGTCGATCACGGTGTTGCCGCCGGCATAGATGCCCACATGGCCCTCCCAGCAAACGATGTCGCCGGGGATGGCACTGGAGGGCGACTTGAGCCCGGAAGCGGCGGAGACCATGGCGCGCTGGGACGCGGAGCTGTGGGGCAGGCTGATGCCGGCCTGAGCGTAGCACCAGCGGGTGAAGCCGGAGCAGTCGAGGCCGGTGGAGGGATTCTCGCCGCCCCAGACATAGTTGACCTTGCCGACCAGGGAGTACGCGGCGCTGAGGATGGTGTTGCGCTGGGCAGAGGTGAGCCCGCCGGCAGAGCCGGAGGTGCTTCCGCCGGAAGAGACAGAACCGCCTGAGGCCCCCCCGCCGGAGGCGCCGCCGCCGGAGTAGTAGCTGCCGGAGTTGGCGGCAGCGGCGGCAGCGGCTGCCGCCGCCTCGCGCTCGGCGGCCTGGCGGGCGGCCTCGGCCTCCTGGGCCAGGGCATCCTTCACCTGGGCATCGAGGCTGTTGACGTAGGAGTCGGCCTCGTCGACCTTGCTCTTGAGGTCGGCCTGCTGGGCCTCCTGCTGGGAGACCAGCTGCTCCTGCTGGGACTTCTGGTCCTCGAGGGTGGCCTTCTCGTTGTCGAGCTCCCCTTTCTTCACGGCGAGCTCGGTGCGCAGGCGGTTGGTCTCCTCGATGTTGGAGGCCTGGGTCTCGCTGATCTTGTCGGCGTAGTAGACCCTGGTCACGAAATCGTCGAACGAGTTGGCCTCGAGGACCAAGGAGAGCAGCGACACGCCGCCGGACTTGTAGTTCTCGGAGACGTTCTCGGCAAGGAGCGCCTGGCGCCTGGCCAGCTCGGCCTCCTTGACCTTGATGTCCTCCTGGACCTTGTCGATGTTCTTTTGGGTGTCCGCGATCTGGGACTCGGTCTCGGAGAGCTGCTCGCGGGTGGCGTTGAGCTGGTCGGAGACGGCCTCGGCCTGGGCGTAGTAGTCGTCGCGGGTCGCCTTGGCCTTGTCGAGCTGGGCCTGAAGCTCCGAGGAGGTCTCGGCGACGGCCGGAGACGGCACGGCCACCACGACGGTCAGGGCAAAGGCCGTGGCGGCAATGGCGGCGCAAACGCTACGGGCTCGTTTCATGGAATCGCTCCTTGATATGGATATGGGGCGCCAAGGCGCCCCTCGTCAGACTGCGTACCCGGTGTCGTATCTTATCATAGGCCTTCAGGGCGCCAAACTGAATGGTTTTTCAGCTGAGGGAGGTCTCCACATCCCTAGACCCTCGTCCCCTTGCCGAGATGGATGTTGAACTTCCTCACCTGGTTGAACAGCAGAAGGCGCGCGAGCACCCGGTGCTTGAGGGTGTCATCGGGATTGCCGTAGGGATAGCCGGCCTTTCCTTTTCGGAACATCTCGAGGGCGCGCACCCTGAGCCCGTCGTCGGCGACGTGGTCGGCCACGACTTCCCTGGGAACCACCGTGTAGAGGAACGGGTCGAAGGCCTCGCGGTACTCCATGGGGTCGTGGAGCACGAAGTCGCGGACGATGGGCTCGGTGAACTCGACGCCGCCCAAGGTGACGTACCAGCTGTTGCGCCCGGGCCTCGTGTTGACCTCGAAGAAGCGGTAGGAGCCGTCACGCTCGTCGAACTTGATGTCGAAGTTGGCCACGCCGTGATAGCCCACATGAGAGAGAAAGCGCTTGGCATCGGAGATTATCTGTTCCACCCGCTCCCCCATGATGCAGCAGGGGTTGCCGATGAGGATGGGCGAGTGGTCCTGGATGACCACGCGGCCGCCGGACACCACGCGGGCCTCGCCGTGCCGGTCGGTGAAGACTGTGAGCGAGTGCAGGGCCGAGTCACCTCCAGGCACGAAGTCCTGGAGCACGACCTCCTTGGAGTAACCGGAGCGGGCGAGGGCGCCCATGACCTCGTCGAGGCCGCGACGGTCGTCGACGACGTAGACCTTCTCCTTGCCCGGGAACTCGAGCAGGTCGTAGGCCGCCGAGTTGGCCGGCTTGACCACAAGCGGGAACGGCAGGTCGTCAGGCAGGTCGCCCTCAGAGGCAAGGACGGTCCAGGTCTTGGGGTACGGGATGGAAAGCTCCTCGCAGATGCGGTAGAACTCACCCTTGTCGGTGATGCGGTCGAGGAGGGGGAAGTCCGGGTAAGGCACGGCGTAGAACTCGGAGAGCTCCTCGGCGTGCTCGGAGAGGATCCTGGCGTGCCAGTCCGCCGAACCAAGCACGATGCCGAGCTTGCCGGCGGCCTTGAGCCCCTTGCCCAAGGTAAGGAGCTCCTCGAGGAGCCGGCCGGGCTCCCCAAGGTCGGGAACGACGCGGTAGTCGCACAGGCGGCTCGACGAGGTCACCTGGACGTCGACGGCCGACAGGATGACGGGGTCGACCCCCCACCGGCGGTGGAAGGACCTCGCATAGGAGTAGCCGAGGATGTCGCCTCCGATGCACACGGGCCGCAGAAGCTCGGGAACCTGGCTCTCGTCGGTGATGGTGACAGCGGGCATCGTTTCCTCCGTTACATGTTCGATGGGGTCCAAAGGACCTGCTTGACGGCCTCAGCCATGGGCGCCACCGCGTCGATCGGGACCTCGGTGGGCAGGTTAACGATGCCCGCAGTCACCCGGTCGCAGACCGGCAGGGTCCCGATCGCGGGGAGACCGTAGGCCCCGGGGTCGACGACACCGGGATAGAGTGACGGACGGTACCAGTCCTCAGCGAGGTAACCCAGCTCCCTGACCCTGCGGATCACCTCGCGCGACGTCTCGGTGGAGGGTGCGACCACACTGAAGCGCAGGAGGGGCTGGACGGGGTCGGAGCCCTGGGCCGTCGGGTACGGTACCGAGCCGCCAAAAGCCTCGATAAACGCCGAGACCACCTCCCGGCGCGAGCCCATGTTCTGCGGGGCCCGCTTGAGCTCCTTGTTCACCTGGGCACAGATCCATCGATCGGGCGCCATGGGGCCGTGAAGAAGCCCCCCGGCCATCTCCTTGTCGGCCACGGCCGGTTCGAGGAGCCTAGCCGCCACCAGGCTGCGCCGCAGGAAAACGGCGGCCTTGCGGGGCAGGCGGTTGAGGACACGGTTCTCGTTGAGGTAAAGGCGCGCGGCCCTGGCCACGCCTCCGCACACGGGCTCGAGGGCGGCGAGGCGCTCGCGGGCGATGGAGAGGGCCTGGGGCCGGCGACCACGGGGGTTGATCCAGACGGCGCCCCCGAACGAGGTGCGCAGCATCTTCTCGGCACCGAACGAGTGGACCGAGACATCGGCCACGGGACGGCCCTGGTCGGTGAGGGCCATGCGAGTGGCGCAGTGGGCGCTGTCCTCGAGCACGAGGGCCCCGACCCCGTGGGCCCTCTCGACCAGCTCGCGCGAAGAGGCGTCGTCGATGATGCCGAAGGAGTGCTGGAGCACGACGGCCCCGACACCCTCCCCGAGGGGCAGCACGGCCGGGTCGAGGGACACTGTGTCGGCATCGATGTCGCCGTACACCGGGACGAGCCCGGCCACGAGGATGGGGTCCACAGCGGTGCAACAGGTGAAAGGCTGCGTGACGACCGAGCGCACCGAAGGGTCCGACGCGGCCAGGGCCTCGAAGACCACTTCCATGGCGTAGCGGGCCTTGTACACAAGGTACCAATCCTCGGGACTCGTGCGGGTGGCCTCGGCGAGGCCGTGGGTGAGGCGTACAGCCTCGTCTTCCATAGGAACCTCCATCGGACGGCAATCGGGGCGATTCTACCCCGCCCCTATGAAGACCCTGTACCCGGTGCGCCGCTCTCCCCGGGCGACCGGGATGGGCGGGCGCAGGACGACCTGACGACCCTAAACCGCAAGGAGACGACGGCTTCGCACCAAAATGAAAGGCGGTCGGTCTCGAGGACCGACCGCCTCCAGATTGTCCCCCAAGACCGTGGCGGGCGGTTGCGGTCTTGGGGAATGGCCGTCTCGGGGCGTCGGGCTACGACCCGTTCACCGCGTCCACGTACCAGCTCGTGATGGACGTGGGGTGGGTGATGGCCGTGCCCACCACCACGCACCAGGCGCCGGCGGCGATGGCGTCGGCGGCGTCCTGGGGGCAGTGGACGCTCCCCTCGCAGACCACGGGGCGGTCCGGGAACTCCGAGGCGGCCTGGGCGATGAGCTCGAGGTTGGGCCCCTGCTCTGCCGCCTGCTCTATGGCCGCGCCGGGATGGGAGAGCGTGGTGGAGCAGAAGTCGCACCCGGCAGCGAAGCCGCGGCGAACGTCCTCGATGCAGGAGCAGTCGGCCATCACGAGGACCTCCTCGCGCTTGAGCTCGGCCACGGTCTCTTCGAACGTGCGGCCGTCGGGGCGCGGGCGGTCCGTGGCGTCGAGCGCCACGATGTCGGCTCCGGCCATGGCGCATGCCTTGGCATGGCGCAGGGTGGGTGTGATGAAGACGCCGTCGTGGCCCTCTTTCCACAGGCCAATGACGGGCACCTCCACGCGGCCCTTGATGGCGGCGATGTCGGAAAGGCCCTGGCATCGGATGGCTGCGGCGCCGCCCAGCTCGCAGGCTCGCGCGATCTGGGCCATGGTCTCCGGATGGCGCATGGGCTCGCCGGGATAGGCCTGCACCGAGGCCACCAAGCCGCCGCGGAGCGAGTCGATAAGGGATTGGGCTGACATGTGATGTCACCTCTCTCCCGCCCTGTGCGGCGGGGTCTTAGGAAAGGTCTCCGTAACCGTTCTTGACGAAGTGCTCGGCAGCCCCGATGAGCGGGGCGTTGTCACCAAGGCGCCCCTGCTCGATGGGAAGGTCGCGCACCGGCGCCATGGCCCGCGAGGCGTACCCCTCGGCGAGGGCCTCGTGCCACACCGGCCCGCACTGGATCACGGAGCCGGAGAGAATGACGGCGTCGGGGTCGATGAGGTTTGCCGAGGAGGCCAGAACCCCGCCGAGCGCGCGGCCGCTTCGGACCTCGGCGGCCACGGCGGCCTCGTCGCCCGCCTCGGCGGCTTGGGAGATGAAGGCGCCTCCCACGGGGCCGCCGGTGCCGTCGGCCTCGTTGCCCGAGAGGCGCACGTACTCCTCCACGATGGCGGGGCCGGCCGCCACCGATTCCAGGTGGCCCACGGCGCCGCAGGTGCACTCGATGCCGGCGGCCTCCTCGCAGGCCATGTGGCCCACATTGCCGGCCATGTCGTGGGATCCCAGGGCCAGGACGCCGTCTTGGACAATGGCGCCGGAGATGCCGGTGCCCACGGCCACGACCAGGACGGAAGCGTAGTCGCGGCCGCCGCCCCAGCGCGCCTCGCCGAGCGCGTGGGCGTGCACGTCGTTGAGCACACGGCACGGCAGGCCGCAGGCCTCCTCGACGGCGCTGCCGAGCGGGGTGCCGGACCAGCCGGGCATCATCTCGTTGGCGTAGGTGATGTCCCCGGTGCGCGGGTCCACGACGCCTCCCGTGGAGATGCCGATGCCTGCCACAGGCCGATCGGAGCGCTCGATGGCAGCCTTTACGGAAGCGATGACGTCTTGAAGCACCACCTTGCCGCCGCGAAGAGGCAGGGTGGGAATGCGGTCCACGGGCACGACCTGGGGATCGGCCTCCCCCGTGAAGGTCACGAGCGCGCTGGCGATCTTGGTGCCGCCGATGTCTATGGCGACGACGGTGGTGGGCTCCATGGTCTCTCTCCTTTTTAGGCTTTAGAGCAGGTCGCAGTTGGCGAGGACCTGGCGGATGGCCTCGACGTTGGCGCCCTCGAGCTCGGCCACGGGCGCGGGCATGTGGTTGGTGGTGAAGATGCCCATCTCGCGCAGGGCGGTCTTGAAGGCGCCCACGCCGGCGCCGTAGCCGCCCACGCCGCAGGTCACCTGGGTGATGAGCATGAGGTCGGCAAGGTAGTCCTGAAGCTCGCGGACGCGGGCCCAGTCGCCGGTCTCGGCGGCACGCCACATCTCCACGTAGGGCACCGGGGCGATGTTGGCGAGGCCGGGCACGGAGCCGTCGGCACCGCCGAGATAGGCGCCGTCCACCACGACCTCGTGGCCGGTGAGCAGCGTCAGCGGGTGGCCGATGCGGTCGTTCTCGCGGATGAGGAAGCGGAACGAGACGTCGTCGCCCGAGGAGTCCTTGACGCCCGAGAGCGTGCCCTCGGCGCCGAGGTCGGCCAGAAGGCGCCAGTCGAGCTTCGTCTGAACGCAGACCGGGATGTCGTAGGCGAACAGCGGCACGTCGACCGCCTTGTGGATGGCGCGGAAGTGCTCGGCAACGACCCCGGGGCCAGGGATGGCGTAGAACGGCGCCGTGGCGACGATGGCGTCGACGCCGAGCTCGGCCATGGCATCAGCATGGGCGGTCACAGAGTCGGTCTGCATGTCGATGCAGCCGGCGATCACCGGCACGCGGCCGTTGTTGATGCGCATGCCCTCGCGCACGACGGCAAGGCGGGTCTCCTCGTCAAAGAAGGCCACCTGACCCGACGAGCCCAAGAAGAAGAGGCCGTCGATCCCGGCGTCGATCATGCGGTTGAGATGACGCTCGAAGGCCTCGTGGTCGATGGAGCCATCGTCGAGCTGGGGGACGACGACGGGAGGGACGACGCCGCGGATCTTGAAGTCTGAGCTCATAGGAAACAGGGGTCCTTTCACATTAGTCTTTTCGCGCCCTTGGCGCTTTTGCAAGGGAGGGCCCGGCGCGGGCCGGGCCCTCCTAGGTTACGACTACCGCTAGGAAGCCTTGCCCAGATTGGGATGGAGCAAGGAGGGGGCGGCCCCAAGGAGGAGCTTGGTGTAGGGGTCGGACGGGTGCTCGAAGATCTGCTTGGACGGGCCGTGCTCCACCACGGTGCCGCCGTTCATGACGCAGATCTCGTCGGAGATGTAGCGCACGGTCTGGATGTCGTGGCTGATGAACACCATGGCAAGGCCGAGCTGCTCCTTGAGGTCGGTGAGCAGGTTGAGGATCTGGGCGCGCACCGACACGTCGAGGGCACTCGTGGGCTCGTCGGCAATGATGCAGTCGGGCTTGATGGACAGGGCGCGGGCGATGGCGACGCGCTGGCGCTGGCCGCCGGAGAGCTGCCCGGGCAGGGCGTCCAGGGCGCTCGAGGGAAGGCCGACAAGGCCGATGAGCTCCTGGATGCGCTCCTCGCGCTCCTCGGGCGTGCCCACCTTGTGGACCAGCATGGGGTCCAGCAGCTGGTCGTGGACGCTCATGCGGGCGTTGAGGGCCGTGGCCGGGTCCTGGAAGACCACGGAGAGCACGGAGCCGATGTGCTTGCGGTCCTCGGAGGTGCGCTTGGTGACGTCCTTGCCCTTGAAGAAGACCTTGCCCGAGGTGGGCGGCTGCAGGCCGCACATGACGTTGGCCGTGGTGGACTTGCCGCAGCCGGACTCGCCCACGATACCCAGGGTCTTGCCGGGCATGACGCGCATGGTGACGCCCTTGACGGCGTGCACAAGATTGGGGTGGAGCAAGGAGCCGGTACGGGTCTTGAAGGTGACCTTGACATCATCGAGGAAGATGATGGGCGTGACGCCGTCGATGGTCCCGTCGTTGACGGCGGTGTTGGGGGTCTCGCTCATGGCTTTATGCATCTCCCTTCGAGGTGTTGGGGGTGTTGACGACGGAGGCCAGGCCGGCGGAGGCGAGGTCCTTGTCGGGGAGCTCGGCCACGTAGTGCTCGGTGCCGGGGATCTGTTTCAGGACCAGACGGACGTCGAGGCCCACCGTGGGGTGGCTCGAGCGCGGCGCGAAGCGGTCGCCGTCGTTGAAGTCCTTGGGGCTCGGGACCACGCCGGGCACCTGGTGGAGCCTGCCGGAGCCGCCCTCGATGGAGAGCACGGCGCCGAGGAGGCCGCGGGTGTACTCGTGGGTGGGGTGCATGAGCAGCTCGATGGTGGGCGCCTGCTCCACGACCTGACCGGCATACATGACGGTGATGTAGTTGGCCACCTCGGCCATGAGGGCGAGGTCGTGGGACACGAAGATCATGGCGAAGCCGAGCTTGGCCTGCAGGTCGTTGAGGAGCTTGATGACCTGCTTCTGCACGGTCACGTCGAGGGCCGTGGTGGGCTCGTCGGCGATGATGACCTTGGGGTCGCGGGTGAGGGCCATGGCGATGAGGACGCGCTGGCGCTGGCCGCCGGAGAGCTCGTGGGGATAGCTCTCGAGGGTGCGGGCCGGGTCGAGGCCCACGAGCTCGAGGAGCTCCTCGGCGGAGCGGGTGCCGCCGCGGTCCGTGAGCTGCTTCATCTGGTTCTTGATGAGCATGGACGGGTTGAGGGCGGAGAGGGCGTCCTGGTAGATCATGGCGATCTCGTGGCCGCGCAGCGCATTGCGCTCCGCATCTGTCATCTCGAGCAGGTTCTTGCCCTGGTAGAGGATCTCGCCGGAAATCTGGGCGCGGGAGTCGATGAGACCCATGATCGTGAGGGCGGTGATGGACTTGCCGCAGCCGGACTCGCCCACGAGGCCCATGGTCTGGCCGGGGCGCACGGCGTAGTTCACGTGGTCGACCACGTTGACGTCGCCGTGGCGCGGGAACTTGATGCAGAGGTCCTTGACCTCGAGCACCGGCTGCACGTCGTAGTCGGGCTTGTGGCGGTCGTCGCGCCTGGCCTCGACGGCGGCGAGGGCCGAGAGGGACCTGTCGAGGGAGGCGGCCTGCTGCTTGTAGGCCTCGACCGGATCGAACAGGAGGCGGTCCTGCTTGCGGGCGTGCTTGCCGTCGTCCTCGATGGGGGCGTTGGGGGCGGCGACCATGGCGTCGGTGATGCCCTCGGAGAAGATGTTGAGGCACAGCACCGTGATCATGATGGCCAGGCCGGGGAAGAGCGCCTGCCACCAGCGGCCGGCCAGGACGCCGGAACGGGCGTCGGACAGGATGTTGCCCCAGGTGGGCGTGGGTTCCTGGATGCCGGCGGAGATGAACGACAGCGAGGCCTCGAGGATGATGGCGTCGGCCACGAGCACGATCACGTACACGAGGATGGGCGCGATGCAGTTGCGCATGACGTGCTTGACGAGGATCCACGGGGCCTTGGCGCCCGAGACCACCACGGCGCGGACGTAGTCCTCGCCGTACTCGGCCACCACGTTGGCGCGGACGATACGGGTCACCTGCGGGATGTAGATGAAACCGATGGCCAGGACGATGGAGGGCACGGAGTTGCCGAAGACGGACACGAACACGGCGGCCAGGGCGATGCCCGGGAAGCTCATCACGACGTCCATGATGCGCATGATGACCTCGGAGATCCACTTGCGGCTGACGGCTGCCACGGAGCCGATGATGCAGCCGCCCACAAGGGCGAGCAGCGTGGCGCCGAAACCGATGGCCAGCGAGTAGCGGGCGCCGAACATCATGCGGGAGAGGATGTCGCGGCCCTTCTCGTCGGTGCCGAAGATGAACTCGGCGTTGGGGGCCTGGCGGGCCTTGAAGATCTCGAAGGGGCTGTGCGGCGCCAGGAAGTTGGCGCACACGGCGATGAGGGCCACAAGAATCAGCACGACGATGGAGATGCGGGAGCCGATGCTCATGGCATGCCAGCGGCGGGCGATGCCGCTGCGGCGCTTGACGGTCTCAGCCACGTTACACGCTCCTGATTCGGGGGTTGATAAGGATGTACAGCATGTCCACCACGATGTTGATCACGATGAACGCGAGGGCGACCACGAGGGTGACACCCTGGACGAGCGTGGGGTAGTTGGACGTGACGCCGTCCAGAATGGCCATGCCCATGCCGGGGAGGTTGAAGATGACCTCGATGACCACGGCGCCGCCCATGAGGTAGCCAATGCGCAGGCCCAGGACCGTGACGGGGGTGATCATGGCGTTGCGGAGCACATTCTTGACGATGACCTCGCTGCGCGGGACACCGGCGCCGATGGCGGTGCGCACGTAGTCGCGGTCGAGCTCCTCGGCCATGGAGGTACGGATGACGCGGGTGAGCTGACCGGCGAGGGGCACCGCCAAGGCGATGGCCGGCAAGATCATGCGCATCCACCAGCCGCCCGTGAGGAACGCCGGGAGGGCGCCGGAGGCCGGGAAGAGCTTGAGGTTGAAGGAGAAGACGAGGATCAGAAGCACTGCCAGCCAGAACGAGGGCGTGGCGATGCAGGCGATCGACAGTATTCGGATGACCTGGTCGGGCCACCGGTCGCGGTAGACCGCCGCCACCACGCCCAGGATGAAGGCGACGATGACGCCGATGATGAGGCCGAGGAAGGTGAGCTGCATGGTCACCGGGAAGGCCTTCATGACGCGGTCGGCAACGGAGGCGCTGTTGACGCCGTACTCGCCCAGGCTGCCCTGGAACATACCGCCGAGGAAATCGCCGTACTGCACGATCCACGGCTGGTCGAGGCCGTGCTTCTCGCGATACATCTGGACGGCCTCCTGCGTGGCGCCCTCGCCGAGGGCTCCGTAGGCAGGGTCGATCGGGGAGAACGACATGACGAAGAACACGAGGAAGGTGACGCCCAAGACCATGATGGGCAGTGCCACGAGCCTTCGACCTATCAACCGGATGAGGTTGTTCACGTTTCCGTCTCTCCTTTCCTTTGTCAAAGGTTGCCTATGTGCATAAAAAGGGCGCGGGAAGGCGATGGTGCGGTGCCTTCCCGCGCCCTACCCGGCATGAACCGGGGTTGGTACCTAGAGGGTTACTTGGCCTTGCAGCCCACGAAGTCGATGCCGGTGCAGCCGATGGCCTGGAAGCCGTCGATCTTGTCGGCCCAGACGCCGGTGGGGGTCACGCGGTGGAGCAGCGGGTACAGGGGCACCTGCTCGGCAAGGAGGTCGAAGCACTGGTTCCAAGTATCCTGCTGCGCGTCGCCGGTCTCGGTGACGGCCTTGGCCATGAGGGTCTGGAGCTCGGTGCACTTCTCCATGCCCTGCCAGCCGTAGCGGCTGTTGGTCCAGATGCCGTCGCCGTAGAACCAGCTCATGAGCAGGTCGGGGTCGTTGCCGAAGACGGAGGGGTCGCCGGAGGCGAGCACCACGTCGTAGGGACACACGCCGGAGGCGTCGGGCGTGGCCTGGTTGGCGTAGAGGTCGGAGCTCTTCTGGGAGTTGAGCTCCACCTCGAGGCCGGCAGCGATGAGGTCCTGCTGGATCTGGGCGGCGATCTCGGTGATCCACGCGGTGTCGGTGGTCTGGAGCGTCAGCTTGGTGCCGGAGGCGCCGGCCTCGGCGAGCAGGCTCTTGGCCTTCTCGACGTCGTAGGTGTAGACCGTGGAGGCCTTGTGGTAGCCGGGGAAGTTCTCGGGCAGGTAGCAGGTGGCCGGCTGGGCGAGGCCGTCCAGGGCGTTGGTGATGAGCTTCTCCACGTCCACCGCGTAGAAGAAGGCCTGGCGCACGCGCACGTCGTCGAAGGGCTTCTTCTTGAGGTTGAACATGAAGAAGGGCAGGTTGAAGCCCTGGACCTTGTCAACGGTGATGCCCTGGCCCTCGAAGTTGGCGATCTGGTCGGCGGGCACGGCCTCGCAGACCATGGTGGTGCCCTCGGTCATGGCCGTGACGCGGGGGTCGTTGTCCACGAGCACGGAGAACTCCACCGGGTTGCTGGCCGGCTTGGGGCCGTTGTAGTTCTCGTTGATGGAGAGCTTGATGGACTGCTCGGTGGACTCGTCGTACTTCCAGGGACCGGTGCCCACGGGGAGCTTAGTGAGCTCGTCCTTGGACATGGAGGCCGGGCAGACCTTGATAATGCAGAGACGCTTCTTCATGATCTCGGGGTCGAAGGCGTTCTTGAGCTTGAAGGTGACGCCCTTGTCGCCGTCGGCCTCCACGGAGTCGATGAAGGTGAGCATGGGCTCGTAGATGTTGCCCTTGTACTCCTCGTCGATGCCCGCGGCGCGCTGCCAGGACTTGATGACGTCGTCGGGGGTGACGTCGGTGCCGTCGGAGAACTTGGCGCCGTCGCGGAGCTGCACCTTGTACTCGGTGTCGGAGACCTTCTCGAGGTCCTCGGAGGCGGCCAGCGCGGCAAAGGCCTCCATCTTGGCGTAGTCGAACTCAAAGAAGCCCTCGGCGACGCACCAGTTGGCGGCCATGCCCGTGGCGCTGGAGGTGGACAGCGGGTCGAGGTTGCCCTGGTTCTGGTAGGCGAGGCCCGCGGTAAGCGTGCCGCCGCCCTCGCCGCCGCCGTTGTCGGCGGAGCCGCCCTGGTCGCCGGAGCCGCCGCAGCCGGCGAGGCCGAGACCCGCTGCCACGGCGGCGGTGCCACCGATGCCGAGGAAGGTGCGACGCGTCATGCCCTTGTCAAACATTGCGTATCTCCTGTCTGCTCTGGCGGATGTCCCGCCCCTTTAAGCCAGCTTTCACTATAGGTCGGCCTCAGTTCCGTTCTCTCACGGCTGATATTATTGTCGGCAAGCGGTGGGGCAAGAGCGGAAAGCGGGCGCTAAGCCACAGGCGGAAAAAAACATGACAACTTGCCAAATCGTCGTTTCACGCCGTGCAAAGATGCTTGTTTTACCAGCTAGCATCCCATCTCCTACTTTTCACAGTCCATTTATTTACGCATGTCAATGCAAAAGAAGTATGAATTGTCAACATCGATTCCGCGACTGGAGAGCCATGAGAGCAGACCTTCACACGCACACAAACTGGTCGGACGGAACAGGTTCCGCACGGGCCATGGTCTGTGCGGCGGCCCAGGCCGGGCTAGACGCCGTGGCGCTCACCGACCACTTAACGCTCCCCGACGCCATGGACCCTCATAAAGAATGCTCCGTTGCCGAAAACAAGCTCCCCGCTCTGGCTCAGGAGGCGAGAGAAGCGGCGCAGGCCTCCTCCATCGACGTGTTCGTGGGCTTTGAATGCGACTGGTACCCGGGATGCGAGAAAAACATCGAGCGCTGGGCACATGGGGCGGACCTGCTTTTGGGGTCGGTCCACTGGATCGGCAACCCGTCGAACGGCGCTTGGATCGACGACCCGGACGACCTGCACATCTGGGAGGAGCTTGGGCCCGACGAGGTGTGGCGGCGCTACTGCGGGGCATGGTGCGCGGCGTGCGAGAGCCCGGCCGCCTTTGACTCCATGGCCCATCCCGACCTGCCGTTCCGCTTTGCCAGCGAGGGGCTTGCCCCCACCTGTGACCTCTCTCCCCTCTTCCGCACCATGGCCGAGTGCGCCCACGACACCCGCCGGCGCGTGGAGGTGTCCACCGCGGGACTGCGCAAAGGGGCGGGCGCCTTCTATCCCTGCCCCGACCTCCTCGACGCGTTTGTGCGCGCCGAAGTGCCCGTGACCTTTGGTAGCGACGCCCACCGGGCCTGCGACGTGGGCTGGGGTCTCGAGAGGGCCCACACCTACGCCTGGGACCACGGCGTCCGCGCCCAGGAGGTCCCCTGTGCTGAAGGATGGCGGTCTGTGCCGCTGTAATCCTTCCCGAGGGGCGGCGGACCCTTGGTCTGCTTTCTTACCTGCAGATAAGTATGCGTCCTCGAAAGCCCTTGCGGGCTTTCGAGGACGTTTTTATGAGCAGACAAAGCTGCTGGGTCACAACATGTCCGGGGGCGTGCATCGTAGGGCGAATCTGAGAAGGGGCCTTGTGCATCGTCAGATGCACAAGGCCCCTTCGAACTGAGCCCGAAAATGCACGCCCCCGGGCCTTGGTTGCGAAGGCCCTGCGGGCGACTATTTGAACCTTGCAGAGAGTTCCCCTGCCAGCTCTTCTAGGGTCACTCCTTCTCGTTCTAGGCATACCAGCAGGTGGTAGACGAGGTCGGCCGCCTCGTAGCGGATGTGGTCGTGGTCGTGGTCCTTGGAGGCCAGGGCCACCTCCACCGCCTCCTCGCACACCTTCTTGAGCACCAGGTCCTCAGGGCCCCGCAAAAGCCGCACGGTGTAGGAGGTCTCGGGACCGGCGTCCCAGCGGCCGGCGATGGTGGCGGCCAGCTCCTCGAGAACCGGGCCCGCAGGCATGGGCCGGACGTTCGGCGTTCTCTCCCCCACGGCTCAGCCCTCCTCAAAGGTCACAGCCGCCGTGCCCGAGAGCTCCCGGAAGAAGCAGGAGCGATGCCCGGTATGGCACGCGGGGCGGGGAGAGTCCACCTCCACCAGCAGCGTGTCGCCGTCGCAGTCGAGCAGGATGCGCCGGACGGTCTGCACGTTGCCGCTTGTGGCGCCCTTGTTCCAGAGCTCTTGGCGCGAGCGCGACCAGAACCAGGTGGTTCCGGTCTGACGGGTGAGCTCGAGTGAGCGCTCGTTCATCCACGCCACCATGAGCACCTCGCCGGTGTCGGCCTGCTGCACGACGGCGGGCACCAGGCCCTTCCCGTCGAGGCGCACCGTGGCCTCGTCGATCTCGACAGCGCCCTCGGCGCCCTTGTCACAGACCCGGTCCATGGGGTCTCCCTTCTCGCAGGCGGCATTCTCGCCACACAGCTTAGCGCCGGCGACCGCGCCCTCAGAAGTCGAGGCGCACCGGTATGCCCTGACTGGCCATGTACTCCTTGACCTGGCGCACGGAAAACGTCCCGAAGTGAAAGACGCTTGCCGCGAGCACGGCGTCGGCCTCGCCCTCGATGACGCCCTCGGCAAAGTGCTCGAGGCTTCCCACGCCGCCGGAAGCGATAACGGGCACGGGCACGGCCCGCGCCACGGCCCGAGTGAGCGCGAGGTCGAAGCCCTCCTTGGTGCCGTCGCGGTCCATGGAGGTGAGCAGAATCTCGCCGGCGCCGCGCCTTGCGGCCTCCTCGCACCATGCGACGGCGTCGATGCCCGTCGCGTGTCTGCCGCCCGCCGTGTAGACCTCCCAGCGGTTTGGCCCGCAGGCGCGGGCGTCCACGGCGCACACCACGGCCTGGCTGCCAAAGGCGGCGGCAGCGGCCGAGATGAGCGACGGGTCCTTGACGGCGGCGGAGTTGACCGACACCTTGTCGGCGCCGGCGGCCACCATGGCACGCATGCCGGCCAGGTCGCGAAAGCCCCCGCCCACGGTATAGGGGATGCTCAGGCGGCAGCTGGCCTCAGAGGCCATCTCCACCGTAGTGGCCCTCTCGTCGCTCGTGGCGCAGATGTCGAGGAACACCACCTCGTCGGCGCCGGCGGCGTCGTAGGCGCCGGCAAGCTCCACCGGGTCGCCGGCGTCGCGCAGCGAGACAAAGTTGACGCCCTTGACCACCCGCCCGTCCTTGACGTCGAGGCACGGGATCACGCGTTTTGCGAGCATCGTCACTCCCCTCCCGCCACGGCCAGGGCGCGCCCGAGGTCCAAGGTGCCCTCATAGAGGGCACGGCCGCAGATGACGCCCTCCACGACGTCGTCGCCCAGGGCAGCGAGCCTTGCGACGTCGTCTATCGAGGTGACCCCTCCTGACGCGGTGACGGGAAAGCCGCAGGCCGCCGCAACCGAGCGATACGCCTCGGGGTCCACGCCGGCCTGCATGCCGTCGCGGGCCACGTCGGTGTAGACAAGGCGCGCAAATCCCATGGCCACGACGGCAGAGAGCAGGTCGTCCAAGGATAGGGGCGCCTCGTCGCGCCACCCGTTGACGCGCACGACCCCGTCGCGGGCGGCCACGTCGGCCACCACCCGGTCGCCGAACTCGCGGACGGCCGCTGCGGCAAAATCGGGGTCGCGCACGAGCGGGGTGCCTATGGAGACCTGGGCTGCGCCGGCGTCGAGAAGGCGCTCCACGTCGGCGATGCTCCGGACCCCGCCGCCAACGTCCACCTTCACGGGGGCCGAGGAGGCCACGGCGGCGATGGCGGCAAGGTTTGCCTCACAGGCGGCCTCATCCTCGCCAAAGGCCCTAGACAGGTCGACCATGTGCACATGGGTGGCGCCGGCCGCGGCAAAGGCCTCGGCTTGGGCCACGGGGTCTGCGGAGTAGACATCCATCTTGCTTCGGACCCCTTGTCGCAGGCGCACCACGTTGCCTGCGACAAGGTCGATGGCGGGATAGACGATCATAGGGGCAGGCCTCCTCTCACAAGGGCGACGAAGTTCTCCAGGATGGGCCGGCCGGCCCCGGAGCTCTTCTCGGGGTGAAACTGGCAGCCGAACAGGTTGTCCTGCCAGATGACGGAAGGAAAGCTGCGGGCGTAGTGGGTCTTGGCGCACACCCAGGATGGGTCGCAGTCGTTGTCCAGGGCAAAGGAGTGCGTAAAGTACACGTGGGAGCCCTCCCCCACCCCTGCGAGAAGCGGGCAGGAGCGGCCGAGGTTGGTGAGGTCGAGCTCGTCCCACCCCACATGGGGGACCTTGAGCCTGGCAGACTCCAGGCGCGAGCAGCCGCCGGCCATGAAGCCAAGGCCGGGCCGCCACCCCTGGGCGCCCTCGCGGCCGCGGGAGCAGAACAGCTGCATGCCCAGACAGATGCCGAGAATGGGCACGCCGCGGCTGCGGGCGGCCCCCACCGCTTCGTCCTGGCCCGTGGCCTCCATGAAGTCCATGGCGTCGGCAAACGCGCCCACGCCCGGGATGACGAGGCCGTCGGCGGCGGCAATCGCCTCGGGGTCGTCGCTCACCACCACCTCGGCACCGGCACGGGACAGGCCGCGGGCAACGCTCATGAGGTTTCCCTTGTGGTAGTCGAGCACGCAAACGGCCATCTAGAGGCTCCCTTTGGTGGACGGGATGCCGCTTACGCGGGGGTCTGGCTCGCAGGCGAAGCGAAGGGCGCGCCCGGCGGCCTTGAAGGCGGCCTCCACGATATGGTGGCCGTTCTCGCCGGCCAGCTCCCTCATGTGCAGCGTGGCGCCGGCGTCGCGGGCCAGGCCGGCAAAGAACTCGTGGGCGAGCTGGGAGTCGAACGTGCCGATGAAAGGCACGGGCACCGGCACGTCCCAGAACAGCTCGCCGCGTCCCGAAAGGTCCACGCAGGCAAGGACGAGCGCCTCGTCCATGGGCACAAAGGCCTGGGAGAAGCGGGTCACGCCGGCCTTGTCGCCAAGGGCCTCACAAAAGCACTGGCCGATCACGATGCCGGTGTCCTCCACGGTGTGGTGGGCGTCCACCTGAAGGTCGCCCGTGCAGCGCACCATGAGGTCGAACAGCCCATGGCGCCCAAAGGCGTCGAGCATGTGGTCGAAAAAGCCCACGCCGGTGTCCACGTCCACCACGCCGGTGCCGTCGAGGTCGAGGCTCACGCGGATATCGGTCTCGCCGGTGGTGCGGGTTATGGCGGCTCGTCTCATAACGCCCCTTTCACAGGTCGGTAGCTGGTAGCGCCCCTGTGCGCCTGAATGCGCACAAGCTCATTCAGGCACGGATCGTTGCTGCCAGGGCACGCCTGAATGCGCGCAAGCGCATTCAGGCGCCGGTTTTGGCCCCTGGCTTTATCTCGTTCCCGGGCTGCGGCGGCAGGGCAGCTGCCAAGGGGCCCGAGAGAATCGTCGCAAGCGCATCCAGCACGGCGTCGTTCTCCTCGGGCACCCCCACGGTAACGCGCAGGCACCCCTCGAGGCCCGGCGCCCCGGAAAGGTCGCGCACCAGGATGGAGAAGTCTCGAGCCAGGCGCTCGCGCACATTGTGGGCGTCCGGCAGGCGCACGAGCACGAAGTTTGCCTCGGAGTCCCAGACGCGAAGCCCCAGGGAGCGCAGGCCGGATGTGAGCCGCGCGCGCTCGGCCACCACCTCGGCCACCCGCGCCAGGGCGAGGTCTCGCCGCTCCACAGCCGCCAGGGCCGCGGCCTGGGAGAGCACGTTGACCGTGTAGGGCTGGCGCACGGCGGCAAAGACGTCCACGATCTCGGGTGAGGCGAGAAGGTAGCCCACCCGCGCGCCCGCCATGGCGAAGGCCTTGGACAGCGTGTGGAGCACGCAAAGGTTGGGGTAGCGGGGCAACAGGGTCGCCGCGCTCCGGCTTGCGGGGGCGAACTCGCCGTAGGCCTCGTCCACCATAACCACGCCGGGGCACGCCTCGCAAAGCTCGACCACCAGCTCCAGGGAAACCGTGTTGCCCGTGGGGTTGTTGGGTGTGACAAGCACGACCACATGACAGGTCCGCGCGGCCTCCAGCGTCTCGTCCCAACGAGGCTCGAACGTCTCGGGGTCGCGCGGCACGCACACCATCTCGGAGCCCACCAGGCCACCGTAGATGCCGTAGACCGAGAACGTGGGCGGCAGGTCGAGCACCCGCCTACCGGGACCGCCAAAGGCAAGCAACAGGTTGAAGATGAGCTCGTCGCCGCCGTTTCCCACCACCACCTGGTCGCGGCCGACGCCGTGCCAGGCGGCGAGCTCGTCGCGCAGGGCGTTGGCCATGGGGTCGGGATAGCGGTTGAGGGGCGTGGCCGCCACGGCCTCGCGCACGGCCCCAACAAGGGCCGCAGGCTGCGGCCAGGTGCTCTCGTTGGCAGAGAGGTTGACGGCGCAGTCCACAAAGCCGGGGTCGTAGGGGTCAAGACCGGCCACCTCGGGGCGCACGAGCGAGCGAGCGCGCGCGGAGAGGCCCACCTCACTCACCGCCCGTCTCGAAGTCGAGGGCCGGGCGCCCCGGGGCTGCAAGCGTCTCGGGCCAGGCCGCCGCCATGGCGTCCTTACAGAGCTCGGCCCAAGGGGCGTCGTCGCCGCGCTCGCGCAGACGGCGGCGCATGCCCACGGAGAGCGCGTGGGCCCACAGGCCCTCGGCCTGGGCCAGGGTCTGGGTTGCGACAGCGTCGGCCTCCATGCCTTCGGGCGAGTAGCACACCACGCTGGAGCACGTGGTGAAGTCGTCTACCGAGAGCGGGTTGGCAAAGGCCGCCGTGCCGCCCGTGGGAAGCGTGTGGTTGGGGCCGGCCACGTAGTCGCCCAAGGGCTCCGAGCTCCAGTGACCCAAAAAGATGGCGCCGGCGTTTCGGATGGAGCCGAGAAGCGCCATGGCGTTCTCCACACACAGCTCCAAATGCTCAGGGGCGATGGCGTTGACGGCCTCCGTCGCCTTGGCCAGGCTGTCGCACACCACGATGCAGCCTTGGCCGTCAAGGGAGGCGCCCGTGACGTCTGCGCGGGGGGACTGGGCGCACAGCAGCCCCAATGCCCCCTCCACGGCTTGGGCGAGCCCGGACGAGGTGGTGACGAGATAGCTCGCCGCCAGAGGGTCGTGCTCCGCTTGGGCCATGAGGTCGGCGGCCACGACGGCCGGGTTGGCGCTGTCATCGGCCAAAACGCATACCTCGGAGGGGCCGGCGATCATGTCGATGCCCACATCGCCGGAGACACAGCGCTTGGCCGCGGCCACAAAGGCGTTGCCGGGGCCGCAGATCTTGTCCACGCGCGGGATGGTCTCGGTGCCGTAGGCCAGGGCGGCAACGGCCTGGGCCCCACCCACAGCGTAGACCTCGTCCACACCGGCCACGGCAGCGGCCGCCAGGGTGTAGGCCGAAAGGGATCCGTCGCGCTGGGGCGGGGTGACCATGACCACGCGCCCCACGCCGGCCACCTTGGCGGGCACCGCGTTCATGAGCACGGTTGAGGGGTACTGGGCCCGACCGCCGGGAACGTAGATGCCGGCCGAAGCCAGAGGCGACACTTTGACGCCCAGAATCGTGCCGTCGGGCTTTGCCGTGAACCACGACTGACGCACCTCGCGGCGGTGGAAGTCCTCGATCTGGGCCCGCGCCTTCTCGAGCGAGGAGAGAAAGCGAGGGTCTACCTGGGAGAGGGCGCCTGCCACCACGTCGTCGGGGACGCGAAAGGAGTGCGGGACCGCGCCGTCGAACTCGAGGCAGAAGCCGCGCACGGCCTCGTCGCCGCCGGCGCGGACGGCCTCCACGATGGCCTCGGCGGCCTCGACGGCCTCTCTGGGCAGCGCGCCCGTGCGATGGAGGTCGGCATTGGTGAGGGTGGCGTCGCCCTCGAGCGTGATCCGTCTCATGGGAGTCAGCCTTTCTCTACGGCCGCCCGGAGCCTCGCCGCGAGCGCCCTGACCCGTGCGTCGCTGCGGCAGGCCGCCGTGCCTGCGAAGAGGCGCGCCGAGCAGTCCATGACGTTGTCGTCCACCACCACGAGGTTGTTCTCGCGCAGGGTGGCGCCGGTGGCGGTGATGTCCACAATGCGGTCGGCCATGCCCACAATGGGCCCGAGCTCGATGTTGCCGTGGAGGGCAAGGATGTCCACGGGGCAGCCGATGGAGTCGAAGTAGGCCTGCGTGACGCAAGGGTACTTGGTCGCCACGCGGTAGGAGCCACGCCGGGCGAACGCGGCCTCTGCCGCGCCGGCCGCGCCGGCAGGCTCGGCCACCACGAAGTGGCAGGCGCCAAAGCGCAGGTCCTCGAGCTGCACGAGGTCGAGATCGGCCTCGAACAGGGAGTCGGTGCCGCAGACGCCGCAGTCGGCCCCTCCCCAGGCGACGAAGGCCGGGGCGTCCGTGGCGCGCACGATCACGTACTCCACGTCGCCGGCGCCGATGATGAGGCGACGGCCCGGATCGCGAAGCCCGTCCACAGGAAGGCCCGCCTTCTTCAGGAGATCCACGCACGGGGCGAACAGCGAGCCCTTGGGCACGGCGATGCGAAGCGGGCGGTCTTGCCCACGGCCAGGAGCGTCGAGCGCCCCCTGGAGGCGCTCGAGGGACAGCGCGAAGCCACAGGCGCCCACGGCGTCGACGTCCAGGTTGGAGAGCACGGCGTCATAGCGACCGCCCGAAGCCACGCTGGACGAGAAGCCCGGGGCGAAGGCCTTGAACACGAGGCCTGTATAGTAATCGAACGAGTTGACGATGGAGAAGTCGAAGCCAAGGCCCACGGGGCAGGACCCCACGGCGTCGGCCAGCGCCCGGAGCTCGTCGGTGCCGCGCTCGGCCGTGCCCACGCCCACGGCGTCGAGCAGCCCGTCCACCTCGTCGAGCACCTCACGGCCGCCCGCCAGGCGGGGCAGCCGGGTGAGCGCCGCGCGCGAGGCGCCGTCCACAGAAAGGGAGGCCACGAAGGCGTCGAGACCCACGAGGTCCGAGGCGTGCACGAACGCAAGGATGCGCTCGGCCTCGCCGGAAGACACCGAGGCCGCGGCGATGGCGGCAGCCAGGGGGCGCACGGAGCCGCACACCACGGTGCAGCCGGAGAGGCCCACGGCCTCCAAGGCCTCCATGAGCAGGCTTACGACCTCGGCCTCCGCCTGTCCGTCTGGGGCGCCCACGAGCTCCACACCCAGCTGGGTGAACTGGCGCGCCTCGCCGGAAAGGCTGCGCTGCTCGCGAACCACAGGCGCCGCGTAGCGCAGGCGGACCGGCAGGTCGTCGGCGCCCATGCGACCCGCCACAAGCCGCGCAATGGGAAGCGTGAGGTCGGGCCGCAACATGAGCAGGCGGTCGTCGGCGTCGATGAGCTGGAAGGGTACGCCGCGGATGCGCCCCGCGCGCTCGAGCACCTCCCGACTCTCGAGCAGGGGCGTCTCCACCGGCAGATAGCCATGGCCTGCAAAGACCCCCCTCACGGTGTCGGCCAAGGCCTCGCGGGCCTGGGCCTCCTCGGGCAGGATGTCGCGGAATCCGCGCGGGGTGCCGTGAATCATCGGCGCCTCCTCAGGGCGTGGCCGGCAGGTACTTTAGCAAAGTAAAGCACTTTAGTACGGTAAAGTCAACGGGGAGGGGCCGCAGCCCCTCCCCGCCCGCAGCAAGGATTAGCCTCCGAGATAGGCCTTGCGCACGCGATCGTCGTGGGCAAGCTCGGCGGCAGGCCCGGACATGGAGACCTTGCCGGTCTCCAGAACGTAGGCGCGGTCGGCGATGGAGAGCGCCTTGGCGGCGTTCTGCTCCACGAGCAGAACGGTGGTCCCGGCCTCGTGAAGCTCCTTGACGATGTCGAAGATCTCGTCGACAAGGATGGGCGCGAGGCCCATGGACGGCTCATCGAGCATAAGCAGGGACGGGCGGCTCATTATGGCGCGGCCCATGGCCAGCATCTGCTGCTCGCCGCCCGAGAGGGTGCCCGCGCTCTGACCCTCGCGCTCCTTCAGGCGCGGGAAGCGCTCGAAGACCGTCTCGATGGTCTGCCGGGCCTCGTCGTCCGTGCGCGTGAAGGCGCCCATCTCGAGGTTCTCGCGCACCGACATGTTGAGGAAGACGCGGCGCCCCTCAGGGCAAAGCGCCATGCCGCGGCTCACCGTGTGGTGGGCCGGAATATGGGAGAGCTCCTCCCCCTTGAACTCGATGGTGCCCGAGCGGGGCGTGAGCAGGCCCGCCACGGTGTTGAGCGTGGTGGTCTTGCCGGCCCCGTTAGCGCCAATGAGGGTGACAATCTCGCCTTCATTGACCTCGAAGGAAACGTCCTTGATGGCATGGATGTTGCCGTAGAACACGTTGAGGTCTGTGACCTTGAGCAGTGCCATGGCCCTTATGCCTCCTTCGCGGACGTGCCGAGGTAGGCCTCGATGACCTGGGGGTTGCCCTGGATCTGGTCGGGGGTTCCCTTGGCAATGATGCGGCCGAAGTTGAGCACGGCAATGCCTTCGCAGATGCCCATGACCAAGTCCATGTCGTGCTCGATGAGAAGCACCGCTATCTGGAACTGGTCGCGGATCTTGCGGATGTTCTCCATAAGCTCGGCGGTCTCGCTCGGGTTCATGCCGGCTGCAGGCTCGTCGAGCAGCAGGAGCTTGGGCCCCGTGGCCAGCGCGCGCACGATCTCGAGGCGGCGCTGGGCGCCGTAGGGCAGGTTGCCGGCCTGGACATGGGCCACGTCGGCCATGCCAAAGACGTCGAGCAGCTCCAGGGAGCGGTCGTGGAACTCCTTCTCGCTCACCCAGTAGCGGGGCAGGCGGAAGATGCCGCTCCACATGCCGCAGCCGATGGCGTTGTGAAGGCCGATAGTGACGTTCTCCTCCACCGTGAGGCTTGAGAACAGGCGGATGTTCTGGAACGTGCGGGCGATGCCCATCTGGCTCACCTTGGCCGTGCTCTTGCCGACCGTGTCGTGGCCGTCGAGCAAAATGGTGCCGCGCGTGGGCTGGTAGACCTTGGTGAGAAGGTTGAACACCGTGGTCTTGCCGGCGCCATTGGGGCCGATGAGGCCAGCAATCTCGGTCTTGCCCACAATGAGGTTGAAGTCCTCCACGGCGTGGAGGCCGCCGAAGTCGATGCCGAGGTGGCGGCATTCGAGGACCGGCGTGGCATGGACGTCGCGCTCGGGGACGATGCCGTCGGAGGGCAGCGGGACCATGCGCGTGCCGCGCTTGGGTGCGCGGGGCGCCTTCACGGGGGCGTCGTCGCCCTTGGCGCGGGCGGCCTGCACCCGATAGGAGCCCTGTGCGGCGCGTGCCTCGAGGTCAGAGGCAGTCTTCTTGGAATCAGCCACGGCTGTCGCCTCCCGTCGTGACCATGTCGGGATCCTCGAGGGCGTCCTTGTCGGAAAGCCACGGGACCTTTCTCTTGACCGCCTCCATGACGCGCTGGACGGCCGGGATGTTGGGCAGCACCATCACGCAGATGAGCACGATGGCATAGATGAGCATGCGGTAGTCAGCCATGAAACGGAGGAACTCCGGCAGGATGGTGAGGATGGCCGCGGCGATGATGGAGCCGCGGATGTTTCCGATGCCGCCGAGGACCACGTACACCAGGATGAGGATGGACGTGTTGTAGTCGAAGCGGCCGGCGACGACGCTTGAGAAGTTCATGGCGTAGAGCGTGCCCGCCATGCCGGCGAGGGCGGCCGCCACCACAAAGGCCATGAGGCGGTACTTGGTGACGTTGATGCCCACCGACTCGGCGGCGATGCGGTTGTCGCGCACGGCCATGATGGCGCGGCCGCTGCGGCTGCGCACGAGGTTGAGCACCACAAACAGCGTGACGAGAACCAAGATGAAACCGGCCACGAACGTGGAGAGCTTGTCGATGCCCACCGCCCCCTGAGGGCCGTTGATGATGACGACGCCGTGGTCCATGCCGAGGTCGGGCACCGAGGTGAGCGACACATGGAGGCCCGTGGCGTCGCGGCCCACATAGAGGTTGTTGACGATGTTCTTGATGATCTCACCGAAGGCCAAAGTGACGATGGCCAGATAGTCGCCGGACAGGCGCATGACGGGCACGCCCACCAAGAAGCCGGCAAGGGCGCCGAAGCAGCCGCCGGTGGCCACCGAAACCAGGAGACGCACAGCGTCGTTGGGAATGACGTCGGCTAAAAGCGATGCCATGATGACGCCCGTGAAGGCGCCCACGCTCATGAAGCCGGCATGGCCCAAGGAGAGCTCGCCGGAGATGCCCACCACGAGGTTGAGCGACACGGCGGCGCAGATGTAGACGCAGATGGGCACGAGCTGGCCCTGGAGGGCGCTCGTGATTGAGCCCGTGGCAATCAGGCCCTGGACCACCAGAAAGGCGATGACCACAAGGGCGTAGGTGCCAAAGGCCCCGCGCACGGCCTCAGAGAGGCGCGCCGCGAACGTGGGGGCCTGGGCCGAAACGGTCTTGCGAGATGCCATGGCCTCCTCCTAAACCTTCTCGGGGACGTACTTGCCGAGCAGGCCGGAGGGCTTGATCAGCAGAACGATGATGAGCACGGCGAACACCACGGCGTCGGAGAGCTGGGTGGAGATGTAGGCCTTGGCAAAGGTCTCGATGATGCCCAGAAGCAGGCCGCCGAGCACGGCACCGGGGATGGAGCCAATGCCGCCGAAGACGGCCGCAGTGAAGGCCTTGATGCCGGGCATGGCACCCGTGGTGGGCTGGAGCACCGGGTAGGAGCTGCAGAGCAGCACGCCTGCCACGGCGGCGAGGCCCGAGCCGATGGCAAAGGTGGTGGAGATGGTGCTGTCCACGTTGATACCCATGAGCCGCGCTGCGCCGGGGTCCTCGGAGCAGGCCCTCATGGCCTTGCCCATCTTGGTCTTGGTGGTGAACAGGCCCAGGGCCACCATGATGACCACGGAGCAGGCAATGGTGACGATGGTCTCGGCCGAGACGGTGAGCTGCCCGTCAAAGAGCACGAGCTGCGGCCAGCCAGCCACCACGGAAGTGAAGACGCGGGGGTTGGAGCCCCAAATGAGCAGCGCCAGGTTCTGAAGCAGGTACGACACGCCAATGGCCGTGATGAGCACCGTGAGGCTGGGCGACTGGCGCAAGGGCTTGTAGGCCACGCGCTCGATGCCCATGCCCAAAAGCGTGCAGACCACCACGGCGGCGAGCACGGCAAGAAGCGGGTTGAGCCCAAGGGTGTTGAGCGTGATGAAGGCGATATAGCCGCCCACCATGATGACGTCGCCATGGGCGAAGTTGAGCATCTTGGCAATGCCGTAGACCATGGTGTAGCCAAGGGCGATGATCGCGTAGACGCTGCCCAGGCTGACGCCGTTGATCAGGTTGGTCAAAAACTCCAAAACGCCTCCCTTCCTGATTGGGATTGACAGGCTCCCCGTTCCAAAGTGCGGGGGTCACCTGAATATAGGTGACCCCCGCAGTGCCACGGCTCTCTTGTTACGCAGCACTTACATTGGGCAAGCCCCTACTCCATGCCCACGTACTGGCCGCCCTGGATGACCATGCCCTTGGGCTCCTTGGAGACCTCGCCCGTGTCGGACCAGGCCATGGTCTCGCCGGTGAGGCCGTCAAAGGTAAAGTCGCCGGAAGTGAAGACCCCCACGAGCTTGTCGCAGATGTCGGAGGCGCTCATGTCGGGCGTGCAGCCGCCCTTCTCGAGGGCGGCCTGCAGGGCGTAGACGCAGTCGTAGGCGTCGGCGGCGAACTGGTTGGGGATCTCTCCAAACTTGTTCTTGTACGACTTCACGAAGCCTTGGGTCTTCTCGTCGGAGGCGTCGGCGTTGAAGGGGGTGAGCAGCATGACGCCCTCGGCAAGAGACGCGTCGAAGCCCTCGAGGGTCAAGATGCCGTCCATGCCGTCCACGCCGAAGAACTTGGGCGTGTAACCCATGTCATTGGCCTGCTTGAGGATGATGGAGGCGGGGGTGTAGTAAATGGGGAGGAAGAGGATGTCGGCGCCGGCGTTCTTGCAGTTGTTGAGCTGCGTGGAGAAGTCGGTGGCGCTGTCGGCGGTGAAGGCCTCGTTGGCCACCACCTCGAGGTTCACCTGCTTGGCCTCGGTGAGGAACTTCTGATCGATGCCGGTGGAGTAGGCGTCGGAGCTGTCGTAGATGATGCCCACTTTGGTGCCGAGCTTCTGCTCGGAGATGTACTTGGCCGACGCGACGCCCTGGTTGGGGTCGGTGAAGCACATCTGGAAGACGTTGGGCTTGCGCGTCTCGGAGATGTTGCCGCTCGCGTCCTCCTGACCGCCGATGACGTCGGTGGAGGAGGCGGAAGGCGTCAGCTCGAAGATGTTGTCGGCATTGGCCTCCTTGGACACCGCGATGCAGGGGGCCGTGGTGGTGGTGCCCATGAGCATCTGCATGCCCCAGTCCTTGAGAGTGTTGAAGGCATTGACTGACTTCTCGGCGTTGTTCTCGTCGTCCTCGAAGCGGTAGTCAAACTTGTACTGGGAGTCGGTGCCATTGATCTCGTCAACGGCGAGCTGCGCGGCGTTCTTGCAGGCATTGCCGTAGATGGCGGTGGGGCCGGTCACGGGGCCGATGCCGCCCAGCTTGAACTTGCCGCTGTCGGCAGAGCCTCCGTCGGCAGAGCCCGAGCCGCCGTTGCCGCAGCCGGTGAGGGCGACAGCCCCGGCAGCGCCGGCCACGCCTAGGGCCTGCACGAAACCGCGGCGAGAAACGTTGGAGAACTTCATGGTTATCCCCCTTGCGAAGAGTGGTGACCGAAGCCCAAAAGCCAGGGGCCGTCGGCGAACGCGCTGATACCTGGGGCAAATGGTACCGAACGAAGGGTGAGCGGTCGGCGACGTAAGCAAATGCAAAACTTGCTGAAACGCTCTGTTCACATGCGCGGCGATCGTGACTGCGCGGGCGGTGGGCGGCGGGCAGCGGGCGGCACGCGACCAGCGACTGCGCCTGAAAGCGAATAGGAGCGCCCTCAGCCGCTTTCAGGTGACAAAACAACCTGGTACCTTGTCTGCGTCGCGCCGCAGTGGCATGCCCTACCGACGGGCCAGACGACCCACCATGGACCTCAGGAACTTTGCCTCGGGAAGGCGCAGGGCCAAGGCGCCGCCAAAGGTCACGAGCAGGGCTGGAATGCCGCCTGCCACGCAGACCACGAACCCCTTCACAAAGCCGGGACCGCCCAGGCCGGCAGGACCTGTGAGCAGCCACACCACAAGGGCCCCGACGGCGGCGCCGGCAAGGCCCAAGGCCAAGGAGCGCAGCCCGCAGCCGAGGACGCCCGCAAAGCCGATGGGGCCGAGCTCGCGACGGAGCTGCACGAACGTGACCACGTCCACCGCCACGAAGAAGAGAAGCGACGACAGGCCGGGCACTATATAGCCCCATACCGGGGTAAGCGCGAGGCAGAAGGCCACCTGCACGATGCCGGCCACAACGTTTGCCACGGCGAACAGGCGCATGCGCCTCCATGAGGAGCAGACCTTCTGGAGATAGGTGCACACGCCGTAGAACGGCAGCGACAGGGCGAGGGCCACCAGGTAGCCGGCGATCATGCCGGTCTCCTGGTCGGTGAACGACCCGGCGTTCAGCAGCTGGGAGAGCTGAGGCGCAAAGACCACGAGAAAGGCCGCCATGGGCACGAGGAAGAACAGGATCCTGGACGTGCCCGACCCGATGCCCGCCACAAAGCCGGGGATGTCCCGGGACGCGTAGGCGTGGGAGAGCTCGGTGAACATGGCCGTGGTGACCGGGATGGCGAGGATGGCGTAGGGCAGCGTGTACCAGAGGCGCGCGTAGTAGGCCACGGCGGCGCCCGAGGAGGTGGCGGAGAGTACGCAGCTCGTCTGCACCGACACGGTGACAAAGCTCACCGCCATGACCACAAGGGACGGAACGCCGATGGACAGGGTCTCGCGAAGGGCCGGGTCGTGCAGGTCCACGCGCAGGCGCAGGCGGATGCCGTGGCGGCGCAAGCTCGGCATCTGCATGACCACCTGGACGGCCACGCCGAGGGGGTTGCCAATGGCCAGGATGAGCACGGCCAAAGACGGGTTGACGTTTGCGAGCAGGGCATAGGCCGCGAAGCTCGCCGTGCAGATGATGTTGTTGAAAATGGGGGCGGCAGTGGACCAGAAGTAGTCGCGCTCGGCGTTGAGCACGCCGGAGAAGACCGACGACAGGCCGTACAGGACCACCTCTATGACGAAGAACCTGAAGAAGTAGGTGGCAAGCCCGTGGTTGAAGTCCTCGGCGGCCCCGAAGGACTGGGTGAGCACCACTTGGGAGGCAAAGAAGAAGCCGAGCACCGCGACGGCGCCCATGACGATCAGGACGAGGCTCACCAGGTTGGACGTGTAGTCGCTCGCCCGCTTCTGGCCGCCCTCCTCCTTGACCGAAAGATAGACGGGCAAAAAGGCCGTGACCAGCATGCCGCCCATGACGAGCTCGTAGAGCTGGTTGGGCAGGTTGTTTGCCACGGTGTAGCAACTGGCGAGCATGGCGCCGCCAATGGCCGCACCCTGGCCCCAGGTGCGCAGGAAGCCGGTGATGCGGCTCAAGATGACGAGCACGCTCATCATCGCGGCGCTGCGGCCCACGGAGGCCTCCGTGGCCGTGCCGCCGGACGCCTTCGCCTCTTGGGCACGGCCCTGCTCCACGGTCACAGGGTCGTCGTCGAAGGACGCCACGGGGAGTACCTCTCCGGGCTCCACCCCCATCAAGGGTGGCGCGGCCGCGTCGGCCCGCAGCGGATCGGTGCTGGTCGCGGGGCCGTTGGCACTCTCCGTCCGAACGCGGCGGGCAGGACGCTCGCCCAGGCCGCCCTCCTCGAGGGCCGCCATGAACGCCGCCGTGGTGTCGGGCGCCACGTGACTGCGGCGCAGATGGCCGGGGCCCTTAGGGCGAGGAACCTCGGGCAGAAACGGGGACGCAGCGGGCGCCGAGGGGGCGGTGGGAATGAAGGCGCCCGCGCCCAGGGGGTCGGCCACCTCGGAAGCGATGCGGCGCGACCGCTCGACGCGCTCGGCCCGGGCGTCAGGCGTGGGCGCCGTGACCTGCGTCTTGCGCGACGACTCCAAGGCCGCCACGAACATCATGGTGGAACCGGGGTCCGCAGAGGGCGCGTCGAGCTCCTGCCTCGTAGGCGCGGAAGACTCGGAGCCAGGGGCCGCCAAATGCCTCGGACGACGTTGGGCCATCTCAGTTCCCCTCACGAGTGATGTCGGCCAGATGCGCCCCCGTGAACGACACAAGGTCGGCAGGGTCCAGCACAAGCTGCAGACCCCTTCGGCCGCCAGACACTGCGATGGCGTCAAAGAGGGTGGCTGCCTCGTCAATGATAGTGGGGAAGCGCTTTTTCATGCCCACCGGGGTGCACCCTCCACGAACATAGCCGGTGAGCCTCTCGATGGAGGCCACCGGCACCAACTCCAGACGCTTGGCGCCCGCCGCCGCGGCAGCCTTCTTGAGGTCCACCTCGCACGACACCGGGACGCAGCACACAACGTGGCCGCCCGCCTGGTCCTCGCAGACGAGGGTCTTGAAGCAGGAGTCGGGGTCCTCCCCCAGCGCCGCCGCAACGGAGTCGCCCAGGTGCCGCCCGGGCACCCCCTCGCCGGCGTCGTACTCCCTGACCATGTAAGCCACCCCTGCGGCGTCGAGCTCCCGCATGGCATTCGTCTTCTGAACTTTCTCTGACTTTGACACAGTGCCCCTCTCGCACGCGGACGGGAGGGCCAGCGGTGACAAGGTACCAGGTTGTTTTGTCACGCCGACAACAAAGGCCTCCCGTAGGTGGATTATCACCCACGGGAGGCCTTTGCCAACACAGTGAGAGCGTCAGAAGACGAGAGCCCCTCGGCCCTTCAGCGAAAACCTAGCGACGCTTAAGCACCCGGGCAATCAGCAAGGGCACGACAGACAGCACGCCGATGGAGGCGGCAACGACCCAGCGGGCGTCGACCCCATGGGACTCCGAAGGTGTGCCAGAAGGCTCGCCGTCCGCGAGGGCGGCCTTGGGCGACGCCTCGTCGGCGACCGTCTCAGGGGTCTCGACAGGGGCGGCCCCGTCGCTCGCGGCGTCGGCGGCCACGGCCTCATCGGCGGGGGCCGACTCCTCAGCGGAAACGACGCTGACGACCGCAGGCTCTTCTGTAGCGCTCTTTCCTGCCACGGCCTCCTCGGCCGGGACCTCCTCAGCCGCGGCAGGCCAGGCCGACACCGTCAGAGACGTCACGCCCTGCACCGGACCGTCCTTGACATAGTTGGGGTCGTCGATGAGGGCGTCCACCGCGTAGGTGCCATCCCCGAGAGAGGCCAGATGCCTAGGGGTCGCCTCCTCGTCCCCCACCATAGGGCGCGCCTCTTGCACGGTGCCAAAGACGTCCTGGTAGGAGGCTCGAAGAGGGGCGGCGTCGCCCACGCGCCGCGAGGCCGCACCCTCCACGCGCACCACAACAGGAGCGGGCTCCACGACAAACGAGGCAGTGGCCTGGGCGCCCGAGTACTCCACGCCGTCCTGGACGGCCGCCGGGAGCGTCGCGCGCACCTCGTAGGTTCCCGCATCCTTGGGAAGCCCCGCGACCCAGCCGCCGTTGCCCGAGCGGTGCTCCACCACGAGGTCGCCGGTGGCGTCGGCCTCGCCACGGCATGCGGCGAGGTCCAGGGCGTCCAGGGCGAGGGGCGCGCCCGTGAACGTGCGGATGGCCGAAGAGGCGCACACAATCTGGGGCGCCTGAGGGCTGGCAGGCTTGTCCGGCTCAGGTGCGTCTGGGACCACAGGCGTGTCGGGGTTGGTCGGCACGTCGGGATTGGTCGGCAAATTGGGATTGTCCGGCACAACCGGTACATCGGGGTTGGCAGGCCCATCCGGATTGTCCGGGCCATTCGGCGTATCGGGCTGGTCGGGCACCGCAGCCTTGGCGTTCTCGTAGAAGCTCACGCCCGCCAAGGAGAAGAACGGGTGGTCGGAGACCTCCTGCAGGGCCACGAAGCGGCCACGGGTGCCATCTGGCACCGCAAAGCGCTTGGCAGCGCGCTTCTCGGGGCCCATCCACTGGCTCGCGTTGGTATCCTGCTCCAACACGCACTTCCATGTGGAGGGATCCACCGCCCCGTCGGCCCCGGCGTCGGCCACGTAGACCTTGAGCTTGCGGGGTATGCCGTTGCCCCCTCCCGTCTGGCGCGGCAGGAGCGAGAGGGCCACGAGATCGCGATCGTGCCCAAGGTCGAGCATGATGGCCTTCTTCTCGTCCTTATCGCTATGCCACATCGTCCAGCCGTTGCCGTCGTGGACGTTGGCTGGCGGGTCCAGCTGGGACGAGGCGCCCACCACGCTCCACTCGGCAAGCGGGATGTAGCGGTCGGCGGGGTCGTCGCTGTTGGCGGTGAACGCCACATCCACGGCGTCCGAGAAGCGCTCCGTGCCGTGGGTGGCCACGCGCAGTTTCACGGTGCAGTTACCGTTGAATAGGCCAGCGTCCGCCAGCTTGGCCCACGTGACACCGCCGTCGAGCGACACCTCGTGGGTGTCGCCGTTCAGGCCAAGGATGCGATTCTCGTCGTCGTTCACCCAGTACCTGTTCTTCGCAGGAACGGCGGCTTGGGTGATGTCCAGTGTGTGGACGGCGCTGGAGCCGGTGATGCGCACCTTGATGTCGGTGCTGGGCCGCACCTGGTCCACCTGGTCGTTCGTGAGGCGCACACTCGTCTCGTTGTGGACGTTGTGCCACGTGGTGCCGCCATCGATGGACCAGTCCCAGTCGAGGGAGTCGGGCGTGAAGCGGTCGGCAAGCTTGATGACGCCGGCATCGGGCCCAGAGAACGAGAAGTTAACAACCGAGCTGTCGCCCTTGCCCATGAGGTAATTGGCCATGATGCGGCAGATGTTGGCCTGCACCATCTCGGTGTCCGCAACCGTGGAGGCGGCGGTGAGTCGGTCGATAATCTGCACCGAGACATGATTGGTCACCTCGGGGCGGTCGGCAGCACGCTGGATGCGGGTGAGCATGTCCTTCATCGGCAGCGGGTAGTGGGCCAAGCCCGCCCCGGCGGCGTCTGCCAGGCGGTTCCACCCGTTCACATCGCTTCCCTTGTCCTTCGTGTACGCGAGCAGGGACTCCCACACGTTGTAGTTCGTAGGCTGGATCTGAACCGCCCGGCTCAGAAGGTCCTCGGTAGCGCTAGGTGCTGCCTTTGCCAGCAGCAGCAGCTCCTGGGACTTCACGTAGTTGTCGTAGTCGTCGAGCACCGCCTGCCCTAGCAGCACGTAGGAGCAGTTGTAGGGATCGGTAGAGAGGGACTTGGCGCCCCAGCCGCACAGCAGGCGCTCGCCCTTCTCACTGCCGGTCCATCCGGAGATGTCGTTCTGGATGCCCCACATGCCCACATGCTTGCCGTTGAAGGTGCCGTCGCTCATGAACAGGGCCACGGCATGACCGGGCTGGCCTGCCCCAGCGGAGGCCTGGCCCACGAGGGCGTCGAGGTTGGAGGCCGTCTTGGCGATGGAGCCGCACACGCCGCCCTTTTCAAAGACCATCCACGGCTGGTGCTGCTTCAGGTGGTCCTGACCGTAGGGCACATAGTACTGGTCGCCAGGCTTCATGGCCGGGAAGTGAGGGTCGTCGTAGCGCAGCAGGTACTTCTCGTTCCAGCCACCGGGCCACACGTTGCCCTTGAGGTCGGTCACCGGGCCGTCGTAGTATGCGGGGTTGTAAAAACTCGTATGGTCGTACTGGCCGTTGCTCGTGTGGTCGCTGTTGTACTCGATATAGGTGTAAGAGTCCAAGCGCAGGCGCTCGTTATCGGGGTACTTGGACAGCGAATAGTTGAGAAGCCAGGGCAGCTGGACATCGTTCATCTTGTTGTCCACGAGCCAGCGCATGGTCTCGACGGGCTGCCGGTCAAAGAGCGACTTCTGGAACTTGTAGGTGTCGGCGTTCTCCCGCAGCGTCTTGAACGCGTAGTACCGGCCCGAAGCCGTGGCTGCAGGGGCCGACCCCGTCCAGTACTTGACGGGCGACGAGAAGACAAGCGAGGTGGCCACCATGAGGCGGCGGTAGACGTCGGCATCGGGGTTGGTGTCGGCGATGTCGGCCTTATTGAGGTCCCAGAGCTGGCGGAGCACCTTGAGCGACTCGATGGGCCGGCCAACGGGGGTGCCGCCCATGAACCAGTGGCGCATCAACTTCACGTCGCCCATGACCGTCTCGAGGACGGCGCAGTTTTCCGGCGACTCGGCGGCGTAGGACCTGAGCGCGTCGGTGCCCATCTGGGCAATGAAGGCGCGGTCAAGAAGGAGCAGCTCGGCGTCGGCGGGCAGCGTGCCGGCAGAGATCTTGTCGGCCCAGCCCTCCGTTGTCGACCGTGCGCGGATTTGGGCGTCGAGGGCCGCAAGGTCTACGTCGGCGGGGTCGTCGTAGTCCGCAGCGGTCAGCTTGGCGCCCGCCCACACCGACCAGTCGCAGCCCTTGCCGTGGTTCATGCCGACCTCGAGCTTGATCTTCTCGACGCCGGTGATGTCCACGCTCACATGGGCGGCGTTCTGGGAGGGCGTCGTGACCATGCCCGACGGGTTGTAGGCACAGACCCACTCCGTGCTGCCGGGGGCCTGCGTGTAGACCTTGAACACCACGCCGTCGCTCGAGCTGGGGTTGGACTGCTGGTTGAGGCCGACCCAAGACTGAAAGCGCTCGCGGCCGAGGCCGCCCACGTTGTAGACGATCGTGGATTCGGCGTGGGCATAGATGCCCTTGTCGAACTCCTTGTTGCTGCCGTCGATCTTCAGGGTGAGCTTCCCGCCGTCGGGCGTCTTGTCAAAGGTCAGGGTGTTCCAGCCCACGTGGGAGAACTCCGGAGTCATGTCGGAGAGGTACGTCACGTCCGCAGCGGCTCGAGCGGAAGGCGCGGCCTGGGGGCGGGCAGCGCGAAGAGCGCCCGACAGGGCCTGGGCACCGGTCGCTTGGGTCTGGTCGGTGGCTGAGAGCGGCAAAGCCTGGGCCGGCTGCGACACGACGACGGTCCCTACCAGCGCGAGGCCCACGGCCCAACGGCGAAAACGACGGGAAGACTGCGTGTTCATAGGCCCCCTTTTGACAGAGCGCGGATTCATAAGTCCCCTTTACAGTGCGTATGAGCTGGGTTTTAAGCTTTTGGCTTACGGCGATGAGCCATGATGCCATAAACCTACCTTCTAAGTAGGATTAATTTAATAAGGGAATTGTCGCCGCTTCTGAATCGGGCCATCACGCCACGGTGGCGCGCAAAAACGCCCAAAACGTCCAAATGCCCCGCCACGGTGGCGCGACAGCTCCAGAGGAAGCCTGACTGCCGAGAAAAAGCCGCCCCAGCGCCGTCTGAGGGGCAGAAAAAAGCCCCGCACCTGAAACCAGGTGCGGGGCCCAAGCCCACCGAAGGGATGCCCGCCGTGCGCCTTAGCGGTCGCTGTCGGGCCCCTCGTTGCCCTGCGCCTCCCCGAAAAGACGGGTGCGCTCCAGGACGGGCGCGAGGAAGCGCCCGGTGACGCTCGCGGAGTTTTGCGCCACCTCTTCGGGCGTGCCCTGGGCCACGATGGTGCCTCCGCCGTCACCGCCGTCGGGACCGAGGTCGATGATGCGGTCGGCCACCTTGACCACGTCGAGGTTGTGCTCAATCACAAGCACCGTGTTGCCGGCGTCCACAAGGCGCTGCAGCACGTCGAGCAGCTGGCGCACATCCTCGAAGGAGAGGCCCGTGGTGGGCTCGTCGAGGATGTAGAAGGTCTTGCCGGTCTGCCGGCGGTGCAGCTCCTTGGCCAGCTTGACGCGCTGGGCCTCGCCGCCCGACAGCGTGGTGGCGGGCTGGCCCAGGCGCACGTAGCCCAGGCCCACGTCGAAGAGCGTCTGGAGCTTGTTGCGAATCTGCGGAATGGCACCAAAGAATGCCAGCGCCTCGGTCACCGACATGTCGAGCACGTCGCTGATGGTCTTGTCGTGATAGGTGACCTCAAGCGTCTCGCGGTTGTAGCGTTTGCCGTGGCAGACCTCGCAGGGCACGTAGACGTCGGGCAGGAAGTTCATCTCGATCTTGATCTGCCCGTCGCCCTTGCAGGCCTCGCAGCGGCCTCCCGGGACGTTGAACGAGAAGCGCCCGGGCGAGTAGCCGCGCAGGCGGCTCTCGGGCGTGGAGGCAAAAAGGGCGCGCAGGTCGTCCCAGAGGCCGATGTAGGTGGCCGGGTTGGAGCGGGGCGTGCGGCCGATGGGCGCTTGGTCGATGTCGATGACCTTGTCGATGTTCTCCACGCCCTCGAGCGTGTCGTACTCCCCCACCGGGCGCTGGGAGCGCTGCACGGCGTTGGTGAGCGCAGGCGCCAGGGTGTCGGTGACAAGGGAGCTCTTGCCCGACCCGGACACGCCTGTGACCACGGTGAGCGTGCCGAACTCGATGGAACACGTGACATCTTTGAGGTTGTGGTGGCGGGCCCCTGTGATGGTGAGGGCGCCGCGACCGGGCCGGCGGCGCTCCTGGGGCAGCCCGATGACCCGGCGCCCCGACAGGTAGGCTCCTGTGAGGGAGTCAGGGCAGGCCATGACGTCGGCCGGCGTGCCGGCGCACACGACCTCGCCGCCGAGCTCGCCGGCGCCGGGCCCCATGTCCACGACGTAGTCGGCCGCGCGAATGGTGTCCTCGTCGTGCTCCACCACGATGACGGTGTTGCCCTGGTCGCGCAGGCGCTCCAGGGTGTGGATGAGGCGGTCGTTGTCGCGCTGGTGCAGCCCGATGGAAGGCTCGTCGAGGATGTAGAGCACGCCCATGAGGCCGGCGCCGATCTGCGTGGCAAGACGGATGCGCTGAGCCTCGCCGCCCGACAGCGTGGCGCTGGCACGGGCGAGGGTGAGGTAGTCGAGGCCCACGTCCACGAGGAAGCGCAGGCGCTCCACGATCTCGCGCACCACGCGGCCGCCGATGAACTCCTGGCGCTCGTTCAGCTTGAGCGACTCGAAGAAGGCCAAAGAGTCGCGGCAGCTCATGGAGCACACGTCCCAGATTGACTTGCCCCCTACCGTGACGGCCAGAAACTCCGGCTTGAGCCGGGCGCCGCCGCACGTGGAGCAGGGCTCCTCGCGGATGTACTTCTCAAGGCGGGCCTTGACCTTGTCGTTGGATGTCTCGTTGTACTTCTCAAAGAGCACGGAGCGCACGCCCGAGAACGTGGTAAGCCAATGGGTGTCGCGGCCGTCGCGGGTGTGGTAGTCAACGCGCACCTTCGTGGACCCCAGGCCGTCGAGCAGGGCGCGGCGAACGCGGGGCGGCAGGTCCTGCCACGGCGTGGCCGGGTCCACGCCGAAATGCCTCACCACGGCGCGGAAGATCTGGGGGTAGTAGTTGGAGCGCCCGAAGAAGCTGCCAAAGACGCCGTCGTCCACGGCGGCTCCGGGGTCCTCCACGAGGGCCTCGGCGTCCACGACGCGCCTCATGCCCAGGCCGTCGCAGTCGGGGCAGGCGCCGTAGGGCGCGTTGAAGGAGAAGTCCCGAGGCTGCAGGTCGTCGATGGAATGCCCGTGCACGGGGCACGACAGCGCCAGCGAGTACTGGAACAGCTGCCCGGTGGCGTCCTCGCCGGCGTCCCTGGGGGGCAAAACGTAGACGCCTACCTTGTCGGAGGCGATGCGGCAGGCCTGCTCCACGGCCTCGGCGATACGGCTGCGCGAGGAAGGCCGCACCACGACGCGGTCGACGACCACCTCGATGGTGTGCTTGTACTTCTTGTCGAGCTTGATGCCCTCCTCGAGCTCCATGACCTCGCCGTCCACGCGCACGCGGGAGAAGCCCTCGCGCAGAAGGTCCGCAAAGAGCTTGGCGAACTCGCCCTTGCGGCCGAGCACCACCGGCGCCAGCACGTAGGCCCTCTGGCCGTCGGCGGCCTCAATGACCTTGTCCACCACTTGGTCGGTGGTCTGGCGCTCAATCACCCGGCCGCACTCGGGACAGTGGGGCGTGCCCACGCGGGCGAACAGGAGCCTCAGATAGTCGTAGATCTCTGTGACGGTGCCCACCGTGGAGCGCGGGTTCTTGGACGTGGTCTTCTGGTCGATGGAGACGGCCGGCGAAAGGCCGTCGATGGAGTCGAGGTCGGGCTTGTCCATCTGCCCCAAGAACTGCCGGGCGTAACTGGACAGGCTCTCGACGTAGCGGCGCTGGCCCTCGGCGTACACCGTGTCAAAGGCCAAAGAGCTCTTGCCCGATCCCGAGAGCCCCGTGATGACCACGAGCTCGTTTCGGGGGATGGAGACGTCGATGTCCCTCAGGTTGTGCTCCCGAGCACCGCGAATGACGATTGCGTTGGATGCCACTGGATGGACCTCCCCTTGCCGTGCAACTGTTCGGCGCGCTTTCTGCGCTTAACCGAACAATTGTACGTTTCAAACCTCCAAAAGGGTCTGGGGAGAGACCTCTTTAGCATCCCTCCACATCTGGGAGGAATCTTCCTCGGAAACGCCAGCGATGATCTCGTTGATGCGGTCGAGAAACGCCGTGTCGTCGTGGCGCACGGCCATGCGCAGGGAGCCCTCGTCGGCCTTGGGGCACTGCTCGGGCGGGACGGGGACCACCACCAGCTCGGGGAAGACGCCAGAGCACTCCTCGAAGCCGCGGCGGTCGACCACCGTGGCGTCGATCTCTCCGGCGGCCACCTTGAGGCACGGATAGGTGCGCGTGCCATAGGGGGTAGCGTGCACGGCGCCGGGGATCTGCGCGATGGCGCGGTCGAGGTCGGTGTCGGACCGGGCGGCCATGCGAGCGCCCGCCAGCCCGTCAAGAGAGGTGACCTGGGCGTACGAGGAGTCCGCGCGACACACTACGCACAGCTCCACCGGGGCGTAGGACTCGGAAAAGACGATGCCAGTGTCACGGGAGCCGTTGAAGACGGAGGAGACAGCAACATCTATATAGCCGCGCTTGAGGTAGTCGACAAGGTCGGAGTGGTCGACGTCGACCATGCGGGGGCGACAGCCAAGGTCGTTGGAGACGCGGCTGAGGAAGAAGGCGTTGAAGCCCGCGACGTTGTAGTCGCGGTTCTCCAGAGGAAGGGAGCGGTCCACCGAAGGATCCACCAGCATCTCGTAGGCGGGATGGGCGCAGTCTATGCCCACGCGATAGGAGGCCTGGGAGACAGCCGGCGGCTCGAGAAAGCCCTCGACGCCCGAGCAGCCCGACAGGGCTCCTGCCCCCACGAGGGCGGCGGCCCCGGCAATGCACGACCGCAAAAACGAGCGACGATCCATGGGGCGCTGAAGATGGCCCGCAAGGTCAAAGGGCCGAATGTTCTCTTTCATCGAGCCCCCGTTTCTCGAGCCCCTCGGAAAGGAGACTCTTAATTTATCCTTAAAAGGAGCCTAAACCTCTTTGAAAATGAAGTCAACGTCACCTGTTGCCTTTTTCCGCCAGATGCACGAAAAACAAGGGACTCAACGTCTACCGGGGGTTTCTTTGTCCGTCGGCGAAAGGCGCACGCCGCGCCGCCAGGACGCGCCTCTCGGTGCTTTGTCATAATTTCAGGCCAAGGCCCAAGACGGGCCGTGCCTACAGAAAGGAACCTGCCATGATCCTCAAGGACAAAGTAGCCGTTGTCACCGGCGGAACGCGCGGCATCGGCCTTGCCGTGGTCAAGACGTTTCTGGACCGCGGCGCCAAGGTGATGCTCTGCGGGTCTCGCCAAAAGACGGTGGACGACGCCCTCGCCTCCATCGCCGCCGAGCGGCCCGACGCCCCTGTCATGGGCTCCTGCCCCGACCTCACCGACGAGAAGGCCGTGGCCTCCATGCTCGACGACGTCGTGGCCGCCTGGGGGCGCCTGGACATCATGGTGAACAACGCGGGCATCTCGCAGTCCACCCCGCTCCTCGATTACACCCCCGAGGAGTTCCAGAAGGCCATGGATGTGAATGTGAAGGCGGTCTTCAACGGCTGCCAGGCCGCCGCCCGCCTCATGGTGCCCCAGGGCTCCGGCTCCATTATCAACACGAGCTCCATGGTGTCGCTCTACGGTCAGCAGTCCGGCGTGGGCTACCCCACCTCCAAGTTCGCCGTGAACGGCATGACCAAGTCGCTCGCCCGCGAGCTCGCCCCTTCCGGCGTGCGCGTGAACGCCGTGGCGCCCGGCGTGACGGCGACCGACATGGTGGCGGCCCTTCCCGACGAGGTGGTGCAGCGTATCTCCATGGGCATCCCCATGGGCCGCCCCGGCGAGCCGGAGGAGGTTGCCAACGCCTTCGCGTTCCTCGCAAGCGACATGGCCTCCTACGTCACCGGAGTGGTGCTCTCCGTGGACGGAGGCGCCCTCTTCTAGGGACACGGAGCTCCAAACCGTGCCAGCAGGGCCTTCGGCACGGTTTTTAGCAGCAACTTTGAAATAAACCCATGCCGAGGGCGCCCCCGGCATGGGCTTTCTTTGTCAGACGGGAGAAAACCCATGCCAACGCCCCCTTTGGCACGGGCGGCGCGAGAGGCAGGGCGCCTCTCCCTCTCTGCACCTCCCCCTCCGCTCTCTCCTCTCCGCCTGCATCTGCGCCTGAAAGCGGATAAGAGCGCCCCTATCCGCTTTCAGGCGCAAGGAGCCACTTGGCAGCATTCGGGCAGTACCGCGGGCGGCGCTGTGGGAAGTAGAATGGCCCCGGAGAAACTGCACACATAAGGCAAAGGAGGGCCCATGGCCTGTCCCCAGAAGAACGACCCCAACGGCGCCGCAAGCGCGCCTCAAAAGTTCGAGCAGCACCCCCTTTCCGAGGTAGGCCGCGTCGTCGGCGTGGTGTCGGGCAAGGGAGGCGTGGGCAAGTCGCTCGTGTCCTGCGGCATCGCCATCGAGCTCGCACGCCGCGGACTCAGGGTGGGCGTGCTCGACGCCGACATCACCGGTCCGTCCGTACCGCGCATGCTCGGGCTCGCGGGCCAGCACGCCACGACCTTGGGCGACCTCTTCCTACCGGCCGTGGGCCCTCTCGGCATCAAGGTCATGAGCGCCAACATGCTGCTCGCCCACGAGAACGACCCCGTGCTCTGGCGCGGCCCCGTGCTGGCGGGGGCCATCCGCCAGTTCTGGGGCCAGACCTCCTGGGGCCCCATCGACGTGCTGGTGGTGGACATGCCCCCGGGAACGGGCGACGTGGCCCTCACGGTCTACCAGTCGCTACCCGTGGACGGCACCGTCATCGTCACCACGCCGCAGGACCTCGTCTCCATGATCGTGGGCAAGGCGGTCAAGATGGCCGCCAAGATGAACGTGGGCGTGCTCGGGCTCGTGGAGAACATGAGCTACGCCACCTGCCCCCACTGCGGCGAGCGCTTTGACGTCTTTGGCCCCTCGCATCTCGAGCGCGACGCGGAGCTCGCCGGCGTTGCAGCCCTCGACCGCCTCCCCCAGGACCCCGCCGTCGCCGCCGCCTGCGATGCCGGCGACCTCGCCCGCCTGCTTCCCGCAGGCCTGCTCGACAAGACCGTGGAGCGCATCCTGTCCATGGACGACGACCCAGCGCCCGTGCCCGACATCGCCGCCATGGACGCCCGCTACGAGGCCGCCTTTGGCGCCGTCCCCCAGCCGTCCGCAGACCAGACCGTGGACATGACCCCCGAGGAGATCTGAGGTGGCCCGCGCCGGCTCGCCCAAAGGGCGGCGCCTCCACGCCGAGGCGCAGGCCCGCAAGAAAGCCGCCGCCCAAGCGGTGCCCGACGCCTGCGACGTGTGCGTTGTGGGCGCAGGGGCCTCGGGCCTCTGCGCCGCCCTTGCCGCGACGCGCGACGGCGCAGGCTCCGTCGTCTGCCTCGAGGCCGGCCCCCGCGCGGGCGCGCCCATCCTCGCCACGGGCAACGGCCGCTGCAACTTCTCCAATGTCGACCTCTCGTGCGGACACTACCGCAACCCCGACCTTGCTGCGGCCGCCATGGGCCCCTCCCCCGAGACGTCCGTCCTTGACCTTTTTGGCGCTCTGGGCCTTGCCTGGGCCGATGAGGACGGCCGCCTCTACCCGCGCAGCCGCGCAGCCGACTCCGTGCGCTCAGTCCTCGTGCGGGCCGCAAAGGCGTCGGGCGCCGTGACGGGAACGCTGCGGCCCGTCGTGGCCGTGGAGCGTGCGGACGACGGCTTTACCGTGACCTTTGAGGAGCGCTTCCGCGAGGACGCGCAAACCGGCTGCTGGCGCACGCGCGCGCTTTTCTGCCGCCGCCTTGTATGGGCGGCCGGAGGCGCCTCCCCTGCGACCCTCAAAGACCTTGGGGTGGACGTCATCGATGCTGAGCCCATCCTGTGCCCCGTGGCCGTGGAGCCCTCGTTCGCAGACGCACTGGACGGCCGCCGCGCCCGCGCCTCCGTGACCCTCCTGCGGGACGGCTCGGCCGTGTGGCAGGAGCGCGGAGAGGTGCTCTTCAGACGGCAGGCCCTCTCGGGAATCGTGTCGCTCAACCTCTCGCGACAGGCGCGCCCCGGCGATGCCGTGACGGTGAATCTCGTGCCCGAATCGTCCCTCGAGAGCCTGGAGGCGCTCCTCGGCGCCCCGTTCGACGCCCACGGCGCCGACGGCCTTGTGGACCCCGCCATCGCCGAGGCCCTCGCCGCCCAGGCCGAGCGCTCAGGCGACCCTGTCCGGGCCATGGCCGCGCTGCTCAAGGGCCTGCCGTTCACGGTGACGGGCCCTGCCCACCCCGAAACGGCCCAGGTCTCCCGGGGAGGCGTCGCCGAGGACGCCGTGGACCCGAGCACCCTTGCCGCCCATGCGGCGAGAGGCCTTTTCGTCTGCGGCGAGGCCTTGGACGTCGACGGGCCGTGCGGCGGCTACAACCTTGCGTTCGCATGGCTCTCGGGCCTGAAAGCGGGGTCGGCGGCGTGCGCAAGCCTGCTCATCCCCTGAATCCTCTCGGCTGAAAATGTGGGAACAAAGGGAGAAACGCTGTCTTTTGTCTCAGGAAGGCCCCATGATCGAAGTCCCCAACATCTCTGTGTCCCTGCGCGACCTTGAGCGCTCGCATGACGAGATGGCCGCGGTCCGAAAGGCCGCCCTTAAAAAACTACATGTCGCGCCGGACGCCTTTGCATCGCTTGAGATACGGCGCCGCTCCATCGACGCCAGACGAGGGCGGCCCATCACCGTGGTCTACACGGTGCGCTGCTTCCTGCGGGGCGGCAACAACGCCGAGAGGGCCCTCCTCTCGTCCATCGACCGCCGAGGCCGCGGCCCCAAGGTGGAGGTCGTGGAACCAGACCGCAACCCCGTGCTCCTGGTGGAGGGAGCCCCTCTCGCAGACGGCGAGCGCCCCGTTGTCATAGGCGCCGGCTGCGCCGGGCTTTTCTGCGCCTGGGCCTTGGCGCGCCAGGGCCTCTGCCCCGTCCTTGTGGAGCGGGGCGACGACGCGACCCGTCGAAGCGCTCTTATCGAGCGCTTCGACGGAACTGGCGAGCTCGACTGCGAGTCCAACGTGCAGTTTGGCCTTGGCGGCGCCGGGACGTTCTCTGACGGAAAGCTCAGCACGGGCACCCGCAGCCCGTATCACCGGGCCATCCTCGAGGCCTTCGTGGAGGGCGGCGCCAGCCCGAGGATCCTCTTTGAGGCCAAGCCCCATGTGGGAAGCGACGTGCTGCCCGGCGTTGTGACCCACATCGCCAAAGAGATCGAGCGCCTCGGCGGCCAGGTCCGCACCTGCTGCCGCCTGACGGGAATTCGCATCGAAGGGACGGCAAGCGCCCGCCGGGTGACGGGCGTCGAGCTCTCTTGGCGCGAGAAGGGCCCGGCCCCGCAAGAGGGCCAGCCCGTCGAGGCCCCGGGCGTCGAGCACAGCGAGACCCTGAGCGCCTCGTACGTGATGCTCGCCTGCGGCCATTCGGCGCGCGACGTCTTTGAGCTGCTGCAAGACCTGGATGTGGCCATGGAGCGCAAGACGTTCTCCATGGGGGCGCGCATCGAGCATCTGCAGGCCGACGTCGACCGCTGCCAGTACGGCCCGGCCGCCGGCAGCCCCCTTTTGGGCGCCGCGCCCTACAAGCTCGTGTCGCACGTGAAGGGCGTGGCCCCGGCCTACTCGTTCTGCATGTGCCCGGGCGGCTACGTCGTGGCCGCAGCGAGTGAGGCGCACGGCGTGGTCACCAACGGCATGAGTCTCGCCGCCCGAGACGGCGAGAACGCCAACTCGGGCCTTCTGGTGAACGTGAGGCCGGCCGACCTTCCCGGCGACGACGTCCTGGCCGGCGTGGCCCTCCAGCGCCGCTGCGAGCAGGCCGCCTACGAGGCCGGCGGCGGCGCTTTCAAGGCGCCGGCCCAGCTTGTGGGCGACTTTCTTGCCAAGACACCCTCGTCGGGGCCCGGCCATGTGACCCCCACCTATCCGCGAGGGGTCACCTGGGGCACCCTTGACGGGCTTTTGCCTGAGAACATCCTCGAGGCCATGCGCGCCGGCATCCCGGCCATGGCCGGCAAGCTGCGGTGTTTCTCCGACCCCGAGGCGGTGCTCACCGGCGTGGAGACGCGTTCCTCGTCGCCGGTGCGCGTTGTGCGCGACGACGGGTTTGAGAGCGTGTCAGTGGCCGGTCTCTTCCCCGTTGGGGAGGGCGCGGGTTATGCCGGTGGCATAATGAGTGCAGCGGCCGACGGCGTGGGATGCGCCATGGCCTTGGCAGCCCGCATCCGCCGCTCCTAGGCTCGAGACCGCACAGCGGTCATCTCCCAGCAGACACACAAGGACGGCCGGCGGCAACGGGCAGGACGCTCCGGGCCGCGCCGGCAGGAAGGAACGAGCATGGCGCCAAAGATCATCGTGGCCTGCGGGTCCGGAGTGGCAACGTCCCAGACCGTGGCGAGCAAGGTACGCCACCTTCTGGGCGCCCGCGGCATCGAGGCCGACGTCCAGGCCGTGGATATCAAGAACCTGCGGCAGGCGCTCCGCGGGGCCGCGGCCTACATCTCGGTGGTCAAGACCGACGAGAGCTTTTCCACCCCCGTCTTCAACGGTGTGGCCTTCCTCACCGGCATAGGCCAGGACAAGGAGCTCGAGGAGCTCATCCACGCCATCTCCCGCTAAGGGAGCAGGGCGGACAGGGGCGTGACAAAACAACCTGGTATCTTGTCTGCCTGAAAATCCCGCCCAAAAAGCGCGCCTGAAAGCGATTGAGGGTACCCTCAATCGCTTTCAGGCGCGCTTTTTGGGCGGGGAGAGAGACGGAAGAGAGGGGCCCTGTCCGCCTGAGGTTGCCTAGCGCCGGGGATTCCTCCGGCCGCCCAGGCGCTTGCGCGAGGCGTGGGACGACCCCTTGCGCGCCCCCGAGCGCAGGCGGGCGATAACGGCGTCCTCGCTCGTCCCCTCCAGAGCGGCGCGCAGCTCCACCACTTGGTCGCGCAGGGCGGCGGCGCGCTCGAAGTCCGTGGCATCGCTGGCAGCGCGCATCTCCTCCTCCAGGGAGGCCAAGACGGCCTCGGCCTCGTCCCGGGGCAGCTCCGAGAGCTCCTCGGCCACCTGCGCCGCCTTGCTCTTCTCAGGCGCCGTGCCGGGCGTGTAGAACTCCCCGTGGCCCAGCTCGTCGCCGTCGTGGCCGTGATGGCGGCTCCGCTTGCCCACAGAGGCGTCGGCTTCCTCGATGAAGCCGCTGATGTCGTTCACGGCCTTGCGCACGGTCTTGGGAACGATGCCGTGCTCCTCGTTGTAGGCCTTCTGGAGTGCGCGGCGGCGCTTGGTCTCGTCGATGGCCTCGCGCATGGAGTCGGTGACGGTGTCGGCGTACATGATGACCTGGCCGTCGGCGTTTCGGGCCGCGCGCCCCATGGTCTGGATGAGGGAGCGGCGGTTGCGCAGGAAGCCCTCCTTGTCGGCGTCCAGAATGGCCACGAGCGACACCTCGGGAATGTCCAGGCCCTCGCGCAAAAGGTTGATGCCCACGAGCACGTCGATCTTTCCTTGGCGCAGGTCGCGCACGATGTCCACGCGGTCCAGGGTGGCCGTGTCAGAGTGCATGTAGTTCACGCGGATGCCCTGGTCGAGCAGGTGGTCGGTGAGGTCCTCGGCCATGCGCTTTGTGAGCGTGGTAACGAGCACACGCTCATGGCGCTCCACGCGGTCGCGAATCTCGGAGGTGAGGTCGTCGATCTGGCCTCGCACAGGGCGCACGTCGATGGACGGGTCGAGAAGGCCCGTGGGGCGGATGATCATCTCCACGTCCTGCTGCGAGACCGACTCCTCGTAGTCGCCGGGCGTGGCCGAGACATAGATGAACTGCGGGACCCGCGCCTCGAACTCGTCAAAGCGCAAGGGGCGGTTGTCCAGGGCCGACGGCAGGCGGAACCCATGCTCCACGAGGGTCACCTTGCGGGAGCGGTCGCCCTCGTGCATGCCGCGCACCTGGGGCACCGTCACGTGGCTCTCGTCCACAAAGCACACCATGTCGCTGGGGAAGTAGTCGATGAGCGTGTAGGGTGGCTCGCCCGGGGCGCGGCCGTCCAGGTGGCGCGAGTAGTTCTCGATGCCGTTGCAAAAGCCCATGGTCTCGAGCATCTCGAGATCGTAGGCCGTGCGCTCCGAGAGGCGTTGGGCCTCCAGCAGCTTGTCGGCGGCCTTGAGCTCGCCCACGCGGGCGATAAGCTCGTCGTTGATGGTCTTGAGGGCATGGTTGACCTTGGGGCGCTCCGTGACGTAGTGGGAGGCGGGCCAGATGGGTACGGCGTCGAAGTCGCGAATCACCTCGCCCGTGAGCTCGTCCACCTCGGCAATGCGCTCCACCTCGTCGCCAAAGAACTCCACCTTGAGCGGGTGCTCAGCGTAGGGCGGGAAGACGTCCACGGAGTCGCCGCGCACGCGGAACATGCCGCGCTGGAGGTCGAGGTCGTTGCGGTCGTACTGCACGGCAAGCAGGTTGCGGATGAAGTCGTCGCGCTCCAGAGGCTCGTCCTTGGAGACGTTGGGGGCAAGGCCCGCATAGTCGTCGGGCGAGCCGATGCCGTAGATGCAGGAGACCGACGCCACCACGATGACGTCGCGCCGCGACAGGAGGTTGGCCGTGGCCTGGTGGCGCAGCTTCTCCACCTCCTCGTTGATGGAGGAGTCCTTCTCGATGTAGGTGTCGCTGGACGGCACGTAGGCCTCGGGCTGGTAGTAGTCGTAGTAGGAGACGAAATACACCACGGCGTTGTCGGGAAACATCTCGCGCATCTCGGCGGCCACTTGGGCGGCCAGGGTCTTGTTGGGCTCGAGGATGAGGGCCGGGCGGTTGATCTTCTCGATGGTCTTGGCCACGGTGTAGGTCTTGCCGGAGCCGGTGACGCCCATGAGGGTCTGGTAGCGCAGCCCCTCCTCAATGCCGCGGGAGAGCTTCTCGATGGCCTGGGGTTGGTCGCCTGAGGGCTCGTAGGGCATCTGCACGCAGAAGTCGGGGCTCCCCCCTTCGCGCCCAAAGCGCACGAGCCCTGCGCCCACCCGGCCGCGGGCAGCTATGTCTTGGTCCATGGGTACCTCCCTCATCGCACGGCGGCGTCGTCTGTGAGACCGTCAGGGTAAAGCTTCTGGTACTGCTCGTAGGCCTCGGTGACCTTCTCGAGGTAGAGCCGCGTCTCGGGGTACTCGATGGCGTCCTTGAAGTTGGAACCGCCGTCGTCCCAGGAGCTTGCCGCGCCGGGCCCCGCGTTGTAGGCCGCGACGGCACGGTCCTGCGACCCCGTGGAGTTGAGGAGCGAGGCGAGGTAGGCAGTGCCGTACTCGATGTTGACCGCAGGGTCGGAGAGCTCGCTGGGGTCGTAGACGCTGGAGTCCACGATGCCGCGGCTGGCCAGCTCCTTGGCCGTGGAGGGCATAAGCTGCATGAGTCCCTCTGCACCCGCGCCGCTTCTGGCCGTGGACACCCAGTTGGACTCGCTCTTGATGACGGCGGCCACGAGCGCCGGGTCGACGCCGTGGCGCTCCGCGGAGTCCTGCACGGCCTGGGCGTAGTGCACCGGGAAGAGCCAGTGGCGCACCGCCGTCCCGGGAAGCAAGCTCAAGCCTGCGGCCATGAGGCCCATGGCCACCATAAGCAGGATGGGCACGGTGCGAAACCACCGCCAGAACCGCAGGCGACGACGGCCGAGCGGCCCCTTGGACCGGGCCCGGGCCCTCCGGCCGGACCCACGGGAGACGGGGCGGCCAGGGTCGTCCTCGTCCCAGACGGCGCCTTGGCGGTCGAGCAGGTCGCGGGCCGCCTGGGCGCGGTGGAGGTCGGCAACGGGCGCTCCCGCCCGGCGCGTGACGGGACGGGCGGCAGAGCGGTTCACGGGACGCGTGCGGGGCCGGCCCTCGAGGGCGCGCTCAAGGGCGGCGGCGTCCGAGAAGACCGTGGGGTCTGGGGCGGGGGCGGCCACCTGGCGCGTGGCGTCGGGGTCGGCGACCAGACGCTCCGTGGCCGGCACCGGGGACAGGCGCGTGGCGTCGGGGTCTGCAACGCGGACGGTCTCGGCCGCCTTGGCCGGGACCACACGGGTCGCGTCGTCCGCGGCAACGGGCGTCACAAGACGCGTGGCGTCGGCATCGATGCCGGCCCCCTCGGAGCCATCGGACATACCGAGAGAGACGTCGTCCAGGTCCTCGTCGCCAAGGCCGGCATAGGGGTTGTCCTGTCGGGGCGTCCAGCGCTCAGCTGCAGCCACGGCTTGAGCCTCCCTCCAGTCCGTGTTCGCGCCACCAGGCCCTTGCCTTGTCGGCGAGGGCGTCGAGGTCGCCGTCGTTGTCGATGACCGACGTGGCGTGCCGCTCCAGATAGGCGTCGGCCGGCTGCCCCGTCACCCGCGCGTCGAAGTCGTCTGCGTCCATGCCCCGGCTCTGGGCAAAGGAGCGGCGCCTGTCCTTGTCCGTACGTACCCACACCACATCGTCGGCCAAGGGCAGAAGGTCCTCCACACGGTCGAGCAGCGGCACCTCCACAACGCAGGTGCGCGGGCGCACAGAGGCGCAGGAGACCACGGTCAGACGATCGGCAAGACGGGCGCGGATGTAGGGCATCTCTATGGCCTCGAGGGCTGCAGCCCCCTCCGGCGTGGCAAAGGCGATGTGAGCGAGCGCGGCCCGGTCGACGGCCCAAGCGCCGTCCATGGGCACCCAGCGGTCCTCCTCGTCGTCGAACAGGGCGTCGCCGCCCACCACCTCAGGGCCGAACTCCTCGACGAGCTCGGCAAGGCAGGCGCCCTCTCGGTCAAGCACCTCGCGGGAGACGTCGTCGAGGTCGATGCGCTCGGCGCCGAGCCGCTCGAAGACGCGGCCCACGCACGACTTGCCCGAGGCGGTGCCGCCCACCAAGAACACGGTTCTCACGCTCTCCCCCATTCCCTACGAGCGGCCCTCGAACGACGTGCCGCACCGGCGGCACCGCACCTTGAGGCGCCCCTTGCCACGGGGCACGCGCAGGCGCTGGCCGCAGGACGGGCAGGTGAGCACCTTGTGGGAGCGGCGGTCGCGCAGCGCGCCCAGAGGCGACGAGACCCAAGACCGTGCGGGGCCCAGGGCCGCCATGAAGCGCTCGTTCTCACGGGCACGGGCCGCCACGTTGCGGGAGAGCATGCGCCACCACGCGTAGATGACGAGGGCGAACGCTATGACCGAGAGCCACCACACGGGGACGAAGATGTAGAGCACCGCAAACGCGAGCCCCACGAAGACGCACACGCGCACGATGTCGTCGGTGCCGTTGCGGCCTCGCATGAACTCCTGAAGCCGCTCGTTGAAGTCGCCTTTTGCCACTTGGACCGCCTTTCATTGCAGCGGCCGACCGTGCGGCCGGCCGCATCGTGTTAGCAGCCCTTTATCTTACCGTGCACCCATGACCCGTGCTCTGTGAGCCACGGCCGTCACAGAGGTTTCCGCAACCTGTGGCGCCCGCGACGGCCGCGGGCGAGCGCCCCTAGCAGCCCATCACAAAGGAGGCGGCGAGCTGCTGGCACTTCACCATGGCGTCCACATGGGTGAGCTCGCGGCCGTGGGTGTTGCGGGTGAGAGGGCCAAAGGCGGCCGCGGCAACGTTGTTGGACGTGATGAAGGCGCCCATGGCGTCCGTGGAGTAAAGCTTGGCGTTCTGCAGCTCGGGAGGCTCCCCGAACACGCGTCGGCCGGCCTCCACCACGGCGTTGGTGAGGTCCCAGTCGTAGGGGCCGTGGTAGTCGTTGGCAATGACGGCCACATCGTGCTCTGTGCCGGGGTACTCGGGGCCCATCAGGGCAATGTCGAGGGCCACGTAGGCCTCCACGTCCTCGGGCAGAAACGCGCCGCCCCAGCCCACCTCCTCATAGAAGGGGAAGGCGAGCAGAACGTTGCAGGCGGGCTTGTTGCCCGTGTCGCCAAACCACTTGAGCAGGCCGAGAAGCGCGGCCACGCAGGCCTTGTCGTCGATGAAGCGCGAGAGGACAAAGCCGTTGTCGTGTATCTCGAGCTCGGGCTCAAAGGCCACCACGGCACCCGGCGTCACGCCGAGGGCACGGGCGTCCTCGGCGCAGGAGACGTCCTCAAGCAGGTGGATGCGCATGGTGTCCTCGTCGCGCTCGCGGCCCTTCTTGGCGTCGGCCCACACGTGGGGCGAGTGGTGGTCGAGCTCGATCACGGCGTCCACCTTGGAACCGTCCCGGCAGATGACACGGCAGCTCGTGCCCTCCACCGAGCTGAAGTTCACGCCCCCGAGGTGGCGCCCGCGCAAAGAGCCGTCCTCCTCTATGGCACAGATGCCCAGCGCGATGGTGTCGAGATGCGCCCCCAGGCACACGGTGCGGGAGCGGTCGCGCCCCTCCACGCGAACGTAGACCGTGTGTTTGCGGTCGCGGAAGGCGTGGTGGCCCAGCTCGGCCACGAGCGATGTCATGAGCGGCTCCATCTCGCGGTAGTAGCCCACCGGGCTGTCGCAGGCGAGGAGCCGCGCGAAGACGTCGAGCAGGTAGTCTTTGTCTGCAGTGAATTCCATGGCGATTCCCCCAAAATCGTGGTCAGCTCGTCCGCGGCAAGCCCCGAGAAGGGCGGCCGCTCACCCGCCCGGCTTGACGCAGAGCCGGCGGCCAAGGTGCTCGAGCACATCCACCATGGCCTCCATTTCGCGCACGGACACGAACTCGCGGCGGCTGTGGGCCAAGTGGTAGCCAGCGGAGATGTTGGGGCACGGCAGGCCGCGAAACGCGAGCTGCGCGCCGTCGGTGCCCCCGCGCATGGCCACCACGGACGGCTCTATGCCCGCGTCGCGGAAGGCCCCGAGAGCCGCCTTTTCAAGCTCGGGGTGCCCGGCGATCTTCTCGCCCATATTGCGGTAGGTCTGCTCGAGGCGCACGGACACCGTGCCAGGGCCAAGCAGCCGGTTCACAAAGGCGCAGGCCTCCTCCATGAGGGCACAGCGCCGCTCAAAGCGCTCGCGGTCATGGTCGCGCACGATGTAGCGGGCGTGGGCCGCCTCGCAGTCGCCCTCCATGGACACCAGGTGGAAGAAGCCCTCACGCCCGCAGGTATGCTCGGGGCGCTCCACAGGAGGGAGCAGCCCATGGAAGCGCGCAAAGGCCTCGCAGGCGTTCACGAGCGCGCCCTTGGCCCAGCCGGTGTGCACGGCGCGGCCCCGAACGTCCACGAAGGCGTCGCAGGCGTTGAATGTCTCGAACGCGCACTCCCCCACGGGTCCCGTGTCGAGCGTGAAGGCCCACGAGGCGCCCCAGGCCTCCAGGTCGAGCAGGGCGGCGCCGTGGCCAATCTCCTCGTCGGGCACAAAGGCCACGGCAAGCGGCGGGTGCAGGATGGCCGGGTCTTTTGAGAGGCGCTCGAGATAGGCCATGATCTCTACGATGCCGGCCTTGTCGTCGCCGCCCAGAAGCGAGGTGCCGTCGCCTGTCACGATGTCTGTGCCCGCAAGGCCCAGAAGCACCGGCTCCTCCTCGGGCGTGACCCGCACCGTCTCGCCGTTCGCCTCCCCCATGACGAGCGGCCCTCCCTCGTAGGTCACCACACGTGGGCGCACCGGGTCGCCGGCCGCCTGCCAGGCGGTATCCAAGTGGGCGCACAGACCCAGGCGGCAGCACCCTTCCATGCCGGGCGAGGCGGGCCAGTGCGCCGTGACGTAGGCGTGCTCGCTGAGAGTGACGTCGTGCGCCCCCAGGGCCGTAAGATCTTGGGCGAGCACGGCGGCCATGGCGTGCTGGGAAGGCGTGGACGGAACCTCTTGCGACCCGGCGGGGTCTGACTGTGACGCCAATGCGCAGTAGCGCACGAGCCGCTCTGCGAGGTCTTCCACGGGCCCTCCTCTCGCAACGTCCAAGGCACCGGTAATTTTAGCGCCCATTCAGCTTGCGGCAAACGAGAAGGGCGACCTTGTTCACCTCTCGGCAAAGGCCGGTCCCGCCTAATGGCAAGGGCGCCGCCCGCCGCATGTATGAAACCCACGTCCTTCTGGTAGGTTAAGAAACGACAAACGCGCCCTTTTAGGGGCGCCCGATGCCGGTCCGCCGGCCATTGAAAAAAGGAGAGAGTATGTCCTTCTCCCAGACCCCTGTCTCGCGCCGAGGCTTCATGCGCATCGGCGCCGCCCTTTCCCTTGGCGCCTGCGCCACTGCCGTCCTTTCGGGCTGCGGCTCAAGCGCCGGCGGCAAGGTGCTGCGCTACGGCTGCGCCAACCCCAAGGCGTCGCTCGACCTGCAGACCAACACATCCAACGAGATCGGCGTGGCCGAGTCCATCTGCGAGCCGCTCATCCGCTTCAACGAGAACCTCGACATGGAGCCGGTGTTGCTCACCAAGATGCCCGAGATCTCTGCGGACGGCCTCACCTACACCTTTGAGCTCAAGGAGAACCTGCCCGTCCACGACGGCAGCAACCTCACGGCCAACGACGTGAAGTTCACGTTCACCCGCATGTTCCTGCCCGAGACCAAGAACCCCTCCACCAACGTCTACGACACCATCGTGGGAGCCACAGACGTCATGGAGGGCAAGACCCGCGAGCTTGCCGGCCTTACCGTGCAAGACGACCGCCACTTCACCATGCAGCTCTCCGAGGTGCAGGCCGTCTTCTTGCCCATGCTCACCGAGTTCTACGCCCTCATCTACCCGCAGAAGGCCTGCGAGGCCGCTGGCGACAAGTGGGGCAGTGGCACCGACTTCGTGGGCACGGGCCCCTTCAAGCTCATCGGCGAGAGCGCCACGGGCCTCACCCTGGAGACGTTCGCCGACTACCACGACGGCCCCGCCAAGATCGACGGCATCGACGTGGTGTACGTGGACGACCCCAACACGCTGGTCATGAACTACAAGGCCGGCCAGCTCGACCTGGTGAACCTCGCGCCCACCCTCTACGACCAGTACGTGAACGACCAGGCCGTGGCCGGGTCCATCGTGAACTACACCCCGGCATCCACGCGCTTTGTGAACCTCAACCTCCACGAGGACGCCTTCAAGGACCCCCGCGTGCGCCAGGCCCTCTCGCTGGCCATCAACCGCGACGAGCTCTGCGATACCGTGCTCCAGGGCGCCTCTGCCCCCTGCACGCAGTTCTGCGCCCCGGGCGAGGAAGGCCACGACGACACCCTGGAGACGCTTCCCTACAACGTGGACAAGGCCAAGCAGCTGCTTGCCGAGGCCGGTGCCACGGGTCTCTCGTTCGACTTCCCCGTGCGCTCCCGCGACGAGCAGGTGGCCACCGCGCTCCAGGAGTACTGGCGCGCCATCGGCGTCACGGCCACCATCAACGTCATCGACGACGCCATGTGGATCGACCAGCGCGCCGCCGGCTCGCTGCCCGCCACGCTTATCACCTGGACCACGCTGTGCTGGGTGGGCGCCGAGCACATGCGCTCGTTCTTCTATGCCTCCAAGGCCTCCCAGCGCAGCTCATTCTACGACTCGCCCACCTTTGACGAGCTCGTGGACAAGGCCGAGGCCACCATGGACGAGGGCCAGCGCACCGACCTCACCCTGCAGGCCGACAACCAGCTGGTGAACGTGGACTTTGGCACCATCCCCGTGGACTGGCCCCAGACCCCCTACCTGAAGGATGCCGACTTCTCTGGCATCTACCGGGTCTACGACTTCAAGTTCACCAACAAGCTGGCGTAGGGGGGAGAACTCCCGTCGCGGCACAGACGGCCCCTTACGCGCCTGAAAGCCGTTGAGGGCGAGCCAACTCGCCCTCAACGGCTTTCAGGCGCGCTTTTGCACGCGTGCCTCGAGACGCACTTTTCCGCTCGGCGCAGGAGCAAGCCCGCAAGGCCGCAACCCCCCCCCTATGCCGTCGTCGCTGCCGGGTTCAGGCCTGCCGGCTCGCGCTCCGCGTCCGTCAGCGACTCGTCGTAGAGATGGCAGGCCACAATGTGGCCCGGCTCTGGCTCAAGCTCGGCCGGCACGCGGCTCTCGCACACCTTCATGCACGAGGTGCAGCGCGCATGGAAGCAGCAGCCCGCAGGCGGGTTGGTGGGGCTCGGCACGTCTCCCTGCAAGATCTTCTTATCCTGGATGCGTCCGCCGGCAATGGTGGGCACCACGTCGAGCAGCGCCCGGGTGTAGGGGTGCAGCGGGTTGGCAAACAGGGCGTCCTTGGAGGCCTTCTCCATCATGTGGCCCAGGTACATCACCATGACCGTGTCGGCGATGTGCTTGACCACCGAAAGGTCATGGCTGATGAAGATGTAGGCCAGGCCCAGGCGCTCCTGCAAATCCTCCAAAAGGTTGATGACCTTGGCCTGCACCGAGACATCCAGGGCGCTCACGGGCTCGTCGCACACCACGATCTCGGGCTCGAGCACGATGGCGCGGGCAATGCCGATGCGCTGGCGCTGGCCGCCAGAGAACTCGTGGGGGTAGCGGGTGCGGTACGACAGGTCCAACCCCACGGCTTCCATAATCTGGTCCACACGGGCGTCGCGCTCGGCGCGGGTGGCGTAGGTCTTGGCGATGTCGATGGGCTCGGCGATGATGTCGGCCACCGTCATGCGCGGGTTGAGGGAGCTGTAGGGGTCCTGGAAGATGAGCTTGAGCTTCTTGCGCGCCTCGGTGAGGGCGGCGCCAGAAAGCTCGGTGAACTCCTCGCCATCAAGCCTTACGGAGCCAGAGGTGGGGTCGGTGAGCCTCAGCACGCACTTGCCGCACGTGGACTTGCCGCAGCCCGACTCGCCCACAATGGCAAAGGTCTCGCCTCGGTGCACGTCGAACGAGACGCCCTCCAGCGCGTGCACCACCGTGTCGGAGGTGCCGAAGAAGCCCTTCTTGATGGGATAGCGCTTGACCAGGTCGCGGACCTCGAGAATGACGTCCTCATCGGCAAAGCGGGTCATCGTCCCTCCTCCCAGCTCTCGGTGTACTTCCAGCAGGCAACGCGGTGCCCCTCGTCGCCGTCAACGGGCACAAAGGGCGGCACCTCGCGCCGGCAGACGTCTTTGGCAAAGGGGCAGCGCGGGTTGAACAGGCACCCTTGGGGCAGCTCGTTCAACATGGGGACGTTGCCCGGAATGGCGTAAAGACGATCGCCGGAGGCGTCCATGGACGGGATGGAGTCGATGAGCCCCTGGGCGTAGGGGTGCGCCGGGTGGGAGAAGAGCTCGGACGCGCGGGTGTACTCCACCTGGCGACCGGCGTACATGACGAGCACCCAGTCGGCCATCTCGGAGACCACGCCCATGTCGTGGGTGATGAGCATAACGGCCGTGCCGGTCTCCTGGCGCATGGTATCGATGAGCTGGAGCACCTGGGCCTGGATGGTGACGTCCAAGGCCGTTGTGGGCTCGTCGCAGATGAGCATGGCGGGCTCGCAGGCCAGCGCCATGGCAATCATGATGCGCTGGCGCATGCCGCCGGAAAGCTCGAAGGGGTAGCTCTTGAAGACCTTCTCGGGCGCGGGAATGCCCACGAACTTAATCATCTCGAGGGCGCGCGCGTCGGCGTCGGCCTTGGACATGTCGGGGTTGTGCACGAGCAGCCCCTCGGCGATCTGCTTGCCGCAGAGCATGACGGGGTTGAGCGACGTCATGGGCTCCTGGAAGATCATCGAGATCTCGTTGCCGCGGTAGGAGCGCATCTCGTCGTCGGAGAGCCGCACGAGGTCAGTGCCCTCGAAGAGGATGCGGCCGCCCACGATCTTTGCGGGAGGCTTGGGGATGAGATCCATGATCGAGAGCGCCGTCATGGACTTGCCGCAGCCGGACTCCCCCACCACTGCCAGGGTCTCGCCCCGGCGCATGACAAACGAGAGGTCCTGAATGCACTTGAGCTCTCCGGCATCGGTGAACAGCGTCACGCAGAGGCCGTCGACCTCCAACAGCGGGCCCGAGGCGCCCGGCTGCATGTTATGAGTGGCTGACATAGACCTCCCTCCTTAGGAGCGCATCTTGGGGTCGAGGGCGTCGCGCAGGGCGTCGCCCAGCAGGTTAAACGCCATGACCGTGATGATGATGGCGATGCCCGGGATGACCGAGAAGTACGTGGACGACTGGATGTAGGGCTGCGAGGCGCTGATCATCTGGCCCCAGCTGGACATGGGCGGCTGCACGCCCAGGCCGAGGAACGACAGCGAAGCCTCGCTCATGATGGCGCTCGGGATGCCCAGGGTTGCCATGACAATGATGGTGGACACGCAGTTGGGCAACAGGTGGCGCAAGATGATGCGCATGGGCTTGCCGCCCGACAGGGTGCAGGCCTGGATGTACTCGGCCCCTTTCAGGCGCTTCACGTCGCCGCGCACAAGCCTTGCCATGGAGGTCCAGCCCAGAAGGCCCAGGGCCACGTAGAGGTTGGCGAGGCCGGGGCCCATGACGAACATGACCACGATGGCAAAAAGCAAAAACGGGAAGCTGCTGAACACCTGGATGACAAAGGAGATGACGGCGTCCACCTTGCCGCCGAAATAGCCTGCCGCCACGCCGGCGAAAAAGCCGATGACCAGGGCGATGGCCTGGGAGACCACGCCCACGGAAAGCGACACGCGGCACCCGTAGAGGACGCGCGAGAAGATGTCGCGCCCGTAGTTGTCGGTGCCAAACCAGTGCTCGGCCGAAGGGGGCTGCAGCATAGCGCGCAGGTTCTGGGCATCGGGGTCGTAGGGCGCAAGCACCGGGGCCAGCACGGCGACGGCCACAAGGAAGAGCACCACGGCCAAACACACCATGCCCAGACGGTTCTTGCGGAAGATCTGCCAGGAGACGGCCCAGTAGCTCTGCGCGGCCTTCTTCTTGCCCGCAGCCGCTGCTGCGAGGTTCTGGCGGCTGATCTCGCTGGCGAGCTCCTCGGCCTTCTCGCGGCGGCTTTTGGGGCCCTCCCCCGCGTTGGGGTTGGCGTTGCCCAGCATCTCGGGGTAGGTCTCGTCGTTCACGGGGTTTGTCTCGGAATTGTAGGCCGAGAAGGAGTCTGCGGGAACGGTGACGCCCTCGTCCTGAAGCACTTCGCGGTCCACAGCCTCCTGAAGCTTCTTGGGGTCTTTGACGCTCATCAGTTGGCCCCTTCCTCTCCAAGGCGGATCCTCGGGTCGACCACGGCGTAGAGCACGTCGACGACAAAGTAGACGACCACGCAGATCAAGGCGATGTACATGACGCCGCCCTGGATGAGCGGCAGGTCGCGGGCGTTGATGGCATCGAGCATCATCTTGCCCATGCCCGGCATGGAGAAGATGCTCTCAATGAGGATGGAGCCCGTGAAGATGTCGCCGAGCTGGGTGCCGGCGATGGTGATGATGGGAATCAGCGCGTTGCGCAGCGCGTGGCGTATCACGATGACCCAGTACTTGAGGCCCTTGGCCTCGGCGGTGCGCATGTAATCCTGAGAGAGCACCTCGAGCATGGACGTGCGGGTGACGCGGGCGATGGAGGCCGCGTAGCGCACGCCCAAAGCGATGGTGGGCAAGATGAAGTACGCCGGAGTCTTGATGCCCGAGAGCGGCAGCCAGTGCAGCGTGAGGGCGAACACGATCTGCAAGATGATGGCCACCCAGAAGACCGGCGCCGAGATGCCGAAAATGGCCAGGCTCATGAGCGTCTGGTCTACCCAAGTGCCCCGTTTGGCGGCTGCCACCACGCCCACCACGACACCCAGAACGAGGGCGAACACGTAGGCGGAGGCCGCAAGGGCCGCCGTCACCGAGAAGGCCTGACCCATGAGCTGGGCCACGTCCTTGCGTTGGGTGTAGGACTGGCCAAAGTCGCCAGTGACCATGCCGGCCAGCCAGTCCACGTACTGCTCGGCCACGGGCTTGTCGAGGCCCATGCTGTGGCGGACGGTCTCGATGGTGGCCTCGTCGGCCATGTCGCCCATCATGATGCGCACCGGGTCGCCGGGCACGATGTTGAGCATGAAGAACGTGATGGCGGAGATGCACAGGATGATGCCTACAGCCTGCAACAGCCGCTTCACGAGGTAGTCCCTCATGGTGCTCCTCTCCCACAGATACAAGAAGGGCCGGTCACCGAACCCATGCGGCAACCGGCCCGGCACAGACGCGTGCGCTGAAATAGTTTAGCCCATCGCCTCGGTGTCGATGTCGATGTCGCGGAAGTGGTAGATGAGGTTGCCGATCTTGGCGTTCTTGACCCAGGGCTGGGCGCAGAACATGATCTGCGGGTAGAACAGCGGCAGGCAGGCGTAGTCCTGGCGGCTCATGATGTCGTCGGCCTGGCGGTAGAGCTCGGCGCGACGATCCTCGTCGGGACAACGACGGGCCTCGTCCATGAGCCTGTCGAACTCGGGGTTGTTGTAGAAGCTGCCCTTGCCCTTGGCGTTCTCGGAGTGGAAGTAGGTGTACATCTGGTTGTCGGCGTCGGCGTAGAGCGGGTACCACGACAGGGCCGTGACCTCGTACTCGCCTGCCGCCCAGTCGGTGGCCCAGACGCCGCTGTCCACGGTCTGGACCTCCATGTTCACGCCCACGGCCTTGAGGTAGTCCTGCACGGCCACCATGACGGTCTCGTACTGGTTGGTGCGCACCACGCACTTGATGGTGAGGTTCTCGGCGCCGGCTTCGGAAAGGAGCTGTTTGGCCTTCTCGGGGTTGTACTCAAAGACCTCGGCGTTTTTGTCGAAGCCGGGAACGCCAGGGTTGAGGAAGCCCGAGGCAGGCACGCCGGCGCCGGAGAACACCGTGTCAACGATGGCCTGGCGGTCGATGGCGAGCGACAGGGCCTGGCGCACACGGACGTCTGCAAGGGCGGGCGTGTTGAGGTTGAGGTTGACGAACCAGGTGCCCAACGGCGTGTTGTAGGAGATGAGGTCGCCCACATCGGGATCGTCTTTGTACTGCTTGAGCAGGTCGTTGGACAGGTCGCACATGTCGATGTCGCCGTTTTTGAAGCTCATGAGCTTGGTGTTGTTGTCGTCGATGAAGGTGACCGTGAGCTCGTCCAAGGCCACGGGGTCGCCGTGATAGTCCTCAAAGCGCTCGTAGCGCATGAAGGTGGAGTCGTCGTTCTCAACGAGCTTAAACGGGCCGCTTCCCACGTAGTTGAGCTCGTAGCCCCACTTGTCCCCAGCCTCCTCGCAGGCCTTCTGCGGAAAGACGTTGGCGTAGTTGATGCCCAGGTTCTTGACAAACGCGGCCATGGGGTACTGCAGGGTGAAGGTGAAATGGGTGTCGTCCTCCACCGTGAGGCCGGCGAGCTCGGTAGCAGAGCCATCCATGACCTCCTGGGCGCCCTTGATCATGTCGTACATGTATGTGGAGAGGCCAGCCGTTGCCGGGAGAAACATGCGGGTGAAGGAGTACTTCACATCGTTTGCCGTGAGCGTGGAGCCGTCGTGGCACTTGATGCCCTCTTTGAGCGTGCAGTGGTAGGTAACGCCGTCGTCCTCCACCTTGGGGACCTCGGTGAGCAGGCAGGGCACGAGCTCGTTGTCCTCAGTGAAGCGAAGGAGGCTCTCCACCACGGGGTCGGAGACCGAGGACATGCCGGAGTTGGTGCTCTTTTGCATGTCCATGCCCTGCTTGGCATTGGACTGGGCCCAGCGAAGGACCTTCTTCGTCTCGGCCTCGGCCGTGGGAGCCGAACCGCAGCCGGCAAGGGTGGTGGCGGCACCGGCAAGGGCTGCGAGCCCGGAGCCCTTGACGAAGGTGCGGCGCGAAATACGGTTGAACACCATGGATCCCCCTTTTGTCGTGTGACAGCGACCGGGCACGGCCATGGCGGGCCAGCGGTCCGGTTCGCGTGCATGGGAGAACTATGCTGTATTCAGACTGAATTAATATGCAAGCACTTCATCACGTTACAGAGGATTTACAGCATCCCTCTATTTATGAATAACGATAACCCGAGGTCACAGGGTTGACGCATAGACGCCGCCCAATCCCTTGGGCCTCATCTGCCCGCATCGAGACGAGCGACGCAGGCCTCGAGCACCGCGACAAGGCCCGCTGCGGCGCGTTCCGTCTCCATGGACGGCCACGGCTCGGAGAGGATGCCGCGACAGGCCTGCACAGGAGTTGCCGGCACGTGGACAAACCCTGCCATGGCCGGGGCGCAAAGGCCGGCCTCCATACGGGCACGCCTGTGGTCGAGGAGAGCGAACATGACGGAGTTGCACACGTAGAGGCCAGCGGAGCAGGAGAGATGGGCGGGGATGCCTGCCTCCTGGGCGGCGCGCACGCACCCCTCCAAAGGAAGCGCCGCAACGAGGGCGCCGGGGCCGTCGGCCGCCAAGGGCTCCTCCACGGGGACCTGTCCGGCCTCGTCCGGCACGGACACGTCGGTGGAGGCCACGTTGAGGGCCACGCGCTCGATGGCCAGACCGGCGGAGCCGCGATGCTCGCCACAGGCGATGACGATGTCGGGAGCGAGCCTGTCCACCGCCGCCACGGCCGCATCGCCGGCGGCGCCAAAGACGCAGGGCAGGCAAAGGCGGGCCACGGAGGCACCGGCCACGACGTCGGGAAGTGCCGAGGCGGCAAGCCACGACGCGTTGACCTCCTGTCCTCCAAAGGGCTCGAATGCCGTGACGAGGACTTTCATGGGCGCTCTCCCCTCCCTAGGCCGCACCCGTCCAGCATAGCGCGGCACAAAAAAAGCGGGCCCCGCACCGGCTTGATGCGGGGCCCGCGCAAAGGGGCGCAAAGGCTGGGTGAGGGTTACTCCTCGACCTCGGTGACCTCGACCTCCGCCTCCTGCTCCTCGGGAGCATCGAGCGGGGCGACCTCGACCTCAAAGCCAAGGGTCTCGGCGGCGGCCTTCATGGACAGGGAGATGCGGCGACGATCGAGGTCGATCTCCATGACCTTGACCTGCACGGTGTCGTTGACGTTGGTGACCTGGGAGGGGGTGTCAACGTGTTGGCGCGCCATCTCGGAGATGTGCACCAGGCCCTCGATGCCGTCGCCGAGGTCGACGAAGGCGCCGAAGGGCACGAGCTTGGTCACGCGGCCCTCGACGATGGCGCCCACGGGGTACTTCTTGACGAGGGTGCGCCAAGGATCCTCGGTGGTCTGCTTGAGGCCGAGGGAGATGCGCTCGCGGTTGAGATCGACGTCGAGCACCTGGACCTCCACCTCCTGGCCCACCTTGACGACCTCGGAGGGGTGGTTGACGTGGTTCCAAGAGAGCTCGGAGATGTGGATGAGGCCATCGATGCCGCCAAGGTCGACGAAGGCGCCGAAGTCGACGATGGAGGACACGACGCCCTTGAGGCGCATGCCGGCCTGCAGCTTGGAGAGGATCTCGGAGCGCTCGGCCTTGCGGGCCTCCTCGAGCACGACGCGGCGAGAGAGCACCACGTTGTTGCGGTTGCGGTCCATCTCGATGACGCGGGCCTCGATGCGGGTGCCGAGATAGGCGTTGAGGTCCTTGACGCGACGGAGGTCGACGAGGGAGGCAGGCAGGAAGCCGCGGAGGCCGATGTCCAGAATCAGGCCGCCCTTGACGACCTCGATGACCTCGCCCTCGACGTTCTGGCCGTTGTTGAAGTCCTCCTCCACACGGTTCCAGGCACGCTCGTACTCGGCGCGCTTCTTGGAGAGGATGAGACGGCCGTCCTTGTCCTCCTTCTGCAGGACCAAGGCCTCGATGGTCTCGCCCATGGCGACGATGTCCTCAGGGTTGGCGTCCTTGCGGATGGAGAGCTCGCGAACGGGAATGACGCCCTCGGACTTGAAGCCAATGTCGAGCAGGACCTCGTCGCGCTCGATCTTGACGACGGTGCCCGTCACAAGGTCGCCCTCGTCGAAGTCGGTGATGGTGCCGTCGATGAGGTTGTTCATCTCCTCATCGCTGACGTCGTCGAACGAGAAGACGGACGAGTTCTGAATCTCACTCAAAGGTGGACCCCTTTCAAAAACACGGGGCCCCGATGGTCATGGGCTTCGCCTGCAGAGCTACCGGTTGGATAAACCCTTGCTCGACGTCTGAAATCGCATGCTCGGGGGCCGACAGATACTGTGTGCGGGCGTCCGACCCACACGTTCGATAGATTACCGTTACCCGCGCCCACATTTCAAGGCCCATACCAACAATCCTGTGGTGAATTCACGGGTAGGCGTGGCCAATGGCGACGGCGGCGACACCGGCGGCGCCCAAGGACCCTATCATATCCACTGAATCGCAGGCCCGCCCTTGAAACGGAGACGCCCATGGCCACCATCCAGCAGGTCGCCGCCCGCGCCGGCGTCTCCACGGGGACGGTGTCGCGCTACCTCAACGGCGCCAAGATCAAGGAGTCCAACCGCGAGCGCATCGAGGAGGCCGTGGCCGCGCTCGGCTACCACAAGAACCTCCTTGCCGGCAGCCTCCGCAGCCGCAAGAGCCGCTCCGTGGGCCTTCTCGTGAACAACATGCTCAATCATTTCGCCACGAGCGCCATCGCGGCCATCGAGCGGGAGATGGAGCTGGGCAACTACATCATGCTGCTGGCGGGCTTCCGCAACGACCCCGAGGTCTTCGAGCAGAAGCTCGAGCTGCTTCTCGACCGCCAGGTGGATGGCATCATCCTGTTCGAGGGCGACGCCGCATGGTCGCCGGGGCAGCTCGTGGAACGCTCGGGCCTTCCCGTAGTGTCGGTGTCGGCCCCCTACGAGTCACCCTGCGTGGACTCCGTGCTGGCCGACAGCCGCTCCAGCGCCAAGCGGGTGGCCGCCGAGATGATTCGGGCCGGCCACAAGCGCCTGGGCGTCATAGCCGGCCCCCAGCACGAGCATGTGTCCAAGGAGCGCTTGGACGGCGTTCGCGCCGCCGTGGCCGAGGCGGGGCTGCCTTTGGAGAACCTCACGGTCTACCTGGGCGACTACTCGCGCGAGAGCGGATATGCCGGCCTCGTGGACCTCGTGGAGGGCCATGGCCTGGACACCGTGTTCTGCTGCAACTACGGCATGGGCCAAGGTGCGCTTCAAGCCGTGGCCGAGCGCGGCCTCGTGATCGGCGAGGACCTCAACTACGCCAGCTACGATTACTTTGACCTAGCGTCGCTGTTCTACCCCCGCATCACCACCATCTGCCCTCCCACCGGCGTCATCGGCACCTTTGCCGCCTCGCGCCTTCTGGAGCTCATCGATGCCGGCACCACGGCGTCGGGCGCCGTCACGACCTTCCCCGACCTCATCACGTGGCAGCCCTCGTTCACGGGCATCGACCCGGTGTTGCTGGGCCGCTCCGAGGAGGCGTGACAAAGGCGTGACAAGGTGCCGGCTGGTTTTGTCGCCTGAAAGCGGTTGAGGGCGCCCTCAACCGCTTTCAGGCGCAGAAGAAAGGGCCGGGAAAAGGGGCGGGGAAAGGGGCAGGAAAAACGCAGAGGCAGCGGGTTGTCTAGGCTGCCACGCCTGCGCGCTCCGCCAGGCGAATGAGGCGCTCGGCCAGGATCTTGAAGTCCTCCCCGCTCATGAGCTGGTCCTCGGCATGGATGAGCAGGATGTCGGCGACCGGGGCGTCTCCCTGGGCTGCCTGGGTCACCAGGGTGGTGTGCACGCCGTGGGCTGCTGTGAAGAAGGCGTCGCCCTCCTCGGCCTTGGCGCGGGCAGCCTCAAACTCGCCGTCGCAGGCAAGGTCGATGGCCTCGACAAAGCAGCTTCTGGCCGTGCCCACCTGAGAGATGATCTCAAAGCACGAAAGGTGCAGGGCCTCGTTGTTTTCCATAACTATTTACTCCTCCCCGTTTTCAGGCGCTGGCTTTTCAGGCGCCGGCTCTGCGCCTGCTTTTCAGCCGCGCTCACTCCGCCGCCTGCGGCAAGGCGGCCAGCTGGGCTTCCATGATGTCGAGCAGGGCGTTCATGCGCCGCTTGGCGCGGTGGGCGTACAGGCGCTGCATGACGCGGCCATTGAGCGAGCCCAGCCTCGTAGGGGCCTCAAAGGACTCCTCATAGGCGAGCAACACTCCCCCGTCCACAGGCTCCAGCTCGTAGCGCACCCAGTTGACGCCGTCAGAGCTGGTGAAGGAGGCCTCGTAGCGGCGCGGCACGTCGAAGGCTTCGATGCGCACGGTCACCTGTCGCGCCGCCCCCAGCTTCGTGCGCAGGGACTTGGTGTAGGACGTGCCCCGGCGCATGCCCTTGGGCCCGACCTTGCGGCCCGCGCTCTCCATGTCACAGGCCACGGAGCGCTCGATCAAGGAGAACACCTGCTCCGGAGAAGCGCATATCACTCGCTGAACCCTCATGCGCCGCTCCTCTCCCCCGTGCGGCCACGGCGCACCATGCAGACGGCCCCGACCGTGGCAACGGCAAGGCCGCCCGTCAGGAGCGTGGCATCGGTGGTTCCCTCAGGCGCCATCGCCGCGGAGGCCACCACGAACAGCAGCCCGACGACCACCACGAACGCCGCCCATGAGCGCTGGAACATGGCGGCCCCCCTTTCTCAAACAGGGGCGGGCACTCGGCCCGCCCCACACGCCCGCAAGGAGCGTCAACGATTACTGGTCGAACTTCTCCTCTGCCGCGGCCTCGGCAGCGGCGTCTCGGTTTGCCAGGATCACAAAGGGTGTCCAGATGGCAAAGGAGATGGCGAGGTTGAGCAAGGCCACAAGGCCTGCGATGACGTTTCCTCCCGTGGCGAAGAAGGCGTAGAGGCCCACGGGCATGATCCAAGGCACCTGGATGAAGACCGGCGGGATGATGCCGGCGGCAGTGAACAGATAGGCCACAACGGTGGCCACCACGGGCACGAGCAGCCAGGGGATGAGGTAGAGCGGGTTCAAGACGATGGGCATGCCAAAGACCACGGGCTCGTTGATGTTGAAGACGCCCATGGGCGCGGACAGCTTGGCGATGGTGCGAGAGTCCTCGCGGCGCGAGAAGGCGAACACTGCAATGAGAAGGCCAAGGGTGATGCCGGAGCCGCCCATCATGGTATAGGCGTCAAAGGAGCCACGGGTCCACAGGTAGGGCATCTGGGAGACGTCGTGGGTGGCGTTCCACACCTGAAGGTTCTCGAGCAGGGCCGGGGTGTAGATGCCCTCGGTGATGGGGGCCATGACGTTGGAGCCATGGATGCCAAAGAACCAGAACAGCTGCATGAGGAAGTTGGTGAGAATGACCGCGAAGAAGCTCTGGCTCATGCCCAAAAGCGGCTTTTGGATCATCTCGCTGATGAGCGCGTTGGGATACTCGCCCGTGAGGTTCACGCACACCTGGGTGACGATGGCGCAGACGTAGATGGCCAGGCAGCCGGGGATGATGGCCGTGAAGGCGTTGGAGACGGCGGGAGGGACGTTCTCGGGAAGCTTGATGGTGATCTTCTTGAGCGTGAGCTTCACGTAGATCATGGTCGAGACCATGCCAAAGATGAGGCAGGTGAACAGGCCCGTTGCGCTCGTGAGCTCAGTGGAGATCATACCCGCGCCGGCGACAGAGAGGCTCACGGCGCCGTCGGCCTCCGTTACGGCCAGGCCTGCCGCCTGCAGCGCGGGCACGGCGTCGGCGCCCACCTCGGGCAGCACGTAGGAGAAGGCCGGCGCGAGGTTCATGGTGCACACGACCGCCGACAGGGCTATGACGCCGCCGGCTATGGCGTTGACGCCGTAGGACCTCGAGAGGTGGTAGCCCAAGGAAAACGTGAAGCACAGGCCGAGAATGGCGAGCGAGCCGTTCCACACGAGACCGTTGACGGAAATAATCTGGGCGCAGGCCTCGGTGAAGGCGTTGCCCTCGCCCCACCACATGGTGGGCAGGTCGCGGAAGAAGACGTTGAGCAGAACGGCGATGGAACCCACCATGGTCACGGGCATGATGGAGATGAAACCGTCGCGAATGGCCACGAGGTGGCGCTGGTTGCCGATGCGGGTGGCGATGGGCATGAACCGGTTCTCCATCCAGTCCATGAACCCCTTCATGGGCGATGCCATGGCATACCTCCTTGGGTCTGCTCCCCTAGCCGATAAGGGCCAGGGCCTGGTCGAGGGCGGCGGCGCCGTTCATGGCGCCGTAGGTGCGCATGTCGATTACGTCCACCGGGGTGTCACCGGCGATGGAGCGCATCTTGTCGAGCATGAAGCGCACCTGGGGGCCGAGCAGCATCACGTCGGCCTCGCCCACGTTCTCGGCGGCCTTGGCATCGGCCACGGCCCAGATGCGGGCCTCGATGCCGCGCTTGGCGGCCTCCTGCTCCATTTTCTTCACGAGCATGCTCGTGGACATGCCGGCGGAGCACACGAGAAGGATGTTGGTCATGCTGGAGTCCTTTCCTTTTATAGAGGGCTGTCATGCCCTGGGGCACGGCCCGGGGCGCCGGGCCGCGGATAACCAAAAACAACGGGTCGTGGCGCTCGGCCTAGACAAATTGGGGCAAGTAGGCCCCGTGGGCGCGAATGAGCTCGTCCACCACCGAGACGGCCACCGACTCCGTGGGGCAGAGCGGGTTTTGGGCGAGGGCGGCCACGGCCAGGTTGCGGTCGCCGGTGACGGCGGCCTCCACCACGAGGCGCTCGAAGCCCTTGACCATATGGACGGAGCCGGCGATGCGGGGGTTGAGACGGCCGGTGGCCAAGGGCTCCGCGCCGTTGGCCGTGATGCGGCAGGCCACCTCCACGGCGCTGTCGTAGGGCAGGTCGGTGATGGCGCCGCGGTTTCTCACGTCCACGTACTGGACGTCGCCCGCGTTGCTGTGGATGGAGGCGAGCAGGTCGCACGCGGCGTCGCTGTAGCGGGCACCGCCGCGCTGGGCGAGCTCGGCGGGCTTCACGTTGAGACGCGCGTCACGGTAGGTCTCAAAGAGCGTCTCCTCGAGGCGGCCCACCACCTCGCCGCGCACGTTGCCCTCGGCAAACTCCTCGAGCTCCTCGGCGAGCTGCTCGGAAGTGTGGAAGTAATAGTCGTGGTAGGGGCACGGGATGGCGTGGATGCCGCGGATGAACTCGGGTGAGTAGGGCTTGGCCGCGAAGTTGTTCATGGCCAGCGTCTCGTCGGAGGCGATGGTTGCGTAGCGCTCCACGGCCTCGTCCATGACGGAGCGGCCGTCCACGAGGACATCGGTGGCAAAGACAAAATGATTGACGCCCTGAAGCCTGAGCTCGAGGCGGCTCTCGTCCACGCCCATGATCTTGGCGATGCCGGCGTGCATGTTCACGGGCACGTTGCACAGGCCTATGGCGCGCCCGAAGTCCGTCTGGGAGAGGATGGCCTCCTCGATCATGCCCGAGGGGTTGGAGAAGTTGACCATCCAGGCATCGGGACAGAGCTCTTGGATGTCGCGCACGAAGTCGAGGATGACTGGGATGGTGCGAAAGGCCTTGAACATGCCGCCGGCGCCGTTGGTCTCCTGGCCCACGAGGCCGCGGGAGAGCGGGATGCGCTCGTCTAGGATGCGGGCGGCAAGGCGCCCCACGCGGATCTGGGTGGTAACGAAGTCGGCCCCTTCAAGGGCGCGACGCCTGTCGAGCGTGCAGGTGACCTTCATGGGCACGCCGGTGTGCTCCACCATGCGCCGGGCGAGAGCGCCCACGACATTGAGCTTCTCCTCCCCTTCCGGCACATCCACGAGCACGAGCTCGGAGACGGGCAGGCGGTCGTGCCGGAGGATGAGCCCCTCCACGAGCTCCGGGGTGTAGCTGGAGCCTCCCCCGATGGTGACGACCTTGACGCCGTTGTCGCTGGTTGCCATTGCTATGCCTCCTCGACGAACGTGAACGGCGTCCAAGACTCCAGGCAGTCCATGAGCAGGGTCTCGGGGCCCTCGATGCGGGCGACGACGTTGCGGGTGCCGTCGTTGGGGATGGGGCGGCGAACGATCTGGAGCTCGCCCTTGTAGCGGCCGCCCCGCTCGTTGACCACCACGACATCGCCGGCCACAAGGTCGCGGGTGTCGTGGGGGGCAAAGGGTGCGTCGGCGAAGGCGATGCGCGAGCCCGTGCTGCGGAACAGGCAGGGCGAGAGGTCGCCGCGCACGCGGTGGGAGAAGGCCAGCACCGAGCGCTCCTCGTCGGTGACGGAGGAGCCCGGCTCCACGGCCATGGCAACGACGCCGGGGTGGGCGGCGGCCAGGGCGGCGAGCTCGGTGTCGGTGGCGAAGCAGTTGGAGACGAGGACGTCGTCCACGAGCCCGAGCGCGTACAGGTGGCGTGCCTGGAAGGAGACCGGGAGGCCGCGGTGCATCTCGAGGGTGGGCAGGCCGTCCGCGCCGGGCCAGGGGCCGAAGGCGCCGGGGACCGAGCTGGAGACGAACGCGGCGAGCCTCACGCCGGCGTCCTTGGCACGGGAGCTCTCACGGACGAAGAAGTCGAGGCCGAGGCCGGTGTAGCGCTGCGGGAAGAAGTTGTGGCAGGCCTGGAGCCGGCCCTTGTCGGCGCCGCAGGCGAGCGCGGCGTCGAGGGATCCGTCGGCGGTGGAGGCGTTGAGCTCCACGACGAGGCCGTGGGGGTTGGCGGTCATGGACGCGACGTCCGAGCCATTGAAGCCCTCGTCGAGCCGGATGCCGTCCGCACCGGCCTCTGAGAAGAACGAGAGGTCGTCGGGTCTGGCGCCCACGCGGGAGAAGACGGCCGGTGCGACGTCGAGAACGACCTCCATGCCGTGGTCGTGGCACACCCGGGAGAGGGCCGAGAACTCCCCCGCCAGCGACGCGCGGTCGCCCTCGGCGGAGAGCAGGCAGCTGAAGACGCGGGTGCACCCGTGGGCCGCGGCCCGCTCGACGTAGGCCGCGTTGCGCTCGAAGGAGGCATGCTCGGGATAGAGCGATATGCCGATGGCCATGGGCCCTCCCTCCAGACGGCACGGGACCCCCGGCGCCGTCGTTTTTGAATCGGTTCAATTTACGCGTCATGAATGTACAACAGAGGGACCCCACGTTTTTGAACCGGTTCAATTAAGACGGTGAGCGGTGGGTAATCAGAGATGAACGGCATGGGGGCGGGGTGTCAGGTACTGGCGGCAGGCAGCCCGTCACCCTGTCACTTTGGTCGGGCTTCTCGGCTGTCACGCACACGAAGCCGGAGGATGACCGAGGCCCACCGCCGTCCCTCCCCCATCGCCCGCTCGTCTCCTCGTCTCCCACCTGAACGCGTTTGAGGGCGACTCCTCTGACGGGTCGGCGTCGAAATCCGCCCCCGACCGTGTTCAGGTGCGGGATGAGCGCTCGGTAAGGCCCGCATGCAGCAGCGGCCTTTGCAGGAAGCGGCAGATGGGCCAGGCGCCTCTGTCCCGCCACCCGTCACGCCACATGTTTGGTGGTTTTCCTGCCGAGGATGTCCCAGAAACCACCAAACGTCGCAATGTTTGGTGGTTTAGATCAGGGTTCACACCGAAAAGTACCAAACATCCGCGAGGGCGGCTCGGCCACCGGTGGTGGGACAGAAGTGCCCGGGCATTGGGACAAAAGTGTCCGGGCGATGGGGCGGGACGTCAGGCCCGGAAGCCCTCGTCGTCCGCCAGGCCCGAGCCCGTGGCAGCAGAAACGGCCAGCTGGTCGCAGCGCTCGTTGAGCTCGTGGCCGGCGTGGCCCTTGACCCATACGTAGCGCACCCGGTGGGGTTTCTCGGCCGCAATGAGCCGCTCCCACAGGTCGACGTTTTTCACCGGCTTCTTGGCCGCGGTCTTCCAGCCGTTGCGCTGCCACCCGCGAATCCAGCCCTTTTCATGGGCGTTCACCAGGTACTGGGAATCGCTGTGGAGCTCCACCTCGCAGGGGCGCTTGAGCGCCTCGAGGGCGGCCGCCGCGGCCATCATCTCCATGCGGTTGTTCGTGGTGCGGCGGAAGCCCTGGGAGAGCTCCAGGCGATGCTCGTCACCGGCGGCGTCCACAAAGATCAGCACGGCGCCGTAGCCGCCGGGTCCGGGGTTTCCACGGCTCGACCCGTCGGTGTAGATGGTCACCTTGTCCATCACTGGCCCCCCTCGCCGTCGAGAAACGCGCCGGTCTGACGGTCCCACAGCATCTCGTAGGCGCCGCCGGCCCTCACGAGCTCCTCGTGGGTGCCGTCCTCCTCTATGGCGCCGTCCTGCAGCACCACGATGCGGTCGAGGCTCGCCACGGTGGAGAGGCGATGGGCGATGACGATGCTCGTGCGGCCTTCCATGAGCGTGGAGAGGGCCTCCTGGATGAGCCGCTCGCTCTCTGAGTCGAGGGCGCTCGTGGCCTCGTCGAGCACGAGGATGGGCGCATCGGTGAGGATGGCACGGGCAATGGCCACGCGCTGGCGCTGGCCGCCGGAGAGCTTGACGCCGCGCTCCCCCACCATGGTGTCCATGCCTTGAGGCAGCTTCTTGATGAACTCCAGGGCGTTCGCCCGCTCGGCGGCGGAGCGCACCTCCTCGTCAGTGGCGTCGGGACGGCCGTAGGCGATGTTGTCACGGATGCTGCGATGGAACAGCAGCGGCTCCTGGGGCACGTAGGCGATGGAGCGCCGCAGGCTCGCCTGGGCCGCGGCCGAGACGTCCTGGCCGTCGATGAGGATACGGCCGTGCTGGAGGTCGGCCAGGCGCAGAAGCAGCGTGGTGAGTGTGGTCTTGCCAGAGCCGCTGCGGCCCACGAGGCCCACCCTCTGGCCGGCAGGCACATGGAGCGAGAAGCGCGAGAACACCCGGTCCTCGTCGTCGGCATCGGGGTAGCTGAAGGAGACGTCCTCGAAGTCGATGGCCCCGTCGGTCACAACAAGCTCCGGGGCACCGGGGGCGTCGGCCACCAAAAGGGGCTCGCCCAGGGCCACCGTGAGGTCGTAGGCGTCGCCGAAGGCGCGGTTGAGCGTGGAGAACGTGGACGAAAGCCGGTTGAACTGCATCGTGAGGCTGTAGGTGTAGTTGAACATCATGACGAGCACGCCGGGGGTGACGCCGAACCAGGCGTTGCCGCCGGCCACAAAGACCGTGCACGCGGCCATGATGAGCACGATGATGGAGCTCGTGGCGGCGCCGCAGCGGATGTTGGCGCGCATGCGGCAGGAGTCGGCAGCGCGCACCTCTCGGCTGGCGTCGTCGAAGCGGCCGCGCTCGAAGTCCTCGCGCCCGCTCGTCTTGACGGCCATGATGTTGGTGATGGCGTCGGCAAGCTGGCCCGACAGGCGATTGCTCGCCGCGGCCGCCTTGGCGTTGGCCGGCAGGATGCGGCTGTAGAGCTTGTAGACCACGCACACATAGACCACGAGGAACACCGAGAGCACCGCCACGTAGACGGGCACCTCGGCCGCCAATAGCCCCACAGTGAACACGACGGCCGAGCAGATGGGGATGACGGCGTACTGGAAGCAGTCCATGAGGGTGGTGTAGGCGCCGCAGAAGCGCTGCACCTGCGAGACGAGCGACCCGCCGAAGCGGTTGGCGTAAAAGGTCATGGACTGGCAGGAAAGCGTGTCAAAGGCCTGGGTGGTGAGCTCGTAGGTTGCCAGGATCTCCACTTTGGCCGTGAAGTAGTCCTGCAGCTTGGAGCAGGCCTGTCCCACGGCGTTGACGGCGATGAGGGCCGCAATGATAGGGCCGAAGACCGCCAGCACGTCGGGGGCCGCCGTCCTCCCCTCGCTCACCCGGTCGATGACAAGGCCCATCAGATAGGGGTTCATATAGGAGAGGAAAAACACGAAACCCAGGCTCGACAGCACCGCGCCCACGAACCAAGGCAAGTGCTTGGCGGTGACCGTCCAGTAATAGCGCAGGGTCTGTCGGGTGACGTCGGCGGACCCCCTCTGGGTAGGTGACGCTGCTCGCACAGGCGCTCCTTTCGCTCTTGTCCGAAGAAGGCCCCGCTTGCCCAAGTGGCAGGCGGGGCCGAGAAACCACTTTGAACCGTCGCCCGGCCTAGGCGTCGGGGCACTCCAGGAAGGCTTTGTATCCGCGATAGGCCTCGAAGACGTCGGCCTTGGAGACCACCTCCCACAGCGAGTGCATGGACAGCACGGCCACGCCGGAGTCGATGACGTCCATGCCGTAGCGGGCCATGAAGTAGGCGATGGTGCCGCCGCCGCCCGCGTTCACGCGGCCGAGCTCGCAGGTCTGGAACGCCACGTCGGCACCGTCCATGATGGAGCGTACCTGGGCCACGTACTCGGCGTCGGCGTCGTTGGAGCCGCTCTTGCCGCGGGACCCGGTGTACTTGTTGAAGCACAGGCCGCGGCCGAGGAAGGCGGAGTTCTTCTCCTCGAAGCGATCGGCGTAGGCGGGGTCGAAGCCGGCCGAGACGTCGCTGGAGAGCATGCGTGAGTTGGCCAGGGCGCGATGGAGGCGCAGAGAGCCGCCCTCGCCCGCAAGCTCCATGAGCTCGGCCACGGCGTTCTCAAAGTAGAGGGCGTCCATGCCCGTGGCGCCCACAGAGCCGATCTCCTCCTTGTCCACGAGCAGGCAGGCCGAGGTGCGCTTGGGGTCCTTGACGTCGAGCATGGCACGCAGCGAGGTGTAGGCGCACACGCGGTCGTCGTGGCCGTAGCCGATGATCATGGAGCGGTCGAAGCCCATGTCGCGGGCGGGCCCGGCGGGCACGACCTCGAGCTCGGCCGAGAGAAGGTCCTCCTCCTCGATGCCGTAGCGCTCGGCCAGAATCTGGAGCAGAAGGCCGCGAACGGCCTCGCCCTTGTCCTCGTCGCCGTCCGTGGCCTCCACGAGCGGGCGGCCCCCCACGATGACGTCGAGCTTCTCGTGCTCCACGGCCTCCGCCAGGGGCTTCTTCATCTGCTCCTGCGCCAGGTGGATGAGGATGTCGGAGATGCAGAACACCGGGTCGGCCGGATCCTCGCCCACGGTCACGGGCACCACGGAGCCGTCCTTCTTTGCCACCACGCCATGGATGGCGAGCGGCGTGGCAACCCACAGGTTGGCCTTGAGGCCGCCGTAGTAGTGGGTGTCAAAGAAAGCGAGGTCGGCCTTCTCGTAGACAGGGTTCTGCTTCACGTCGAGGCGCGGCGAGTCGACGTGGGCGCCCAGGATGTCCATGCCGGACTCGATGGGGTCGGTGCCCACGCAGAAGAGCGTGAGGGCCTTGCCGCGGGTGTTCACGTAGAAGCGGTCGCCCGGCTTGACGGCACGGCCCTCGGCCACGGCGTCTGCAAGGTCTACGTAGCCGGCGGCCTCGGCAAGCCTCACGGAGGCGGCCACACACTCGCGCTCGGTCTTGTTCTGGGAGATGAACTCTCGGTAGTCGCAGGCAAGGGACTCGAGCTCGGAGAGCTGACCCTCGTCGTAGCGGTTCCAGGCGCAGGGACGTTCCATGGGTGAGAACCTTTCTCTTGGCTGCCCGTGTCCGGGTAGCGTTCGGGGCGGGCGCCTCCGTGTGCGAGGGACCCGCCCCGAAGTGGGGACTGATTGACCAGGGGCCTAGCTCGCCAGATGGCGGGCCGCCTCCTGGGTGATGCGGCGCGGCTGCTCGAGCCCGTCAACGGACTCCTTGGTCACCTCGACGCCCACGACGTCAGGCTCCGAGGGGATGTCAAACATCGTGTCCTGGAGCGTGGCCTCGCAGATGGCACGAAGGCCGCGCGCGCCCGTGCCGCGCTCGAGGGACTTGGCGGCGATCTCGGTGAGCGCGTCCGGCTCGAACTCGAGGTGGACGCCCTCGATCTCGAACATGCGCTTGTACTGCTTCACCAGCGCGTTCTTGGGCTCGGTGAGGATGTCCACGAGGTCGGCCTCGGTGAGCTCCTTCGTGTTGGTGATCACCGGGATGCGGCCGATGAACTCGGGGATGAGGCCAAACTTGTGAAGGTCCTGGGGGCTCACCTGGGCCATGAGCTCGTCCTCGGACTCCTCTGCCCGGGTCCCCAGGTCGGAACCGAAGCCGATACCCTTCTTGCCGATGCGGTCGGCCACGATCTTGTCGAGGCCCACGAAGGCACCGCCGCAGATGAACAGGATGTTGGTGGTGTCGATCTGAATGAGCTCCTGCTGCGGGTGCTTGCGGCCGCCCTGGGGAGGCACCGAGGCCACCGTGCCCTCGAGGATCTTGAGAAGGGCCTGCTGCACGCCCTCGCCCGAGACGTCGCGGGTGATGGAGAAGTTCTCGGCCTTGCGGGCGATCTTGTCGATCTCGTCCACGTAGACGATGCCCACCTGCGCGCGCTCGACGTCGCCGTCGGCGGCGTTGATGAGCTTGAGCAGGATGTTCTCCACGTCCTCGCCCACGTAGCCCGCCTCGGTGAGCGTGGTGGCGTCGGCGATGGCAAAGGGCACCTCGAGGAAGCGCGCCAGCGTCTGGGCCAGAAGCGTCTTGCCGGTACCCGTGGGGCCCAGCAGTAAGATGTTGCTCTTGGCCAGCTCCACGGCCTCCTCGCCGTCGTCCGCAGGGGCGGCGTCGAAGGAGAGGCTGCTGTCCGCGGGGGCGGCGTCGGAGGCGCCCGTCATGATGCGGCGGTAGTGGTTGTACACGGCCACCGCCATGGCGCGCTTGGCGTCCTCCTGGCCCATGACGTACTGCGAGAGCTCGTCGTAGATCTCATGCGGAGTGGGCAGCTCGTCGATGAGCATGCCCGTGGCGGTCTCGGGATCATCGAGCTGTTGGGCCTCGTTGATGATGTCGGTGCAAGTCTCAACGCACTCGTCGCAGATGTAGACGCCGTCGGGGCCCTGGATGAGCTTGTCCACCTGGTCGCGGCTCTTGCCGCAGAACGAGCAGTGCAGCTCCTCGTCACCAACGCCCTTGTCGAAATCGCTCATAGGCTAGTCCTTGCTCGCATCGGCGCGGTTGGTGATGACCTTGTCCACGAGACCGTACTCGAGGGCCTCTTGGGCGCGCATGTAGTTGTCGCGCTCGGTATCCGCCTCGATGCGGTCGAAGGGCTGGCCCGTGGCGTCAGAAAGCATCTGGTTGAGGTGACGGCGCAGGTAGCTGGTCTCTTCGGCCACGATACGGATGTCGGTCTGCTGGCCCTGGACCCCGCTGGAGGGCTGGTGGATGAGCACCATGGAGTTGGGCAGCGCGTAGCGCTTGCCGCGGGCGCCCGAGGCAAGGATCATGGCGCCCATGGAGGCGGCCATGCCCACGCAGATGGTGGAGACGTCGGGCTTGATGTAGTTCATGGTGTCGATGATGCCCAAGCCGGAGTAGATGTCGCCACCCGGCGAGTTGATGTAGAGGGCGATGTCCTTGTCGGGGTCCTGGCTCTCAAGGTGCAAAAGCTGGGCGATCACAAGGTTGGCGGAGTTGGGGTCCACCTGCTCGCCGAGGAACACGATGCGGTCGTTGAGCAGGCGGCTGTAGATGTCGTAGGAGCGCTCCCCGCGAGGGGTCTGCTCGATGACATAGGGGATGTTCGGGATGTTGGTGGGCCTATGGGTCATGTCGCACCCTTCCTCCCGATAAAGCAGTCGGACGCCCCGAGATATGGGGCGACCGACTGCATGACCGGGACTGTCTTAGTTGTTGGCGCGCTTCTCGGCAATCTCGTCGACCTCGGTGACCTGGGCGTTGTCGAGCAGCCAGGTGACGGCCTTGGAACGACGGATGGTCTGGCGCACGGCGGGCATCTGGCCGGACTCCTCAAACTCCTTCATGGCCTTCTCAACGGCCTTGTCGGAGTCGTAGACGTCGGAGAACTCGGCCTTGACGTCGTCGTCGGTGACCTCGATGCCCAGGTGCTTGGCCAGGGCGTCGAGGGCGATGGACTGACGGGCGTGCTCGGTGGCCTGCTCCTGGAGATCGGCCAGAAGCTGGTCGATGGTGATGTGGCGCATCTGGAGGAAGGAGTCCACCGTCTGGCCCTGGGCCTGGAGGTCGGAGACGAACTGGCGGGCGATCTCGTCATGCACCTGCTTGACGTAGTTCTCCGGCACGGTCTCCATCTCGAGGCGCTTCTCGAGCTCGGTGACGGCGCGCTCCTCCTTGAGGGCGGGCAGGTTGCGGTCCTTGTCGTTCTTGATCTCGATGGACACGGCGTCGCGGAGGGCGTCGATGCCGTCGAAGCCAAAGACGTCCTTGGCAAAGTCGTCGGTGAGCTCAGGGGTGACCTTGACCTTGATGTCGTTGGCCTTGACCTTGATCTTCACGGTCTTGGCGTCGTCGCCCTCGCCCTGGGTGAACTCGACCTCGCGCTCGTCGCCCGGCTTCATGCCCACGAGAGCCTCCTCGAGAGCCCCGGGCAGCATGCCGGCACCGGTGGCGAGCATGCGGTTCTCGCCGGCGAGAGAGTCGCCGTTCTCGATGTCGATGACGTCGACGTTCACAAAGTCGCCGGCGGCCACGGCGTGGTCGGCGTCGGCATCCTCAAAGCGGGCCTGGTAGCCCATGAGCACGTCGAGCTGCTGGTCGACCTCGGCGTCGGTGGCGTCGGCAGGCGGCATGGAGATAGCCACCGGGTCGTAGGAGCTGAGCTCGGACTCGGGGATGAGGTTAACGGTGACCTTCACCTTGTAGTCCTGCTTCTCCTGGGCGGGCTCGAGGTCCTCGCCAAAGTCGACCTCGCCCACGGGCACGACGTCGAGCTCGTTCAGCACGAGGGGCTCGGCGGCGGCGAGCAGGGCGTTGGTGGCGTCGGCCAAAATGGCCTCGCGGCCCACGGCAGCGTCGATGACGGGGCGCGGGGCGCGGCCCTTGCGGAAGCCCTGGAAGTTATAGCGCTTGGCAACGTCCTTGTAGGCCTTGGCGACGGCCCTGTTCACGTCGTCGGCGGGGATGGTGACGTCTGCGGAAAGCTTGGAATCAACACGATCCCCTGCGGTGACGGTGATGTTCAACGTTCCTCCTGATAAGTCCGTGCCGCGCCATGCGGCGACCCGGGTGCCGAAAATGCACCTAGCTTCACGGGGATACATTGTGCGCCAAGTGAGCCACAACGTCAAAAGAAAGCCCCCGGACTATGCCGGGGGCACAAATGCCTGTGGTGCGGGCGAGAGGGCTCGAACCTCCATGGACAGGGTCCACTGGAACCTAAATCCAGCGCGTATGCCAGTTCCGCCACGCCCGCATGGAACGGCATTCTAGCAGAGGAGCCCACCCCTCCCGCAGGCGCGGGCGCAGCCGTGCGGCCCCACGGCACGGGGCCGCACGCGCATGCCTGCGGCCCCGTGGGAGGAAGGCGACTGTACCCCGCCGTTACCGGCGGCGCCTGGACACGGCGACGGTGGCCGCCGCGGCCGCCGCGGCCAGGGTGCCGAGCGGGGCGGCCAGCGAGGCGGGATCCCCCGTGACAGGCAGTGCGGCCCCCGTGCGCCCGGTGGCGGGCAGCGTGAACGCCCCGCCCACGGTCACGGTGAAGCGCACGGTCACGGTGCTGCCGTCGGGACGCGCGTAGACCGCCACCACCTCGTAGGTGCCGGGGACGGACGGGTCGATGGCGTCAACCTCCACGCCGTCGCGGGTGATGCGGACGACGGGCGTCACGCCGGCCGGCAGCTCGTCGCCGTAGGCCTCCCCGAGGATGCGGGCGATGTCGTCCTTGGAGACGGGGCCGCCGCCGAGGTCCACGGTCGGGTTGGCCTCGATGACCTTGGAGGGCTGCGACGCGGGCGGCTGCGGGGCCGGGACCACGACCGTGGTGCGGAACACGGTCTCGTTACCGTCGGGGTCGGTGTAGGTGACCTCAATCACGTAGGTGCCGGGGACGTCGGGGTCGACGGCCTCGACGGGCTCGCCGTCGCGGGTGACGGTCACGGTGCGCTCGGCGTCGCCGGGTACCTCGTCGCCGTGCTCGCGCTCGACGATGTCAACGAAGACGTCGGGGCCGAACGGACCGGTGCCGTCGGGGAGCGGGCGGGTCTCGTCGGAGACCACGGTGCGCTTGGGGGCGGGCTTCTCCACGGTGTAGGTGAGCGTCACCACGGTGGGCGGCAGGCCGGGGTCGGAGGGCTGGTAGGTGCTCACCACGGTGTAGACGCCGGGCGTCGCGGGGTCCACCGCGGGGACCGTCTGGCCGTCCTTGATGATGAGGACGCTGGGCGCCACGCCCTCGGGGAGCATGCCGGGGTCGGGGAAGAGACGGCCGATAAGGTCGGTGAGCGCGCCGGGACCCACGGGCTCGGCGTCCTTGTCGGCCACGCGACGGTACTCGGCCTCGAGCGAGGTGCCGCCTTGCTTCTTGATGATGTCCTCGATCCTCTTCTGCTCGTCGGGGTCGGACGGGTCGTCGGAGACGATCACCTTGGTCTCGCGCACGGTGACGCGGTAGTTGCCGAGGGCGGTCTTGGCGGCGTCCGGGTCCCAGGAGGCGCGGCGGGTGCTGGCGGCGCCGTAGTAGAGCGGGGCCTGGGAGAAGGTGCCGATGCCGCGGGAGACGGCCTGGGCCTGCCCGGCGGTACCGGCTGGCTCGGCGGCGGCGGGCTGCGCGGCGGGCTCGAAGACGGGGTCGGCCTCGGAATCCACGTCGCCCTCCCCTGCCACGGGATCGGGCTCGGCGTCGTCCTCCGGAGCGGGGGCCGCGGCGGCCACGACGTCGCCGGCGGCGCGCACGGCGGTCTCGACGGGCACTGTCGCGGGGGCGGGCTCCTGAACGGGCTCGCTCAGCACCGGGGGCTCCTCGGCCTGGGCGACGGGCTCGGCCGCCTGAGCGGCGGGCTCATCGGACTGGGTCGCGGGCTTCTCGGAGGAGAGGGCCTGGGCCTCGGTGGCCGGGTTGAAGTTGGCGAAGTGCACGGTGAGCGTGTAGACGCCGGCCTTGGGGTCCTGCGGGTCGAGCGGCAGGCCGTCGGAGTCGCGCAGACAGAGGTAGGTGGGCTCGCCTAGGATGGAGTCGATGGAGGAGCCCAGGCGGTTGGCGTCGGACTGCGCGAGCATGTTCTCGGCCCACGGGAGCGACGGGTCGTCGTGGACGTCCTCGTTGCTCCTGAACGCCACGGGGTTCTTGAGGCCGTCGACCATGGGCTGGCCGGCGGTGCCCACCAGCACGGTGGAGCGCGGCGTGACCACGAGCTCGCGGGGCACGATGACGGCGGGCACCGACACGGTGCCGTCGGCGAGACCCTTTATGGTGTAGTCTCCGGCCCAAGCGCCTTCGAGCTCAACACCGGTGAGCTCGATGGTGCGCGTCGCGCCCACGGCCGCGGAGTCGAACTCGCCGCCGTCGCAGCTCACGGTGACGCCGGAACCGGGCAGCACGAAGCCCTGCACATTGACCTTGGAGACGTCGTAGTCGGTGGTGCCGTCGTAGACCTTCTTGTAGATGAAGGGGACATCGGCGGGGCTGGTGGCGTCGTCGGTGTCGGAGACCGAGGGGTCGGGGTCGAAGGGCTCGTCCACGAGGAGGTCGGACAGGTCGATCTCCTTGGGCTCGATAGTGAACTCGGTTTCCACGGGCTCGAAGATGCCCTCGGCACCGTCGGGGGGCGTCACCTCTACCTTGTAATCGCCCGCGTGGATGGGCTCGCCGGTCTCGGGGTCGAGCTTGGAGGGGGGCACAGGCACCCAGGCGTCGGGGTCGGCGGGGTCCTTCTCGGGGTCGCGCTCGTAATAGGTGCGGTCCACCGGCTTCTCCTCAAGCTCCCCTGTCTCAGGGTTGTAGACCGGAACGGTGCTGCCCTCCTCGAATTCCAGGGGCTTGCCCACCTCGGGGTCGGAGGGGGTGACGCTCATGGGCAGCGGCTTGATCTGGAAGGAGGCCTCCTTGGTGACATAGGGGGTCTTGGCGCCGTCGGGCTGCACCGCGTAGGTTGCGTGGGCAAGCACCTTGTAGCGTCCCACGCCATAGGGGTTGCCGTTGCGGTCGAGCTCGGAGGGAAGCGCCGGACGGTAGCCGTCGGAGCCGGCGGCGTCGGAGCCGGGGTCGTAGACCGCGTAGGTGTGGGTGACCTCGGCCGGGGCGGTGAGTCCAGAGGCCACGTCGGTGGTGGTGATGTTGGTGTCACCGTTGACGTTGTCGCGGATGTCGACGGGGCTGCCGTAGAAGATGTCGTAGGCCTCGGTGGTGATGGTCTTGCCCGAGGGGTCGATGTCGATGTCCACCTTCACAAAGACGTCCACGTCCACGTCGCCGTCGCCGTCGCCGGTGTCGGCGCCGGTGTCGTCGTCGCCCTCCATGCCGCCGTACTCGATGACGTAGGCGGTGCAGGAGGCGTTTCCGTTGGCGAAGTCGTTCCAGCGACCCGCCTGGGACGTGTAGAAGTGCATGCACTGCTCACCGTTGGCGTTGTTGGGCTCGCCGGAGGACCAGTTGTTGTAGATGGTGGCGCTGTAGCCGTTGGCGGGGTCCGGGGACGGGTCGGGCGCAGCATGGGGCGTGGCGAGGCCGTAGGAGACAAGCTTTCCGGCCTCGGGTCCGCAGACCCAGAAGTAGTAGGCGGCGCTTGGCATGGTGCTCGCCGGGATCGTGATGCCGTGCTCGGCGTAGAAGTCCTTGTACGTGTCCTTGACCGGCCCCGTGTAGGCGTCGAGACAGGTGGAACCCATCCAGCAGTTCTCACCGATCATGGTGTAGACGTAGTCGTGCTCCTGCTGGCTCGTGATGGTGACCAGGTAGCCCTGCATCCCCATGTGCCTCTTCTCGGAGGCAGCCTTGAAGGCGGCCTCCCACGAGGCGCCCGAGGCCTTCACGGTCTCGTAGTAGTGGCCGTTGGTGGCGTTGTAGTCGTAGAGGGACGTCACCGGGTCGAAGCTCGCGATCATGCGCAGGCTCTTGGTGGAGTTGTCGCCGGGGGCGAGGGTGATGGTGAGATGGTCTTGCAGGTACCTGCTCCATTGCTCGGCGGTGGCACCGGCCTCGTTGTTGGCCGACTGGTTGCCGCGCTTGTTGGTGGAGAGGGTCTCGAAGCCGTTGGACGCGTCCGCGGTGAGGGTGATGGCGTCGTTGGCGGTGATGGAGGAGGTGAACTGCACCGTGATGGACTTGATGGGCCGCGTGGGGTCGCTGTTGGTCACCGTGAGGTGCGGGAAGGTGTAGGTCGTGGAACCCGGCGAGACCGGGGTGGCCGCACCGGCCACGATGGAAAGGGTGGGCGACTCCGCGGCCGCCCGTGCTGTGGTGCCGGCCGCGAGCGCCGCTGTCGCCGGTTGCAGAGTGAGGGAAAGGGTTGCCACGGCCGTGACCAGAAGCCTGGCGGCCGAACGTGCGAGTCCTTTCATGACGTGTGCCTCCCGAGTCCGAGGTGCGTGGTCGCCCGAAAAAAGTCGGGACGGGCGTAACGGTACTCTGAATTCAGTCTAAATTCAATGGATACGTTTTAGGCACACAGGCAGCGAAAACGCCCCCGGTCCGGGGACCGGGGCGCAAGGGGACGTCCTTGTGGGGCGCGCCTAGACGATGCCCTGGGCGTACATGGCGTCGGCCACCTTGAGGAAGCCGGCCACATTGGCGCCCACCACGAGGTTGCCGGGGGCGCCGCACTCCTCGGCAGCCTCGGAGGCCGCCTTGTAGATGTCGGCCATGATGCCCTTGAGGCGCGCGTCGACCTCCTCGAAGGTCCAGGACAGGCGCTCGGAGTTCTGGCTCATCTCGAGGCCCGAGACCGCCACGCCGCCGGCGTTGGCCGCCTTGCCGGGGCAGAAGGCCACGCCGCTCTCGATGAGGTACTGGGTGGCGTCGAGGGTGGTGGGCATGTTGGCGCCCTCGCCCACGACCTTGCAGCCGTTGGCCACGAGGGCCTTGGCGTCGTCGACAAGGAGCTCGTTCTGGGTGGCGCAGGGCAGCGCGACGTCGCAGGGCACGGACCACACGCCGCGGCCCTCGTGGTAGGTGGCGCCGGGGCGGGCCTCCGCGTAGGCGGTCAGGCGGTCGCGGCGAACCTCCTTCACGTCCTTGAGCAGCGCCACGTCGATGCCGTCAGGGTCGTGGACCCAGCCCGTGGAGTCGGAGCAGGTGACCGCCGTGGCACCGAGGGCCTGGGCCTTCTCGATGGCGTAGATGGCCACGTTGCCGGCGCCGGAGACCGCCACGGTCTTGCCCTCGAGGGAGTCGCCGCGGTCGGCCAGAAGCGTCTGGACAAAGTAGACGAGACCATAGCCGGTGGCTTGGGTGCGGCAGAGGGAGCCGCCCCAGGAGAGGCCCTTGCCGGTGAGCACGCCGGAGAACTGGTCGCGAATGCGCTTGTACTGGCCAAAGAGATAGCCGATCTCGCGGCCGCCCACGCCGATGTCGCCCGCCGGCACGTCGGTGTCGGGGCCGATGTGGCGTTGGAGCTCGGTCATGAACGACTGGCAGAAGGCCATGACCTCGCGGTCAGACTTGCCCTTGGGGTCGAAGTCGGCGCCGCCCTTGCCGCCGCCCATGGGCAGGCCGGTGAGGGAGTTCTTGAAGATCTGCTCGAAGCCCAAGAACTTGAGAATGCCGAGATTGACCGACGGGTGGAAGCGCAGGCCGCCCTTGTAGGGCCCGATAGCGCTGTTGTACTCCACGCGGTAGCCGCGGTTGACCTGGACCTTGCCCTCGTCGTCCGTCCACGGGACGCGGAACATGACCACGCGCTCGGGCTCCACAAGGCGCTCGAGAAGGCTTGTGGCCTCGTACTCGGGATGGCTGGCCAGGGCAGGCTCGATGGACTGCAGGACCTCGGTGGCCGCCTGGACGAACTCGGGCTGCTCGGCATAGCGGTCCTTGAGCTCGGCGATCACTCGCTCTGTGTAACTCATGGGGCTCCTCTCGTGCACGGCATTGCGTGATGGGGCTGATATGAGTGAGCATAGGGAGGGGCGAAAAGGTGGGTGCGCACAGGGCAGCTTCCGGTAACAGGATGGATACGGCCAAAGCCGGACGGCGCCGCGCTATACTCGGGAGCGCAACGGGGCGTGGCGCAGCTTGGTAGCGCATCTGCTTTGGGAGCAGAGGGTCGCTGGTTCGAATCCAGTCGCCCCGACCAGAAGACGCACGGGCGTCGGGTCCAAGGCCCGGCGCCCGTTCTGCCCTTCGTGGGCCCACGCGGCCCGCCGTAGGCTATACTGCTTGTGTTTGCGGGCGTAGTTCATCGGTAGAACCTCAGCCTTCCAAGCTGATGAGGCGGGTTCGACTCCCGTCGCCCGCTCCATTGCAAGCTACAAGGCGCCCCTTCACGGGGCGCCTTTTTCTTGTCGCCGCGCCCTCCCCCTGCGCCTGAAAGCGACTGAGAGTACCCTCAGTCGCTTTCAGGCGCAGATCCGCAGTTCGCAGTTTGCAGGCCCACAAGTCGCAGGCCTCAATCGCCAGCCCCACGGCACGCCGAACATGGCATGTCGAGAGCCCATCGGAGCCATTGGCCCAAGGTTCCGCAGGAGCCGGCCGCCCATGACGGGTAGCATGGGGCGTGCGCCACCGGCGCAATCATCGGCCCACCGACCCGGAGCAGCCATGACCCAGAGCAGACTCGGACGCACTCTCGTCATTGCCAACCCCGCCGCCCACAGCGGCAAGGGGGCCGGCGCCGCCGACTTTGTCGAGCGGTTTCTCGAGAGCTACGACAACGCCACCTCCGGCTTCAAGGTGGTGCGCACCGAGAAGCCCGGAGACGCCCGCAAGCGGGCTGCCAAGGCCTCCGGTTTTGACACAGTAATCGCGCTAGGCGGCGACGGCGTCATCCACGACGTGGTGAACGGCCTCATGGCCGTGCCGGCCGCCAAGCGCCCGCGCCTGGGCGTCATTCCCATGGGGTCGGGCAACGACTACGGCCGCACGCTCCACCTGGCCCTCAACGACCCCATGGCAAGCCTTGGCCAAATAACCAACGGCACCCCCGTGGCGCTTGATTTGGGACTGGTTAACGACGAGTACTTCTGCGAGACGTGCTCCTTTGGCCTGGACGCCGCCATCGCCCTCGACACGATGAGGACCCGCACGAAAAACGGCCTTGCCGGCACGCGGCTCTTTGCCAAGAGCGGCTACCGCATTCTTGCCGAGCACAGCGACGGCTGGCATTACGAGATGCGCGTGGACGGCGGCGCGCGCAAAGAGGGCCACGAGATAGTCTTTGCCTGCCAAGTGGGCCCCACCTACGGCGGCGGCTACAAGATCTGCCCGGAAGCCTCCCCTGTGGACGGCAAGCTGGACCTCTGCCGCAACGTGCGCATCCCCGGCAAGGCCGAGACCCTCGCCCTTTTTACCGGCGCGCGCTTTGGCATGCACGCCGGCTCTTCCGCCGTGGAGATCTCGCAGTTCTCGCGACTGCGCGTGGAGTTTGACGAGGAGCCGCCCGTGCAGGTGGACGGCGAGCCCCTCGGCGGCACGACGTTCGACGTCCGCTGCGAGCCCGGCGCCCTGGAAGTGCTGGTGCCCAACTCATTCGAATGGCACCCCAACCCGGTAAAGGTGGAGCGCCCCAGCGTGACCGAGGGGCTTCTCGGCACCAAGATCGCCGACAAGCTGCGCGACCGGGATTAGCAAAACAAGGTTCCAGGTTGGTTTGTCACCAGGTCGTTGGAAATCGGGGTTTCCAGCGGTCAAGGAACTGCCAAGTCGCTGGTAATCGCAATTGTCAGCGACCGGAAAGCCAGGAATCCCTTGGTAATCTCGATTTCCAACGACCAAGCGGTCGCGGCAATATCGGAAATCGAGATTTCCAACAAGGGGACAAGGTGCCAGGTCGGTTTGTCGCCTGAAAGCGAATAGGGGCGCCCCTATTCGCTTTCAGGCGCAAAGTTCAGGCGCAAAGTTCGTGCGCAAAGCGCGTTTCATGAGAGGCAAGGGACGAAAAACCCGACCAACGCCGGCGCCTCTCGTTATGATGGGCAAGGCAACCTAACGGAGGGACACATCATGGGAGAGCGTCAGCCTGCCATCGACATCATCTGCGGCGCCTACGACCGCCTCCCGGAAACAGAGGCCAAAGTGGCCGACTTCGTTGTGCGCAACGTGGGCCGCGTGCCGTTCCTCTCGGTGCGCGAAATCGCAGAGCACAGCGGGACATCGGCAGCAACGGTGTCGCGATTTGTGAGACACATCGGCTTTGACAGCTTCTCCGACCTTCGCATGACCATAGCCGCCGAGGAGGGCGAAAGCGGCGCGGGGCCCAAGCCGCCCGCGGCGGCTACGGTCTCCACCGCGGATGTGTCGGGGTCGCTCGAACTCATCCTCGAGACCAAGGTCTCGGAGCTCCGCGCCACGGCCCGCGGGCTCGACCCCGCCGTCGTCTCCCGGGTGGTCGACCTCGTCAAGAACGCGGACTCCGTGGTGTTCGCCGCAGTGGGCAACTCCATCCCCGTCTGCGCCAACCTGGCGTTCAAGCTCGGGCAGATCGGCGTCCGCTGCCAGTGCCCCGCCACCACCGAGTCGATGATCCTGGCCTCGCTCTCGCTGCGGCCCACCGACGTCCTCATCCTCGTCTCGTCGTCCGGGTACTCACGGCGCCTCGAGACCATCCTTGACAACGCGGAGGACAGCTCCACCCCCGTTGTGCTCGTCACCTCCAACCCCGCCGCGCCCTTCGCCCCGCGCGCGGACTGCGTGCTGCACACGGTGTCGCGCGACCACGCCCTCTCGAGCAGTCAGTTCTCGTCGCACATCTCGGCGGACTTCGTGGTGGAGGCGCTCTTCCTCCTCGTCATGGCCGGCCGGAGCCAGGCGCTCGAGCACGCCCGCATGGAGCATAAGTCGCTGGGCCGCGACAAGATGTCGACGCCCACGATGAGCTGACTTCCCCTCTTTATCACTAACTGAATACAATCCGACGCTCACCGGTTGAAACCTACCGCTGGCGGTCCTCAGGCCCGTTCTGAGACGTTGTTTCATTCTCTTTTGCATAATGAAATACAGTTTCATCAAGCACACAGGGCCGCCCGGCCCCAAGGACCGTTGGAGGGAGAACCATGAAGATCGTCGGAATCTGTGCCTGTTGCAGCGGGATCGCCCATACCTACATGGCGAGGGAGGCGCTCCTCAACGCGGCGGACGATCTCGGCGTGGACATCCATGTGGAGACCCAGGGCACCATCGGCGTGGAGAACGAGCTCACCGCCGAGCAGATCGCCGAGGCCGACGCCGTGCTTCTGGCCGTGGACGTGCACATCGAGGGCCGCGAGCGCTTCGAGGGCAAGCGCGTCATGGAAATCCCCACCGACATCGCCATCAAGGCGCCCCGACAGGTGCTCAAGAAGATCCAGGCGGAGCTCTAACCCGCCCGCGTACCGCTCCTTCTCGAGAAAGGCTTTCCATGGCCTCGAAGAAAATCAAGGTCCAGTTCAAGCAACCGGTCCTGACCGCCATCAGCTACCTTTTGCCCCTTATCGTTGCCTCCGGCCTGCTCATCGCCATCGGCAACCTCTGCGGCGGCAGCAACGTCAACACTCTTGAGGGCATGACGGTGCCCGACGCCCTCACCACCGTGGGCGTCTTCGGCATGGGCCTCATCCCCGCGTTCATCTCGGGCTACATTGCCTACACCCTGGCCGACCGCCCCGGCCTCGCCCCCGGCTTCCTCATGGGCATGATCGCCTCGTTTTTGGGCACCGGCTTTCTGGGCGGCCTCATCGGCGGCTTCATCGCGGGCTACATCGCCCTGGCACTCGTGACTTACCTCAAGGTGCCCAAGTGGGCCCAGGCCCTCATGCCCATGATGATCGTGCCCACGATTACGGCCATTCTCGGCGCCCTCATCATGCTCTTTGTCATCGGCGAGCCCGTCATGGCCCTCACCCAGGCCCTTAACGACTTCATCGTGGGCCTCGACCAGTCCGCCAAACTCGCCTATGGCTTCATCATCGGCTTCATCGGCTGTATCGACTACGGCGGGGCCATCTCCAAAGTCCCCAACCTCATCTGCGACGGCCTTCTGGCCGACGGCATCATGGAGCCCGAGGGCATCAAGGTGCTCGCCGCCATGGTCCCGCCCTTCGGCGTCACCCTGGCCTGGCTTTTCTCCAAGTGGTTCCACAAGCCCATCTTCAACAACGAAGAGGTTAAGAACATCAAGGTGGCCTTCCCCATGGGCCTGTGCATGATCTCGGAGGGCGTCATCCCCATTGCCATGAACGACCTCGTGCGCACCGTGGTGTCCACTTCGCTCGGCTGCGGCGTCTGCGGCGCCATCAGCTTCTATTTTGGCAACGCCAGCCCCGTGCCCTCCGGCGGCGTCTTTGTGATCCCCGCCATGAGCCAGCCCCTCGTGGCCGTGCTGGCGCTGCTCGCCGGCACCCTGGTCACCGGCGTCATCCTCTTCTTCCTCAAGAAGCGCATCGACCCCGACGCAGTGGACGTCGACGGCAACTTCGAGGAGGAGGAACTTGACCTCTCCGAGTTCAAGCTTTCCTAGCCAAGCGCCAATCCGGCGACCGCAGGGCCTTTGGGCGCCGGTTCAACCCATGTCATCCAACATATAAGGAGTTTTATCCATGCTCGTCAACATGAAGCAGATGCTCTCGATGGCCAAGGACAACCACTTTGCCGTGGGCGCCTTCAACATCAGCGAGTCCAACCTCGTGCGCTGCGTGGTGGAAGCCGCCGAGGCCAACGACGCGCCCGCCATCATCGCCGTGCACCCCACGGAGCTCGACTACTGCAAGGACGACTTCTTCAAGTACGTGATCGCCCGCATCTCCAACAGCCCCGTGCCCTTTGTCCTGCACATGGACCACGGCGATTCCATCGAGAGCTGCATGCGCGCCATCCACGACGGATTCTCCTCCGTTATGATCGACGGCTCGTCGCTCCCCTTTGAGGAGAACGTGGCCAAGACCGCCGAGGTGGTTCGCTACAGCCACATGGTTGACGTGTCCGTGGAGGGCGAGCTCGGCACCATCGGCGACACCGGCACCTCCATCGAAGGCGGCATGACCGAGGTCATCTACACCGACCCGGCCAAGGCGACCCAGTTTGTGGAGGAGACCGGCATTGACAGCCTCGCAGTGGCCATCGGCACCTGCCACGGCCTCTATCCCAAGGGCGTGACCCCCAAGCTGCGCATGGACGTGCTCGAGGAGATCGCCCACGTGGTGGACGTGCCCCTGGTGTTGCACGGCGGGTCGGGCAACCCCGACTCCGAGATCGCCGAGGCCGTTCGCCTGGGCATCTCCAAGGTCAACATCTCCAGCGACTACAAGAGCGCCTTCTTCGAGAAGGCCCGCGAGGTGCTGGGCCGCGAGGGCTCCGGCTGGGACCCCAACAACCTCTTCCCGGAGTGCATCGACGCTGCCAAGGAGGTTCTCACCCAGAAGATGGAGCTTCTCGACAGCTGCGGCAAGGCGGCCGTCTACCGCGCCCAGTGCACGCCCCAGTGGAGGCAGGCACTGGTGTAGGGAGCCTCGCCTCTCCCCTGCGCGACCCTCCCCCGCGCCCGCCTCCCCTGCACCCGCCTCCCCCGCGCCTGAAAGCCGTTGAGGGCGCCCTCAACGGCTTTCAGGCGCGCCCTTGTCGCTTCTCCGCATCGCTTCTACGTCGGGCTGCAGGGGCGCGGCCGGGTGGCGCCGACGAGAGGCGCTTGAAACCGCGGTCTCGGGCGGGTCGGGGGCGGCTCCGACGCCGAGAACGGCCGGAAATCGCGGTTTCCGGCCGTTGGGACAGCCGGCAATCGCGGTTTCCGGCCCCGGCCCGTGCCGACAAGGACCGGAAGCCGCGATTGCCCACTGCCCCGGGGAGGCAGAGAGAGGCAAGGCGCCGGGCCGGCCCGCCGCCTGAAAGCAAATAGGGGCGCCCCTGCCCGCTTTCAGGCGCAGAATAAAGGTGCGTGGGACCGTCGCGCTGCAGCTACTTCATCCCATACCAGGCGATGCCCTCGCCCTTCCAGCCGCAGGAGACCAGGTTCTTGTGCTCCGACTGGTTTGCCGTGAAGTTGTGGGTGCCGGTCGTCGCGTAGGGGTTGTACTGGCGGTAGACGGCCACGCCCTTGGCGTCGTCGGAGTACCAGCCCACGCCCTCGCCCTTCCAGCCCAGCCTGACGAGACGATCGTACTCGGCCTTGTCGGTGGTGTAATGGTGGTCGCCGCCCGGCACGTAGGGGTTGTACAGGCGCCACACCGGCGTCTTGGAGTTTGCCGGGGCCGTCCAGCCCACGCCCTCGTAGCGCCAGCCCACCTTCACGATGTTGTCGCGCTCCTTGGCGTCGGCCGTGTAGAAGTGCTCGCCGGTGTAGGGGTTGTACAGGCGGTACATGGCTTTGGAAGGGGTCACAGGGGTTACGGGGCTCGGCGGGGTGGGAGCCTTGGTGATGGCGAAGGTCGCCTTCACGCTGCCCGCATAAGCGCCGCGGCCCGTGACGGTCACCGTCGCGGTGCCCACGTTCACATTGTTGCTATAGCTGACGGTGTACCCGCTGGCAGGAACCGTCGTGTTGCCGGCTTTCACCGTAACCGTAGGCGTATGGGCCTTGCCGTTGTAGACAAAGGGACCGCCCTGCACCGCCACCGAAGTCAGCTGGGTCGCAACAGGTTTCACGGGATCGCTGGGCACCGTGGGCTTCTCGGCCTGGGTGCCCACGTCGCGCCAACGCAGGGAAGCCGCTCCCCCACCCACGGAGCCCACGTAGACACGGGTGCCGGCCGCCACGGCGCCCACGTTGTCGGAGGAGCCCACCACGCGGGAGCCCACCTGCTCCCACAAGCCCAGCTTGGACGGCGATGCCTTCCAAACGGTCACGGCATTGCCGGACTGTGCGGAAACGGCCAGGTAGAGAGCCCCGCCGCTCGCAGCGAGCGACCCCTCGAGCGCAGCGGGAACCGTGCTCGGCAGCGCCGTGTACAACGGCGTGCCGGAAGCTCCCACAGACACCACGCCAGCCGACCCGTCCTGACCCTTGACGTAGAGATAGCCGGTTTTGCCCACAAAGGCCGAGCTCAAGCCATTCACCGCTCCCGCACGGTCCCACACCCTGCTCCATGAGGAGCCGGAGAGCCGCCAGAGGCCGGTGGAAGAGGCCGAGAAGTCCGCAACCGCCACGGCCGGCGTGCCGCCTGCGTCCACCATGGAGAGAGCCGCCACATAGCCGCAGGGGATCTTGGCACCAACGGCTGCAAGCTTGGAGCCGTCCAGGCGATACGCCTGCACGCCGCCGTCCTCCACCAGCACGTGCACCGTGCCGCCGACAACGGCCACCTCGCCCGCGTTTCCCGAGCCCGTCACAGAGCCAACGGAAGACCACGGGCCGGAGCCGGTCTGGCGGAACAGCGTGAAGCGGTTGGGCGAGCCGTAGGCCGCGGTGAGCACATAGCGGTCCTGGCCGGAGACGGCGACGGCCTTGAGGTCCTGGCCGGAGACAACCGAGGCAAGCGAGCTCCAGGCGTTCCCGTCAAAGACCGCGGCAGACACCTTGGCGCCGCTTCCCACCCCCACCTGCACAGCCTGGAGCACGGAGGCGCCGGAAGCGGCAACATCGCTGGCCACGACGTTGGCCGAGGGCAGCGGGCAGGCGCCGGAGGCGTCGGTCGCGCGGGTCCAAAGGCCGGCGTCGGCCGAGGAGGGCTTTGTCACAGTAAAGGTCACTGAGTCGTCGGTCTGGCCAGTCACCCGCACCATGAGGCCCGAGTTCTGGCCGTCGGACAGGGTGATGGCGCCGTCGCCAAGGCCCAGGGAGAGATCAGCAGACCCTAGGCTCTCGCGGCCGTTCAGGCTCAGCTGGCAATGGCGCACATCGCCCGCACCGTCGCCACGCGGACCGCCCGTCTCGCCGGAGCGAAACAGGTACACGTAGTCCTTGTCGCCCTTGTTGCCCTCGGACTTGGCGGCGGGGTTCACCCGGTACACGAGCAGACCGGAGCCGCCGATGGTCATGGGCGATCCGCTCTGGGAGGTATCAAGGGCCGAGAGGTTGGCGAGGTCGGTGTTGGCGCGGCGGTACTCCAGGACAAAGTACTCGCTGTCGGAGAGCGGCGAGCGCACGGCCACTGCCTGGCGGCCAGAACCGGGGGCCTTCAGGGTGTAGGTGCCGGCGTCCACGGTGTCGAGGGAGAGCCAGCCGCAGTCGGCGCGGGTGATGGCCAGCGGCCACATGAGCTTGGAGCCGCCGTGCTGGGCCATGATGTCCCACACGCCCACAGGCATGTTGCTGCCCTGGGAAATGGTGCCCGAGCCGCCGCGATAAAGGTCGCGGGCACCAAAGACATGCAGCGTCTCGTGGGCCAAGGTGCCCACGCCCATCAGGTGGGTGGTATCCACCAGCGTGTAGTCAAAAGCCTTCACGTTCGAGGAGGCGAGAGAAACCGCCGCTCCAAGATTGGAGTGGCGCGGCCAGCAGGCATCGCCCACCTGCGGGGCCGACGATCCGGTGTCGGGAATCACGAGCACGTTGTCTGCTAGGCCGTCGCCGTTGCCGTCGAGAACAGAGGCGTCGAAGTTGGGGTAGGCAGCGTTGAACGCAGCGACGGCGTCGGCCGCAATGGACTCAGAGACGCGGTAGGAGCCTCGGTTGCCCCGCAGCGCGAGGTAGGCCACGCGTCCGGTGGAGGCGTCGTACTGAGGCGTGACCGAGGCCAGGCGGCACTGGTTCAAAGAGACCGTCTTGACGTAGTTGTATAGAGTCTGAAGAGTCGTTTTTGAGCTCACCTCTCCGTTGAGGTCGCGCAAAAGAGACTCGTACTGGGTGCGATAGGCGCCGCCGTAGGGATAGACGGCATTGAGGCCGGTGTTGCCGTCTCCGGCGGTGTCGTTAGCAAAGCGCACCACAAGCACCAGCTGGCGGCGGTTGGCATCGGCGGGCTCGGGTGTGCCCTGCGCCAGAGCCGGGCGCGGCGCAAACAGCAAAAGCGCGCACAGGACAACTGCAACGCCGGCCAAGCGGCGCCAAATGCGTGCAAGATATCTATTCATGGCTCTCCTGGAAGAGAAGGAAGTAACTGGCGTTTCCACCGATAGTAGCCTAGAGGGAATGTTTCACGCTCATTACGACAGCAACAAGGCCATTTTGTGAACCAGTTGTGTATTGAGGAGAGTCAAGGGCCAGGAAACCAAGCCCGGAGGGCCGCAGAGACCGCACAAAGAAGGGGCCGCCCTCTCCAGGAGGACGGCCCCGACAATGCGCCGCTACCGGCAGCGCCGATCACCCAAAGCTTCGGGCCAGCGGCGTGGACTGCACCGCCAGAGGCTCCGTCGCCTGGGGCGAGGTGGTCACGGTGTAGGTGACCGCGGTGGTCTCGCCGGGCAGGTCCTGGACGTTGCAGGACACCGCGTCAAAACCGTAGACCTGGCCCTGGGCTGCCACGGCGAAGACGCCGCCGCTGCCCTCAACGGCCGAGATGGAGCCGCCGGCCGGGGCCATGAGGGTGAGGCCCGTGACCATGTCGCCGCGGTCGCGCTTGAGGGGGTTGCCGCCCACGATGTAGTCCACGTCGGACACGGCCTCGTCGGCGGTCATGGTGTTGGTGAGGGTGGTGGTCACCTGGTAGCTCGTGGTGCCGTCGGCGTTCTTGACGCCGTCGCCCACGGTAGTGGCCATGTCGAGGTACCAGTCGATCTTGGACCAGGTCTGGTCGTTGACGTAGACGCCGAGCACCGGGCTCACAGGGTCCTGGGAGAGCTCGCCGGAGGCCGAGAGGGCCTCCGCCACGGCCTGGGCCTGCTCGTCGGCCATCCACATCTTGAAGGTGCCAGCCTCCACCTGCTTGCCAAAGGTCTCGGCCAGCTTGGGCAGGTCGGCGTTGCCAAGGCCCGACACCACGGCGTCGAAGGACCGGCCCGCCACGGCCGAGAAGAATGCGTCGGTCTGCTCACTGGGAAGCTGGTTGTAGGCGTCGTGGGAGAGCACTTGGTTGATGTTGTTGGCATCCACTGTGAAGCCGTACTCGGTGACCGAGGCGCCCGTAACGCCCATCAGCGCAGCGAGAAACTCGGGCGTGACCGCCACAACGCCGTCCACGTTCTGGCCGCGCACCACCCGCCAGTACTCGGCGGCCACCTGGGCTGCGCGCGGAAACTGCGGCGTCATAGTGACAGAACCGGGCGTGTTGGCCATGGAACCGGCGTTGAGGACCGACGCCTCCTCGGGTTCCACGGCATAGGAGAGGTCCACGTCGCCCAATGCGGCGGCCTGCATGGAAGAGAACTCCCCCATCTGCAGATGGCCGTCGGTGACCGAGATGGTGCCCCAGGAGCCGGGGAAGCCGCCGGCGGCGCGGATCTCGGCGCCGGTCATGGCCAGCACCAGATAGGTCTTGGTCTGGCCGTCCGCGCCCAGCATGCCGGGGACCGCGGGCAGCACGTTGCCGGCCTCCCCCACCAGGCGGTTGGCGTTGTCCACCATGGGCCGCGCCTTGTCCAGCAGCGTGTTGAGCTGGCCGATGTGGAAGGGCTCCATGGAGTCGAGCGTGGAGGCCATGGTGCCCAGGGGCTGCCGCATCACGCCCAGGGCCTGGATGAGCTGCTGGAGCGTGGGGATGTCCACCGTGCCGCCGCTGCCCACGAGGTTCTTGAGGTTGACGCCGGCGAGGGCGTCGCCCAGGGGCACGATGCCGTTGGTGGCCAGGTCGTCCAGCGAGGAGCAGAGCTCGCGGGCCTGCCGGACGTCCGTTCCCAGCACGGGCACAAACTGCGCGGCGGCCCAGATGGGGCCATCGGTGGTGCGGTGCATGGCCTGGGCATTGCTCGCGATGGAGGCAGCGGAGCGCTTGACGGCGTCTGAGTCGCCCGAGGTGGCGGCCTTGGAGAACTCGTCCACCTGGCTCATGAGGGAGGAGGCGTCGTCGCGCAGCCCGCGGGCGTCGTTGAGGAGCAGGGCGCCGCAGATGCCGCAGACCACCACGAGCACCACCGCCACCGCGAGCACGATCTTAGGCCAAGCGCGCTTGCGACGGCGGCGCCGCTTGACGCGTACGACCTCGTCTTCGCGGTCCGCAGACGACGGCGCGTCGAAGGTCTGGGGGATGGAGAAGTCGCTGGGGAGCGCCGGCCACTCGGAGGACTCCTGCGCAGGGGCCGGTGCGGGCCCGGGACGGGGTGTGCGGCCCTCCCCCGCCTGCCGGGGCTCGGGCTCGGGCCGCTGCTGCGGCCGCTGCGGCCGGGACGGCTGCGGCGCAGGCTGCCCGCCCTGCTGGGACATGGAGAGATAGGGGTTCTGTCGCTCGGGCCCACGGTTGTCCCGGCCCCCGGCGGACGGTTGCCCGCCGGGCTGCCTGAAATGCTTTGCCACGAAGATCCTCCTCGGTCTTTTTGGCGGCTATGCAGTTGAGTCAGCGGTTGTGGGCCCGCCTGGAAGGGCCGCCACCGGCGGCCCAAGTACCACTAGTTTACAGCGGCGGGGCTGCCGGGCGGGCAACGTGGGGGCGGGAAGTTGCAAAGTTTCGCATTGATTCCCGCTTTTCGTGTTTTAGACTGAAAAGAAGAAAGGGGCCCCATGCTCTATCCCTATATGGTCCTCGGCGACGACATTCAGGTGTGCCATTCCGAGCTCATCGAGGATGGCGACACCAAGAAGGTCCTTGTTCACTTCGAGCGCCCTACGGAAGACGGGTTCGACTCCGCCCGCTGCGAGCTCCCGTCCTACACCTGGACCCCGTGGGAAGGCTCCTTCAGCCAGGCGGAGCTTGCGGAGTTCGAGGAATTCTTGCAGGCCAACGCCCACCTCATCTATGAGTTCGCTCAATCGGGAGGATTGAAGATTGCCTAGCCTCTTCTCCATCGAAGGCTACCGGGTCTTCTTCTGGTCCGCCGAAGGCAACGAGTCCATTCACGTGCACGTGGGAAAAGGAAAGCTGTCTCCCCGTGCAACGAAGCTCTGGCTTACCAGAGGGGCGGGTGCATAGTGGCATCCAACGGAAGCAAGATTCCCGCCCGCGATCTCGAGAAACTCATGCGCATCATCGAGGCCCAGCATCGCTCCATCGAGAACAGCTGGCGTATCTTCTTTGGTGACGATGCCGCGTTATTACTGCTAGGCGCCTGCACGCGTGAATCCCCCAGGCTGCCTCACGTTTGTCGGTAGTTGCCGCGATTGTCGGTACCGACAATCGCGCGGCTGAGGCGCGTGAACCCGGATTTGCCGCCGTTTATCGGTGGATTGGGCGCCGGCCGGCCTGGAAGCGCGCCGTAAAACCACCGGCAAGCGGAAGGGGCCTGCGAGTCAATACGTCAAAGCACCGGCCCTTGGAAAAGATCAGCGTGGGTCCCCATGCGCACAAAGCGGATAGAGGGGTTCGTCTTGTGCGGAAGGTAGATAACGACAACGTCCACCCTTCCGTCGGACAAGTGGAAATCAGCGGCCCCGTTGTAATTGCCCCCGGGGTTAGACAAGACGTGGGCACCATAGGCAGCCGGAAGGCAGCCATCCGCCCGCAGCAGCTCGAGCGCTGCCGTCAACTCCTGCACCACACCGGGGTAATAGCGTTTGACTCGACGATAGTCAGACCTAAACGACTCGTCGAACAGAAGGTCAAACACCGCTACTCCTCATCCAGCCACGCCATTGCATCGGCAATGCTCTCAAAGGAGACGGCGTCGTCTGGGAGGAGCCCGAGCTCTTTCGCCTCTGCGGCCACCAATGCCCGACGAGTCGCCTCGTTCGGCTCGTAGGTAGCCGGAACGATATCGAATGGAATGCGGCGCTGATTGACGAGCTGCTTCACGGCCATTGTGAGATAGCCGTTAAAGGAGATGCCCATCGACTCAAGAAGGTCGGCTGCCTCAGCCCGATCGTTGTTGTCGATTCGAACCGTAGTCGCGGAAACAGACATACGACCTCCAATCCCCAAACCGAACTCGATAACGTCATTCTACCGCTATCCAACGCCACATTGCGTTCGATTGACATCAGCACGCTCCCCTTCCGCGCCACGGCGCTCCGACACTCCCGCGCTCCCGCACGTTTGTCGGCAGTTGCCGCGATTGTCGGTACCGACAATCGCGCAGTCGGGGCGCGCAAACCCGGATTTGCCGCCGTTTGTCGGCGGATTGGGTGCGAATCGGCCCGGAAGCAAGCCGCAAAACCACCGACAAACAGAGCACTGGCGTCCGACCCGCCCAGTATCCAAAGAGCGACATCGACCTTGCCGTCGAAGGCTGCCCCGATTTCCCTGAGTTCGAGGGGACGCTGCAGGACGACCTGTGGTCGCTCCTCCAGGTGGACGTGGTGAACCTCGACGGGCCGGGGTCCCAGGCGCTCCGAGATGCCGTGGCCTGGCACGGGCGGGTGTTGTATGGAGAAGTTTGACAACTACCTCGGGGCCTTGCAAACACAGGGAGCTAAATCCGATATTTACGTCAGTCAAGAGGCGGTATTTACGTCACCAAGAAGCCGATATTTACGTAAACACCAGCTAAGGAACCTCATGGATATCGACGGATGCCCGTATATTCCACGTCTTGTCGACCCTTTGATTGAGCGCACGCTTCGAGCCTTCGGTGCAGTTGAGATCGCTGGGCCCATGTGGTGCGGCAAAACTTGGACGGCAAGAGCCCACAATTCGAGCGGCGTCAATCTCGATGATGAGGGTACCCGCCTGCTGGCAGAGGCCGACCCCACGGCCGTGCTGGTGGGATCTCATCCCACGTTATAGACGAGTGGCAGCTGGTGCCTCCCGTCTGGGACGCAGTACGCCGCGATGTTGACGCCCACCCAAAAGAGCGAGGGCTATTTATCCTTACCGGCAGCTCAAGACCCGCCAAAAGCAAAACCGCCCATAGCGGCGCAGGTCGCATCGCCCGTCTCGCCATGGAACCCTTCACGCTCCAAGAGGCTGGCTACTCCACGGGCTCCGTCTCTCTCGAAGGCCTCTTCGAAGGGCGCTTCAAGCCAGCCGCAAACCACACGGCGCTCCTCGATCTTCCGGCCCTCATCTGCCGGGGCGGCTGGCCCGCAGCCCAAGATCTAGAACTTGACGAGGCCCTTATGGTTCCCGGACGTTATATCGACGCCATCATTGCCAGCGAAGATTCAAACGCTCCGGCATCGCCGGCGGAGCTTGCGCGCTTCCTAGAATCCTGTGCACGAAACGTGGGCAGCGCGGTCACTCTCAAAACCATCGCCAGCGATATGGCTCCGCACCTTCCCGCGGAAGAGCTCCAGGCCCAAGAACGACGTGTTCGCGAGCTGCTGGACTACTTCCTCAACCGTTACATCCTGTGCGACCTACCTGGGTGGGACGCTCCCATAAAATCGCCCCGGCGACTGCGCACCAAACCCAAGCACTGCTTTGCCGACCCCTCCATACCTGCGGCCATTCTTGGAGTGCTTCCACAGGCGCTGCCGGCAAACATGCAGCTTTTTGGGCAGCTTTTTGAGGAGCTTTGTCTCCGTGACCTCAGGGTTTACGCCTCCTGCATTCCGGGGGCACGGCTGGACCCACTTCGGTACTATCGAGATTCTGACGGTCTTGAGGTTGATTGCATCATCGAGCTGCGCGACGGCCGCTGGGGTGCCATTGAAATCAAGTTGAGCGATGTCAAAGTGCCCGAAGCGGAGAGCTCCTTGCTTCGCCTTGCAAAGAAAATTGCAGCAAACCCGTCGGCCCGCAACCCCGAGCCGTCCTTCTTGATGGCTCTGGTTGGAAAAGCCAGATAAGCGCCCAGCTGCCGTCTGGTGTCTACGTAGTTCCCATCACTGAGCTGGGAGCCTAACGGTTGAAAGCAGACACATCAAGGAGCCCCATGACTGAGAGCTACACGTTCAACTCCCACGACTTTGACGGCGCCAAGGCCGTGCGCATCCGCGTGTTCATGGAGGAGCAGGGCTTTCAAAACGAGTTTGACGAGGTAGACCAGGACCCTCACACTCTTGAGGTTACGGTCCGAGATGCGCAGGGAGAGCCAGTGGGCTGCGCCCGCGTGTTCCCCTAGGAGCTGGAGCCGGGCGTTGTCACCGAGGAGGGCCGCTGGGTCTTTGGACGCCTGGCCGTGGTGCCCGAGCACCGGCACGGCGGCTTGGGATCCAAGATCCTCGCCTACAGCGAGGAGGAGGCCAGGATGCGCGGGGCGAGGGAGCTGCACCTGCACGCCCAGCTGGCCGTCACGGACCTATACGAGCGCAGGGGCTACGAGGCGTACGGGCCCGTGGAACTGGACGAGCACGTGGAGCATCGCTGGATGCGGAAGGGGCTGGGGTAGCGTCGGGGAGAGCCAGGCACCTCACTTTACACTGCCGGCGCCCGGAACATATTACGGAATCAGCTTGCCCCGCATCTCCCTCAGAATACCGCGCTTAAACAATTACCATCCTCCAAAGAACTTCTCATCGGTAGCAGTGGCATTCTTGTCGCGATAACGGAGAGCGGCGAGCTCCATCGTGCAAATATAGTCGGCGACTTGCGAGAGGCGATAGTTTTCGGGTGCAGCCGCCTTGTAGACCACGGCATCCCGGGGAAGTGCGAAGTCCATCGCCCTGTGGAGCGCATGGGCCACCGTGCCTTGCCCGTTGTCGTAATAGATTTTGACATCATCAAAATCTTGGAAGAAGGCAAGGTGGTCGAAAAGAAAATTGGAGATCGCCCGACGCATGGCAGCCTCAACCTCCTCCTTATTCTCGTACTCGGCGGATTTGAGCGAGATGCAGGTGTAACGCACTGGAAGGTTACGAAAGAAGACGCGAAACGCCGAGAGCAAGCGTTTCCTCTCAGAGATACTCATCCCCCCATAACCTTCGTGACCCGTCATAAGCGGACCCGTATGAAGGGGAATATCCGGAAGGCCCTTGTCCCTAAGAGACTGCGCGTAACGCCTGATCTCGGCGGTAAGCGATTCGGACTGATCATGCAGCACAAGAGCAACGAGATAATAGCGGTCACGGAGATTGTCCGACCCAGACTCGTCGACGAAACAGCTGATCTCTTTCAAGAAGTCTCCTGAACAAAAAAGCCGGGGAAAAGTCCCCGGCACTTGGAGGCCATCCTATTGGGATCGCCAGTTCATTTATACCACGACAAGAACCGCTTTGGACATGCGCCGAGGTCCCAATCTACAGGCGCAAGGACTCTCCAACCTACGCCCCCGTGGAGTACGACGAGCACGTAGAGCACCGCTGGATGCGGAGGGACTGAAGCAGCTATAGGCCATATTCCCGCACGTTAGGGCATGTCCAACGATGAGGCACGAAGACATTAATGCAAAAAAGTCTTTCTTGATAAATAGAGATAGATGCACGAAAGAAATATCATAAGCAAGAACAGGGCACCTAGCGGAAAGAGGTCAGCTCCGCTCATAGAGAACATGGAAAGAATGCAGAGGCCAGCAATTTCACAGCCCGGTGCGAAATGGCTAAGACGCAAAAACGAATAATTCCCGCTTATCTTTATGGCCCTGGCCGCATAAACTACTAGGTAACTTACTAGCGTGCCAACAACGGCACCGATGCCGCCGAATCCAATCACAAGCAGTATATTCAAAATAATATTTACTATAGACCCCACGGCAGTCGTCGTAAAAATGATTTTCGTGTCCTTAGAGGCAGTAAAGAACGAACCAAGAAATTGATTCAGAATACTGACATAGGTTCCAGTAAGGAGAAGTGGAACCAGCTTCCAGGCCTCGAAAAAGTCGCCCGAAAACAATAGGCGGGCAAGAGGGGCATTTATCACAATGAGCCCTCCAGCCACAGAGAAGGAGCCGAACGAAATAAAAAGGAACCCCTTTTTGAAAAAGCTAGCCGACTCTTCAGTACCGAAGTCCTGAAACACCGATATATTCCAAGCTTGGAAGAAGAAGCTACTTACCGTGCTGAGTATCTGAGGTATTTTCGAAGCGGCCGAATATAGACCGACAAAAGAAAGAGTGCTCAAGGCGGTAAGCACAAAACGATCCATAGATGAGTTGATCCACCAAAATAGAGAGTTGGGAATCAACGGGACCGAATACCTCAACATCTGCCTGAGGGCCCCCTGCTCCGGCTTGCGCAGAAGAGCAAGAGCCCGCCAACCTCCGAACGCAAGATAGAGGCCTAGCCCAATGCAGTTACCAAAAACATTACCAAGCCAGTAACCGTGAAGACCAAGGCGTAATACTGCTATGAACAGTACGTTCAAAATGACTATTGATATCCCTGCTACAGAAGATATCAAGGCCATGAGCTTGACTCTGTTAACGCATTTAAAATAGGCAGCGTAATAGCTGGAGAGTCCTTGCAGCAGGAAAAGCAAATAGGCAGAGCTTGCCACCCACCAGTCATTTGTTAAGGCACCAACAATGAAACAAATGGGAAAGGCGGCCACCGAACCAATGAGCGTAACTGCCAGTCCTGTCCCCAAGACTGAGTCCAGGTCACTTCCCCGCTCAAGGCCAAAGCGAAGAACAGCATCGCTAATTGACAGCGTAAGAAGAGGGATCGCAAGTTGGACGCTCAGGGAGACTAAGTCAGAAACAGCATAATCTTCAGTGCTCAAAAAGAAGGTATAGAGCGGCACCATAAAGAAGGACAACAACTTTATAGAGGTACCACCCACCAGAAACGCGATAAGATCCGATATCAGCGTTTTTGTCCTTGGGCTAAACAACGCTCATCCCCTCGAATTGTGAGAGGAACTCAGTAACCGCTAATTCGTTGATTCCTATGCTGGTCTCAAATTTGCCAGTAATCTTTCTTTTGAGAGCATCAATATCGTCTCGGGGAACGTAATTGATCCCATATGTCCTGGAAATATCAAAACTCCTGTTATCCACACCAAGAATGATCGACCTCTTGGTCTTTTGCATAGCTTTTATGCCAGCATGTAGTCTTGTGCCTACATAATCACAGTCAACGTGATTGAGAAAACTGTTATAAGCGTTCAAGTTTGGAGCAATCAGTTCGATCTTATCTGCAAAACCAAGGTCATTGACGTAAGCGAAATCGCCAATTCCCTGTATCCACAGGTAAACTTTCTCATACAGCTCCAAAAGGAGATCAAGGAGCTGGGTATCGTGATCAGGATCTCGCTTGTAATCCGTAAGCGTGGCAACCGCCACGCTGGATTTATTACACGGAATGGCATCGCAGTGCTCTTTGGTAAGCATCCACATCGTAACACACCCCGTATTCAGAGCACGGAGCCCGCAGCTCTCAAGAAGCAGTTTGGTGCGCTCATCCCTTGCGCTATGTATGAAGCTCTTGGAAAAGACTGCAGAATACAACTTCGACGCACGACGCGAAAAAGAGCTGAAACCAGGCGCGGACCCCACCCCGACGGAGATCACCTTCCCGCCCAAAACAGAAAGGTCGTTTTCTTGAATATTCCACTGGTTCCATTTGGAAGTTATGTCATGAGCAATCAAGTTAGTGCCGCACAAGAATGCGCAATCCATTTGTTTCAGCGCGCAGTAATCGGAATTTCCTTCTGGCCTGAATCCAAATTCCCCAGGCCTCATAATCGGAGCATGCGTAGGTAGCTCTAATACAAATGAGTTATCCAAACACTTTGCAAGCTCACGCTTGACGCTCTCGACAATAATGTAATCGCCCTGGTTGCAGGTTCTAATTGATGTGTCCAGCAATCCGTATACATGCATGTAATCTTCCATTCACTTGTGCTGCGCTTCTTGGCAATAGATCGATTGGAGCCTTTCAACAGTCTTTTCAATGTCAAAGCCCGCAGCCCGAACGCCGTCAGCCGCTTGCGCCCTGTCAGCTTCGCTAGGCGCGCAAAGAGAGGCGCTTTTAATTGCCCGTGCCCAAGCATCTGCTCCCAAATCGAGCGCGAGAACTTCGGTTGTTGGCAGCAGCTTTGTCTCGGGAGACATACCACCGGAAATAAACGTTGCCAGGCCACTTGCCTGGGCCTCAACGGCCGCAAGGGGAAGCCCCTCATGAAGAGAAGGCATTGCATAAATATCGGCAGCTGACAGAAAGGGAGACACGTCGTTGCACAGGCCAAGAAATTTGACATTGTTTTCGATGCCCAAAGACCTCGCCTTCTCGTGCAGCATCCCTTCATCGCCCCCTTCGCCAATAAGCAACAAGGCCCATTCGCTCTGACTATCGTTTGCAAGCGCGCGCAAGACATCTAGAAGAAATGCCTGGTTCTTGACCTCAACAAGTCGGCCGGTATGAGCAATAACTTTCACATTCTCCGAGAGGCCCAGCGAGGCCCTGCAACGACTTCTATCCTCATGGCTGTAAGAGAAGTGACTTACATCTACGCCGTTCTGGACAACCTCAAAACAGTCCGGCTTCCCATAGAGCCATTCGCCGGCCTGGCATGAGCAGGCGAGTCGGACAATCGGCGCCTTTCGCAAATAGAGAGCGCCAACAGCATTGAGCACCCTGTGGACGCCATTATTCGTATGGCTGTGGCTAATTACACTTCCTTGGCCCACATCAAGAGCGGCTTTGGCCGCAATGGCATTGTCAAAAGCGTGGCTTCCATGGATATGAATAACATCATACGGGTTCTCTTTAAACCACTTTATATAATCAATATATTGATATAAAAAACGAGTCTTGCCAGCATGGGACTGAAACCTATCCCCGATATTGAATACGCTTGAGCCCAGATTACGAACATCGGCATCGTAATCCCCTGCACCAGCAATAGTGCATAAGATGTCAGATTTGACCTGACTGGTGTCCGTATTTCGAATGACGTTCATTATGAACGTCTCGAGACCGCCCCTGTTCATCTTCCCAACGACATGCACGACTCTGACCACAGCACCATCACCACGCACAACTAAAGCCAAGTCTGATAAGGCATAAGGCCTTCTGAAAGGTAGGCATCGTTCATGTAAAGCAAAAGCCTGAAGCAGAAATAAAGGAACACCAGAGCTTTTACTGGAATTCGGAAAAAGCGATTATCCTCGCACATCCTAACTAGATACGCAATCACAATAACAATCGGCAAGGAAAACGACTCAGCGCGCCCAAGAATTGGGATGCTGTACCCAATAAGCGCTATGCAAATTGCAAACAGCAAAACAGACCAGCAATAAGAAAGGGCAATGTTCCGCTCCGAGTCCTTGGGGCACAGTTTTTTTGCATGCAGCTCAGCAGCAGCCAATAGCACCAGAACAGGAACGTACTTCAGTAGGACTGCAACGCCAAAACCAGTGGATCCGCTCAGGGCGTATATGGAATAGCGCCCCGTAAGCAACAGCCCAGTTGCACCATGCAAGACAGTAAATGCTGCCACCACTATGACAACGACGAGCAACTGAAGCTTACGACTCCCCTTCATCAGCGCGAGCAGGAGCAACAAGGCGTAGCACAGCGCTGACAAGTGAACGGAAACGGCAAGTGCCACCACTACCAAAGAAGGCACATACCGACCTATAAGGTAATAATAGGCCGCCAAAAGACACAGTCCAACGGCAATGAACTGCCTCATTGCCGACATGCCCGTGACCATGAATATTAAGGAATATCCCATGACCGCAAACGGCAGATTGATTTTGCCCCTTAGTTTCCAAAATACATACATTACTGGAACAACGGAAAGAGCCGCCGTCACAAGAAGATAGATTTCGTATTTATCTGTGATTGAGCGGACGCAGGTGGTCAGTATTTGAAACCCAAGCTCAACCGACTTGTCTCTAAACGAAGAGAAATCCACTGCAGAAAAAAAATTGAGATAATATCCACCATTGAATCTTACATCTACACCCGAGACGCAAAGCCCCTTAAAGAGAACAAGCGTCATAACCGCAAGAACATAGGACAACGGCAGACCATGCACCGATTTAGAGCGTGCAGCTAGGAAGGAAAAGAGGCCCGCAATACACGAAATGCCGATGTATAGCCATATGGTCGCGTCGTCCCAGCCGGGACCGCCCCAGAAGATCAGCGAGCCCACTATTTATCACCGTTATCTTTAGGAGATGCGGCAAACAGCTCGGTGATATAACTTAAAATACTATCTACCGCTTTATCTTCTGAGAATTCTGCAATTCTGCTCTCCGCCTTGGAGGCATAGTAATGATAGACCGCCTGGTCACAAAGGAGCGAGGCGATCTGCCGTGCCATATCACAAGGATCTTTAGGTCTGCATAGAAGCCCGAATTCATTAAACCCTAATATTTCTTTTGGGCCTGTCCTGACATCAGTCGCAACAACAGGCTTGTTAAAGGCCATACCTTCTAGTATTGCAGTCGGCAACCCCTCTGCACCGGCACTTGCATGAACAACCAATCTACTTGCACTATAATATGGTGCAGGATTGCCCTGATAACCGGCAAGAAATACTTTTCCATTCATTTTATTATCTTCAATAAAGCGCTCGACTTTTTGTCGATCAGGACCATCTCCAACTATGACCAAACTAAGGTCGTATCCATAGTTCTCATTAATTTGTTTTACGGCTTCAATAGCGGTAAACGGATCCTTGTGGGGGTAATCGAGCCTCGCAACCATAAGCGCATAGTTGCCATATTGGTTTTGAAGTCTCTCGACATCCGCTTTGTCGACTCTGGCAGAACTGATACTAATAGGATTATATATTTTCCTGAAATTAAAATTCAAGAACCAGTTCGCCTGCTCAAATTCTTCTATACCATCATTGCACAGGGTAACAAGTCCATCGAATTTCTTATATAGATTTAGATAACCATCACTGGTTAAGGCATAACCCGAAACTCCTCCATGGAGCCAAGCAAGCTTCTTTGTTGCCACCACACAGCTGCTAGAAACAAAAGTTAAGTCATTATAGTGTCCTGAAAAAGCGACGGCGACGTCGAAGGAACCTAGCCCTCGCCTCAGAAAAGGCTTTTTGATCAAGACAGTAGCTGAGCAAAGCGCAAAAACAATTGGATAAACAAATCTACCCCAGGCTGCGCGCTTTACAAGCGTGCAGTAGCGCTCGGGCGCCAGTGAGCGAGGGAAACTCCTGACTACATAGTCAACCTTGGGAGACAGCTGCGACACAAATTCATTCGATTCTGGCACTAGATTAATCGCAGTCACTTCATGCCCGCGCTCTACAAGCGCGTTGCAATAGTCCACACCCACGCGCTCGATGCCGCCACAGCCCAGGCCGTCAAAAACAAATGCGAATTTCATGCTTCAATCCCCTGCGTCTCGTAGTCATAGATAAAGGCAGGGAGCTCACGCTCGATATAGGCAACGTCTTCGGCTGCCTCTGGATACACGAGCCATTTGCGGGTGTTCTTTTTTGACCTCTCGGGATCAAATCCGGTGAGAGGGCTCTCATGGTCAACCTCATCGAGCCCCAGAAACGTCCTTAAGCGAGCAGTTTCCTCGTCATAGCGATAAACCAAATCCTCAAAACGCACGAAAAGCGCCGTCTTGGGATCAAAGTCCTCCCTCTCTTGGTGGCTGCGAGTGTAGCGATACCACTTAACAAAGGTTTCCACATCATCATGTGGAATAACCCCGTCCTTCCACTCCATCTTCTCCAGGAGGTAGAGATCGCGGGGGTCGCGGTCCACCACAACAACCTTGATGTCATCGAAGTAGCGGGTATAGCGGGAAAGATTGGAAGGCGGAACAATTTGATCAACCATAACTACGTCCGCACCGCCGCTTGCTTCGGTCAAAAGGTCGTTGATGTAGCGCTTCGTACACTCGATAAACTTCTCTTGGCTAGGGGCGCTGCAATACGTGACCTCGTTCTTCATGGTGTCCAACGTACGCTCAGGTTGATTGCGCCAGAACGTCTTGTGCAGCAGCTTATTACCGATTCGCTTACGAAAATAGAAATAGCTTCCTCTGTCGTAAAGATCATACATCCACCAGCCTTTGAAGGTGAAATCCGTCAAATCATCAATGTACTGGTAGGAAATTTCCTTCCAACGATTATGAAAAGCGCCTGCGTATTTGCTCCCAAACAAATTGCCGTTATAGAAGTCAACCAAGCGCTTGTAGCGCTTGAGAGCATGGCCCGAGTTATGCCTGTTGTGATTTTCCACTAGATGGAATTCCAAGTCGTCAATGCCATCGGGGTCCTGGATGAACCGAAACTCCTCGTTCGTCATGGAATACACTCCATCAAACTCAGAGACGTAATCGGTTATGGCGCTGGAACCCGAGCCATAGTAGCTTGCGCAGGAAATGACTTTCATGCTTCTTCCTTAGAGGTTACGCATCAGCGGGTGCGAGTCAGCAAGTTCCCGGCTGCCCAGGCAACACGCTCGCCCAAAAACGACACGGCAGCAGCTATGCGCGCTTTCTTTCTTGCTGCACCGTCTGTAAGAACGTCTTTTCTAGTGGCGACAATCTCGTCCCACAGCTTTTGACGAATAGAAAGATCTTTTGTGATAAGAAAAACGTGAAAAGCGAATGAGAGGCGCCTGCAACAGCACGGCAGAAAAAGACTTGGAAAGCGGGCGACAATCTCATCAGAAGCGCTGACCATCACGTCCCACGCTTCGGACTCGTTCTTGGAATAGCTGAGCGAGCCCGCCACGAGCCGATAGCGATAGCCAGAATCTCTCATGAGGACCACTGACAGCGCCTTTAGAAACGGCTTATATATGGTTGCCAAATCCTCACTCGACCTCAATCGCGGAAAACGCACCCCAACGAACAGATCACGTCGGAATAGCTTGCCCCATGGAGCACTATCTAGACCGTCTTGATAAAGTATCATTGCAAGTACTTCGGACGGTCGCACCAAATCGACTTCACCAACATCAGGCATTACGTATTTGCACTCTGAGACACTTGAGGAAAAGGCCCCATAGCCGCCCAAAGCGATATCGGCACCAGAAGCCATGACAGCAGCCAAGAGTCGCTCGACACAGTCGCATTCGAGAAGGTCGTCCGAGTCAACAAACATGATCCATTCGCCAGCCGCCTCATCCAAAGCACGATTGCGAGCAACGGCGGCACCAGCATTTTCCTGTGCGAGCACTCTAAAGCGTGCATCCATGCATTCAAAGCGTCGACAGACTGCAAGAGAATCGTCGGTTGATCCATCATCGACAAGCAGCACTTCAAAATCGGCGAACGACTGTCCTGCAATCGAATCGAGGCAATCGACCAAGTAGCGCTCGACATTGTAGACAGGAATCACGATAGAGACGCAGGGAGAGTTCATTGCCTCTCCCCCTCGATACGACTCAAATAGAAGCTGCCGAGCCCCTCAGCAGCTCTCTCTATATCAAAGCTCTCAAAACGATCGATTTCCGCAGCCCGTCGAAGACGGCCGGCAAACTGCGCCCAGATTGCACGGGCCCATGCATCCGTACCGCACTCGAGAGGAATAAGCCTGCAGCTGTCCGAAATCACGACCTCAGGAGAGACTCGGGATGAGGCAACGCAAGGAACGCCGGAAACCTGAGCCTCAAGAAGCGCCACACCAAAGCCTTCGTACAAAGACGGCAGAGCAAAAACGTCCATTCCCTGATACAGGCCGCTCGCATCATCCACTTGACCCAAGAAGCGCACGCACTCATCAAGACCCATATCATGAACCTTTTTTTCGAGAGACTCGCGCAAAGAGCCACACCCAGCCAAGACCAACAGGACGTTGTCATGTTTCGCATGTAAGTGCGCGAATGTGTCAATGAGGAACGCCTGGTTCTTCGCACTTTCCATTCGGCCCAGATTGCCCACGACACAACAGTCATCGCCAACATTCCAAGCAGCACGTATCTCTGCCCTCACTGCGGCACTGAACTGGAACCTGCCAAGCTCCAGCGCATTAGGAACAACCGTGAAGTCGACCCCTTTGCCGAAGAGCCATTCGCCAGCGTATCGGCTGCAGGCCACGCGATCGGTCGGATAGATGTTGGCAAAGGGACGAAGCGCCAGCTTCATCATGTTGCGCCCGATCTCCCCCTTGCCCATGGTCGCATGGCTGTGGGCAATGCGCACCGGCACGCCCGCCTTCTTTGCAACGCTCAAGGGAAACACCGACAGCGTGTTTATATGGCTGTGCACGATAGGGTAGCCGTTCTTGAGCAAGAGCTGTCCCAATGTCCTCTTGTAGTCACCCAAGTGCTGGTAAGGGGGCACCTCAAAGAGCCGACCTCCAAGATCCTTAATCTCTTCGGCTGGCACAACAGTTGAATCAGAATCAATAATGAAGTCGAACTGAACACGGCTGCGGTCTATGTGCCGGTAGTAGTTCATAACGACAGCTTCAACACCGCCGCCGACCATTTTGCCTATGACCTGAGCAACGCACAGAGGTCCTGCACCCATCGCCATCAGTTCCCCTGTGCCGTGAGCGCCACGCCCACGGTCTGGACAATCAACTTGGCATCAGTCTTCACCGAGCGCTGCTCGATGTACAAGAGATCCAGGTCGACCCACTCGTCAAAGGAGATGTCGTCCCGGTTGCGGCGCGTCTGCCAGTAGCAGGTGATTCCCTGCGGGCACAGCAGCCGCTGCCGCTGGCGCTCGGTATACTGTTCCACCTCGCGAGGGAGCGCCGGGCGCGGCCCCACGATGGACATGTCGCCGCGCAGCACGTTCACAAACTGCGGGAACTCGTCGATAGAGAGCTTGCGGATCAACTTGCCCACCCGCGTGATGCGCGGGTCGTCCTTGATCTTGAACACCGGGCCGTCCTTCTCGTTGAGCTCCTGGAGCTCGTCCAGGCGGTCCTCGGCGTCCATGTACATGGAGCGGAACTTCCACATGCGAAAGAGCTTTCCGTCCTTGCCCACCCGCACCTGCTTGAAGACCGCAGGACCGGGAGAGTCGATGCGTATGGAGACGGCCGTGATCAGGAAGAGCCACCAGAAGAGGATGAAGACCAGCAGGGAGAACACGATGTCAAAGCTGCGCTTCACGAACCGGTACGCGTAGCGGTGGTACAGCCGCTGGGCCGCCGCCTCCGCCCCCTCGTCGGGAATCGACGTCTGCCCCCACTCGCCGTCGAGGGTGTTGACGTCAACCACCACCGACACGGGCACCGCAGCCCCGCCGGTCTTTGGCAGCTTCCGGTCAACTCTGCTTTCTGACAATCTCCAGCCCAACCTTCACCAGCTTGGTGCGCCCCATGAGGGACACCTCAATCCAAGCCGCCCGCTTGTGGCGATCTATCCTCTTAATCGCGCTCTCGTAACCCATCAACGGCCCCGCACTCACCCGCACGCGGTCCCCCTCGATGACGCCCTGGCTCAGCTCCACCACGTGGGTCTCCGGGTTTGCCAGCGCCCCCAGCCAGGCCTCCTCACCCGGCGTCAGCGCCAAGAACCGCTCGCCCGAGACGCCTAGGAGCTTTGAGAAACCGGGGAGCTCGCGGAGCCCGGCCGCAAGGGCGTCCGGGTCGTCCGTCCGCACGAACACATAGCCGGGCAGCAGCCGCTTCACGGCCCTCACCCACCGGCCGTCGCGCTTCTCGGCCACCTCGCGCTCGGGGATGTAGCACTCCCCCACCCCGCCCACGCCGCGCTCCACGGCCTCCTTGAGCTTTCGCTCCTGACCTGCCATGGTCTGCAGCACATAGGTGCGGGTGTGGTCCCTGGGCACGAGGTCCTCCTCAATACGGCACGGCTTCGCCGCCGCCGCGCCCTCCCGGGCACGGCGCACGGACCGTTGTGTGTGACCCCTTCCGGCTACCGGCGCGCACCGAGGCGACGACCGGTGCCGCAGGGGCTATGGGTGCAGTTGCCTGCGATGGAGGCTCTCGGGCTGCCCACACACCCCAAGAGCCCCCGTCGCAGACCACCGGGCCGCATGCTCCCGGTGATCCCGCTGGGGCCTCAGGCCACGCTCGGCACCCGCATGTGCCGTGGCCTGAGGCGGTAGTTGCCGCTGGCGCGGATGCGCCCGAGCATCTCGCAGTGCTCCGGCCGGTGGGCGTCGCTGGCCACAAAGGAATAGGCCATCTGGTTGAAGAGCCTGGTGGCGGGCTTCTTCTCGCGGCCCAGGCGCCCGCCGTCGATGAAGTCCGCGGAGGCCTGGAGGCGACAGCCCAGGTCGATGAGGCGCTGGGCCAGGGAGAGGTCCTCCTGGATGGCCCGGTAGCGCTCCGGGTGCGCCACGATCACGCGAAAGCCCATGGACTGCAGCGCCAAGATGGTGCGCTCGTAATCCTGGAAGTCGTCGGCCGTGCAGCGGTTAGAAAGCTCGAGCAAAAAGTCCCGCGAGCCGGAAATGCCCAGCTTGGGCGCCCATTCCTCGAGCCCCAGGTCCATGAGCTTGGAGTGGTTCACCTCAAAGCCCATGGTGAAGGGGAAGTCCGGCGCAGCCGCCGTGAGCTCACAAAACGCCTCGTGCATGGCATCAAAGTCAAAGAACGGCTCACGACAGTGCGGGGTGCACACGATTGAGGTGACGCCGGCGGCCTTGGCAGTCTCCAGCATCTCCAGCGAGGCTTTGATGTCAGGCGCCCCGTCGTCAACGCCCGGCAGGATGTGGCTGTGAATGTCTCTCATTGCCTACCTCACTCCTCGCCCGCACGAATGCGGGGGTCGTGGGCGAGGCCGAGCATCTCGGCCGTGGACTCGGGGGCGATGCGCCGGGGGCCGGCCGCGGAGGGCCTGGGGGCGGTCACGGTGCCGGCCGCCACCGGCCTCATGGACGGTGCGGCGGCGGGGGCGGCGGTCTGCTTGCGGGCCACCTCCACGTCCTCGCGCCTCATACGCTTGCCGTCCTTGGCGTAGTAGCTGTAGTAGTACTCGTTCTCCTCGGCCTCGCAGTAGTTGAGCACCGTGCCGATGACGTTGGCCTCGGCGGTCTTGAGCTGCTCCACCGCGGCTTGCACGGTCTCGCGCTTGGTGAAGTTCTCGCGCACCACCAGGAGCGTGGCGTCGGTGAGGTGGCCCACCACGGCGCCGTCCACAAAGGCTGAGATGGGCGGGGTGTCAAAGATCACGTAGTCGTAGGCGCGGGAAAGGTCGTCCATGAGGGCATGGAAGCGCCTGGACTGCAGGATGTCCACGGGGTTGGGCAGGCGCGGCTCGGCGTCCAGGAAGTAGAGGCCGGCGACGCCCGTCTCCACCACGGCGTCCTCCAGGGTGACCTGGTGGGAGAGCACGGAGTAGAGGCCGTGCTTGGCGTAGACCTTGAGCTGGTTGGCCACCGAGCGGCGCCGCATGTCGCACTCCACCACGACCACGCGCTTGCCGGCCGACGCGAAGGCCTCGGCCAGGCCGCAGGAGATGGTGGTCTTGCCCTCGTTGGGGATGGACGAGGTGACCGTGAGGGTGCGCACGGGGTCGTCCACGGAGGAGAACTGGATGTTGGTGGCCAGGCGCTTGAGGGCGTTCTGCATCTGGACACGGTCGATTCCGGTGGAGCGAGCCATCAGCGGGCCTCCTTCATGGCGGGGATGCGGCCCATGACGGGCAGGCCTACGAGCTCCTCGAGCTCCTCCTGGCTGCGCACCCGGGTGTTGACCATGTCCTCCACCACGACGAACGCCACGGCGAGGAAGAGGCCGGCCAGGAACGCGACGGCCACGTAGAGCGGGCGCCTGGGGCCGGACGGGCTCTCGGGGGTCTGGGCCTGGTCCACCACGTTCACGGAGTCCACGTTCATGACCTCCTGGGCGATGGCCGAGACCTGCTGTGCCAGCCCGTTGGCGACCTCCGCCGTCTGGGCGGGGTCCGTGCCGGTGACCGAGAGGGAGATGACGCGGCTAGTGGTGGAGCTGGTGACGTCGATCTTGTAGTCCGAGAGGTCCTTGAGACCCAGGGTGCCGGCCGTCTGGGTCTCCACGCGGGAGCTCTTGAGCAGCGTCGAGACGTCGTTGGTGAGCTGCTGCGAGGCCGTGAGGTCGCTGTTGAGGGTGTTGGAGGTGCCGTCGCCGGTCTTGGCGAGCACGTACATGGAGGTGGTGGCCGTGTAGGTGTTGGGCAAAAAGCCGTAGCTCACCACCGCGCACACGAGTGCGCACACCACCGGCAGGGCTATCACCAGCCGTAGGTGCTTCTTGAGCAGATGGAACAGTTCCAGGAGGGTCATGGGCCCCTCGTCCTTTCCTTGGGTGCAGATGCCTTTGCGTGAATGTGTCTAACCATCCATGCTGGTGGCAATGATAGCACCCCCCCCCATCGCACTTATGACCGATGAGCTGATAGGCGGCCGGGCTCCTCTCGTATTCCTGTCTGAAGCCCGTGGTATATAACGTATGGCTTTCTACCAGCAGTTTTTTATCAGAAAGTACGCTTGGACGGAAACAAGGCACCTTGATTATTCTGTGGCGCCAGCGCAAAGCCTTCATATCCTTTTAGGACGCTCACCGTTGCAATAATTACCCTCTGGTTTTAGAGGGTAATTTTGCGGGAATTTTTTCATCTAAATGACCCTTTGCATTCGGAAACAGAGCGCGCCTGAAAGCGGTTGAGGGCGCCCTCAACCGCTTTCAGGCGCAAGGGGGGGGGCAGCGGGGCGCAAAGACAGAGGGGGCGGAGCGGAGAAGATGCTGACACCCCAACTTGAAAGTTGGTGTGGGCTGGGTGGCACCTATCAGCCTGACGGACACCCCAACTTGAAAGTTGGCGCGCGCCACGAACCCCTTTTTGCGCCTGAAAGCGGGTAGGGGCGCCCCTACCCGCTTTCAGGCGCAAGGTCAGGCGCAGGAGGGGGGCGCACGCAGGGAGCAAGGACGAGACGAGCGAGAAAGAGCGAGAGAGAGGGGCGGGACGCCAACAAAAAAGCCCCCGTCGCAAGGACGGGGGCTTTGATAAAACCGCTGGATGCAACGGCTATAAAGCAAAAGTTACTTGGCAGCCTCGGCCAGAGCGTTCTTGACCTCTTCGGCGGTCTTGAGCTTCATGACCTTCTCGGCAAGGGCGTCGGCGTCGGCACGGGACCACTCGGAGATGGTCTTGCGGGTCTTGAGCACGGAAGGCGCGCTCACGGAGTACTCGCTCAGACCAAAGCTGATGAGCATGGGGATGAGCAGCGGGTCGGCCGCAGCCTCACCGCACATGCCCACCATGATGCCAGCCTCGTTGCCGCACTCGATGACGCGCTTGATGGAGCGAAGCACCGCGGGGTTGTAGACGCTGTAAAGGTAGGCGATGGCGTCGTTGCCGCGGTCGGCGCACATGGTGTAACCGATGAGGTCGTTGGTGCCGATGGAGAAGAAGTCGCACTCAGCCGCGAGGTCGTCGGCGATGAGCGAGGCCGCGGGGGTCTCGATCATGGTGCCCACCTCGATGTCGGGGTTGTACTTCACGCCCTCGGCGTCGAGCTCCTTCTTGCACTCCTCCACGAGCTCCTTGACCGAGCGGATCTCCTCGAGGCAGGTCACCAGGGGCACCATGATCTTGATGTCGCCGAAGGCGCTGGCGCGCAGGAGGGCCCGGAGCTGCACCTTGTACTGCTCGGGGTTGGACAGGCAGTAGCGGACGGCGCGGTACCCCATGAAGGGGTTCTCCTCCTTCTTGAGGTCCAGGTACGGGATCTCCTTGTCGCCGCCCACGTCGAGGGTGCGGATGATGACCGGCTGGTCCTTCATCTTCAGGGCCACCTTCTGGTAGGCCTTGAACTGGTCCTCCTCGCTGGGGAGCTCCTTGGCGTCCATGAACAGGAACTCGGAACGGAACAGGCCCACGCCCTCGGCGTCGTGCTCGATGGCGCCGGTGGCGTCGTCAGGGTTGCCGATGTTGGCCACGAGCAGCACGCGGTCGCCGTCGGCGGTCTCGGTGGGCTTGCCGCGGTAGGCGTTGAGGGCGGCCTTGGCCTCGGCGGCCTTGGCGGCCTCGGCGCGGAAGCCCTCGAGGGCCTCCTCGTCCGGGTTCACGAAGACCTCGCCGCGGGTGCCGTCCACCACCACGGTGTCGCCGTTGCGGCAGATGGTGCAGGCGTTGGGCACCGAGAGGACCGCGGGGATCTCCAGGGCGCGGGCGATGATGGCGGAATGGGAGGTGCGGCCGCCGGTCTCGGTGACGATGCCGGCCACGTTCTCCTTGTCGATGTCGGCCGTCATGGACGGGGTGAGGTCGTGCACCACGACGATGGAGCCGGCGGGCAGCACGGAGAGGTCCACGACCTCCTTGCCCAGCAGGTTGGCCAGGAGCCCCACACGGATGTCCTGCACGTCGGCGGCGCGCTCGCGCATCATGGGGTCGTCCATGCCGGCGAACATGCCGTAGAACATGTCGCAGACCTCGTCCACGGCCTGCTCGGCGCTCATGCCGGTGTTGATGCGGTTGTTAATCTCGTCGATCATGAAGGGGTCGCGGGCCATGTTGATGTGGCCCACCATGATCTGCGACTCCTCCGCGCCCACGGTCACGGCCATGCGGTCGGCCTGAGCCTGGGTGCGGTCGCAGAAGGCGTCGAGGGCGCCGTCGTAGCGGCTGCGCTCAGCGGCGGGGTCGTTATGGGCCGTTGGGGTGTAGCTCAAATCGGGCTCGACGGCCACCTGGGCAGCGCCGATGCCGATGCCGTCGGAGCCGTTGACTCCTTGGAACATTGGTGCCTCCTTCTCGCCGCCCCGGGGCGGCTCTCTCTCGGATGAAAAAGGGGGCGCGGCGCTTGGGTCCAAGCGGTCGCGCCCCCCCGATGAAGCGGGTCTGGCGGGCCCTGAAAAGCCCGAGGGGCTTTAAGAGCTACTCGCCGAGACCGCTCTCCACGAGCTCGACGGCGGCCTTGAGGGCCTCGGCCTCGTCGGAGCCCTCGCACACGATCTCGATCTCGGTGCCGGCACCGAGGCCGCCGGCCATGATGGCCATGGGCGACTTGCCGTTGATCTCCTTGCCGTTGCCCTTGATGGTGACATTGGAGCTGAACTTGCCCATGGTGGAGGCGAAGAGGCCGGCGGGGCGCATGTGAAGGCCAGTGGGGTTGATGATGGTGACGGTCTGAGAAACCATGTTCCTTCTCCTTAATTAGTACTTGCTCTACCGACCCCTTTTGGGGCCTCAGGGAAAGGGGCTCCCCTCCCCGTTTTACCGAATTGATTGTACCAGCGAGCTTAAAAGCAACTGCCTAAAACGGCCTTAAGCCTCGTCGTCGTCGTTAGTTTCCACGACCTCGACAACTTCCTCCCCCGCATGGGCCTTCTCGTCGGCGAGAAGGTGCTTGAGCGAGGAGTAGAAGCGCTCGATGGTGCTGCGGTTGGCCAACCCGTTGGAGGCGGCAGTAGCCGAGCCGCAGGCGCTGGCGTAGTTGAGGGCGTCGCCGTAGGACCAGCCACGGTCGAGGGCGGCCAAGAAGCCGGCCACCATGGAGTCGCCGGCACCGGTGGCGTTGACCAGGCGGCACGGCGGGCAGCGGGTGACGTGCTCCTCGCCGTTGGCGTCCACCAGAGCAGCGCCGTAACCGCCGCAGGAGACGAGCACGTTCTGTGCGCCCTTCTCATGGAGCTGGCGGGCGTAAGGCAGCACTTCCTCGGGCGTCTCGGGGTTGGCGCCGAAGATGCGGCCCACCTCGTGGTTGTTGGGCTTGATGAAGAAGGGCTCAGCGGCCAGGGCGTTCATGAGAAGGTCGCCAGGAGCGTCCACCACAAAGCGGATGCCGCGGCCGGAGAACTTGCTCATCATCATGTCGTACATGTCGTCGGGCAGGCAGCTGGGAATGGACCCCGTGAGCACGAGGGTGCTGCCGGAGCTCACGCGATCGATGCGGGCGAACAGCTCGTCGACCTTAGAGATGGGAATGTTGGGCCCCATGCCGTTGATGATGGTCATGATGATGCCGTTGAGCTTGACATTGATGCGCGTGTTGCCCTTTTCGAGGCGGATGAAGTTGGTGTTGATGCCCTGCTGCTGAAGGGTATTGAGCACGAAGTCGCCCGTGAAGCCACCGATGAAGCCCATGGCCACGTTGTCCACGCCCAGCTCGGTGAGGATGGTGGAGACGTTGATGCCATTGCCGCCGGCGTACATCTCCTCGGCGGTGGAGCGGTTGGTATAGCCCATGTCGAGCGTGGTGGGATGCATCACGTAGTCGACGGACGGGTTGAAAGTGACGGTGTAAATCAACGGGAGCTCCCCTCGCGCGGGCTTGCTGGACGTTAGTTTAAGAACAGTGTAACCCCGACGGGCCGCCCCCACTGGGGTTGCAGGCGGCGCGCCGACTGAAAGCTTGGGGCCTAAGCGCCGAGACCCTGGTTGACGGCGGCCGCCACCTCGGCGGGGTCGTCGAGGGCGCGGACCCTCTCCACGAAGTCGTCGTCCATGAGCATGACGGCAGCCTTGGCAAGAAGGCGCAGGTACGGAGTACCGGCATCGGTGTCGGGCACCATGATGGCCACGGCGCACCTCACCGGGGCGTGGTCCATGGTCTCCCAGGCGAGCTCGTTGTCGCAGCGCACCACCATGACGCAGGGGCACCTCACACAAGCGCACTTGGCATGGGGCACCGCCACGCCCGACACCAGGCCGCAGGACTCGGTGGCCTCGCGGTCGAGGAACGCTTGGAGCAGGGCCTCCTTGTCGGTAGCGGCCCCCTGCTCCACGGCCTTCTCGGCCACGAACTCGAGCAGCTCGTCGCGCGTGGTGGCCGGGCAGTGGAGGAAGACGTCGTTGGCCGTGATGTAGTTGCCCATGGGCAAGCCCTTCTTTTCGAAAACTACCGAGGCCATGCTAATGCCCGCGAAGACCCCGGGCGCCAAAGTGGGGCTTTGGGGCCCGCAAACACGCAAATACATCAGAAATAGCGTGATAAATGCCCAGTAATGGATAGGCAACCTTTGCTGTTGCAGCGGCGGGGCGATGTGGAGGACACAACGGCGAAGGCCGGCACGGGCCGTGACGCGGACAACGACGAGGGCAGCGCCGCCGATGACGACGGTACAGCCGGCCGCCGGTGTTTGGTGGTTTTTGGATTCGCATCTGATGAAAACCACCAAACTCTGCGATGTTTGGTGGTTTTGGAGGGCAACCACAGGCGAAAAGTACCAAACATCCGGTAAGAGCTTCTGCTCCGACAGCATCCGAGCGAGCATCCGCTTCTGCAAATTAAAAAGGCCACCGGACTGTGCCGATGGCCTGAGAATTCAATGGTGGACCGTCAGGGGTTCGAACCCTGGACCTTGGGATTAAGAGTTCTTGTTTTTGCGTTTCCCAGCGTTCCTCGTCAGTTCGTAGCGTTGAATATACTGCATTTACCTCGTGTTCCTTGTTGCGAAGCGTTGCGATGGATTACGATACGGGCAGATGTTTTGTGACCCGTTTTGTGACTTTCTTTGTGACTCTTTGTGACTGCGAGGTGACCTAGATGCTCTATCAGAGCGCCCGGCTGGTCAAGCTCAAGGACCAGGACAAGGCATGGAGGGGAGTCCTCTCCTACAAGGACGCAGAGGGTGCGTGGAGGCAGAGGTCCCGCCGCCTCAAGGCGACCACCGAGCAGGCGGCCAAGCGCGAGCTCGCGGCGTGGAGGGCGGAGATGGAGTCGGAGTCCGGCGGCGAGGCTGCGCCCGTGGCGTCCGTCGACGTGTCCGACTACGTCGACTCCTACATCGACGCCCAGGCGGCCGTCGGCTCGGTGACGAGCACCACCGTCCTCGACTACCGGGGCATCGCCAGAAGGATCAGGCGGACGCTGGGACCCATGAGGCTCGACCGGCTGTCGCGGTCGGCGGCCGAGGAGTGGGAGGGGCGGCTCTCCGAGGACTTCGCGCCGGCCACCGTCATTAAGTGCCACCGCCTGCTCAAGATGGTCCTGGACCGCGCCGTGCTCGACAGCATACTTGCCAAGAACCCGCTCGACGGCGTGAAGCCCCCGCGCAAGGTCCCCGCTAAGCCCGGCATCAACTCCCTCGACTCCGAGGGCCGCGCCCGCCTCGTCTCGGTGCTCGAGCCGATGCTTCCCTCCCCCACCGCCACGGCGGCCATGGTCTCCCTCTTCACAGGGCTTCGGCGCGGCGAGGTCTGCGGTCTCAGGTGGTCCGACGTGGACCTCGACGCCGGCGTGCTCTGGGTACGGCGGTCCATCGGGGAGGGCACCGACGGCACCTACGTGAAGGAGCCGAAGAACGCCGGGTCCGCCAGGGACGTGGCCATACCGGCGCGCCTGGCTGACGTCCTCCGCAGGCGCCGCGCGTCGCAGGGCCCGTCCTGCGAGTGGGTAGTCGGGGACGCGGCCGGCCACCGCGACCCCCACGCGATCACCCGGGAGTGGGGCGCCATAGCCCGGCTCTACGACATCCGCGGCTGCGAGGGCAGGGTCTGCACGTTCCACGACCTCAGGCACTCGTGGGCAACGGCGGCCGTGGCGGCCGGGGTCGACATCAAGACCGTGTCGAGCAACCTCGGCCACGCCTCGGCGGCCATGACGCTCGACATCTACGCCTCGGCGGACCCCGACGCCAAGCGCCGGGCCGCGGAGCGGATGAACGACGTGATCTAGGAGGGTCCGGAGCTCCCCTCCCGCCTCCTCGACCACAGGTCCGCCACCACTGAATACAGAGAGCCCATCCTCTTCACGCACATGAACGATACGATGGTAAAGTTAATCATGAACGCCACACCCGCGGAGCCGAAGACAAGTTGCCAGACGGCCGGCCTTGGCGACGACCCTGCAAAGACCATGAGGACGACAGAGAGAAACCCGGATACGACGGCCCACAGGACGTCGGCGAAGAGCTCGTCAACAAGCCGGGACTCCTTGTCCGACGCCAAGCCCTTGCGGTCGACCATGTCGACCCTTATCTGAAAAACCATGGCAGAGACGCCGTACATGAAGGAAGAGATGATACCGATGGCCGTCACGGCACCGCCGGAAGAGGCCATCACGTCGGCGAGCACGTCGGGCATCCGAACCAGCAGGACCAGCCCCACCAGAACAGGGGCGATCAGCTGGAAAACGATGTCGCGGAACAACGGTCGGCCGTCGAATTCCCTCCGCAGCGTACGAACATAGGCGCGAAAAACAGGTCGGATACTGGCCTTCCCCATTTCCTGCCCCCCTACGACCCGTATCTGTCCCAGAGCACCTCGGCCTTGTCCAGGCAGACTTTCACAAAATCATTGTCTTCCAGCTCAGGGGAACCTTTTCCATTGAGGATCTCCCTCATCTTAAAATCGCAGCCGAGGCCGACTTCGACCCTCCTTTTTGTCCCGTCCCCACGCACCACATCCGCAAACGCCCTCGTACCCTCGTCGCGGGCCCAATCGGGAAGGGAGGCGCCGAAAAGGCTGAGGCACCCCTGCATGCCGGCAACCGCGCCCTCGACCGCAGTCATAGCCGAGCCGAGCAAACGCGCCGGGAAAAACCTTCCCCTCTTCGCAGCGACGGAGCATCTGACCTCCCTCGCCAAGGCGCTCGCGCCCTCGGCCACATCGTTGCTCGTGTAGGTACGCACGAACTCGACCTTGCTGATCCCCCGCAACGACTCGATCGCCTCAGGTTCAAAGACGGCTGTCCAGTCAAGGGTCACCGGTCGGCACTCCTTGCCCATAAACGACGTGAATCCACGGAGAAAAGCAGTGTCCCCTGCAGCAGAAGCAGAGTGCTCCACGAACATCAATCCATAGGAAGGCGTCCGCTCAGTCGTGACGAAAACGCGAGTGTGCACCGTTGGGACCTCGTCTCGAGCCAGAGACTCGCCTTTGGCGCAAGTGCCGAGATCGTATATCTCCCTAAGCTCGCCCGCGGTGCCGGAGGCAAGGATAACCAAAGCCCCTTCATCGAGCACCCTGCAATCGACAGGCATATAGTACCTGCCCGACCTGCCAATGCTGGAAAAAGTCCCTCCGGCTGACGAGCGGTAGGCCTCGACCCATTGATAGAGGCTCTTGCCGTCCAGATCGTCCATGCTGACGGACTCGTCCTTGCTCCTGAACCTCTTTGCCCGAAGCTGGTACGCGACCATCGACCTTTCCGCGTATAAACCCATCTTGCTTCCTCTCCTCTCTCGATCGCGCGACCCAGCTTCGCACCCCCTCGCGCAGCCGGGTCGCACCCGTCAGCGCGTGCCGCTAGGTAGGTCGCCGACCGTGCCCCCGGACTCCTCAAGGGCGACCAGGGTGGGGTTTCCCGCCAGCGAGCGCATCTGCGTCGCAGCGGACTCGCGCAGCCTCACCACCCGGTCCTCGCGTGCGATGCCGGCCCTGATCATCTCGGCGTTTAGGCTCTCGAGGTTCGCGAGCACCAGCAGCTCGGTGATAGTCGAGTGGTCCCTGATGTTGCCGCCCGCGTCGGGGTGGGCCTCCCTCCATTGCCGGGCCGTCTTGCCGAAAAGGGCCACGTTGAGGACGTCAGCCTCGTTGGCGTACACGTACCTCCTCGCGGCGCCGACGGTCATGGGCTCCAAGCACTCCTTGATGGCGTCGGTGTGGACGCGGTAGTTCATCTTCGAGAAAAGACGCCTCTCCTGCCACGCCTCGTTGAGCCGGCTCGCCTCGTCCGCCTTGAGGCGCTGGTAGTCCTTGATGACATAGAGCTTGAACTCGGGCGAAAGCCACGAGGCGAACTCGAAGGCAATGTCGGCATGGGCGAAGGTGCCGCCGTATCGCCCTCGCCTGGACTGGATGCCCACCGCCGCCGTGCGCTCCACCCACTGCGTGGGTGTCAGAACGAAGGAGTTGAGGCCCGCCTCTTTCCTAAAGGCATCGAATTCGATGCCTTTAAACTCCGGGTTGTTCAGCTCCTCCCAAACGCCCAGGAACTCGATGGTGTTCCTGTTCCTCATCCAGTTCTGGATGACCATCTTGGGGTTGTCGCTCTTGAACCTGGCAAGGTCGGTCAAAGAGAGGTAGTCGCCATGTTCGGTCGAAACGACCCTCACGCTCGTCCCTTTGGCCTCCAGCGTCTCGACAACCTCTTTGCTTGTCACAACAGTCTCCCTTCATCGGTGGCGTGCCTTGGCTGAAGGCTCGGAAGGTTGTTTCGGTAATCACGGAACAACCCCCTCACGCGCGGGTCCGACTCACACCAGGCGCAGGCAGGGCCTCCCCTGCCCCCACACGCGAAACATCTCGCCAGGAGGGCCGAAAAGTAGTTGTCACCGCCCGGTCACCTGCGTGGGAACGGTATCACCGAGCCCCGAAAGATACGCGAGGGCTCACATACTGATGGGGCCGCAAGATTTTTTTTCTTCGGGGAGGTCGTCCCCGATGCTCGTCACCTGCACGTCCATCACCGTCTCCACCGTCTCCCTGCCCCGCTCGTCGAGGGACCTCCACCCCCTGAGGAGCCTCGCCTCCTCGATGGGGAGCGGGTCGGACCCAACCCGGTCCTGTGGATGGTCCTCGTACCAATTGCAAAGATCGTTAGGAGTGCACCCGAGAATGACCGAGCACTTATAGGCATTCTCGAGGGTCATATTGACTTGGCCTCGTTCCCAAGTGCGGTAAGTCGGTAGCTTCACGTTTAGCCGCTTGGCCATCTCTTCCTGCGTGACCCCGCGATCCGTTCGGATTGCCTTGAGCCGAATTCGATAACCCATGTCGCACCTCCTTTGTCCTGAAGTGTAATAAAAAACAACAGGAGTGACAACGATATTTGCATTCCGTGCTTGACTACTAATCTAATTTGCAGTAGATTCCTCTCAACTGATAACCAGATTTGCAGTGAGGGGACCGGATGAACTTCAACGATGCGTTCGCCGCGAAGCTGCGCGGAAAACGAGCTGAGGCAGACATCACCCAAAGTGAACTCGCCGAGTTCCTCGGCGTTTCTTCGGTGAGCGTCTTCCGCTGGGAGGACGGCGTCACCGTCCCCAACTTCAAGACGGTATACGACCTGGCCGAAGTCCTCGGATGCACGCCGAACGATTTGTGCCCTGCTCCCGAGGAGGTGGCCTAGATGGCTAGGCAGACACTGAACCTGCGCCGTGCCCGGTCACGCGGGAAGGCGGTCGGGCAGCCCGACAGGCGGTCCCTCGAGGAGGACGCCGCCATCGGGGCCCTCGCGGCCATCATCGCCTTGGCCGAGGGGGTGCGGAGGGACGTCCCCCGCGACGGCGCCGCAAGGGACGTCCTGCTCCTGGCACGCGCGTACCGGGAGCTCACGGCCTACTGACCCTCCGTCTGGAGCTCCCTCACCTTGCGGTAGACGGTCTCGACGAACTTCGCGACCTCGTCGCCGTAGGCGATGCAGACCCTCTCGCCGGACATGGCCGCCTTCGCGAGCTCCACGGCCTGCTCCAGGGCCCAGCGCTCCTCTCTCGTCTCTGCCATAGGTTCACCTCCCCTCAAAAGCTTGTCAGGGAGAACGTACGTCTTAATAGAAACTGAATCAACACTTGACATGGGCAAGAAAATGGGGCACTCCCCGTCTGAAAGGAATCGACATGAGAAGGAAGTCGAGCATCAGGGCGCTCAGGAAGGCCCGGGGCCTCGGGCGCTTCCGCGCCGCCGAGGCGGCCGGCGTCCCCAAGAACACCCTCGACGGCTGGGAGCAATACGGGATACCGGGGCAGGTCGAGACCGCATGCCGCATCGCCCGCGCCCTGGGCTGCTCGGTCGAGGAGCTGTTCGCCGACGACATCTTCGCCGAGGGGGTGGCCTAGGTGGCCGGACACGAGACCGCCGACGACTTCGTCGCGTACTTGGATGCCGTGATGAACAGGTCCGACCCCACCGGCATCGCGGCTAGGCCGAGGTGGGTCAGCATCCTCGGCATCCACTACAAGGTCGAGTACGTGGAGACGGTCTCGCGAGACGAGCCCCTGGACGGCCTCATCTCGCCCTCGGACCGCACCATCCGCATCTACCGAGGGCTCCCCCCAGAGGAGTCGTTCGAGGTGCTCCTCCACGAGGTCGTCCACGGTGTCCTGATGCGCCTCGGCCGCATGGAGGAGGCCGACGACGAGACCCTCGTCCAGGGCCTCGCCATCGGCCTGTCCCAGGCGCTCGGCTCGATCAGTGCTTCCTCGCCTTGTGGTTAGCGAGGGCCTTCGCGGCCTTGCTCTTCTGGGTCTTGGGCGTCGCCTTCGTCGCCAGCTTCTTGGCCGCCGCCCCGGTCTTGCCGCCGTGATGCACAACCATCCGTATCACCTCCTCATCCAATCACTATCTGAATAGGGAGACTACCACATATGGTGCAGAACATGCGTACCAACACAGCCGGTTGCACACCGAACAATCTGTGCCCCGCCCCCGGGGAGGTGGCCTAGATGGGGCCGATGACCACCGCCGGAGCCGTCGCCTACGGCGCCTTCCTCGCCGCCCTCGGGTTCTGGGCGGCCCTGACCTTCACCCGGGGGCGCAGATGAGCGCCCCGGTCGAGGAGGTCACGCCCCTCGTCGGTGAGGCGGAAGGGCCTGCCGCGGGCGGCCGTCTACTCGCAATGATGCAGCTCCTCCCACTCGGAGGCGATGCGCTCGAGCAGCTCGGGATGGCCGCCCAAGAACTCCCTGGCAGGGTTACGCAGATCGAAGAGCAGCCCGTCGGACAGCTCCTCGTAGACCACGTAGCCGGTCCCATCCAGCTCGCTCGAGAGGGATTCGAACCCCTCGAGGCGCCTCTCGACCAAGAAAGGGCGCCCCGTTCGGTACATCTCATAAATGGCGAGCCTCGCGCCGAAGGCGGCATGCCGGAACCTGTCACTCAGCATTTGATCCGTCCGAAGCTCCTCGATCTCCCTGTCCCACTTTTTGCGCTGCAACTCGTCGTGGCCGGCGAGGTAGGACGCGAGGGCTCCCAAGGAGAAGCAGGTAACGGAGACCAGCGCGAGGGGGACGGGATAGTTCGCGGCCATATCGATTACTTGGCCGCAGAGCCAAAGGGTGCCGCCGGCCCCGACGAAACCCAACAAGGCGAGCGCGCGGTCGACCGAGGGGCCTCTCCAAAACTCGTGCAGACGTCTTCCCATTCCAGCTCCCAGTCATCGAGGTCACCCATGAGTATCCCGGAAGGAATCATCGTCGCAATCGTAGCCGTTGCCAGCTACCTGCTCGGCCGAGGCGTCGGGACTGGCTGGCTCCTCCCCCGCTGGCTCGGCGTCAGGGACGCCCCGAGGCCCGAGAGGAAAGCCGCGGAGACCCTGCACCGGCTGTCGCTAGATGCGCGCCCGAGGGGTGCAGGTGGAACCCGGGGGCGCAGATGAGCGCCCCGGGGGAGTTCGTCGACGACGTCATGGGCCGCCTCGAGCGCCTGGAGGACGTCACGGAGGACGAGCTGACGGCCCTCACCGTGGCCCAGCTCAGGGAGGCGTCCCACGTGGTGGGAGGCATCGGCTGCTCCCTGGCGGACGCCTACCGCAAGAGAGAGATGGCCGAGACCGTCGTCTCCTACGTGCATCACTACCGCGTGCTCGCCGCCGAGGGGCGGCTCTGAGAGAGGAGGAACCCATGTCCAGGACGACCGAGCTCGCGTCCGCCAAGGCGGCGCTCGTGGACGCCGGGCGCGCCGTGCGCGACTCTATGGACGCGGTGCTGAGGGCCATGGAGGCCCTGGCCGCCGCCGACGAGGCGAGGTCCGGGCCCGCGCCCCTCCGCGCCTTCGCCACGACCGAGGAGGTGGCGGCCCTGACCGGCCGCAGCGAGTATACCGTGCGCCGCATGGCCCGGGACGGCCAGATCGCAGGCGCCGTGAAGGACGGCAAGAGCTGGCTGTTCAACACCCGCGCCGTCGCCGCGCAGTTCGGCGTGGAGCCGTCCGACGTGCTCCGGGCGCCCCGGGGAAGCGAGGTGGCGTGATGGCCAGGACCCTCCCCCGCCGCATCACCCCCGAGGCCGTCGTGGTCGCGCTCTTCGCCGCCCTCGCCGCCGGCCAGCTCGTCGCGGCCCTCGCGCCCCGGCCCGCCCTCGACCGCTCGGCCCTCGTGCCGGTGACCGAAACCGCCGACGCCCTCGCCGCCGAGACCGCGTGGGCCGCAGCCCACCCCGAGCCGGGGAGACGGTGACCGTGCCCACGAGATCGCCCCTGCGGGACCGCTGGCGGAGGTGGAGGGCCAGCGGCATCCCCCTCTGCGTGTGCCTCGAGTGGGCCGTGTCCGACTTCTGCACCTGCCACCGGCGCCTCGCCGCGCTCGCCGCCCTCGCGCTGCTCTGCGCGGCCGTGTGGGCGGCCGTCGGCCTGCTCATGGACGCCGCCCACCCGACGAAGGGAGCCCTGTCATGAACCGGGGGGCCTGCGACTTCTGCGACCTCGACCGCCGGGCCGACCTGCGCGCCGTGTCCTACGGCGCCCGCTCGTCCGGCTTCCGCTCGACCTGCTGCCTGTGGCGCGACGACCCGGGCGGCCCCGTCTACCTCGTGGTGGACACCGACCTGTGGCTCTCGGACCGCGAGGGCGCCCTGCACCTCGCCGAGGCCGACGAGTCCATGGCCATGGCCGTGAGGTACTGCCCGGTCTGCGGCAGGCCCCTCGGCGGGGAGGGGGCGTGAGCGGCGGCGCCCGGGTGCTCTACCGGGGCGAGCTGCCGGTGTGCAGGGTCGGCTTCGAGGGCCGCTGCGACATGGTGACCCTCGGCGCCGGCCCCTTCCTCCCCGACCGGGGACGGGACGACCGCATCCGCCTCGTCTGCGACCCGGGCCACGGGTGGCGCCACGGGCGCCGCGTGCGGGTGACCGTCGAGCTCCTGGACGAGGGGGTGCCCGGTGAGGGGCCGGCTCGCGCGCGACCGTGAGCCGGTCTGCGTGCACGGCGCCTACGCGCTCTTCGCCCCGGTGGGGGCGGGCGGCTGGTTCGTCCGGTCGCTCGGGGCCGACGGGGTGCCGGTGAAGAGGATGTTCGGCCGCCACGGCTCCGTCGAGGAGGCGGTGGCGGCGTTCCGCGCGTTCGCGGACAGGATGGAGGAGGCAAGGGATGAGGCCGAAGGTTAGCGGCCCCGGGCGCGCCGTCTGCCGCGCCACGGGGGCCAACGTGGGGCGCTGCGCCTGCGGGGCGCCGGCGATCCTGCTCGAGGGCGAGGGCGGCATGTTCCGCGTCGTCTGCCCGTCATGCGGGGCGAGGGGCCGGACCCTCCCGAGCGCCCGCCAGGCGTCGGAGGACTGGTCGCGCCAGATGGGGCTCTACGCGCAGCTGGCCGCCACCGACCCGGGCCGCGCCTCGGCGGTGCTCGTGAGCCACGAGGACGGCGACGTGGTGCCCGCGCCCTGCCGGTGCGGCAACATGTTCCCGTCCATGGTCGCGTCGGTGCCCAACCCGGAGAGCAACGTCACCGTTCGGTGCGACGGCTGCGGCCGCCGGTCCCTCTCGGGACCCGGGCCCGTCGCCGTCCTCACCTGGAACCTCGGGGAGGTGGACAGGCCGTGAGCCACTACGACTTCTGCATGTTCCCCACGGCCCTCCTCTCGGACCCGCGCTACCGCGCCCTAGGCGGCCGCGACCGCGACGTCCTCATGGCCATGGTCCGCTGGGCCCGCACCGTGGACGGCAGGCTCACCGTCTGCGAGTCCTACGAGTCCATCGCCAGGATGGTGGCCATGGACCGCCGCAACGTCGTGCGCAGCGTCAAGAAGATGGTGGGCGCCGGCCTGCTGACCCTCGTCGCCGAGGGCCGCGGCGTGCGGCCCAACACCTACGTCGTGGACGTGCCGGAGGGCGACCCCGAGGCCGTCAGGGCGGCGCGCTACGTGCCCGCCGTGGTGGCCCCCGAGCAAGTCTCCTGGGAGCCCCAGTGCGACTGGATGGGGTCCGACTGGGAGCCCGTGCCCGACACCGAGTGGGGCGGCCATCCGACGGCCGAGGAACCCGCCCCACGCCCCGGCGCGGACGCCGCCGCCGAGCCTAGCGTAATCACCGGTGACACCCCTAGCGGCGTTGTCACGGGTGACAACGCTAGCCCGTCCGGCCCGTCCTCCGGTGTTGTCACGTGTGATTACGCTAGCGGCGTCACACATGACACCCCTTTTAGAAGAGGTAAGACTCCCCCTAGGGAGTCTTACCTCTCTTGGGAGTCTGTCGGGGAGGGGCCGGGGCCGCGGGACCCACCCGAAGGGACGGCGGCGGCAGGCACGGACGGCTTAGACGACGAGGGGGGCACGGATGGAGATGCACGAGACGGGGGCCGGGAGGCCGGGGGACGTGGCGGTGCAGGTGACGGCGGGGGGCTCGACGCTGCTCGACGCCACCACCGGGACGGCGGTGGTCTGCTGCCTGACATCGCCGCCCGCGTGGGCTGAGGGAGTCGTCTCGGTCGCCACGGTCTGCACCTGCGAGGGCCCCGAGGAGGCGGAGGCCGTGGCCATGGAGCTCGCCGCCGCGGTGGGACGCCTCTGCAGGGCGGCGGGCCGCGAGCGACCGGGGCTGCTCGGCCGCGTCGCCAAGAGGCTCGTGGACCCCGACGGGCCGGAGACGCGGGACGGGGGCCGGCGATGAGGGGCGGGTGGGCGTCCGCCTGGCTCGCCCAGGTCGCCGAGGACGCGAGGCTCTGCCGCTCGGAGGCCCTCGCCGCCATGGCCGATGAGGCGGGCGGCCGGAGGTCCGGCTGCGTCTCGGTGGCGAGGGGCTCGGTCTCCGACCCCATGGCCGCCGTCGACGCGAGGATGGACCGGGACGCGGCGAGGGCGGCGAGGATGGAGCGCAGCGCGGCGTCCGTCGAGGAGTGTGAGCGCGTCCTCGACGGGATGGCGGCCGCCGGGCTCCGCGTCGAGGCCTACGTCGTGGGCCTCAGGGACCTCGACGGGATGAGCTGGCCCCGCGTGGCGCTGGCCCTCGGGACCTCGGTGTCCACCGCCAAGCGCCGCCGCCGGGTGGCGGTTGACTGGCTCGACCACGTGGGCCCGACCAGGGCGCGCATGGGCGTGGGCACGGCCACCGAGTCACGAACCTGAAAGAGAAAGTCATAAAAGGTTCGCCGCACTGACCCGTTTTGACCCGTTTTGACCCGGCCCGCTGTGGTATTCGTTATGCTGCGCGTCGCGACGGCGGCGTCGGAGCGGGCACGTGGCTCCGGTGATGGACGGATTCTGGGGGCCCGGCCACGTCTGTGGGGCGGGCCTTCCCCTTTTGGGAGGTGCGTCCCATGGCCACCAACCCCCGCCGCGCCAACGGCAGCGCGCGCGACCGGCTCTGCAGGCGGGTGCTCGCCGAGGAGGACCGCTGCTGGATCTGCGGCCAGCCCGTGGATAAGGACCTGCGCGGCACGTGCCACCCCATGGCGCCGGAGGTCGACGAGATAGTGCCGGTCTCGGCCGGCGGCGACCCGCTCGACCGCGGCAACGTCAGGCTGGCCCACCGCATCTGCAACGTCAGGCGCGGCAACAGGCCGGTGGCTCCGAAGGTGACGAGGCTCGCGTGCCCGACGTCGAGGGAGTGGTGAGGGCCGGGCCCTCTCAGGCCCATGGGGGGGTGCCCCCCTACCCGGGGGAGGCCACCTCCGCCGCATATGGCCGGCTCTCTCCCAACCCGGGATTTTCCACATGGCGCTTTTCGCGAAGGAAGGGGGTCCGAGGTGCCCGACGAACAGCCGGAGCTGCCCGGCATGCCGAAGCCCATCCCCCGCCGCAAGGGCCCCATAGAGGAGGCCTGGGACGGGGGCGACTACGCCGAGATCCTCAGGGCCGTGGGGGCGAAGCTCGCCCGAGCCATGGACACCACCGAGTCCGTCCGCGACCTCAAGGGGGTCTCCGTCGGCCTCATCGACGTCAACGAGAAGCTCAACGGCGCCCAGGCCGCCAAGCCAGCCGCAGACGACGGGCCCAAGGAGGGGATCTCGATTGTCCGATTCGAGCACGCCTCCCGCAGGGCGGCGAGGGTGTCAGGAGCCTAGCTTCCGGTCCTGCCCGGACTACGCCGTCACCGAGGGCGACGCCGCGGCATGGACGAGCGCCTACTACGGCCTCGAGCTCGACCCCTGGCAGCGCGACGTCCTGGACGACTGGCTCGCCGAGACCGACGGCGGCGAGCTGCTCAACGTCAGCTGCATCCTCATGGTCCCGCGCCAGAACGGCAAGAACGCCGTCCTCGAGTCCCGCGAGCTCTACGGCCTCGCCGTGCGCGGGGAGCGGATCCTGCACACCGCCCACGAGTACCAGGCCGCCAAGGCGGCCTTCGAACGGTTCCTGTACTACTTCGGCGACACGCCCGACGACCCGAGGGCCCGCTTCCCCGACCTCAACCGCCTCCTCAAGCGGGTGACGCGCTCGGCGGGCCAGATGATCGTGACCCTCAAGGCCGACCCCGCCGACCCCGACGCCCGGGAGCCCTCCATCGAGTTCCGCACCCGCACCGCCGACGCCGGCCGCGGCCAGACCGTCGACCTGCTCGTGGTCGACGAGGCCCAGGAGTACACCGACGCCCAGAGCGACGCGCTCTCCTCGGTCAACTCGGCCGCCCCGCTCGGCGAGCCTCAGACCATCTACACCGGCACTCCCCCGGCCCCGGAGTCGACCGCCGAGGTGTTCACGCGCCTCCACGCCGACGCCCACGAGCACGACGACCCCCGCGGCTGCTGCCACGAGTGGGGCGTGGGAGAGGTGGGCGACACCTCCGACCGGGACCGCTGGTACCGGGTCAACCCGGCCCTCGGCACCCGGCTCAAGGAGGTGCAGGTGGCCAAGGAGTTCCAGGGCAAGACGCCCCAGGGCTTCGCCCGGGAGCGCCTCGGCTGGTGGCCGGAGACCACCCGGTCAAAGCCGATCTCGGCCCGCATGTGGGGCCGCTGCGCGGAGCCGGAGCCGGGCCCCGAGACCCGCGTGTCGTTCGGAGTGAAGTTCTCCGCCGACGGCGAGACCTGCGCGCTGGCCGTGGCGAACCACGCAGACGACGGCACGGTGCACCTCGAGCTCGTGGACGTGAGGGCGGCAACCGGGGCGAGCGCGCACTACGCGAGGTGGCTCAAGGACCGCCGTGCCAAGCTCTGCGCGGTGGCGGTGGACGGCGTCGTGGGCGCCCCGACCCTCGTGAAGGAGATCCTGACCGGCCAGGACCGCCTGACCCGCAGGTCGGTCCTGTCGCCCTCGCCGTCGAACTACGTAGCGGCCGTCTCGATGTTCTACGAGGCTCTCAAGACCGGCGGCCTCACCCACTTCCCCTCCGCCCCGCTCGACGCGAGCGCCACGGGGTGCGTGAGGCGCCCCGTGGGCAGGTCCGGCGGCTGGGGTTTCGGGTCGACCGACACCGTGGACGCCACGCCCGTCGAGGCGTGCGCCCTGGCCTTCTGGGCCGCGAAGACGACGAACAGAGACATGAGGAGGAGGCGGACGTGACACTGTCGCTCATGGCCACCGGCCTGCCCGACCCCTCGGCCAAGGCCCCCGTCCTGGAAGACGGAGCCGCCACCGCGGACGAGCTCGCCATGCTCCAGAGGTGCTGGACGCTCTGGCACTCGAAGCTCGAGCGCAACGCCCTGCGCACACGCTACTACCGCGGCCATGTCAGCGCGGTGACGCTGCCGGGCACCGTGCCCCCCGAGTACCGGACCCTCGACACCGTGGTGGGCTGGCCCGCCAGGGCCGTCGAGTCGCTGGCAGCCCGGTCGGTGCTCAACGGCTTCTCCACCGCCTCCGGCGACGGCGAGCTCGACCGCATCCTCGCCGAGAACGACTTTGGGCTCCTCTACGAGGAGGCCAAGGTATCGGAGCTGGTGCACTCGTGCAGCTTCTGGACCGTGTCGGCAGGCGACCCGTCCAAGGGCGACCCCTCCGTGGTGGTCAACGCCTACTCGGCGCTCAACGCCACCGCCGTCTGGGACTCCCGACGCAAGCGGGTGGCCTACGGCATGGCCATAGTCGACGCGGACGAGGACGGCGACCCCAGCGAGGTCAACCTCTACACCCCCGACACCGTGGTGACGTTCTCCCGGACCGCGGGCCGGCGCACGTGGACCGTCAGGCGCGAGCGCCACTCCATGGGGCGCCCCCTCATCGAGCCCATGGTCCACCGCCCGTCCATCGAGCGCCCCATGGGGACGAGCCGCATCACCCGGGCCGTGATGGCCCTCACCGACTCAGCCATGCGCACGGAGCTCGAGGCGGAGGTGTCGAGCGCCCTCTACAGCGCGCCCAAGCGCTACCTCGTGGGCGTCGACCCGGCCGACTTCGAGGGCGGCTGGGACGGCTACATCGACGCGATCATGACCGTGGCGCGCGGCGTCGACGACTCCAACCCCCAGGTGGGGCAGTTCATGCCCACGAGCCCGGCGCCCTTCTCCGAGCGCATGCGCGACCTCGCGGCGCGCTTCGCCGGCGAGACGGGCGTGCCCATGGGCTCGCTGGGCGTCGTGCACGACAACCCGGCGTCCGCCGACGCCATCGCGGCGGCCCGCGAGGACCTGGTCGTCGAGGCCGAGGCCCTCAACCGCACCAACGGCCGCGCGCTCAGGAACGTCGCCCTCATGGCCCTGGCCACCGCCCGCGGGACCCCGGTGTCGGCACTCGGCGACGAGCTCACTGCCCTCCGGGCCCTGTGGGGGCCGGCGGACAAGCCGAGCCGGGCCGCCCTGGCGGACGCGGGCCTGAAGTACGTCCAGGCGTTCCCCGCCCTCGCCGAGACGAGCGTGGGCATGGAGCTCGCCGGCCTCAGCGAGGACCAGATCGAGAGGGCGAGGGCGGAGACGGTCAACGACCAGGCCCTCGGCTTCGCCGCGGCCCTGCTCGCCCCGTCCGAGGCCGGGACCGAGACCGGGAGCCAGCCGCAGGAGGAGTGATGCGGCAGCCGTGATGGAGGGGAGGGTGGGCCGTGCCGAGCATCGGGGACGCGGTAAGGTTCCGCCGGACGGTGGACAGGCTCGTCAGGGCCGCCTCCGCCAACGCCCGCTCCCATGCCGAGGACCTCCTGCGGGCCTTCGACCCCGACATGCCCGAGGGCGACTGGAGGCTCCTCAGGGAAGCCGTCGTGAGGGCGTTCCTCGGCGACGTCAACCTCGGGTCCGACGCCGTGGCCTCCGTGGCGGCCGCCTTCTACAACAAGTGCCTCGAGGGCGTCGAGGGCGCGGGCACCGCGGCCGCGGACGGCTCGAGCCGCATCTCCCCCGCCCAGGCCGAGGGCACCGTGCGACGCCTGGCGGGGGCCCTCTTCAGGACGGCCGCGGACGGGCGGCGCCTGCCACCGGACCGGAAGGCGTTCCTCGAGGGCGTCGAGTCGTACGCGTCCAAGCGCACCCGCGAGTCGGCGAACGAGACCGTCGAGCGCTGCGTGGAGCGGTCGCCGAACAAGGAGATCCGCTACCAGCGCGTGCCCACCGGCGCGGAGACCTGCACCTACTGCGCCATGCTCGCCAGCCGCGGGGCCGTCTACCGGAACAAGGCCAAGGCCGGCAAGGCGAGCCACAACAACTGCCGGTGCATGGCCGTGCCGACAGTGAGGGGCGCGGTCGTCGAGGGGGTTGACCAGGAGGCGTGGGTCAGGACGTGGGAGCGCTTCGTGGAGATCGACTCCATGGACGGCCTCACCCAGGAGGAGAGGCGCGCGCTCAAGAGCGTGTCCCTGACCCTGGCCAACCCCGACGGGGCCGGCGTGGCCGACATCGACGTCTTGTCGGAGATCGACACAGTGATGAAAGACCCGATGACGGCATTCAAGGCCGAAAGGCCAAGATCGGCCGGCACGTACGAAAGGACTGTAAAGAAGAGGCTCGAGGAGATTGGACGGGGGTGCGGTGTCTCTCTGTCGGGAAGCGTGGGAGCGAGCTCGAAAGGCTCTGTGGTCGGCGCGACGCCGTCGCCAGACGAGGTCGGCCTCGCCCTGATCTACGGCCTCCACGGGGCGCGCGGCACCATCGTGTTCAACCCCGAGATCAACAGCAGCGTCCCCGATGCAAGGACCCCCGAGGGCTACCTCGAGATCAAAGACGTCGCGAGCGTGAGGAAGATCTACAAGAGGCTGGCCGACGCAAGAAGGAAGATGACCTCCGTCGGGGCAAAGCGTAGATCCGTGGTCCTGGGCGTCTCCAACATGGCGGCGAGCCGCAAGGAGGTATTGGAAAGGGTCAGGCCCTTCCTCGCCGACGGCACCTTCGACGACGTTTTGGTCGTCTGGAACCGCTGCGGGAGCGAGCGTTCGCTCCTAGAGGCAACGGCCAAATAAAAAAAGGCAACCACCACCTCGGAGACTGTCCCAAGGGCGGTTGCCTTTTCGCTCACTCTATCACACGACGGCAATAGCGACACCAACCCTATCGGATCCCATCCCAAGGATCGATCCGCTCAACCGAAGGGATAGCGCGCATCGGGGCGTGGCGGAACAGGCAGACGCGCGTGCCCCAGGAGCACGTGGGCTTGCGCCCGTGAGGGTTCGACCCCCTCCGCCCCGACCAACCAGAGTTGAATCAGGCGCCTCAGGCGCCTTTTTCATAGACGCCGGCACGGGCGGAAACCGTGCCACCACGCGGCAGCGGCGGTCAAAGGCTGCGACAACACCCACGCGCCGGCGGGCGGGAACCGCCGGGACACCCGCGCCTGCGGGGAAAGGAGAAGCCCATGGAATGGCCACTGACTGTGAGCAGCCAGGAAGAGTTCGACTCCCTGGTCCACGACCGCCTGGAGCGCGAGCGCGCAAAGGCCGCAGAGGCCCTGGCCCGTGCCGAGAAGGCCGAAGGGTCCCTGGCCGAAGCCGACGCCCGCGCCAAGAAGGCCGAAGGGGTGGTGGCCGACCTCAAGGCGGCCCGCGCCCTCGCCGAGGCCAAGGCCAAGGTCGCCGGCGAGACCGGCGTGCCCGCCGACCTCATCAAGGACGGGACCGAGGAGGAGATGCGCAGCCACGCCGAGGCGCTGGCCGCCTACGCGGCGCCGCCCGCGGCCCCCGTGGTCGGCAACGACGGGGGCGGCTCCGCGGTCGCCCCCAAGGGGCCCGACGCCGCCATGGACTTCGTCAACAGGCTCCGCCACTGACCCAGAAAGGAACAAGCATGGCAGACAGCAAGATCCTCACCATGCCCGCCGACCTCGTGGAGAACGTCTGGTCCAAGGCCTTCGGCTCCTCGGCCGTCGCCAACCTCTGCCCCCAGACGCCCATGACCTTCGGCAAGAACACCACCATGGTGTTCAACGAGGTGCCGGTCGCCGAGTTCGTCGGCGAGGGCAAGCCCAAGTCCCCCACCGGCACCAAGGCGACCCCCAAGACCGTGACCCCCATCAAGGCCCAGGTGACCATGCGCGTCACCGACGAGTTCCGCTACATGGACGACGACCACGCCATGGGACTCTTCAACAAGCTCTCCGAGCGCGCCGGCATCGCCCTGGGCCGCGCCCTCGACGTCGGCGCCGTCTGCGGCCTCAACCCCGCGACCGGCGAGGCCTGCGACCTCATCGGGAGCTCCTTCTCGAAGATCGCGAGCAAGGTGGAGCTCGCCCCCGGCGGCGCGGCGGACAAGGTCGTGGACGCCGCCGGGGGCGTGGTGATCGCGTCGGGGGGCGTGCCCACCGGCATCGCCATGGACACGGCCTTCGCCCACAGCCTCGCGAGCCAGCGCGACACGAACGGCCGCAAGCTCTACCCCGACCTCGGGGTGGGCGTGGCCGCCACCCAGTTCGACGGCATGCAGGCGAGCTGCTCCAACGCCGTGTCCGCCGTGCGCGAGACGGCGCTGGCGGGCAAGCCCGCCACGGGGATCCTCGCCGTGGTCGGCGACTTCTCGGCGTTCCAGTGGGGCATCATGCGCGACATCCCCGTGCACCTCATCGAGTACGGCGACCCCGACGGCCAGGGCGACCTCGCCCGCTACAACCAGGTCGCCCTCCGCGCCGAGGTCTTCTACGGGTGGGCCGTCCTCGACGAGGGCAGCTTCGCACTCGTTAAGCAGGGCGCCGCATCCGGCAGCGAGGGCGGGGAGTGACCGTGGCCCGCTGGAGGGCGCGCTCCTCAGGCGTCGTGGCCGAGATCCCGGACGGCGTCGACCCCGGCGCCGCCTGGGAGCGCCTCGACGGCGGGGAGCCCCCGGCCGAGCACAAGCCCTCGCCGCAGCCCCCGCCGGAGCCAGCTCCCGAGGCCACGGGCCGCGGGGAGGAGCCGGAGGCCGCCGGGCCGGCGGGGCCCGAGGCGCCGGAGCCGACCGCCGCCGAGGTCCGCGGCCGCCTCGCCGAGCGCGGCCTGCGGTGGAGGCGCGGCTGGACCAAGGCCGACGCGATCCGGGCGTTGGAGGGGGGGGAGATGGCGACTGACACCGGCGCCTACGCATCCGTACCGGACCTCGAGAGCCGCTGGCGCCCCCTCGACCCGTCCGAGACCGCCCGGGCCGAGGCCCTCCTCGCCGACGCCTCGACCGTGGTCGACGCGGAGCTCGCCTGCGCCGGGCGCCCCCGGCCGGAGGCCGACCGCCTGCGGGTGGTCGTCTGCCAGATGGTCGAGAGGGCCATGGGGGTGGAGAGCGACCTCGTGGGCGCGGGCCAGGGCTCGACGTCTCTGGGCGACTACACCCGGACGGTCACCTTCTCCGGCTCCACGGCCGGCGACCTCTACCTCACCAGGGGCGAGCGGAGGCTCCTCGGGCTCGCCAGGGCCCGGGTGTCGTCGGTGCGGGTGCGCCGCCCCTCCCCCGCCGGGCAGGGGGGGCGGTTGACATGCTGCCCGCCTACTGCCGCGACGCCGTCGAGGTCGTCCGCCCGGCCTGGCGCGAGGAGCGCGGGACCCCCGTGCCCGACTGGTCTCGGTCGAGCTCGACGCTCGTGACGGGGTGCCGCGTCTGCCCGGAGGCGGGGTCCGCCGACCTCGACGGCCGCACCCACACGTCCCAGCCGTGGTCCCTCTACGCGCCGCCGGGCACCGACGCGGCCGTGGGGGACCGGGTGGTCTGGGGCGCCCGGACCTTCGAGGTCGCCGCGCCCACGGAGGAGCGCAGGGACCCGTGCGGCGGCGCCCTCGACCACGTGAAGGTGCCGCTCGTCGAGAGGAGGGGCTGATGGCCCGAGGGGTGCGGCTCGAGTTCAACCCCGCCGGGTTCCAGGCGGTCGTCGGGTCCGCGGGGCCCCTCGTTGAGGCGGAGGCCGAGACCCTCGCCGCCAGGGCCGGCGACGGCGCCGAGGCACGCCCGACGCGGCTCACGCGCTTCCGCGGCGGCCCGCGGCCCGGCGCGGTCGTCGCCGCGACCGGGTCCACCGCGCGGGACGTCGCCGCCGCGAACGAGCGGCTCGACCGGTCCCTCCCGTGAGAAAGGGGGCGACGACGTGATACCCGACGCCGCCGACATCTGCCGCGCGTGGCTCCAGGGGGCCGGGATCGCGGCGTGCTGCGAGCCGGTGCCCCGCGACCTCCCGGACCGCCTGCCGCTCACGGTCCTGTCCAACGGGGGCGGGACCGTGAGGGACCTGGTGGTCTGCGACCTCCGGGTGGAGGCGTGGACCCACGCCGACGACCTCGCCGCCGCCATGGCCGAGAGCGCCCGCGTGTGCGACGCCCTCGCCGCCATGGCGGGCGCCGTCGGCGGTACCGAGGTCTACGGGGCCTCCGTCCAGCAGGCCCCGGCCGAGGGCTACGACCCCGCGAACCCCGAGGTGCGCCTCGCGGGGTGCGTGGTCGCGGTCCTCTGCCGGGCACACTAACGAGACAGAAAGGGAGGGCCGGCCATGGCCGTCGACTCCAACAAGATCTACGTGGGCGCCCCGGACCAGCTGGTCACGGGCGCCATCCTCATGGGACCCGTCATGACGTCGGTGCCCGCCACCTTCGAGACGGCCCTGGCCGCCATCGAGGCGTTCACGGGCTCGGGGTACGTCTCTGACGAGGGCGTCAGCCTGTCGCCGGAGGTGTCCACCGCCGAGATCCCCGAGTGGGGCGGCTCCATCGTGCGCAAGGTGGTCCAGTCCTTCTCCGGCACCATGACGTGGAACTGGATCCAGCAGGGCCCCGACGAGTGGCGCGCCGCCATCGGCGACGAGCACGTGGAGGTGTCCGAGGCCACCGCCGACCACGGCACCCAGCTCCACATCCACCTCGGCGCCCACCTGCCCGACAACGGCTGCTTCGCCTTCAAGATCAAGGACGGCGAGCGCCGCATGCTCATCCTCGTCCCCAACGGCCAGGTCACCTCCATCTCGGAGATGACCTTCAGCGCGAGCGAGGCCGTCAAGGTCCCCGTCGAGCTCTCCTGCTACGACGACGGCACCGGCGACTCCGTGCACATCTTCACCGACGACGGCCTGCGCCTCTCCGTGCCGGCGACGGACCCGGGGGCGGGCGATGAGTGAGGCCGTGCGCTTCGAGCGCGGCCCCGCGCGGGCCCTCGTCCTCGTCTTCGACGTGGGCGGCCGCGAGGTCGAGGCGCAGGTGCCCCTCAAGGAGTGGCTGCCGGTGACGGACATGGAGGCCCTGTCGGCCCCCGGGGCCGACGTCGGGGCCGTCTTCGACCTGTTCCGCCGCCACCTCGGGGACGAGGTCTACGAGAGCCTCACGATCCACGACCTCAACCGCGTCGTCGAGATGTGGAACGAGGCCTCCGGGGCGCCCTTGGGAAAATCCTAGGGGCCTGGCGCCTCGCGCGGGAGCACCGCTCGGCCCTGAACTACGACCTGATGACCCGGGCGCACAGGACCCTGTCCGACGTGCCCGGGTCCCTGTCGTGGCTCGACCTCGCCGACTTCGCCGGCCACCTGCCGCCCGACTCGGCCACGGGGGCCGAGCTCGCCCCCGAGGCCGCGGAGACGGCGCGCTGGCTGGCGGCCGCCCCGGCCATCGTGCTGGCCGACATCTTCGACTGGCTGGCAAACGCGTGGCGGCCGAGGTGGCGCAAGCGCTTCCGCTACCCCAGGCCCTTCGGCAAGGAAGACAAGAGGACATACGGCAAGGAGCCCATAGCCCTGGGGTCCTTCGACGAGTGGTGGGGGTGACCCATGGCGTCCAAGATCGAGCTGGCGAAGGCCTACGTGACCATCATCCCGTCCATGAGGGGGTCCCAGGGCGCCATCGCCAAGGAGATGGGCCCCGCCGCGGCCAAGGCCGGCAGGGAGGCCGGCGACGACATCGGGGGCGGCATCGAGGACGGAGCCGCCAAGGGGTCAAAGGGGGCCGCCTCCAAGGTGGCCGGCGAGCTCAAGGCCGTGGACGGCGTCAAGGTCGGCGACAAGGCCTTCGACGGCGTGGCCAAGAGCGCCGGCGACGCCGCCGGGGACGCGGCCAAGGTCGAGGGCGACGTCAAGGCCGTGGACGGCGTCAGGGCCGGGGACGAGGCGTTCCAGGGCCTCTGCGAGTCTGCGGCCGACGCCATGGGCTCCGTGGGCGACCTCACCGGCTCGCTCGCCTCCATGCTCGGCGGGCTGGGCCCGGTGGGCGTGGGCGTCGGCGCCGTGGTGGGCGGCGTTGCCGCCATGGGCTCGGCCATATCCGAGCAGGTTGAGGCGACCCGCGAGTGGGAGACCCTCATGGGCAAGCTCAACACCGCCTTCGAGGTGAACGGCAAGTCCGCCGACATGGCCGCGTCCACCTACCGCGAGATGGTGGGTGTCCTCGGCGACTCCGACGTGGCCGTGGAGGCGTCGAACCACCTGGCCCAGCTCTGCTCGACCCAGGAGGACCTGGACCGCTGGGTGTCCATCTCCACCGGCGCCTACGCGCTCTTCGGCGACTCCCTGCCCATCGAGGGGCTCACCGAGGCGGCCAACGAGACCGCGAAGGTTGGCCAGGTCACGGGCCCGGTGGCCGACGCCCTCAACTGGTGCTCCATGACCGCCGACGGCTTCCGGTCGTCGCTGGACATGTCGTCGGCCTCCAACGCCGCCTTCGTCGCCGCCCTGGAGTCCGGGCTCTCCACCGAGGACGCGATGAACGCGGCCTTGGAGAGGTGCTCGTCGGAGAGCGAGCGGGCCGCCCTGCTCACCGACGTGCTGGCCGCGTCCACCGACGAGGCGTCCGCGGCCTACCAGGAGGCCAACGCCGACGTCATCGCCTACAACAAGGCCCAGGACGACGCGTCCACGCGCTGGAACGAGCTGGGCAAGTCCCTCATGCCGCTGGCCACCGCCGCCACCGTCGCCTTCAACGACGCCGCGGCGGCCGTCACGCCGCTGCTCCAGGCGGGCATCTCCGCCATCGGGGGGCTGGCCTCCTCCACGGGGCTCCTCGCCCCGGTCTTCGACGGGGCGTCCCGGGCCATGAGGTTCGCGTCGGGGTCCATCGAGTCCATCCGGGGGTCGGCGGAGTCCATGTGGTCGGCGGTCCAGCCGGTCATGGCCGCCCTCTCCGACGCCTTCGCCTTCCTCTACGACGTGGCCGAGCCCCTCGTCATGTCCGCCGTTGCGGGGGCCGCCCAGCTCCTCGACGGGGCCATGGCGGGCCTCTCGGCCGCGGTGGGCGGGCTCGCCGAGGCCTTCTCGGCCAACCTCAACTCCACCCTCGAGGTGGCGGGGCCGCTGGTGGAGGAGGTGACCGACCTCATCGGCGACGCCTTCCGGCTCGCCTGCGAGACCGCGGGACGCGCCCTCGAGGCCGTGGGCAGGGTGGTGGGCGACATCGCCTCCGCGGTCGCGGACCGCCTGCAGCCGGTTGTCGAGGCGGTGTCCCCCGCCTTCGAGGCCATGGCCGAGGCCGTGGCCTACAACCTCGGACCCGCCCTGGACCAGCTGTCCGGCATCCTCGACACGCTCTTCGACGCCCTCGGCCAGCTCTGGGACGGGGTGCTCTCGCCCCTCGTCGGATTCCTCCTCGACACGGTCGTCGCCGTGGCGATGCCCGCCGTGACGGCGGCCTTCGACGGCATCTCCACGGCCGTGCAGGGAGTGACCTCCGTGTTCGCCGGCGTCGTCTCGGTCGTGGAGGGGGTCGTGGCCGCCGTCACCGGCGACTGGGACACCGCCGCCGCCAAGTTCGGCGAGGGCGGCGACCTCATCGGCCAGGCCATCCAGGGGGTCATCGGCTTCTTCGGGAGCCTGCTAGAGAACGTCGGCGGCATCCTCGGCTCCATCGTGGCCTCCATCGGCCAGTGGGCCCTGGACACGGCCGGGAGGGCCCTGCAGGCCGGGGCCCAGTTCCTCGCCAACGTCGGGAGCAACCTGTCCCAGCTGCCCGGCAGGCTCTGGGGCTGGCTCACGGGCGCCATCGCCAACGTGGGTCGCTTCGCCTCCGACATCGCCGGGCGGGCCCTGTCCGCGGGCGCCACGTTCCTCTCCAACGTGGGGAGCAACCTGTCGGCCCTGCCGGGCAGGGTGTGGGGCTGGCTCTCCGGGGCCATCTCCAACGCCGGCAGCTTCGCGCGCGACTTCGCGGCCAAGGCCCTGGAGGCGGGCCGGAAGTTCTTCGACAACATCTCGTCCGAGGTCGGGAAGCTCCCCGGCAAGATGCTCGACATCGGCGGCAACATCGTCTCCGGCATCTGGGACGGCATCTCGGGCTCCCTCCAATGGATCAAGGACCGCATCACCGGCTGGGTCGGCGACGTCATGGGCTTCATCAAGAACCTCTTCGGCATCCACTCGCCGTCCCGCCTCATGCGCGACGAGGTGGGCCGCTGGATCCCGGCGGGCATCGCCGTGGGCATCGAGGCCAACGCCGGGGAGGTGGAGGGGGCCGTCGAGGACGTGGTCGCGGCCGCCTCCGCGCCGTCGCTGGCCGCGTCGTGGTCAGCCGCCGGTTCGCTGGCGGTGGAGGCCGCCGCCGCGCCCGACCTCTCGGAGCTCGTGGCCATCGGCCGGCGCGAGCTGGAGGAGCTGCGGCGCATCCGCTCGGCCATCCCGGAGGGCAGCACCGCCCGGGTCCGCGCCCGCGAGATCCGCGGCGTGGTCGCAGCCATGTGACGCACGGGAAGGAAAGGAGGGGCCATGGTCCGGTACGTGACGTCGGCGGGCGAGGAGGCCGTGCTCGACGGCCCTGGAGGCGTTCACTGCTCGAGGGGCTCGGCCCTGGACTGGGGCTACTCGGTCAAGGAGCTCAACGGCAGGCTCGCCATGACGGCCCTGGAGCCGCTGGAGTTCTCCCTGGCCGTCTCTGTCTCCGGGCCGGGGGCCGCCCACGCCCTGGACGCGCTGGCCGACGCCCTGTCCGCCGACGCCGCCTCGGGGTCGGCGGGCAGGCTCTGCGTGGGCGAGTGGTACCGCCGGTGCGTGCCGCTGTCCATGGCCCACGAGTGGTGCCAGGGCGACGGCGCGTTCCTCCTCGAGCTGGGCTTCCGCGCCGACGACCCGGCGTGGGTGCGGGCCGAGGAGGTGGAGCTGGCGCCGCCGGACCCGGCGGGCCTCGACTTCCCCCACGGCTTCCCCCACGACTACTCCCCGCCGGCCATGACCGACTCGGTGCGCAACCGGAGCCCGGTGCCCTGCCCCGTGCGCATCCGCGTCCAGGGTCCCGCCTCTGACTGGTCGGTGCGCATCGGGGCCAACGCCTACAGCTGCGACATCCCGCTCATCGCGGGCGAGACGGCCTGCATCGACGGCTCTGACGAGACCATCACCGTGACCCGCGCGAGCGGGGCCGTCGAGAACGCCTTCCAGACGTTCAAGGGAACCTTCAGAGAGGGCTCCGGCTCCTACGTCTTCGAGGCGGTCCCGCCCGGCGTCTCTCCGGTGTCGTGGGAGGGCTGCTCGGGCGTCGCCCTCACCGTCTACGAGCGCCGGGCCGAGATCGGGTGGTCCAAGTGAGCCGCCTGCTCTGCGCCGATGCCTCGCTCAGGGCGGCCGGGCGCATACCGTCCTACGAGCTCGACCTCGCCTACGGCGCCGACGAGAACGACTTCGAGCTCACCTGCCCCTTGGACATTCAGATGGGCGACGGCTGGCTCGTGTGGCTGCCCGGCACCTCCATCGGCGGCATGGTGCGCGGCGTCGCCGCCAAACGCGAGGGCGGGGCAAGCTGGTGGGTCTACACCGGACCCACGTGGACCGGGCTGCTGGCCGAGCGCGTCATCCGGCCCGACCGCGGCGCCGACTACTGGACCGTCTCCGGCGACCTCAACGCCGTCATCGGCTCGCTCATAGGCCGCCTCGGCCTCGGGGCCGTCTTCGAGCGCGACCCGGACCCGGCGAGCGCCGCGGTGACGGGCTACTCCTTCGACCGCTACGTCGACGGCTACGCGGGACTGGCCAAGCTCCTCCGGTCCAAGGGCTGCCGCCTCAAGGTGGACCGAGGGGGCCAGGGCAGGACCGTGCTCTCGGCCGTGCCCGCCGTCACCTACTCGGACCACGGGCAATGGCCCTTCGAGGTGCGTCGCTCCCAGCCCGTGAACCACCTGGTGTGCCTCGGCGAGGGGGAGATGCGCGACCGCACGGTCGTGGACCTCTACGCCGACAGGGCCGGCAACGTCTCCCAGGCCCAGACCATCTTCGGCCTCGACGAGATCTGCGAGGTCTACGACACCACCCAGCCCAAGGACGACCTGATAGCGGACGGGACCAAGCGGCTCAGGGAGCTGCAGGCGCCCCTGGGGCTCACCGTGGGGCTGCCCGACGGCGGCCTCTGGGACGTAGGCGACCGCGTCTCGGTGGCCGACGCCCGCACCGGCGTGGCCGCCGAGGCCGAGATTACCAAGGCCGTCGTGACCGCCGGCGCCTACTGGGGGGCGCCTACCGTGACCTACGAGTGCGGCGAGCCGTCGCTCAAGGAGGCATAGATGCTCAGACTCATCGACTCCCACAAGGGGGAGGACCACGTCACCAGCGACGACTCGAGGCAGTTCAACGCCCGGCTGTTCGGCGCCGGGACCCGCGCCGTCATCTCGGGCATGGGCTGCTCGCTCACCGGATCCAACACCGTGACCGTGGCCGAGGGCTACATGTGGCTCGACGGCGCCCGGGTGCGCGTCCAGGGGGCCGACTCGGTGGCCGTGCCCCAAGGCACCATCGGGCGGCGCCGGCGCGACCTGCTCTGCCTGGTCTACGAGCGCGACGCCGAGGGTGTCGAGTCCCTGCGATGGGAGTACCTGACCGGCCCCGCGGGTGCCGACCGCGACCCGGACCTGCCGGCCGCTGGCTCGGTGCTGTCCAACGACGCCCGGGTGTGGGTGCCGTTCGCCCGGGTGCCCCTCAACGGACTCACCGTCGGGGCGCCCACCGTGCTGCTGCCGGGGTGGTCTCCGCCGGCCTGCGGCTCGACGGCCTCGCAGTCGGCCCAGGCGGCGGCCAACGAGGCGGCACGGCTCGCCCGGGACGCCTTCGAGAGCGTGAGCGGGCTCAAGGCGGAGCGCGCCGCACTCAAGAGCCGCCTCGACGTTGTGGAGGCGCGCACCGACCAGGTGGGCGCCGTGGCCGCCGCGCTCCTTGGAAACTGGTTCTTCAGCCACGGCGCCCTCTACTGCCCCGTGGGCTGGGTGACCGTCGAGGGCGGGGCCGCGGGGTTCCGCGCCTCCTCGGTGTCCGGCGGAGCGCTCGTGCTCGCCGAGGACGCCGCCACCCCCTCGACCACGGAGGCCACGGGGCTCTACACCACCAACGCCATCAAGGGGCTGTTCCGCGACGCCGTCGCTGTGGCGGACCCCAAGTAGGGAGGAAATCATGAGCGAAGAGACGACCGCGACCGGCACCGAGGCCCAGATGGGCGACCCCGTCACCAAGATCGTGTCCGGAGGCTCGGTCTACCCCATCCGCGACGCCGGTGCCCTGCGCGACGGGGAGGGCACCGTGTCCGGGACGAACCTCGCCGACGGCTCGGTGGACCACAGCAAGCTCGCCGCCGACGTGGCCGACGACATCCAGGAGCTCGAAGACGGCATGCAGGCGTTGCGGGATTCCGTGTCCCGCGACATATCGGCCATAGGCTTCAAACGGCTCGCCGCCAACGGCGGCCTCACGTCCGTTCCCGGCGACACCTACCGCCACTGGATGGGGCTGGGGAGCGGCTACTGTCTCGTGTCGGCGTCCGTCACCGCCTCCCAGCCCTACCAGTACGGATTCATGCTGTCACTGGTCCAGGGCAACATGGTCTGCCAGCTCTTCATGGCAATGGGGGCGTCCGGCGGCGCGTCGATGCGGTCGCACTCCATCAACGGGGACGGCGACCAGGCGATGCCCGCGTGGAGGAAGGTCGGCTAGGAGACCCACCCCTGCTCCCGCTGGCCGCCGGGAGTCCTGCGGACCACGGCGAGCCTCATGGTGTCCACGTAGATATGGAGATGCACTTCCGCTCCGCCCTCGATGGTCGTGCGCCGCTCGACCCTCGAGGCTGCGGCGTTGCACCAGACGCTCGCGGCGGAAGGTGTTCAGATCCATATCGCTCCTAAATCCCGTGACGTGCAGACCCATATCCCGGGCCCCTGCGTCACGGGATTTACCACGACTAGAGGGGGGGGCGGTGCCCTTGGACGTCGGCACGCAGGAGGTGGCCCTGATCTTCAGCGGCGTGGTCTGCATCGTGGGCCTGGCCAACTTCAGGGCGACCCACAAGGAGCGCGAGCTCGCCCGCATCGAGGCCGAGCACCGGCGCGAGCTGGAGACCCGGGAGTGGCGCACCGAGGCCCGCGGCCTCATGGAGCGCCAGGGCGACGACATCCGCACGGTCAAGACGGAGCAGCGGGAGCTGCGCGCCGAGGTGCAGGCCAACGCCGAGCACATCCACGAGCTCTCCGCCCGCCACGACGCCGACGTGGCCCGGCTGTCCGGGCGCATCGACAGGGTGGGCGGGCAGGTCGGCGACCTCAGGGGCGTGATGCAGGGCGACGCCGAGCTGGAGCTGGAGATGGAAGACAGCGAGAAGGAGGAAGGGAAATGAGACGTTTCACAGAGGCGTTCGTGGCGTGGTGCGCCGACGACTCGGCGGCGGCCCGCTTCGAGCGCACCGTCGCCCAGGGCGTGCTCGCGGCCGTGGCCGTGGGCGTGACCACCGGAGAGTGGGGGGCGAGCTTCGGCACGGCGGTCATCGTCGCGGTGCTCTCGCCCGCGCAGGCGGCCCTCGGCGGGGCCGGGAGGGAGGACCATGAGTAAGCTGTACATCATCCCCGGCCACGGCCACGGCGACCCCGGAGCGGGCGGCGGCGGCCACACCGAGGCCGACCTCGTGCGCAGGCTCGCGCAGCGCTGCAAGGACCTCGCGGCGAACCCCGCGGACGTGACGCTCCACGACTTCGGCCGCAACGCCTACGCGCAGGGGGACCTGAACACCCTCAACGTCCCCAAGGGGACCATGGTCCTCGAGCTGCACATGGACGCGGGAGGAGGCTCGGCCCGCGGCGCCCACGTCATCATCAAGGACGGGTTCTCCGCCGACGCCTTCGACAACGCGCTGGCCAAGGCCCTCTCGTCCATCTTCCCCGGGCGCGCGTCCATCGTCGTGGGCCGCTCCGACCTCGCCAACGCCAACCGCGCCGCCAAGCGCGGCGTCAACTACCGCCTGGCGGAGTGCGGCTTCATCGACAACGCGACGGACCGCGCCGTCTTCCTGTCCCGCATGGGCGAGGTGGCCCGCGCCGTCCTGTCCGCCGCCGGCGTCGCCGCCAAGGGGGCATCGTCCGCCCCGGCCCCGGCGTCCGCCCCCGCGCCGTCCAAGCCCTCCGGCCTCGCGGTGGACGGCTACTGGGGCTGGGGCACCACCACGGCGCTCCAGAAGGCCCTCGGCTGCGTGGCCGACGGCGAGGTGTGGGGCCAGTACAGCGGCAACCGCCACCTTATGCCCAACTGCACGGGCGGGTGGAAGTGGAGCGCGAACCCCAGCGGCTCCCCGGTCGTCCGCGCCCTGCAGGCCCGCGTCGGCGCCGCCGCAGACGGCATCGCGGGCGCCAACACCGTCAAGGCCCTCCAGCGCCGCCTCGGCGTCTACGCCGACGGCGTCTGCGGCCCCAAGACCGTCCGTGCGCTCCAGACGGCGCTCAACGAGGGCAGGATCTGAGCCGGTCGCACGGCATCGAAAGACCCTCCCTCCCGCGCGGTCGGGAGGGAGGGTTTTGTGACTCGCTTTGTGACTTTTTGTGACTAGTCACAAAAATAGGGAGCCAGTAGGCTCCCTATCTGCAATTTCATGGTGGACCGTCAGGGGTTCGAACCCTGGACCTTGGGATTAAGAGTCCCCTGCTCTACCAGCTGAGCTAACGGTCCGTGCTATGTGCGCACCAGTGAAAATGGGGTGGGCGAAGGGGCTCGAACCCTCGACCTACGGAGCCACAGTCCGTCGCTCTGCCAACTGAGCTACGCCCACCGTCTCCCACCTCGCGGTGCGGTGGTTATTATGCAACGCCCGCAAATCGGATGCAAGGGAAAAACCGGCGAAATCCGAAGCAACTTCCAGAAACGGCCAAAAACACGCCTCTAAACGACAATACCAATGCCCCTAGCAGCCGTTTCAAGATGCCAGCAACAGTTGTGGAGAGGCTTTCAGCAAAGCCCTTCCATCCCTTCCGCGCCCACAGCCTACTTGGCCTCCGCCCAGTTGTCGCCCCAGCTGGCGTCGGCAACGAGCGGCACGCTGAGCTGGGCCACGCCCTCCATGATCTGAGAGACGAGCTCGCGCACCTCGTCCAGCTCGCCGTCGGGCACTTGAAGGTCGAGCTCGTCGTGGATCTGCATGATAAGCCTGCTCTCAAGGCCGCGCTCGTTGAGGGCGTGCTGCACGCGCTGCATGGCGATCTTGATGATGTCGGCGGCACTACCCTGCATGGGATGGTTCATGGCCGTGCGCTCGGCGGCGGCGCGCACCATGGCGTTGCGGGCCGAGATGTCGGGCACCAGTCGGCGCCTGCCCCACATGGTGGTGGCAAAGCCCAGATCGCGCGCGCGGGCCACGGTCTCGTCCAAGAAGCGGCGCACACCGGGATAGGCGGCGTAGTAGGAGTCGATCATCGCCTGCGCCTCCCGCTGCGGGATATGGAGCGTCTGGGAGAGGCCGTAGGCCTGCTGCCCGTAGACGATGCCAAAGTTCACGGCCTTGGCACGGCTGCGCAGAAGCGGCGTGACCTCGGCCACCGGCACGCCGAAGACGCGGGCGGCCGTCTCGGCGTGGAAGTCCTCCCCTTCCACAAACGCGCGCACCAGGTGCTCGTCGCCGGAGAGATGGGCAAGCAGCCTCAGCTCAATCTGGGAGTAGTCCACGGCCAGGAACTTCCAGGCGGAAGGCACTGTGAAGGCGGAGCGCACGCGGCGGCCCTCCTCGGTCTTCACCGGGATGTTCTGCAGGTTGGGATCGGAGCTGGAGATACGCCCGGTGGCCGTCACCGTCTGGTTGAACGTGGTGTGGATGCGCCCGTCGCCGCGGATCTCGCCGGGCAGGGCGGCAAGGTAGGTCTTGGCGATCTTGGACTTCTCGCGCCAAGTGAGCACGTTGGCCACGATGTCATAGCTATGGGAAAGCTCGTCGAGCACCTGGGCGTTGGTGGAGTAGTAGCCGCGCTTGGTCTTCTTGAGGCCGGCGGTGGGAAGCCCCATAACGTCGAAGAGCACGTGGGAGAGCTGGGAGGGCGATCCAATGTTGAACCTCTCCCCCGCGTCCTCGAAGATCTGCTCTGCCAGCGCGTCGATCTGGGAGGAGAGCTCGGCGTCCTGCTCGGCGAACACGGCCGCGTCAGCGTGCATGCCGCAGCGCTCCATCTGGGCCAAAACCGGCAGGAGCGGCATCTCGATCTCGCCGAAGCAGGGCCACGCGCCCTCCTTCTGCAGGCGCTCCACCAAAGGCTCCACGCAGCGGCAGGCCACGAAGGCCTCTAGGGCGGCCTCGGGCGCGTCCTCGGGCAGCGGGGAGCCCAGCACGCCCACGGCAAGGTCGGAGGCGCTGTAGCCGCTCTTGGTGGAGTCGAGCAGGTAGGCGGCCACCCCCACGTCAAAGACGGCGTCGGGGCGCACAGAGGTCACGTCGAGTTCGGCCGGCAGCGAGGAGTCCATGGGGCTCACGCGGTGGATGAGGGCCTTGACGTCGAGCCCCGCCACGCGGCCGCGGCCAAAGGCCTCGACCAGGCGCTCGGCGTAGTCGCCGTCGCCAAAGCGCAGAAGCGAGTCGCCCACAGCCACCCAGAGCACGGCGGCGGTGCCAAAGAGCGTGGAGGCGTCCTTCTCGTCCTCCACGGCCAGGCCCAGCCAGGAGCCGTCCTCCAGCGTGGCCTCCCACACCCGCTGGGCGGCGTCGCCCTCGAGCGGTTCGGGAACCGCAAGCGACGCCTCGTCCGCGCCTTCTACGGCCACGGCCTCCTCGCCGCCCACCATGGCCAGGACCCTCGAGGCGATGGCGGTGAAGCCCAGGCGCACGAAGGCCTCTTTTGCCGTGGCCACGTCGAAGTCGGGGAAGCGCGTCTCAGCCAGGTCCACGTCCACGGGGGCGTCGCGCCGGATGACGGCCACCTGGCGGCTCAGCAGGGCGTCCTCCTTGTGGGCGCGCAGGTTCTCCCCCATCTTGCCCTTGACCTCGTCGGCATGGGCAAGCACCTCGTCGAGCGTGCCGTACTTCTCCAGCAGCTGCTGGGCCTTCTTGGGGCCGATGCCGGGCACGCCGGGGATGTTGTCGGAGGAGTCGCCCTTGAGGCCGTAGAAGTCGGGCACGAGCTCCGGCGTGATGCCGCCGTAGAGGTCGGCCACGGCCTCGGGCGTCATCACGGCCACATCGCTCATGCCCTTGCGGGTGGACACCACGCGCACGTGGTCACTGGAGAGCTGGTACATGTCGCGGTCGCCGGTGACCAGCAGCATGTCGTAGCCCTGCTCGTCGCCCTCGCGGGCCAGGGTGCCCAGCAGGTCGTCGCCTTCCCAGCCCTCGAGCTCCACCACGGGCACAGAGAGCGCGGCGAGCAGGTCCTTTACCAGGGGGAACTGGACGGCAAGGTCGGGGTCCATGGGCGGGCGCTGGGCCTTGTAGGCCGGCAGCAGCTCCATGCGCGCACGGGGCCTGCCCTTGTCGAAGCACACGGCGATGCCCCAGGGCTTGAAGCGCTCTTCAAGTTTTATGAACATGGACATGAAGCCGAACACCGCGTTGGTGGGGGTGCCGTCTGGCGCCGTCATGTTGGCCGAAATCGCGTGGAACGCCCTGTGCAAAAGGGAGTTGCCGTCGACGACGGCCACGGTCTTGCGCTGGTCTGCCATGAAACCTCCCGGATGAGCCGGTTTTTCTGCCCATCCTACCAGCCAAGAGGCCAAGGCCCGCCGCCGGGCGGCCCGCGCGGGCTCGCTTCTCAAAAACGGCGGCGAAACCACGGCGTTGCGCGCCGGTCCAACGCTCGCGACACGGACGAACGCCAACGGAAAAGCGTGGGAAACACGAAACCCGTATGTTCTTACACGTACGGCACACGGTTCTCCACTCAAAGAGAGAAAGCGAGAGGCCCATGGCATCCAAGGTCACCGAGGAGTACGGCACCCTGGTCTTCAGCGACGCGGTCATGAGAGAGAGGCTGCCGCGCCCCACGTACAAGGAGCTTTCGAGGGTCATCAAGGAGGGGGGTCGCCTCGACCTCGACATCGCCAACGAGGTCGCCCACGCCATGAAGGAGTGGGCCCTCGACAAGGGAGCCACCCACTACGCGCACTGGTTCCAGCCCCTCACCGGCATCACGAGTGAGAAGCACGACTCGTTCCTCTCGCCCCGCGGCGACGGCACCGCGCTCATGACCTTCTCCGGCAAGGAGCTCGTGCAGGGCGAGCCCGACGCCTCGAGCTTCCCCAACGGCGGCCTGCGCGCAACGTTCGAGGCCCGCGGCTATACGGCCTGGGACCCCACGAGCCCGGCCTTCATCAAGGACGAGGTGCTGTGCATCCCCACGGCCTTCATCTCCTACACCGGCGAGGCACTCGACAAGAAGACGCCGTTTTTGCGCTCCACGGTGGCCCTCGACGCCCAGGCTAAGCGCGTTCTGGCCCTCTTTGGCAGGCACCCCCGCGAGGTCTCGTGCACCGTGGGCCCCGAGCAGGAGTACTTCCTCATCAAGGAGGACGACTTCGCGCAGCGCCCCGACCTCGTCATGTGCGGGCGCACGCTCTTTGGCTGCGCCCCGGTCAAGGGCCAGGAGCTCGAGGAGCACTACTTCGGCGCCATCCGCCCCACGGTCAACGAGTTCATGAAGGAGCTTGACGACGAGCTCTGGAAGCTGGGCGTGCCCGCCACCACCAAGCACAACGAGGTGGCCCCCTGCCAGCACGAGCTCGCCCCCATCTTCGAGCGCGCCTCCATGGCCATCGACCACAACCTGCTCACCATGGAGATGATGAAGCTCGTGGCCAGCCGCCACGGCCTGGCCTGCCTGCAGCATGAGAAGCCCTTCGACTACGTCAACGGCAGCGGCAAGCACGACAACTGGTCCATCGCCGCAGACGGCAAGAACCTGCTCGACCCGTCCGACACGCCCGAGGAGAACCTTCAGTTCCTAGTGTTTCTCACCTGCGTGATCGCCGCCGTGGACAAGCACCAGGACCTCATGCGCTGCTCGGTGGCCTCCGCGGGCAACGACCACCGTCTGGGCGCCAACGAGGCGCCGCCGGCCATCATCTCCATCTTCCTGGGCGACGACCTCGCCGGCGTGGTGGACGCGCTCATCACCGGCGGCTCCTACACGAGCCACGGCCACGAGGTCTTTGACGTGGGCGTGCCACAGCTCGCCGACGTGGTGCTCGACACCACCGACCGCAACCGCACCTCCCCCTTCGCCTTCACGGGCAACAAGTTCGAGTTCCGCATGTGCGGCTCGCAGCAGAACCTCTCCGACGCCAACATGGTGCTCAACACCGCCGTGGCCGAGATGCTCGATGAGTTTGCCACCACCATGGACGGCCTGGAGGACGGCGAGTTTGCCGCCCGTGCCCTTGGGTGGGTACGCGACACCCTCACGCGCCACCAGCGCATCATCTTCAACGGCAACGGCTACTCGACCACGTGGCCCGAGGAGGCCGAGCGCCGTGGCCTGCTCAACCTGCGCACGACGGCCGACGCGCTGCCGGCCCTGCTCGACCCCGACAACATCGCGCTGTTCTCCCGCTACGGGGTGCTCGACGAGGCCGAGGCCTGCGCCCGCTATGTGGCCAAGGCCGAGCAGTACGGCAAGTTGCTGAATATCGAGGCCAACACTATGGTCTACATGGTGCGCCACTTCTACCTGCCCGCCCTGTACTCCTACTCGGGCGATCTTGCCCAGACCGTTGCCACCAAGGACGCCATCGGCATTGAAAGCCCCGCCGAGCGCAAGCTTCTGGCCGAGCTCACGACGGGCATCACGAAGGTCACCGCCCTGGCCGACGAGCTCGAGGCCAAGAACGCCGAGGCGGCCGCCATCAACGACCCGGGCCTTTTGGACAACGCCTACCGCGACGTGGTCATCCCCGCCATGGAGGCCCTGCGCGCCGAGGTGGATGCCATGGAGCAGGTGGTGGGCCACGAGTACTGGCCGTTCCCGAGCTACAACCGCATGCTGTTCTACGTGTAGCCCTGCGCGCCTCCTGCCACCGGGCGCCCCTCTTGCCGACGCACGGCGAGAGGGGTGCCCTCCTTTTGTGCCTTCCTCCCGCGCCTTCCTCCCGCGCCTTCCTCCCGCGCCTGAAAGCCGTTGAGGGCGCCCCTATTCGCTTTCAGGCGCACGGCCCTCCCTCTCGCGGGCGCACGGTCCCTGCCCGCGGGCGCACGGTTCCCGCTCGCAGGCGCGGCCCTTAATCGCGGACGCAGCTTTTTATATTAAGGCGGCGTGACAGATGGGTCAGTGGTGCATGGAATGCCGCAGGGAGTGCTGTACAAAGGCTGAACGTATTCACTCCCCTCTCGCAGGGGCACCACTAAAGGGGGACCCATGAAACCTCTGAGAAGACTCGGTGCCGCCGCCATGGCAGGCGCCCTCGCACTCGCCTTGGGTGCCTGCGGAGCCCAGCCGGCCTCGGCACCCGAAGCCGAGGCCTCTTCCGGCGCCTACAAGATCGGCGTCATCCAGCTCACCGAGCACCCGGCCCTCGACGCCGCCAACGATGGCTTCATCGCCGCCCTCGACGACTCCGGCATCGAATACACCGTCGACCAGCAAAACGCCCAGGGCGACCAGAGCACCTGCCAGACCATCGCCTCCAAGCTCGTCAACGACAACGACGACCTGATTCTGGCCATCGCCACCCCCGCCGCCCAGGCCGTGGCAGGCTCCACGACCGACATCCCCATCGTGGGCACCGCCATCACCGATTTCGCCGAGGCCGGCCTTGTCGAGTCCAACGACGCCCCCGGCGGCAACGTCACCGGCACGAGCGACCTCAACCCCGTGTCCGACCAGATCGCCCTTCTCCAGAAGCTCGTGCCCGAGGCCAAGACCGTGGGCATCCTCTACTGCTCCGCCGAGGACAACTCCGGCATCCAGGCAGAGCTTGCCGAGAAGGCCTGCAAGGACGCCGGACTTTCCACCGAGCGCTTCACCGTCTCGAGCTCCAACGAGATCCAGCAGGTGGTGGAGTCCATGTCCGGCAAGGTTGACGCCGTCTACGCCCCCACCGACAACGTTATCGCCGCGGGAATCGCCACGGTGTCCATGGTGGCCAACGAGAACCACCTGCCTGTGATCTGCGGCGAGGAGAACATGGTCAACGGCGGCGGCCTGGCCACCTACAGCCTCAACTACCGCGACCTGGGCTACCGTGCGGGCGAGATGGCCGTGAAGATCCTCAAGGGCGAGGCCAAGCCCGCCGACATGTCCATTGAGTACCTCTCCGGCGACGACCTGAAGCTCGTGGTCAACGAGGAGACCGCCAAGACCTTGGGCATCGACGTCTCCGGACTCGAGTCATAAAGGCTTTCATGCCAGCGCCCCTACTGTCGCAGGGAGCGCAACCGTAACCGTTTTCCATGGGTGCCCGGGCCGTGTTTGTCCGGGTGCCCATGGCCTATGAAAGGGGCTCTATGGCCGCCGCTTTATTCAGCGCCGTCAACCAAGGCATCCTCTGGGGCGTCATGGTGCTGGGCGTCTATATCACCTACAAGCTGCTGAACATCGCCGACCTCTCCGTTGACGGCACGTTCGCCTTGGGCGGGTGCGTCGCCGCCACCGCCATGGTCACGGGCGGCATGGACCCGTGGCTTGCCGTGCTTCTGGCCTTTGGCGCGGGGGCTGTGGCCGGAGGCTGCACGGGCCTCATGCACGCGGTGCTCAACATCCCCGCCATCTTGGCCGGCATTCTCACCATGATCGGCCTGTGGTCGGTCAACCTGCGCATCATGGGCAAGTCCAACACGCCCCTGCTCAACTCCCGCACCATCTACACCGACGTGGCCGACCTCACAGGGCTTCCCCGCGACGTCGTGGTGCTCCTCGTGGCCGTGGCCATTGCGGCCGCGCTGGTGGGTCTGCTCTACTGGTTCTTTGGCACCGAGATCGGCAGCTCCCTGCGCGCCACGGGCAACAACCCCGACATGGCCCGCGCCCTGGGCGTGGACACCCGCATGACGGTGCTTCTCGCTCTCATGATCTCCAACGGCCTCGTGTCCATGGCCGGCGCCCTTGTGTGCCAGAGCCAAAAGTACGCCGACGTGGGCATGGGCACTGGCGCCATCGTTATAGGCCTTGCGGCCATCGTCATAGGCGAGGCCCTGGGACGGCTCACGCCGGGCAAGCTGTGCTCCTTTGGCAGCCGCCTCGTGGCCGCCGTAGTGGGCTCGGCCGCCTACTTCCTCATCCGCGCCATCGTGCTCCAGCTGGGCCTCGACGCCAACGACATGAAGCTGCTCACGGCCCTCATCGTGGTCTTTGCCCTAGGCGTGCCCTACCTCGTGGGCAAGGCCAAGCAAAGAAGCTCCTACCAGAGGGAAGGGGTGAGCGAGTGATGGCCGCCTCCAACGATATGCTCGTGCTCAGAAACGTCTCCAAGACCTTCAACCGCGGCACCGTCACCGAGAAGCGCGCCCTTCTCCGCTGCAACCTCACGGTGGAGCGTGGCGACTTCGTCACCATCATCGGCGGAAACGGAGCGGGCAAGTCGACGCTGCTCAACGTCATCGCCGGCATGTTCTTGCCCGACGGCGGCACCGTCACCCTGGACGGCCGCGACGTCACGCTGCTCTCCGAGCCCCAGCGCGCCCGTTACCTGGGGCGCGTGTTCCAAGACCCCATGCGCGGCACGGCGGCCGACATGCAGATTTCGGAGAACCTCGCCATGGCCCTGCGCCGCGGCAAGCGCCGCACCTTGGCCTGGGGCGTCACCAAGAGCGAACGCAGGCTCTTCAAGGAACGACTCGCCGGCCTAGGCCTGGGCCTTGAGGACCGCTTGGGCGACAAGGTGGGCCTGCTGTCCGGCGGCCAGCGCCAGGCGCTCACGCTGCTCATGGCCACGCTCCAGAAGCCCGACCTGCTCCTGCTCGACGAGCCCACGGCCGCCCTCGACCCTGCCACGGCCTCCAAGGTGCTGGGGCTTATCCGCACCATTGTGGGCGAGCAGGGCCTCACCACGTTCATGGTGACCCACAACATGGCCGACGCCCTTGCCATGGGCAACCGCCTCATCATGATGTGGGAGGGGCGCATCATCTACGACGTGCGCGGCGCCGAGAAGGACGCCCTCTCCGTGGACGACCTGCTGGCCAAGTTCGAGGAGGTCTCCGGCTCGGCCTTGAACAACGACCGGATGCTCCTCGGCTGACGCCCGCCCCGGACCCTGACCGCGGCCCAAATCTCGCTCCCGTCCCCGTCCCCGCCCCCCCCCCCCGATTCCGCCTGAAAGCGGATAGGGGCGCCCCTATCCGCTTTCAGGCGGAATCGGGGGGCGGGGATCAGGCGCCTTAGGCGCAGGCCGCAAGCGGGCCGCAAGTATATGAGAGCCGCGCCTTCTTGCCGGCTTTATCGGCAGGTGCCCCGTACTACAATTCATGCTACGAGCAGCGCGAACCCACCGAACCACGCCCCCGTCGCTACCCGCGGCGGGGGCGTTTTTTGAGGCTCGCACCGACCTTTGGAGATGATTGAGATTCTAGGAATGTTCATCCTGGCGCTGTTGCCCATCGTCTTTCTCATCGTGGCGCTGACAGCCCTCAAATGGGAGGCCTACGCCGCCGCGCTCGGCGCCCTTGCCGTCACTGCGGTCGAGGCCCTCTTCATCTGGCAGATGCCCACATGGAACGCCGTGACCGCCGCCGCCGAGGGCTTTGCCATGGCCCTCTGGCCCATCAGCATCGTGATCATTGCCGCCGTGTGGGTCTACAACCTCACGGTGCACACCGGGGCCATGGAGGTCATCAAGGCGCAGCTGATGAGCGTGTCTGCCGACAAGCGCGTGCTCACCATCCTCATCGGCTGGTGCTTCGGCGGCTTCCTCGAGGGCATGGCGGGCTTCGGCAGTGCCGTGGCCATCCCTGCCTCCATGCTCGTTGCCCTGGGCATCAACCCCGTGACAGCCATCCTGTCGTGCCTGCTCGCCAACGGCGTGCCCACCATGTTCGGCTCCATCGGCATCCCCACCAACACGCTTGCCACCATCACCGACCTCAACGTGGTGCAGCTCAGCACCATACAGGTCATCCAGGTGGCCCCGCTCGTGATTGCCACGCCGTTCCTCATGTGCCTCGTCGCCGGCGGCAAGGGCTCCCTCAAGGGCATGGTGCCGCTTTTGTGCGTCACGTCCGTCTCGTTCTTGGCCGCTGAGTTCCTGTGCGCCTCCACCATCGGCGCCGACCTGGCCGTCATTGTGGGCGCCGTGTGCTCCCTGGTGTGCACCGTCGCGTTCGCCCTGTTCCAGAAGGGCAAGCCCGTGCCCGACGAGTACGCCATTGACGCCATGGACCCCACCGAGAAGGTGACGGTCGACCTCCGCGGCGCCGTGGTTGCGTGGTCGCCCTTCATCCTCATCTTCGTGGTGCTCCTGCTCACCTCCAGCCTGTTCCCGTTCATCTCCGAGCCGCTGGCCTCGATCAAGTCGACCGTGAACATCTACGCCGGCGACCCCGACGCCACGCTCACGTTCAAGTGGATCAACACCCCCGGCGTTTTGATCTTCTTCTGCGGCATCGTTGGTGGCCTCATCCAAAAGTGCAGCTGGCACGATATGTTCTACGTGCTGGGGGCCACGGCCAAGCAGATGTCCAAGACAGTGGTCACCATGCTCTCCGTGCTGGCTGTGGCCAAGCTCATGGGCTACTCGGGCATGACGAGCGCCATCTCCGCCTTCTTCGTGGGCACCCTTGGCGCCTTCTATCCCATCATCGCCCCGGTGCTGGGCGCGCTGGGAACCTTCGTCACCGGTTCGGGTACCAGCTCCTCCACGCTCTTTGGCGGCGTGCAGCTCGAGGCCGCCACGGCCATCGGCGCCAACCCCTACTGGCTCGTTGCCGCCAACTCCGTGGGCGTCTCGGCCGGCAAGATGCTCTCACCGCAGTCCATCGCCATCGGCAGTGCCGCGTGCGACTGCAACGGCGAGGACTCCGTGATCTTCTCGCGCGTGCTGCCCTACTTCATCGGCTACGTCGTGGTGATGATGCTCGTCTGCTTCTTTGGGGCCGCGCTCTTCCCGGTGCAGTAGCGACCACAGCGACAGCTAACAATTGCGCCTGAAAGCGACTGAGGGCGGGTCCGCTTAATGGACCCGCCCTCAGTCGCTTTCAGGCGTCAATTATGAGAGAGGCAGGGCGTTACATACGCACGCCGAGGACGATCTCGGTGATGCCGTCGAACACCAAGGAGATGCCGGCCACGATCATGATGGCCTCGGCCATGATGAACGGAGCAAAGAGCGTCAAGAAGCCGCAGACGATGGTGATGATGCCCAGGACGAGCCAAAGGACCCAGCTGCTGCCCTCGACCTTGCGCAGGGAGAGGGCGTCGGCCACGTCCCAGATGCCGGTGACAAAGATGATGCAGCCGAGGAGGATACAGAGGGCCACGGTGGACCAGCCGGGGAAGAAGAAGATGTAGACGGCGCACACGATCTCGAGAACGGCGAGCACGATGTTGGCCGCGCCGCGGTCGGCCGGGTCATGGCGGAAGTAGCCCACAAGGGTGCCGATGCCGGCAAACAAAAACGCCCAGGCGCAGCAGTAGACCACAAAGAGAATCGAGTCTACGGGGTTGATAAAGAAGGCCAGGCCCAAAAGGGTCATGGCAATGCCGAGGAATATGATGGACGCCTTCGTGCGCCTAAACAACTTGTTCACGGCGAGCTCCTTACGATCGCTTCGTTTCTTGTCGAAGCCTCTGTGCCCCATTGGAACCCAAGGTAAACCACGGAAATCGACGCACCATATCAGCGGAGCCGGACAAGGCGGACCCTCCCCTGCGCCTGAAAGCGATTGAGGGCGGATTCGGCCGGCTGCCGAGCAGAACGCCGCCCCAACTAGCGACCTGGAGCGTCGGTAGGGCATCTCAGGGCCACTCTCTGGCACAAAACTGCCCCAAATGGTTATTTGGGGCAGTTTCACAAACACTGGTCGCCGTATAGCGGGAAACCCTAAAAGAAGAACGCCTTGATCCCCAGTGCCACAAGCACGACACCGCCCACAACCTGGGCGCGGTCGCCGAGGAGCGGCCCCGCCCAACGGCCGCAGGCAATGGCCACAACGCACAGCGCCGCGGTCACAAGGCCGATAACGGCCGAGGCCGGTCCCGTGGCAACCCCCATGGCGCGCAGCGACACGCCCACGGCAAAGGCGTCGATGGAGGTGGCCACAGACTCCATCAGAAGGCGGCCGACAGAAAGCACCTCTTTGCTGTCGGAGGGCCCTTGCTCCTCTGCGCCCTCGCCCTCGCAGTCGGAGCGCAAAGAGCCCAGCCCCTCCCGGACCATGTTGACGCCGATGACGCCGAGCACCACCAAGGCCACAAGGCCAGAGAAGCCCTCTATGACAGAGCCGAAAAGAGAGCCCAGGCAGCTACCCAGAAGCGTCATCGCCCCTTGGAACAGACCAAAGAGCAGGGGCATGAGCAGCAGCCGGCGCTTGGAGGCGCCAGGGGCAGCCAGTGTGTTGGAGATGGTGACGGCAAAGGCGTCCATGGCCAGCGCCACGCCTAGAACCAAGCACTCCCCAACACCCACGGCACCCTCCTCGCCTCGCACAAAGAGTCCTCATGATAGCGCGGCGGCCCCGCCCGCAAAGGGCAGGGCCGCCGACGGCAGCGTTTTCATAAAAGGCCGAGGCCCCAAAGCCCTCGCTTTCGAGGCTTAAGGCCGCAGACCTTAAGCCTCCACGGCTTCCTGGCGCTCCTTGGGCATGACGACGAGCATCACCAGGCCGACCACGAGCAACGCGGCGATGGACAGCACGCCCAGCTCGGCGTAGCCGGTGAGGGCGGTCACCACGGACACGAGGAACGTGCCCATGACGCTCGCGTAACGGCCGAAGATGTCGTAAAAGCCAAAGTACTCGTTAGAGCGGTCCTTGGGGATGATCTTGCCAAAGTAGGAGCGGGACAGCGCCTGGATGCCCCCCTGGAACAGGCCCACGAGCACGGCAAGGACCCAGAACTCCGCAGCCGACTTGAGGAAGAAGGCCGCAAAGCCCACGATGGCGCAGTAGGCCACCACGGCCACCACGATCATGTTGAGCGTGCCAAAGCGGTCGGCCAGCTTGCCGTAGGCGATAGCGGAGGGAAACGCCACGAACTGCGTCACCAAAAGCGCAAGAATCAGCTGCGTGGAGTCGATGCCCAGAGCGGAGCCGTAGCTCGTGGCCATGGCAATGACCGTGTGCACGCCGTCGATGTAGAAGAAGAACGCCACAAGGAACATGAACAGGTGCTTGTCCTGAAAGATATCGCGCATCGTGCGGGCAAGCCCGCGGAACGTGTCGCGAATCTCGGCACGCGGCGCCTCGGAATCCTTAAAGTGCACCTGTCGGTAGCTGCGCAGCAAAGGCACCGTAAAACAAAGCCACCAGACGCCCGTGATGATGAAGGACATCTGGGTGCAGAACATGGTGTCGAGGCCCAAAAGGGACGGGCCGCCAAAGATGAGCGCAATGCAGACGAGGAAGGGGACGGTGGAGCCGATGTAGCCCCAGGCAAAGCCCGCCGAGGAGATGTCGTCCATGCGCTCGTTGTCGGTGACATCCACGAGCATGGCGTCGTAGAACGTCATGGACGAGTTGAGGCCCACCGTAGCCACTACGTAGATGCCAAGGAACACGGCGGCAGACACGGGGAGGGCTTGGCAGAGGCAGGCGACAAGCCCCGTGGCAAAGAATCCCGTGAAGAACTTGATCTTGTTGCCGCTGTAGTCGGCGAGAGAGCCCAAGATGGGCATCAAAAGGGCCACGATAAGGGAGGCCACGGTCTGAGCCATGCCCCATTGGGCCACGAGCCCGGCGGCGTCGGTGGTCTCGGCCGCAAGCGCGTTGAAGTAGATCGGCACCACCGTAGTGCTCAAAAGCACGAGGGCCGAGTTGCCCACGTCGTACATGATCCAATCACGTTCCTGCTGCGTGTGATAGCTAAAAAGCTTCATTTATTTCCTTTATCCGCAGGGGCCACTCCGCCCCGTCGGGCACACGATAGACCACATAGGCAACCATGGACGTCCCAACATTGAAATGATGCTGAATCTCCCCACAGGCCACAGACCCTCGCGGTGCAGCCCGGTGCCCCCGTGGGTTAGACTTTGGGTTCATCGGCCCTTGCTTGGGCCTTGCAGACAAGACAAGGAGCGTTCCCATGCCCGCCTTGATAACCCATCACATCTTTGGCGAGAAATGCGCCCCGGAGCTTCCCGAGGGCATTATCGAGAACCAAGAGCAGCTTCTGGCATTCCTCCTCGGCAACCAGGGTCCCGACCCCTTCTTCTTCCGCTTCAGGGCGCTTCCCTCCGAGCTCAAAGCGTGCCACTCCCTTGCCACCACCATGCACAAGGCCCGCATGGCGCCGGCGTTTCTCGCCATCCACGAGAGCGTGGGGCGTCTGCCCGCAGACGAGCAGGCCCTCGGCCGCGCCTTCTGCCTCGGCCTTGTGGCCCACTACCAGCTCGACCGGTCCGTGCACCCCTTTATCTTTGCCGAGCAGGACGACATCATCGAGGCCGCCGGCGGCGAGCTTGACGGGTGCGGTAGCCAGGTGCACGCCATCATCGAGGGGCGCATCGACTCTTGGATGCTTTGGAAGGAGCGCCGCAGCACCGTGCTCACCTGCCACCCGGCGCTGGAGCTCTGCCGCACGCCCCGCATCGACCGTGTGGCCGGCGCCGTCTTCTCCCAGGTGGCCTGGGAGATCTTTGGCATCTCCATCTCGTGCGAGGAGTACGGCGCCGCCGTGGACGACATGCAGGCCGTCTACCGCCTCATCGAACCGGCCGGCTCTTCTCGCGGCGAGGCCATCGCCTTGGTGGAGGAGCGCCTTCGCGGCACGTTCTCCCAGGTGGAGGCCATGGCCCACGAGGTGGTGCGCGAGGACGAGTGCCCGCTTGCAAACCCGGGACACCTGGCCTGGACCGACCCGTTCACCGGCAAGGAGTCGCATGCCTCGTTCATGGACCTGTTCGACGAGGGCGTGAGGGGCTACCCGGCCGTGGCCGAGGCCTTCTGCCGCGGCGGCGACGACATCGACAAGGCAGTGGCAGGCATCAACTACAGCGGAAAGAAGTAGGGAGCTGCGCCCCCCTCCTCCGCTGCAAAGCGTGCCTCCCCTTGCTGCGGTGCCGCGCCTCTCCCGCTGCAAAGCGCGCCTGAAAGCGACTGAGGGCGACCCGGCATAGCCGGGTCGCCCTCAGTCGCTTTCACATACCCGCCGGCGCAACGCGCCCTTGCCCGCTTTCAGGCGCAACGCCAACCGCGGTAACAGCGCCAACCGCGGCTACCGCCCGATATGGGGCAGCGCGGCAATGAGGGCATGGGCCATCACGGAGGCCGCCTCGTCCTCGAACTCTTGGTAGTTGGCCGCGCCCGTGCCGTCGGCCTTGTCGCTCATGGCGCGAAGCACCACAAAGGGCACGTCGTTCAGCCATGCCACCTGCGCGAGGGCCGCGCCCTCCATCTCGGCACAGAGGGCGCCGAACTCCTCGGAAATCCGCGCGCGGTCCTCGCCCCCCGCCACAAAACGCTCGCCCGAGGCTACCACGCCCGAGAACACCTGCACGTCGGGAGCCACCTGGGCCACGGCCTCCAGAAAGTCGGCCACGAGCTCGGGGGCGGCCTCAAACAGGGTGGGATAGCCCGGGACCTGCCCCAGGGGATAGCCCAGCGCCGTCACATCCATGTCATGATGCACGGCGGCAGTGGAGACCACCACGTCGCCGATGCTCACCCTGTCGTCCACGGCGCCTGCCACCCCTGTGTTGATAAGGCAGGTGACGCCGAAAAGGTCGCAGAGCTGCTGGGCGCAGGCGGCCATGGACACCTTACCGATGCCCGACTTCACCACCACGACGGGCACTCCCTCGATGGCCCCCTCGTGAAACTCAAGGTGGCTGCGGCAGGTCACCTTGTCGTCCTCGATATGGGCGACAAGGTCGCGCACCTCGTTGTCCATGGCGCCGATAATGCCTACCTTCATGCTGCTCCTTCCTTGGGTTTTCGGTCCTGCTTTTCCAATCCTACGCCCCCAGGGCGCGCCAGGCCCGCGCAGAGGGGTACGTTGGCTGCAGCTATCTACGTTTGGAGGACCCATGGCATCCCAGACCGGCGCTCCGCGCATCCTGCTCATCTACACCGGGGGCACCATCGGCATGACCGAGGACCACGCCACCGGCACCCTGGTGCCCTTTGACTTCTCCCACCTCATGGACAACGTGCCCAAGATCGGCCGCCTGGGCTACGCCTTGGACCACGTGGAGCTGGACCCGCCCATTGACTCGTCCAACATGAGCCCGGCCCTCTGGGCCAAAATAGCCCACATGGTGGCCGATGCCTACGACTCCTACGACGGTTTTGTCGTCCTCCACGGCACCGACACGATGGCCTACACGGCCTCGGCCTTCTCCTTCATGCTCGGCGCCCTGGCCAAGCCCGTGGTGCTCACCGGCTCGCAACTGCCCATCGGCGAGATCCGCGAGGACGGCACCGAGAACCTCATCACGGCCCTGCAGGTGGCCGCGGCCACCGACCCCGTGGACGGCGGCCCCATGGTGCGCGAGGTGGCCATCTCCTTTGGCCGGGACATCCTGCGAGGCAACCGCGCCACCAAGGCCAGCTCCACGAATTTCGGTGCGTTCAAGACGTTCAACTACCCGCCCCTGGGCCGCTCCGACCTGCACATTGACTTCAACCGCGACCGCCTGTGGCGCCCCGCCGGCGACGCCCCTCTCGAGGCGTGCTTTGCCATGGACGACGCCGTCACCGAGATAATGGTCTACCCGGGCATCTCCGAGCGCGTGCTGCGCGGCGCCCTGTCCATCGAGGGGGTCAAGGCCTTTGTGCTGCGCACCTATGGGGCTGGCAACGCGCCCACCGAGGGCTGGTTCGTGGACGCCGTGGCCGACGCCGTGAGGGCGGGCAAGGTGGTGGTCAACGTGACCCAGTGCCCCGCAGGCGGCGTGGAGGAGCAGCGCTACGCCACCGGCGACGCCCTGGCCCGCGCCGGTGTGGTCTCGGGCTACGACATGACCGGCGAGGCGGCCCTCACCAAGCTCATGCACCTGTTCGGCCGCGGGCTCTCCCCTGCGCAGGTGGCCTCCTACATGCAGGTGTCCATGCGAGGGGAGCTCACGGCGCCGCGACGGTAGCGCAAGGGCCCCGTGCGCACTCCTCCACCCCCCCTCATGCGCCTGAAAGCAACTGAGGGTGCCCCTATCCGCTTTCAGGCGCAGTCAGCGTGGGCGGCGGGGCGACAAGGCGGCAAAGGTGGCTGCGGCGCTTTCCGATGTTTGGTACTTTTTGGTTTTCATGCTGATAAAAACCACCAAACTCTGCGATGTTTGGTGGTTTTCGAGCGGCTCTCGGCCAAAAAAGTACCAAACATCCTAGAGAGGCCCGCCCCGCGCCCCGTTGCCTGCACTTCCCCTGCCTCCCCTGCTTCCCCCTCCCCTCCCTGCGCCTGAAAGCGGTTGAGGGCGACCCTGCCTTAGCGGGGTCGCCCTCAACCGCTTTCAGGCGCGCCAGCACGCGCCAGCTCACGCCTGTGTACGCGCTCGCCTGTGCACGCGCTCGCATGTGCACGCGCTCGTCCCGCGCCCGCACACACCCTCGCGCTTACGCCGGGTAGACCATGTGCTCCTCGTCGATGCCGCAAAGGCAGCGCTCCAGGTAGCGGGCCGCCTCCCAGCGGGCCATCGGAAGGTTGATGTCGAGCCAGTTGCCGCAGTCGCTGGGGGCAGCCCCGGGCACCGGGCCGTCGAACTCGGAGGCCCAAGTGAAGAAGCGGGTGAGCACGTCGATGATGTCGGCCGCCTCAAGCTCGCCCGCTGCCACGAGGTAAAAGCCCGTGCGGCAGCCCATGGGGCCAAAGTAAACGGTGCGGCTCCCCCACTCGGGGTCGTTGCGCAAAAACGTGGCGCCCAGATGCTCGAGGCAATGGACGGCGGCCGTGTCCATGACGGGCTCGTCGTTGGGCGAGGTCATGCGGATGTCGAACGTGGTGACGGGCTCCGCGCCCACCATGTCCCGACGCGACACGTAGACGCCGGGCTCCAGGTCTATGTGGTTCACGGTGAAGCTGGCGATCTTTTCCATAGGGGCTCCTCTCAGGCGGCATGTCCCCTCGAGTCTGTCACAGGCACGGCCCCGTTGTGAGAAGGGGGCGTGAAGTCGCGCCCCACCCGGACAACCGACGGCCAAAGGACGGCTCGCAGCGGGTACGTTCGACAAGAGACGAGGGAGAAGGAGGAGCGCCTTGGAGCCAGGACCCGCAAACCGCAATGGCCGCATCGAAGAGCCCGCCGACAGGACCACCGTCGTCAAAGGAGGGCGCCCTGCGAACGGGGGCGCCCAACCAGTCCCCGGCCAAAAGGAGAAGGGGCTGTTCAGCGACTTGTCCGTCCCGCAGGTGGCGGCCGGTGCGCTGGCGGCCGTGACCTCTATGCTCCTGTCCAACCAGATTGGCATCGCCGGCTCGGTCATCGGCGTCGCCGTGGGCTCCGTGGTCTCCACCGTGGCAAGCTCCCTTTACAAGCGCGCGCTGGCCCGCGGCGCCAACCGCATCAAGGAGAAGATCGTCCTTCCCGGCGAGGAGGCCAAGGCCGCGGCAAAGACGGGCCTCTCCCCCGCCACGGGAGGGCGTGCCCAGATCGTCGGCGACGAGGCCGGCACCGTCGCCGCAAACGGCGCCCGCATCGCTCCAGAGGGCCTGCGCGAGCGGGCCCGGGCCCGTCGCGAGCACACGATGCACAAGCGCGTCACCGCAGGCGTCATCGCCGTGTCCGTGGTGGCGGCCATCGTGGGCGTGTGGCTTTCGGCAGGGTTCGTGACCATCGCCACGGGCGGCCAGGGCCTGGGCGAGAAGGTCTCGGTCATCCGCAGCTCCAAGCCTGCCGAGGCCGACTCTGCAGCCTCGGCCACAAGCGACCAAAAGACCGACGACAGCGCCGGCACGACCGACAAGGGCTCTGCCGCCTCAAAGGATACGGGTTCTGGCGCCAGCTCGAGCGGCTCGACGGACACCGGCCAGAACCAAGGCTCCACGGGCACAGGGAGCTCCTCGAGCACCTCCACGGGCGCCGGCAGCGGCGGCGAGAACAACGGCCAGGGCACAGACAACAACCAGGGCGCGTCAAGTGGGAACCAGGACACGTCGGGCTCCGACAGCGGGCAGGGCGGCCAGTCGCAGGGCGGCTCGTCGGCGACAAGCCCGTCGCAAGACACGGGCACCGGTGCCGGCCAGGGCAGCACCGCAGGGACCGGCGCCGCCGCACAGTCCCAGAGCGCATCCTCTTCCGACACGGGCGCAGGCTCGGCCTCCTAGGCCTCCCGCCTGCCCGAAGGGCCGCCAACCCCCGAGGCCCCGCGCAAAACAGTTCACAACCTGTTATGCCGATACGCCGCCTGCGGCCTGTGCGGCCGCCGCTTGACGCCGACATCGCCCCTGAGCCTGTGTCCCTGTTTTTCATATCGACTTCAACTGGTATGCTGAATCGGCATTGAAAATCCCTCGGGATCGAGGCCCCATGGAAAAGCCCCGCATTACCGTCGTGATACCAGTACACAACGCCGGCGAGACCCTCGCTGGGTCCATCCAGAGTGCCCTCGCCCAGACCGACGTGTCCGTGCACGTGGTGGTGGTGGATGACGGCTCGTCCGATGCCACCGGGCTGGTATGCCTGCTCTTCTCCTTCGACCCCCGCGTCACAGTGGTCACCCTGGAAGAGCGCCACGGCTCCGTGGGCGCCCGCGCCGCCGGGCTTGCAGGGACAAAGACCCCCTGGGTGTGCTTCCTTGACGCAGACCGCCGCCTGGAGCGCGACGCCTGCCTTATGGCCCTTCGGCGGGCCGCTCGGGACGACGCCCCCCTGGCCGTGCCCGCCTCGCTCCTCTCGCCCAGAACCCAGAGGGCGCCAGACCCCTGCAGCCGACTCTTCGACGATCCGAGCTGGCCTTTGGACCTCAATGGCGTGGTCTGTGATGCCGAGCTTGCGCGAAGGGCCTTCGATCGCCTCCCGGCCACCAAACCGTGCCGCGCGGGGAGCATGCTCGTGCTCTTTGCCCTGGCGCTCGAAGCCGGCTCGCTCGCCTCCTTCGACGCCCAGCCGGTCACCCCTCTCGAGGAGACCCGCCCGCGGCCCAGCACCATGGACGCGGCCGAGTTCGCCGACCTTGTCACCGCTGCCGAGGCGCTAAAGGGCGCAGGGCGCGTCATCTCCCGCCTCGACGCCTGGGACGAGAAAAGGCGCACCTATCGCTCCCTTCTTTTGCGCCTCACCCGGCCGCTCCTGGAGCGCTTCCCTCGCAACGTGGAGCCCAAGGCCCGCACCGAGGCCTTCGACGCCCTGTGCGCGGCGTTTCCCGCGGCCGAGGCGATCGATGCCCTTGGCGCGTGGTGCGCGGACTGCCTTGCCCTGGTCCTGGACTGCGCCCAGGGCTCTGCGGCCTTGCGCCAGCGCCCCTGCGAGCCCCTGAAGACCCTTGCCGTGCTGCTTGCCCCCGGCGAGCAGCCCTGCCAGTCGGTGGCCGCCATGGAGCTGGCGCTGGCCAACTCGTCGGTGCGTGCCGTGCCCCTGGCGCAGCGCGGCGAGCACCTCGTGCCCCCGGCCCTGGAGCTTCCCCGCTGGGAGCCCGGCGAGTCGTACCTCCCGCGCGCCCGACGGCTTCTGGCCGTTCTCAACGAGCAGGACGCCGATGCCGTGGCGTGCACCTTGAGCTGCGACGCCGCGCTCCCCCTGGACCTTTTGACAGCCCGGGTGTCAGGGCGCCCCGTGCTCGTGCGCGTGCCGCTGTCCCTTGCCTGGGCGCTGGGCGAGACGGGCCGCGTGCACGACCTTGTGGCCGTGGCCCAGGCCGCGACGGTGCTCGCGGCGCCCCGGGAGGCCGACGCCCCCTTCTGGCGCGCTGCCACGTCGGGCACCGTGGTGGCCTGCCGCGAGTCCGAGAGCAGCGACTCATGGCTTGCGCGCCTGCTCGACGCGCTCGAGGAGGGCAGCGCCCGCGCCGTCGCTCCCCCGGCAGAGGGGCCGCTGCTGCCCCTGTTCGACCCACGGCTGAACGACGGGTCCGCCTTGGGGCCGCGCCCCTGCGACGCCGACGAGGTGGCGCGCCTGCGCGAGCAGGTGAGCATCCTCCAGGCCCGGCTCGCCTCGGCCCAAAGCGAGGCGACGTCCCTGAGACGCCAGCTCGTGGCCCTGGGATGCATGCCGGGCGCCGTGGACGCCCCCGTCGTTCCCGACTCGCCCCTGGGCCCCGAGGCAGACGACTAGGCTCCGGACAGAATCCGGGGCAATAACTGCGGGCCGCCCTGCTCCTCGGAAGCCTGCCGTCGAGGGCTGCGACCTCCCTGAACCGCAGCCGGAACAAAAGGGGCACCTCGCTGGGGTAAGATGGGAGTCAGCATCCCGCATACACACCCCAAACACACCCAGCGAGGAGGCTTCCCATGGAACCCGATGTCTCCGTGGTCATTCGCGCCCACAATGCCCAGCAAACGCTGGGGCGCGCCATCTCGGCCGCCCGCGACCAAGGCACCACCTCCGTGGAGGTGGTGGTGGTCGACGATGCATCCACCGACGACACGGCCCGCATCGCCGCCGAGGCCTCCCTCGAGAACCCCGCCCTGCACGTGGTGAGCCATGCCGACACGCTGGGGCGCCTCGAGTCGTACCGTTCCGGCCAGCGCGCCTCCCACGGCCGCTGGATCGTCTTCACCGACGCCGAGGACCTGCTTCTGCCCCACACCCTCGCCCCGCTCATCGAGGCCGCCCAAGAGGCCGAGGCCCAGGTGGTCGTGCCGTCCGTGGAATACGCCGCCAGGCGCGCCCCCGCCCCCTTGCCCAGCCAGGTCCCCACCGTGGCCGATGCCCTGTCCCAGGCCGGCGACACCGGCGACCTCTCGGCCGCCCGCGTGACGGCCGAAGACGTCTTTGACGATCGCACCACCGGCTCCGTCGCCCGCGTGGTCTCGCCCCTCATGCAGACACTCGAGGGCCGCGCCGTGGTGGACGCCATGTTCGTGAGCCGCGAGGTGCCCGTGCAGCTGCGCGGCCGCCTCTTCTCGGCAGAGCTTGTGCGCCGGGCCTTTGCCGAGATAGGCATAGGCACCGTTGCCAGCCGCGACGAGGCGGTCCTGAGCTTTTTGGCGGCCACGCTCTGCCCGCGCCTCACGGTGCGCCCCGACCTGCGCTCCGCGGTCATCGCCGAGGCGGCCGACGGCAAGGCGCTCTCCTTGGAGGAGTACCGCCAGATCTGCGCCAACCGCTCCACGGCCGAGGTGGTGGTGGACTACCTCAACCGCACCGAGCGCTGGGAGCGCTATTACGACGACTGGGAGGGCATGGCCCTCATGCTCGCCGGGGAGGCGGCGGCGTGCTTTCCCGACCGCCTTGACACGGAGGCGTGGCCCGAAGCGGCCGATGCGCTGCTCGAGAGCTGGGGCGCGCCCTACGTGTGCGGCGCCATCGACGACGGAAACCAGGACATCGCCGTCTGCGCCATCGCCCTCGCCTGCGCCAAGGGGCTGGCGCTGGACGGCAGGCGCGTGCACCGACCGGCGTTCATCCTGCACGGAGGCGACGACGTGCCCACGGCCAAACGGGTCATCGACGCCTTGGGCGCGCGTCGCAGCTCCCCCGTGGTGATGAGCGACGGCGCCGGCCCCTTGCCCGCCGGCCTCTCGGGAAAGGCGGCCCTGCCGCCCCAGGACCATGTGCTCGACCGCGCCCGGGCTCTCGAGAAGGCCCTTGCCGACGCCGAGGCGGACGCCGTGGTGATGCTCGCCGGCGATGAGCGCTGCGCCTACGACGCCCTTGTGGCCCGTGCGGCCGGCCTTCCGGTGGCCGTGGTGGCCTCGGGGCCGCTGGAGGGCACGGCGGCCTACCGCCGGTGCGCGGCGCAGGTAGCCCTTGCCACGTGCGTGGTGCCGGCCGACAACGTGGACGGCGAGCTCTGGTCTATCGGCAGCGTGCGCGTGGCCCGGGAGAGCGGGCTCGTCTCGGCCCTTGCGCTGGGAACGCCCACCCGCCGCGACCTCGACTCCCGCGTGCTGGCCATCCGTCTTGTGGAGAGCGCGCGCTCCTTTGAGGAGACCTGCAACCGCCTCAAGGAGGCCTGCGCCGTGGCCATCGACGGCCACGACCGCTTGGAGACCGAGAATGCCGGCCTGCGCGACCGGGTGGCCGACCTCGAGCGGCGCCTGGAGGAGGCCTGCTCCGAGAACGACGAGCTCCACGACGCCCTGGACCGCGCCACACAGCGCCGAGGGGGTTTGTTTCGCAGGGGGTAGGGCACTGCGGCGCAGTGCGATGCATGGTGCGCCTGACCCGCTGCGGGTTGCGACGGTGCGCCTGAAAGCGATTGAGGGTAAGTGCGGAGCACTTACCCTCAATCGCTTTCAGGCGCAATATGGCAGCACCCATTCCCGGCGCAAGGGGCGCAATGTGGCCGCACCCATTCCCGGCGCAAGGGGCGCAATGTGGCCGCACCCACCCTTGTACGCACGCAAGGGGGCGCATCATAGAGCACGCGCCATCAAGCGCGAGGGAGAGGCGGAACTCCCCTATCAGCAGCACCGCATCACAACAGCGCGAGCACCTCTCGCTTGGCCTCCAGCGCCGCCGGGCTCAGCATGAACTCCTCCCGGTCGGCGCGGGGGCAGTCCACGTCCACCTCCCCGGCGATCCGGGAGGGCACGCCCGCCGCCGGGTCTCCGGCCAGCACGAGGATGCGGTCGGCCAGGGCCACGGCCTCATCCACATCGTGGGTGACGAGCAGCACCGTGAGCCCGATGGCGCCCACCAGGCCCAAAAGCCATGCGCGCATGTCCTGACGCGTGAAGGCGTCCAAGGCGCTAAAGGGCTCGTCCATGAGCACCACGGGGTCGTCCATAAGGCAGGTGCGCAGAAGCGCGGCGCGCTGGCGCATGCCGCCGGAAAGCTGCGAGGGATAGAGCCCCTGGCTTCCCTCGAGGCCGAAGCGCTCAAAGCGAGCGTCGGCCTCGGAGCGCGCCTGGGCGCGGGGCATGCCTTTGAGCAGCAGGGGCAGCGCTACGTTGTCGAGCACGGTGCGCTCGGGCAAAAGCAGGTCCTTCTGCAGCATGTAGGCAACGCGCCCCGGGCGTCCCGTGACGTCCTCGCCCTCCAGAAGCACCCGGCCGGCGTCCGGCACCGAGAGTCCCGCCAAGGCATGGAACAGCGTTGACTTGCCGGACCCGGAGCGGCCCACCAGGCACACAAGCTGGCCGGCGCCCACGGCAAAGGAGACGTCGGCAAGCACCGCCATGCCCTCCCAGGAGACCGAGAGCCCCCGCGCCTCCAGGACGGGGGCCGCCTCACTCACCGCTGGGGAGGTAGTCATCGCTGAAGCCGCCGTTCTCGTCGAGCTTTTTCTCCGTGAGGCCCTGCTCGTTCATCCAACGGTAGAACGAGGCCCAGCGCTCCGGGTCGATGTAGCCCCAACGGGGCGCGTCGGCCACGTACTTGTCGGCCAAGTAGGCCTGCGAGGCCCGGGCGAGCTCGGGGTCCACCTCCGGCGCCGCCTCCACAAGGATGTCGGCCGCCTCGTCGGAGTGCTCAGTCGCGTAGAGGTAGCCCTTGGCCGTGGCCGAAAGGAAGCGCTTCACCGTGTCGGGCTGCTCGGCCAGAAACGTGTCGTTGGCGATGATGACCGGCGTGTAGTAGTCAAAGCGCGGGTCGATATCGGCAAAGGCGAAATAGTCCACGTGATAGTCCTGGATCTTGGCGTTCTGGCCCGCCCACGCCTCGTAGCACCAGATGGCGTCGAACTGGTCGGCCTTGAGGCCGGTGACCTCGTCGGTGGAGTTGGCGGGCACGAGCTCCACCTGGGACCAGTCGCCGCCGTCCGTCTCCACCACGCTCTTGACGATGGCCTTCTCCACGTCTTGGTCCCACGTGCCGTAGCGCTTGCCCGCAAGACCGGCCGGCCGCGTGATGCCGTCACCCTTCCGCGAGATGATGCCGCTCGTGTTGTGCTGCACCACGGCGGCGACCGCCGTCACGGGCAGAGGGTTGTCGCTGCCCAGATAGTTGGCCATGACGTCCTGGTAGCCCATGCCCAGCTGGGCGCGGCCCGAGCCCACAAGGGCGTCGGCCCCGTCCTCGGGCGGCTGCACCACCTCGAGCTCGATGCCCTCCTCTGCGTACCAGCCCTTCTTGATGGCCACATAGATGCCGGTGTGGTTGGTGTTGGGAGTGTAGTCGAGCACGAACGTGAGCTTCTCGGGGTCCTCGGGCGTCCCCTGCCCCGCGCCTGCGCCGGAGGAGGCGGGCTGGGAGCAGGCGGCCAAGGTGGCCGAGGCAGGGGCAAGGCAGGCGGCACGCAGAAGCGAGCGGCGTGAGAGGCAGGTCATGATCGGGGGTTCCTTCCGTGGCGGCGCCAGGGCATGGCCAGGCGCGCGAGCGCGTCGACGGCCGCCATGAGCGCGAGGGACAAAGCGGAGATGATCGCGATGACCGCGAACATCTGGTCGTAGGAGTAGGACTTGCGCACGCGGGTCATGTAGACGCCCAGGCCGTCGAATCCGCCGAGCCACTCAGCCACCACGGCGCCCACCACGGCGTAGGTCACGCTGATGCGCAGGCCGCCGAAGAACGAGCCCATAGCCGCCGGCAGCTTGGCATAGCGGAAGACCTGGAGGCGGGAGGCGCCCATGGTGCGGAGCAGGTCGCAGGCGTCGGGGTCGGCCGAGGCGAACCCCTCGGCCAGGGCCACGGTCACCGGGAAGAACGTGGTGAGGGCCACGAGCAGCACCTTGGGCAGCATGCCGTAGCCCAGCCACAGCACGAGGAGCGGCGCGATGGCCACCGTGGGAATGGTCTGGCTCACGGTGACCAGCGGCCGGAGTGCGCGCCCGAGGGGGCCGAACCGCTCCATGGCCACCGCGATGAGGAAGCCCGCAGCCACGCCCAGGGCGAGACCGGCCAGGGCCTCGGCCATGGTCACAAGGGCGTGGGAGGCCAGAAGCGGCGCGTCGTCCACGAGGGCGCGAACCACGTCTGCGGGACTCGGCAAAAGAAACGACGGCACGAGGCCGACGGAGACCACCAGCTGCCAGATGGCGAGCAGCGCCGCCACGGCGACGGCGGGGGCCACCCAGCGGTGGCGCGGGCGGGCGGGAGCGGGCCTCTCGGCACGGCCGGCCGGCGCGGCCTCCTTGCGGGTGGGGGAATCAGGCATGGTCGGCGTCGAAGCGCGCGTTGAGGCCGGCGTACTTGCCCACCTTGCGCTCCGTGGTGAGCATGGGCTCCTCGGCGCGGACGTCGATCTTGGCGTAGGTCATGACCTTGCCGGCGCCGGCCGTGACGGCGATCTCCTGGCAGGCCTTGAGGATGCCCATGCACAGGTCGTAGTCGCCCTCGATGGCAGACTCGAACGGACCCACGAACAGGCTCACGGGCTGGGCCTTGAGGTAGTCGATGACCTCGTCGACGATGCGCACCACCTCGTCGTCTGAGGCGGCGTCCATGGGCAGGACTTGAATGGCTACAGCACACTGCATGCGCGCTCCTCTCCGGCGGGGAGAAAAGGGCCCCGCCTTGGCGGGACCCTCGTGTCACGAGCGCTGCGGTCCCTACGCTGGCATTACCCAGATCAGGTTCGAAGGTCAGGGCCGCTTTGGGCCCAATCTCAGCCGGCGTGCGCCAGCCCCCTTTTGGCTGAAGTATAGCTCAGCCGGCCGGCCGCGCGGGCGCTATCCTAGGGGCACCACGACCCCGAGGAGGACCCATGGCCGCAGACCCGCTCGCCGACGTCCTGGACACCGCCCCTCTCGCCGCCGCGCCCGCGGGCACCGACCCCGGCCGTGGGGCCGCCGCTCGCGTGTCGGCAGCCGCCGACGCCGTGGAGGAGGTGGTGATCGGCCTGAGGCGCTGGTTCCACGCGCACCCGGAGGCCTCGCTCGAGGAGAGGCGCACCGCGGCCGTCATTGCCGCGCAACTGGAGGCTTTGGGCGTCGAGTTCTCGATGCCCTTTGAGAACGCCGTGGTGGCCACGGTGCGCGGCACCGCACCCGGCGCCTACGGGCCCGACGGCGAGCCGCGCCGCCGCGTGCTGCTGCGTGCGGACATCGACGCCCTGCCCGTGGAGGAGGACACCGGGCTTGCGTTCTCGTCCACCGCCCCCGGCCTCATGCACGCCTGTGGCCACGACTGCCACGCCGCCATGCTCCTGGGCGCCGCCGCCGTGCTCCAGGCCAACCGCGACCTTATCGCCGGCGAGGTGCGCCTGGTATTCCAACCTGCCGAGGAGTGCTCCCGCGGCGCCCGCATGCTGGTGGACGCCGGCGTGTGCGAGGGCGTGGACGCGGCGTGGGGCTGCCACATCTGGAGCGAGCTGCCGAGCGGCACGGTCTCGGTGGAGCCCGGGCCCCGCATGGCCAACGCCGACTGGTGGCGCGTGGAGGTCACCGGCACCTCGGCCCACGGCGCGCTCCCCCACCGCGGGGCCGACGCCGTGGTAGCCGGCGCCGCCATCGTGGAGCAGCTGCAGACCGTGGTGAGCCGGCAGGTGTCGCCCTTCGAGCCTGTGGTAGTCACCGTGGGGCAGTTCCACGGCGGCACGGCCCGAAACGTCATCGCCGGCAGCGCGTGGCTCGAGGGCACGGTGCGCACGTTCGACCCCGAGGTGCACGCGCGGGTGCCGCTGCTCATGAAGCGTGTGGTGGAGGACACGGCCGAAGCCTTCGGGTGCACGGCGCGCGTGGCCGACTACACGCTGGGCAGCTGGGCCGTGGTGAACGACCCGGCGGTGACCGAGGTGGCCCGGCGGGCGGCCCGGGAGGTGATGGGCGAGGAGGCCCTGGTCACCTACCGCGGGTCCATGCCCGGAGAGGACTTCTCGGAGTACCTGTTCGAGGTGCCCGGGTGCTTCGTCTTCCTGGGCTGCTCCACCACGGGGACCGACCACTGCTGGCCGCAGCACTCCTGCCATTACAATCCCGACGAGAGGGTGCTGGCGGACGGCGTGAGGCTGGCGGCGCAGTTCGCGGTGGACTTCCTGGCGGGGTGACGGCGACCGGCACGGGCCCATCGGCAATGATCGCAGGCGGCCGAGGACCCGGGCCGAGCGGCGCGGCCGTGCCAAAGGCCGCTCTGGCACGGGTTTCCCCGACCGAGGGGCGCCAGAACCTGTGCCAGAGTCCCCCGTGGCACGGGTTTCTCTGACCGAAAGACGCCAAAACCCGTGCCACGGAGCGCTTCGGCACGCCTGGACCTTGTAAACAGAGAACAGCCGAAGCGGCAGATGGGCCAGGCGCCGCCGTCACACGCCACGGTGGCGCGCTGCCGGCGGCGACGGGTGACGGCGGTCCGACCGCTGATGATGGGACAAAAGTGCCCGAGCATTGGGACAGAAGTGTCCGGGTGATGGGACGGCCCAGCTACTCCTTCTCCTCGCCGGAGAGCAGCCGGTCGGCCATGACTTTGTTGGCGGCCAGCTCCACGGCGTCGTCCAAGGGTGTCAGCGAGCCGTCGCCAAAGCGGCGCTCAAGGGCGCGGGACAGCAGCCAGTCGGCCACGCCGGGGTTCTTGGGCAGCAGGGGCCCGTGGATGTAGGTGCCCAGCACATTCTTGAACAGGCAGCCCTCCTCCCCCGTCTCGCCGTCGTTGCCGTGGCCAAAGAGCACGCGGCCCAGAGGCTCCACGCCCCCGCCCAGCGTCGTGCGGCCGCCGTGGTTCTCGTAGCCCACCACGGGCTCAGGCGACACGGGGCTGTCCACCACGACGTTGCCGATGAGGCGAGGGGCGCCGCGCCGGGTCTCCATGTCCACGAGGCCGAGGCCCTCCAAGACGTCGTCGCCCATGGCATAGGAGTGCCCCAACAGCTGGTAGCCTCCGCACACGGCCAAAAGCACGCCGCCATCGGCCACAAAGGAGGCGAGCTCCGCCTTGCGGGCCAAGAGCCGCTCGCACACGATGGCCTGCTCGCGGTCGGAGCCGCCGCCGATGAAGACGATGTCGGCGTCCGCAAACGTGGGCGTGCCGGAGATGGCGACCTCGGCGATGCGGGCCTCCATGCCGCGCCACTCCAAGCGCTTGGCAAGCGTGATGATGTTGCCGCCGTCGCCATAGAGGTTGAGCAGCTCCGGGTACAGGTGGACGATGTTCAGCGACCTAGCCACGGCGCTCACCGATCCTCTCAAGCTCGGCCTTTGCGGGCCAGAGGGCTGAGTAGTTCGTGAGCACGTAGAGGGGGCGGTCCACAGGAAGGTCGCCCAAGGCCTCCAGGGCCGCAGATACCGTGTCCGCCAAAGGCGCCGGCAGCCCGGCGTACTTCATACGCACCTGTAGGTCGTTGGCCCTATGGCCCCCCACCACCAAAGAAAGGTCGCGCTCCTCGCCCAGGCGCTCGAAATCCACGTCCCAGATCCAGGAGATGTCCTTGCCGTCGTTGTAGTTGTCGTTCACCACAAAGAAGGCCGCCTTGGGGCGGGGGTCGGCAAGCATGAGGGAGATGTTCTGATTGAAGCCCGTGGGGTTCTTGGCCAGGTTGAGCACCACCTCGCGGCCGTCCACGACAAAGTGCTGGAGACGGCCGTTCTCGGGACGGTAGCCGTTGAGGGCTTGCTGGAAAACACCGGGGTCCACGCCGCAGAGTACAGAGCCCGCAAGCGCGGCCAGCAGGTTGTAGACCATGTACACGCCGCCAAAGCCCGCGTGCACATGGAACGAGCCCTCGATTCCGCGACCCGAAACGTCAAAGGCCACGCCCTCGCGTCCCACCTGCACGCCCGTGGCCCGCCAGGCGAGCTCAGGACGGGAGAAGTCCGCGTTGGGGCAGCAGAAATTGCCCAGCTGCGCGTAATGGCGATAGACGTAATTCAACTCGGCGCCGCACACCTGGCAGAACCTGGCCTCGGGCACGCGGTCGGGCGGAAGCCCCAGGTCCTCGTCGATGCCAAAGAACAGGCAGGGGTTGGAGCCGTGCAGCCTCTCGGCCACGCCCACGCAAAGCGGGTCGTCGCCGCAGGCCACAAGGCAGGTCTCCGGCGAGGAGGCCAAGGCCTGGGCCAGAGAATCCTGCACACGGTCGATTTCGCCGGCGCGGTCGAGCTGGTCTCGAAAGAGGTTGAGAAGTACAAGGTAGCGGGGGCGCAGGGCAGGCAGGATGCGCACGCAGGAGAGCTCGTCGGCCTCCATGACTGCCCAGTCGGCCCGGCTGCCAGGCAAAAGCGCCGCAGTGACTCCGGGTTCCATGTTGGCGCCGGCGCGGTTGCACAGCACCGTATGGCCGGCTGCCTCCACGGCGGCGGCCAGCACGTTGTTGGTGGTGGTCTTGCCGTTGGTGCCGCACACCACGATGGAGCCGCACGTAAGCTTTCCGGCGAGCTCCGAGAGCAGGTTGGAGTCTATGGCCAGGCCTACGCGCCCCGGCAGCTGGGAGGCACTGCGGTGGAGCACCGAGCGCAGGCCCCAGGCGGTGACGCGCCCGGCGGCCTGCGCGACAGAGGAGCGCAGCGACATGGGCTAGTCGCCGTCCTGGGTCTCGGCGGCCTCAAGCTCGCCCGGGGCGATGACGTCCTCGATGCGCAGGTTCACGCCCGACACCTCGAGCCCCGTCATGGATGAGAGCTCGCGGATGACGGCCTTCTTCACGTCCTCGAACACCTGGGGGGCGTAGGCGCCGTACTCCATGAGGATGGAGATGTTCACGCGCACCGAGTTGTCCTGCATGACCTCCACGGAGACGCCCTTGGTGGGGTCGGTGCCCGTGAACGTCTCTTGCACGCGCTTGAAAAAGCCGCCCTTCATGCCGCACACGCCCGGGACGTCGCGGCAGGCGATGGCCACGATCTTCTCGATGACGCCGTTGGAAAACGTCAGGGAGTCCTCGGAGTCGACGTCCTCCACGAGGTCGTCGTCGGCGTCGGTCTCGGCCAGAGGGGCCACCTCCACGCGCATGATGGAGGAGTCCGCAGGGGCGCCTGTCTTGCGCTCGGCGTCAGAGAGGGCTGAGCTCTTCTTGGTTGCCATGGGAACGCTCCTTCTTTGCCCGAAGGCTTGGGTTAGCGGGGTTCGTTGCCGGATCCGAACAGGCGCTTGATGCCGTTCACGATGATGGGGTCGCCGTCCAGCCACTGGCCGAAGGCGACGCCGCACACCACGCACACGGCCACGAGCAACGCCTGGAAAAACCCGATCCAGAAGATGAGCAGGGCGCACACAAAGCCCAAGGCGCCAAAGAGCACAGCGTTGGTGTGCCCAGGGAAAGCGCCGCCCACCCAGGTTGTGGCCGCGTCGCGGGCGGCCGTGGCGCGGCGGCGGGCCTCGGCGCCCGACATGCGAAAGCCCGAGGCGGCAGGCGCCTCCTTCACGTCCACGCCGGGGCCGTCCACCTCCACCGTGACACGGGGCGCGTCGTTCTTATCGGCCATCGGGCTCAGCTCCCTTCTGCGGCTCGGCGGGCTCCACCTTCACCGAGAGGCCCGCAGACGAAGGGGCCGACTCTCCGTCGGGCGCCGCTGCGACGCTGCCGTGGCCCTTCATAGGCACGGCCACGCCGAAGTCCTGGGGGCGCTCAGGCTCGGCGCCGGCGGCATGGCGCACGGCACGGTCGGCCTCATGGACGACGGTGGGCTCGAAGGCGGCGGCGCGGCCCTCTGCACGCACGTCCTTGCCGGGCGTGATGTCGGAGGTCTGGCGGGGCTCCAGGAAGCGCAGGGAGATGTCACCCAAACGGTCGCCCACGAGCACCTCGAGGCCGGCGCGCAGGCGCACCTGGAGCTTCTCGGCCTCGGCGCGCACGTCCAGGGAATGGTAGGGCTCCACCCACACGGCCACGTCCACGTCGTCGTGGCGCACGTCCACAATCACCTTGGCGGCCACGCAGGTGCCGTCGGCCTCCACGAGATAAGTGGCCTGGCTGGCAACGGCCGAGCGGGCGATGGAGACGCGGCCGCCCTCGCCGTCCATGACCTCGATGTCGGAGGGGCGGCGGGAGCGCACGGCCACCACGAACGCGCAGATGAAGCCCACGGCGCTTACGAGGGCGAACAGCTCGATGAGGAAGAGGTACCAGTCGAGGTCGATAAGGCCCGCGGCCGCCTGCGTCCATGGGCCCACCCACGGCAGCAGGAGCGCAGCCACCACCAGCATTCCGCAGATGGCGAACACGACCAGGCAGAACCGTTTGAATCCGTTCATCCGCGCCCTCCTCGACACCGGTTGAGAAACGGCCCCGGCAAGCACGTCTCGCCGGGGCCGCAGCCGCTACTCCTCGTCCAGAGCGGCCACGATCTCGTCGGTCATCTCCATGGTGTTATAGACGTTCTGCACGTCCTCGAGCTCGTCCAGGCGGTCCACAAGGCGCTGCACCTTCTTGGCGTCGGCCACCGACACCTGGGTGGGGGTAGTGGGCACCATGGTGAGCTCGGAGCCCTTCACCTCGATGCCCTGGTCCTCGAGGCCCTTCTGGACGTCCTGCATCTTGTCGTAGGCGGTCCAGACGATCCACTGCTCGCCGGCGTCCTCGTAGTCGTCGCCGCCGGCCTCGGCCACGGCCATCATGAACTCGTCCTCGTCGGTGGCGTTGTCGCGGTCGGCGACCTTCTTCTCCTCGCTCTTGATGACCTTGTCAACGGCGATGGAGCCCTTGCGCTCAAACTGGAAGGCCACGGAGCCCGAGGTGCCCAGGTTGCCGCCGGCGTGGGTGAAGGCGGAGCGGACGTCTGCGGCCGTGCGGTTGCGATTGTCGGTGAGGCACTCCACGTACACGGCGACGCCTGCGGGGCCGTAGCCCTCGTAGGTGACGTTCTCGTAGACGGCGGCGTCGGCGCCGGCACCAAAGGCCTTGTCGATGGCCGCCTTGATCTTGGCGTTAGGCATGGAGACCATGCGGGCGCGGGCCACGGCGGCAGCAAGGGACGCGTTGTTGTCCGGGTTGGGGTCGCCACCGAGCTTGGCGGCAACGGTGATGTTGCGCGAGAGCTTGGAGAAGAGCGCCGAGCGCTTGGCGTCGATGGCGGCCTTCTTGTGCTTGGTGGTAGCCCACTTAGAGTGTCCGGACATGCAAACTCCTTCACGACGGGCGCACGGCCTGCGCCACATGATCGATGCGTCTGCGCTCCGCCTTGACGGCAACGCATAACCTTACGAAGGATACCACGGGGCTGAAGGGCCCAAGCCGAGGCGTACTCCCCCACCACAGGGGGTGCCAACCTGAGCCGCAGCCAAGGGGCGCCGGGACTGCTCAGCGCAGCCCGTAGCGCGCCACCGTGCGGCGGATGGAGCGGCCCCAAGGGACCCAGACGGCCAAGAGGAAGGCCACCGTGGAAGCACCGTGGGCCACGTCGAAGGGAATGCTTGCGGCCCAGCATCCGAGCACGGAGGCCGGCGTGAGGGGGCGCACGAAGCCGACGGCGGTATAGGCGTCGAGAATGGCGCCATAGCCGATGCAAGCCCCAAAGCCAAAGGCGCAAAGCGCCCAGCGGGAGCGGAGCAGCCCATGGTCTGCCAGCACGCCGGCCACATATCCCATAAGGCCCCAGGCGTACATCTGCCAAGGCGTCCACATGCCCTGGCCAAAGAACAGGTTGGACGCCAGGGCCGCCAGAGCCCCGCAGAGAAAGCCCGAGCGGCGTCCCAGGCAGGCGCCGGCGAGGATGACGATGGCCGAGACGGGTTTCACGCTGGGAACCGCGGCAAAGAGGATGCGCCCCGCCGTGGCAGCGGCCGCCAGCGTGACGGCCGGCAGCAGCTGGCGCAGCGCAGGGACGGAGCGCTCCCAGCCCAAAAGCATGAGGGCCACCGAGGCCGCCGCCACCGCCAGCGCCGGCACGGCCCACGCCCCCTTGAGGACCATCGCGAGCACGAGGGCCGCAGGCGGGGCCACCAGGCACGCGGCCTCGGCGAGCCGCAACAGCGCCCCTTCCCACTTCCCTTCCATTGAGAACCCCTTTCGTGGGTACGAAAAGACCCAAGGGCAGCCCTGCTGCCCGCGCCCCATGAAACCATACGAACTCTAAGGCATGGCATGGCAACATCGCTCTTCTCTTTGGCCGTCATCTGTCTTGTGGCCTTTGTCGGCCCCTTCTTGGCCGACCTGGTGCCGGGGCGGTGGCTGCAGGCAAGCGCGTTCATCCTCATCTTGGGCGCGCTGCTCGGCCCCCACGGGACCGGCCTCATCGACCCGACGGCCCCGGGCCTTGCGCTCCTGAAGCAGCTGGGCCTTGCCTTCCTCTTCCTCATCGGCGGCTACGGCCTGGAGCCCCGCCGCGTGCTCGGGGCCACGGGACGCCACGCGGCCCTGTCCTGGCTCGCCAGCTTTGGCCTCGGGCTGCTCGTGGCTTGTGCGCTGCCCTTTGACTTCTCTTGGAAGGCGCTCGTGGCCTTTGCCATCTCGCTCACGTCCACGGCCTTCTCCAAGGTGGAGGGCGTGCTCAAGGAGCGCCACGCCCTCGACACGCCCATGGGCCGCATCGTGGAGTCCTACGGCGCCACCGGCGAGCTGCTCCCGGTGATGGCCGTGGCCCTTTTGCTCGAGGAGCGCTCGCCTATGATAGAGCTGGGCATCATCGGGCTCTTTGTCGTGCTGGCCCTGGTCAGCGCCCGGCTCGCGCGCCACGAGGAGGAGAGGCGCACCCGCCTGGACTCCTTTGTGCGCGACGGGCGGCAGGCGGGCCAGATGATGCTGCGCCTGGTCATCTGCGTGCTCGTGGGCTTTGTGGCCCTGGGCGTCATCCTGGGCGCCGACATGATCGTGGCGGGCTTTGCGGCAGGCTTCATCCTGAGGCAGCTCGTTGGCGAGGACGACGCGCAAGTGATGCCCATGGTCCAGGCCGTGGCCAACGGCTTCTTCATCCCGGTGACCTTTGTGATGTCGGGTGCCGCCATCGACGTCTTCGAGGGAGGCTCCGAGCCCCTCGTGATCCTGGGCTTCATCGGCCTTTTGTTGGTGGTGCGGGGCGTGCCCTGCCTCGTCTCGCTCTCGGTGGCCCCCGAGACGCGCTCCATGCCGTTTTTGCGCCGCGTCAACATAGCCATCTACACGTGCACGGCCATGTCCACCGTGGTGGCCATGACGTCGGTGGCCGTGGAGTCCGGCGACATGACGCACCACATAGCCAACGTCCTGGTGTTCGCTGCTGCGCTCACCACGATAACCGTGCCCATCGTGACGCGCCTCATCGGCCGCGCAGACGGCGAGGCCGCCGTGGAGGGGAAGGCCGCAGGCGCCACGAACGACACGGAGGCCTAGGCGGCCGCGCCAGGGCGCCCGTCAGGAGAAGAAGGCCGACTCTGCGAAGAACTCGGCCGCCGGGGCCGTCCCCGTCAAGGCCCCGTCGAAGACCATGGACACCGTGGTGCAGCAGTTGCGGGCAAAGGCCAAATCATGGGTGGCCACCACCACGGCGGCGCCCTTGCGGGCCGCGTCGGCTACCAGGCGCGCCACCGTGGCGCGGGCCGCAGCGTCGAGCCCCTTCACCGGCTCGTCGAGCAAGAGGGTGCGCGGGCGGCACAGAAGCACCTTGGCCACGGCCAAAAGCTGGCGCTGGCCGCCGGAAAGCTCCGCGGCGTCTCGGCCCCACAGGCCAGCAAGACCCACCGCGTCAGCCATGGCGCGGGCGTCGCCTTCCGAGAAGCCCGCCTGCGGCGCCCAAGCCATGAGCTCCTGGCCCACGGTGCCCGAGCCCAGCACCTCCCTCGGGTCCTGGGGCACGTAGCCGCGCCTGTCGGCCCCGGCGTCCGCCACCCTTCCCTTGCGGGGGCGCACGATGCCCGCCAGCGCCTTTATCAGCGTCGACTTGCCGCTGCCGTTGCCGCCCACCAAGGCGCGCACCTCCCCGGCACACACCGCCAAAGCCGCGCCTGAAAGCACCCAGGGACACCGGGAGTCGTAGCGGGCCCAGAGGTCTCGGGCCGAGAGGGCCCTCTCGCCGGGCTGCGGCAGCTCACAGGGGGTGGAGGGCTCTTTGGCCAAGGACTCCACGGGCACCGGGCGCACCTTTCCCGTGGCCACCTCCACAGCCATGGTGGCGTAGGGGACCATGGGGGCCGCGTGGTGCGTCGCCACCACCACGGTGACGCCCAGCTCCCGGTTCACGCGGAACAGCCCGTGGAGGAACGTTCGCTCGCTCACCGGGTCCAGCTGGGCCGTGGGCTCGTCAAGCAGGAGCACCCGGGGGCGCAGCACCATGGCGGCGGCGAGCACGGCCAGCTGGCGCCTGCCGCCGGAAAGCTCGGAGACCGGCGTATGGAGCCAGCCGTCGATGCCAAAGAAGCAGCACGCCTCGGCCATGCGGCGCCCCATGGCGTCGGGGTCCATGGAGAGGTTCTCCATGGCAAAGGCGAGCTCGTCTGCCACGGTGTCGCACACAAGCTGCGCCGACGCGTCTTGTGTCACGAGGCAGAGGGCGCAGGCGGACTCGCGCACCGAGAGGCTCCGCGCCGGGCGGCCCAACACCTTCACCGACCCCGACAGGCGGCCCTGCGGTGCCACTTCGGGCTTTGCCAGGCGCAGAAGCGTGGACTTGCCCGACCCGGTGGCACCCGACAAAAGGCAGAAGGCGCCTTGGGGCACCGCGAGAGAGGCGCCATGAAGCACCGGATCGCCCCAGGAGCCCGGGGGCGCCACGCCGCCTGCGGGGTCGTCTGCGGGATAGGAGAACGCGACGTCTGCCCACTCCACGGCGGCTGCGGCGGCCTCATCAAGACCGAGCATCTGCTCACTCCCCCTTCTCTGTCACGACCTGCGCCGCGGCCCACAGGCACGGCAGCGCGAACAGCAGCGCCACGGGTCCGTACGCCCACGCAGGGCCCAGCCCGCCCATCTGCGGCACGTAGGTCCAAAGCGACCCGAGCCACAGGGCGCAGCACACGCCCGGCACCGACACTGCCGCCACCGAGGCCAAGGCGCGCCAATCGCCCGTGCGCCAGCGCCTGTGGCACCAGTGGGTGCGCTGCCCTGCCCCCCAGCCGCGCGACGCCATGGACGAGGCCCTCTCCACCGACTCGCCCAAGGCCCACGTAACCATGGCGCCCGCCTGCTCCACGCTGCGGCCAAAGGTCGACGCCGCCGTCCCGCTCCCCGCGCACGTGCAGGCGCCTTGGGCATCGCGAGAGGCGCGGGCCCGGCCCAGAAGCTCAGGCACGAGCCGCATGACCATGGAGACCGCGAGAGCCAGGGTGGGCATGACGTTGCCGAGCAGGTCGCGGACGTCGTCGGCGGGCAGGACAACGGAGCACGCCGCGAACCAGGTCAGAGCCCCCGCCAGCATGGCACCCATGGCAAGGCCCCAGGCCAGCGCCTCGAGGCGAACGGTCACGGGGCCGCATGAGAGCAGGACTGTCTGCCCTGTCTGGGACAGCAGCGGGTTGACCACGGCCACCAGGGCCATGAGGGGCACGGCCGCCGCCACCGTGCGGCCCGTGGCCCGGGCGCCCCGGAAGACCAGGGAGGACAGGACGGCAAAGCCGAGGGAAAGGCTTAGCACCACAGGCTCGAACGTGGCCATGGCGGCAACGAGGCAGCAGGCTGCCCACAGGGCGCGGACGGCAGGATGGGGCATCGGCCCCCAAACGACCCCTTTCCCTGTGCGCATCGTCATCCTCCGTCCTCGTCGAGACCCTAGGGTAGCAAGACAAGGTACCAGGTTGCCTTATCACGCCTGGCAGCCTTTTCCGCCTGTGGATTCCCAGCAGCGGTTTTGGGAAGACCCTGAGGGGCCGATTCCTTCCCGACAAGCGCTCCGGGAAGGCTTTTCTTCCCAAAAGCGGCAGCGGGAAGCAGAACTCCCATCAACAGGCAAACCACCGCTTCCCAGAATCCCTTTTGGGAAGCCCCTCCCGCGGCAGGATGCCCACTAGGCCCGGTTCCAGCGGTGACAAAACAACCTGGTACCTTATCTTGGGTACCTTGTCTTGCTGTTGTCTTGCTGCGCCAACGAAAAGGGGCCGACGCTCCTAGCGCCGGCCCCGCTTGCAACCCAATCGCTCTCCCTAGTAGGAGACCACCGTGGTCCCCCGGGGAATGGTGTCGTGTATCCACTTGGCGTCGTTGATGGACAGGCGCACGCACCCATGGCTGAGGCTGGCGCCCAGTCGGCCGTCCTGCACCACATGGGAGTAGGGGTTGTACAGGATGGAGTGGAACAGGTAGTCGCCGTAGAACTGCGTCCAGTAGTAGCAGCTGTAGCCCTTGTTCTCACCAAACGAGTAGCCCTTGGAGCCAACCGAGAACGTGCCACGCACCGTGGGCGTGGAGGGCTTGCCGCAGCTGCATGCCATGGAGCGCACCTCGGTCCAGCTGCCACGTCCGCCGCGGTAGACGCCCACGCGGTTGGCGCCGTTGTCCACCAGGATCAAGTACGGGGTAGGGCTCGAGTAGCCCTGGGCCCTTCCTCCCATGCTGCCGGAGGCCGCTCCCCGCGACCAGCGACCGGCGCCGTCCACCCAGTAGCGGCCGCCGTCCACCCACGCGTTGGTGGCCATAGCGCCCGACGGGCCCACCCAGTAGGTGCCCGAGACCCAGCGGTTGGCCCACATGGCGCCGCTGGAGGGGTCGAGAAAGTACCAGGTGCCGCCCACGTTTGCCCAGCCGGTGGCCATGGCGCCCGACCCAGAGAGCCAGTACCAGCGGCCTGCGTTGGCGAGCCATCCGGTCTCCATGGCGCCGGAGCCCGACAGGTGGTACCACGTGCCGCCGTCGTTGAGCCAGCCCGTGCCCATGGACCCTCTCGGCCCCCACGGGCTGCCGGCGCGGCGCAGGAAGTACCAGCGACCACCGTCGTTGAGCCAGCCGGAGCCGATGGAGCCCTTGGGGCCCCACTGGTTGTCGGCGCGGCGCAGGAAGTAGCTCTGCCCGTTCTCGGTAAGCCAGCCGGTTCCAAGCGAGCCCTTGGGCCCCCACGGGTTGTTGGCACGGCGCAAGAAGTAGGTCTGACCGTCCTCGGTGAGCCAGCCGGAGCCCACGGAGCCCTTGGGGCCCCAGGCGCTGTCGGAGCGGCGCAGCCAGAAGCGCTGACCGTCAACGTCTGCCCAGCCCACCTTCGTGGCGCCCGACGAGGGGTCCAGATAGAAGCGCTGGCCCGCGAGGTCGAGCCAGCCCGTATGGGCGGCCCCGGTAGCAGGCTCGAGGTAGTAGCGGTTGCCGCCCTCGTCGTACCAGCCGGTACGAGGGTGCCCGTCTCCGTCAAAACGGTAGCGGCGGCCGTCGACGGTATGCCAGGCGTCTGTCACATAGGTGCCGTCGGCAAGGTAATAGCGGCGGGACAAGCCCTGGCCCTCCCAGCCGGCCGGGTGCCGGTAGACGTTGGAGAACACCGGGACTTCCGCCGATCCGCCGTAGGCGACGCTGGCGACAAGGGCTCCGGAGTCCTCCTCCACGGTCACGGCCACGGGCACCGTCTTGGCGTCGACCGTGACCCCCGCAGCAGAGGAGGGCGCCATGCGCAGGGTGAAGGAGGCCTCCCCCACCTCGGCGAAGGCAACGGGCGCAAAGGCGACGGAGCCGTCGGCCGCACATGGCACCCTCTGCACGACGGCGCCGTCACGGACGAGCTCCACGGAGAGCTCCCCTGCCGCAAGGGGACGCCCCGTCAAGGTCACACGCGCCGAGAGCGCCACGGAGACGGGATCGGGCGTCACGGCCGCAGGGAGCTCTTGGAGAGCGCCGTCAGGCATCCCGGTGCCGGTGCCCGCGAGGGCCCCGCCGCTCTCGCTGCCAGACCCAGGCGCCCGCCCGACAGCCGCAGACCCCTCGGGTGCAACCGGGACATCGAGCGCCAGGGCCGCAGACGGGGCCATGCACCCGAGGGCGAAACATGCCGAAACAACCAGTGCCGCGGCCCGGCGCGGCGATATGCGCACATCCATGGGGTTCCTCTCGTCTCCTGCGGCTGTCTCCACTTTAGACCAAAATCTGCACCATACCTGTAAATAAAGGGACATCTGAGAACCCATGCCACCTCCCATGGCGCGCCCCTCAGACGTAAAGCCTGCCCACGCCCCGCGGCGTACCGTGGGCCCACAGGCTCGCCGTGCGCACGCCCGTGCCGGGCCAGGCCTCGATGATGCGGTCGCCGCCGATATAGATGGCGACGTGGCCCGGCCAGAAGATCAGGTCGCCGCGCTGGCGCGACCCAATGGGCAGGCGCTGGATCTTGCCGTTGTTCCAAACGTTGTTGGCGTCGTGGCTGTGCCAGCCGTTTGGGCCGGTCACCCAGTGGTTGTAGGGGTTGTACTCCCCCATGGACATGCCCGTGGCATAGGCGCACTGGTAGACGAGGCCAATGCAGTCGACGCCCACGCCCGGTCGGTCGGAGTAGTTCCACACGTAGGGGGTGCCGATGTACTCGTTGGCCCGCTGCACGAAGGCGTTCACGCAGTCGGCCTTGGAGGCGTAGGGCGAGATCCTGGACGGCGTGACGTAGTAGTTGCGCGCCACGGAGGCCGAGAGACCCAGGCTCACGGTGCGGCAGGACACCTGGTAGTAGCCGGCCGGGTTCTGCCAACCCTCCTTGCCCGGGTGCGCCGGGTCGAGGGCCCCCGACCCCGCAAAGTAGTACCAGGCTCCGCGGTCGCGGGCCCAGCCCACGCACATGACGCCGGAAGAGCGGTCGAGCAGGTAGTCCTTGCCCCCGTCAGAAAGCCACCCGCGGCCCATGGAGCCCTGCGGCCCCCAGGAGCTGCCCGCGCGGCGCAGGAAGTAGTAGTGGCCTCCTTCGTCGAGCCAGCCCACGCCCATGGAGCCCTTGGGGCCCCACTGGTTGTCCTCGCGGCGCAAAAAGTAGGTCTGACCGCCGTCGGAAAGCCAGCCGGTACCCATGGACCCCTGCGGCCCCCAAGGGCTGTTGGCGCGGCGCAAGAAGTACCAGTGGCCGCCGTCAAAGAGCCAGCCGGAGCCTATGGTTCCCGCAGGTCCCCAGGCGTTGTCTGACGTGCGCAGCCAGAAGCGCTGGCCGTCAACGTCAACCCAGCCCGTGGCCATGGCGCCTGTAGCCTTGTCAAAGAAGTAGCGGTGCCCGCCCTCGACCAGCCACCCTGTGGCAGCCGCCCCGCTCGCGCGGTCGAGAAAGTAGCGCTTGCCGCCGTCGTCAAGCCAGCCCTTTCCCATGGAGCCGACGGGGCCCCAGACGCCCGTGGTGCGCATGAAGTAGCGCCTGCCGTCCACAGAGACCCAGCCGGACGCCATGGCACCGGTCTCAGGGTCGAGGTAGTAGCGCTGTCCCGCCTCGTCGAGCCAACCGGTGCGCATGGCACCGGTGGACAGGTCGAGGAAGTAGCGCTTTCCCCCTTCGTCGTACCAGCCGCGACGCACGCGCCCTGCGGCATCAAAGGCAAAACGGCTCCCGTCCACGTCGAGCCAGCGCGAGACCGCATAGGTGCCGTCGGAAAGCCGGTAGCGACGGCCAGCGCCCTGGCCCTCCCACCGGGCCACATAGGTGCAGGAAAAGACCGGGGCCTGCTCCGACCCGTCATAGGAAACGGACGCCACGAGCGAGGAGCCGTCGTCGGACTCGGAGACGGTCACGACCGCTGCCACCGTACGGGCGTCCACGGCCACCTCGGGATCGGAAACGGGAGCCATAGCCATCGTGTAGGCATAGGTACCCGATGCGTCGAAGCTCTCGGGGGCAAAGGTCGCCGCGCCGTCGGCCCCCACTGCCGCAGTCTGGACCACGGCGCCGTCGCGCGACAGGGTCACAGACACAGATCCGGCAGCGGGCGCGCCGCTGGGAAACCTGACCGAGGCGGCAAGCGAAACCGAGACCGGCGCCGGCTTGGGGCTGGAATCGCCGGGCTCATCGGAGCCGTCGGCATCAGGGGCGACCGGGGACGAGGGACCCTCGGGAGCCGGCGCCTCCCTGGTGACCTGGTCCCCCACAGGCTGGGAGGAGCCGGCCAGAACGGACGCCGCAGAAGGGGCCAAGGCGTCCTCCGCAACGGCAGGGGCAGAAAGGCCCAGGCCAAAAGTCAAGGTCAAAGCCGCAGCAGCCGCCGTTGCGGCCCTCTTCCCGTTTGCGTTCATGGCGTCTCCCGTTCCCCTCGATGCATGCGTCAGCATCTATTAAGGTATCACAGGAAACGAATACCGAACTATTCGACTTGCTCTACTCGACAGGCCGGTCCGCGCCCTGGGCCACGTCATAGGTATGACCTCGCTGGGGACGCTGGGTTCTGTGGGCCCATATCAGCACAGCGACGCCCGCCGCTACCAAAGGCAGGCTCAGCACCTGGCCCATGGTGATGGGCCCCAGAAGGTAGCCGAGCTGGGCATCGGGCACGCGGACAAACTCCACGAGGATGCGAAAGCAGCCGTAGAGCACGAGAAACCAGCCCAAGAACGTGCCCTGGGGCCTGGGCGGGAGCTTGCGCGATAGGGCGTAGAGGATGGCGAAGAGCACGACGCCCTCGAGAAGCGCCTCATAGAGCTGGGAGGGGTGGCGGGCCACGGCACCGCCCGTCTCAAAGACCACGCCCCAGGGAAGGTCGGTGGGCTTGCCCCAAAGCTCCCCGTTGACAAAGTTGGCCAGACGCCCAAAGAACAGGCCGATAGGGGCCACGATGACGCCGAGGTCGCAGAAGGTGGCCACGGAGATGTGGAACGGCCGGCACGCGATGACGCCCCCCAGAATGGCGCCCACCAGGCCGCCGTGGAAGCTCATGCCCCCTTGGGAGAAGGCGAGGACCTCCAGCGGGTGGGCCCAATAGTAGCCGGCACCGTAGAACAGGACGTAGCCCAGGCGGCCGCCGATGATGGCGCCAAAGGCAACGCCGATGACGCCAGTCATGATGTCGTCTGCCGACAGGTCGAGGGACCAATGCTTGACGATGCGTCCGATGACGAGGCCGCCCACGACGAAAGCCGCAAGGTAGGCAAGGCCGTACCAGCGCACCACGAGGGGGCCCAGCTCAAAGGCGACGGGGTTGAGGCTGTGATAGAGCTCGTTGAGCATAAGGCTCCCAACCGAGAAGATGACGTGACCTAGACCAGCCTAGCCCAACCAGGCGCCGGACGAAGAGAACCGCTCCTGGCGGCCGCCGATGACCACGGTGCCCGTGACCATGGCACCGCCGGCGTTGGGGTCGAGGTAATACCAGGTGCCTCCCACTTTTTGCCAACCCACCTGCATGGCGCCGGAGCCGGCAAGGTAGTACCAGCGGCCGCCGTCATCAAGCCAGCCGGTGCCCATGGACCCCTCAGGGCCCCAGGCGGAAGCCGAGGGGCGCAGCCAGTACCACGAGCCCCCAACAAACTGCCAGCCGGTGGTCATGGCGCCGGAGCCGGACAGGTAGTACCACCTGCCGCCGTCCTGGAGCCAGCCGGTGCCCATGGACCCCTCAGGGCCCCAGGCGGAAGCCGAGGGGCGCAGCCAGTACCACGAGCCGTCGGCCATGGCCCAGCCCGTGGCCATGGCGCCGGTCTGCGGGTCGAGCCAATACCACTGGCCACCGTTCTTGAGCCAGCCCGTCTGCATGGAGCCGTCGGCGGCAAGGTAGTACCAACGGCCGCCGCTCTTGGCCCAACCCGCCTGCATGGCGCCCGAGTCAGAGAACAGGTAGCGCTTGCCGCCCAGGTCGCGCCAGCCCGTGGCCATGGCACCGCTATCCTCGGCAAAGAAGTAGCGGGCGCCGTCGACGTTGGCCCAGCCGGTGCGCATGACGCCCGAGGAGCGGTCGAGGAAGTACCACGTCCCGCGGTCGTTGAGCCAGCCGGACCCCCGGGCGCCGCTGGGGCGCATCCAGAACCAGTCGTTGCCCACCTTGGTCCAACCCGTGGCCATTACACCGGTCTGGGGATCGAGGTAGTAGTTCTCGCCGCCCACTTTCTGCCACCCGGTAAGGACCCGGGAGCCACTGTCGAGCAGGTAATAGCGGCCCGCATATAGCTTCCAACCGCTACCCTCCACCAGCTTCCCGTTGCCGTCGAACAGGTGCATGGAGCCGTCGTCCACCTTGGCGGCGCCATTGCTGGTCACCAGACCGTCGGCGCCCACCCAATAGCTGCCGCCGTCGGCGCTCACCCAGCGGTTCTCGGCCGCAAAGCAGCTGTTGTCAAAGTAACGTCGATTGCCGGCCGGGTCGGCGTGCCAGCCGGTCAGGGGCTTGAGGTAGCCGCCCACGATCGACACGCAGTGGGGCGATTCGTCGCGCACGTAGGTGGCATCGGCATTGGCCGGCCAGTTGTTGGAGACCGCGGGACCGGAAAGGTCGATGTCCACCGAGGCAAGGCCCGCACGCTGGGCGGTTCCGGTATCCATGAACTGGGCGCGGGGGTTGCGGCGGGAAAGCCAGCCGAGCAAGTCGTCCGAGGGTGTAATGGTGCGCATGGGGGCGGTCATCACGCACATGTCAGGGTTCAGGGCCTCCATAAAGGCCGGAGTGTTGGACTTGGCCCAACCGTGATGGGCCACCTTCATGACGTCCACCTTGCCGATCTGCCCGGCCAAGCGACCCTCGTCGCCGTCCACGTTGTCGATGTCGCCCGCCAAAAAGACCCTATGGCCGTTGACCGACACGATGACGCCCAAAGAGAACTCGTTGGCGTCCCACTTGGGCTGGGTGAGATAGTCTTGGTCGTAGTTGACCACCTCGATGTCCATGGCACCCAGCGTGAACTTAGGGTTTCCCACCTGCGGCGACGGGTCCACCAGCACACTGCCGTCCACGTCGGTGGTCACACCGGGGCTGACAGGCGCGGAAGGGTCGAAGGACTGGACGAGCACGGCTCCGCAGGACTCGGCCGCGGCCACGGCCTTGTCGTAGACGTACAGGTTGTCCCACAGGCGGGAGGGCGTGGAGATGCAGCCGTCGTTGTAGGGCATCAGGTACACGCGCTTGGGACGGTAGCGCTCTATCAGCTCGTCGGCGCCGCCGATGTGGTCGCTGTGGGGATGGGTGCCGATGAAGAACTCCACGTTGTCCGAGGTGGCGCCCAAGCCGTCCAGCAGCGCGAACACACGGTCGGTTATGCCTCCTCCGCGGGTTATGCCCGCGCGCGCAGGATAGCGAGGGTCGCTGCCGTCGGGGTAGTCGTTGTCCTCGCCTGCGTCCACAACGCCAAAGACCTTCTGCCCGTCGCGCACGCTCTCCAAGACGATAGCGTCGGTGTCGGTAGCGGACACCACATGAATCTTCGCGTAGTTTTGACCAAGCGCCTCGGCCCGCGCCACGGCAGGCGCGCCAAACGCCACGGCGCCGCATAAAAACGCTCCAATGAAAAGAAAGGCCCGTTTCTTCAAGGTCCTTCCCATCTCCTAGAATCGACAGATGAAAAACCGGCCGCTTTCGCGGCCGGCACAATAGACTATGCCTTCGGCCGGGCAAAGACACGGCCTTTGGCTCATTACATTCTTTCACATCAAGCTGAAATTGCGAGTTTTCCTCAGTCGGCGAGCACACGCGGGGCCGTGGCACCGCGCTGGCCCTGATAGTGGCTTCCCAAGTCGGCAGAGCCATAAGGGCGCTCCACAGGGCTGCTCATGCGCTCAAAGCTCATCTGGCCGATACGCATGCCCGGGCGCAACATGATGGGCAGCGTGGCCACGTTGGAGAGCTCCAAGGTGATCTCGCCGTCCCAACCGGGGTCCACATAGCCCGCCGTGGAGTGGATCATAAGGCCCAGGCGCCCCAGGGTGGACTTGCCCTCGAGCTTGCCAAGGATGTCGTCGGGCAGCGCGATGCGCTCCTGGGTGGTGCCGAGAGCAAACTGCCCGGGGTGCAAGACGAAGGCCTCGCCCGGCGCCACCATGACCTCCTCGGTGAGATCGGGCTGGTCGGCCATGGGGTCGATATAGGTGTGCCGGGAGTTGCGGAAGATGCGGAAGTTAGAGCCCAGGCGCACGTCCACCGACGCAGGCTGAATATCCTTGTCGATGAGCGGCTCGATGACGATGCGACCCTCGACGAGCTCTCGTTTGATGTCTCGGTCCGACAAGACCATGGCAGGCTCCTTTCGAGACAGATGCGGTCTTTTAGGTCAGCGGCGCTATGCGGGGCCGTCCTTTTCCCCTTGGTCGAAGCGCTTGGCCATGGAGCGGCGCAGCGCGAGCATGTTGAACCCGCCCCCGCACAGGCAGGAGAGGACGACGGCAAAGGTCACGCCGTTGAGGTGGAACGCCGCAACCATGGGGACCATAGCCGCAAGGGAGACGGCCAAAGCGATGGCGCCGCCTGCAAGGTTGATCTTGAACAGGCGGACTGCGGCGGCGAGGCTGTCCATGAAGCTCAGGAAGGCGATGGCAAGAGAGGCTCCCACAAGCGGCGGCAGGAGGTAGACGTAGTCGGCCACGCGGGAACCGTACACAAGGGTGTAGAGGAACTCGCCGCATAGCTCCACACCCACCACGCACACAATGCCGATGGCCACAATGCCGAGCACTACAAGGCCCATGAGCCTCCAGAAACGAGCGCCGTCGCCGCGCTCATAGGCATCGGTGAAGTAGCCAAGGAGCGGGTTGTAGATGTAGGCGGCCCCGGTCTGCACGATGGCCATGGGGGCCGCCATGGTCCCATAGGCGCCCAAGGCCGCCTCGCCCATGGCAACCATCAGGTACTGGCGCGGAACGGACGTGGCGCCCGAGATGGTGACAAAGGCTATCACGGCAGGGGCGCAGCGCACGAGCATGCGCTTGGCCTTGGCCCAGGAGATGCCCACTTTGAACTCGGTGAAATAGCGCCCATGGGGCAGGTCGTAGAAGACGCCCACGGCGCACATGCCCAAAAAGAGGCAGAACAGAGCAAGGGTGAGGTTCTGGGTGGCCGCGAAGACGCCGGCGAACACCGCGATGGTCACAAGGCCCTGCAAGGCGTAGGAGATGCCGATGTAGTCCATGCGACCGCGCACCTGCTCAAAGCCGTGCACGGCGTCGAGCGTGGTGGCGGCCACCTTGTAGAGGGCGTAGCAAAAGATGGGGGCAAGCAGGTCGGGCGCGCTCGTGACCAAGGAGTAAGCCATGAGCAGCACAATGCCTAGGCCTCCCGTAATCAGGCGGAGGCCCAGGTACTCGCCCAAGGTATGCTCGCCGTGAAGGTCGCTGATCTGGTAGACGTACAGGCGGTAATCAACCACGGGCGCAAAGATGAGGTAGACGCTCATAACGTAGGAGTAGACGCCCGCCGCATCGTAGCCCACAGAAAGGCGGAGCACGAGCACGGTGATAAGCCACTGACAGAGCAGGTTGAAGAACGACCCCGCGCTGTTCCACACCATGTTCTGTTTTATGGAAAGCGGCCTGGTGCGCCTGTCCTCAACGGACCCGCGGGCTCCCACCCTAGACGGCGCGGACGGCGATGACGCCAGGGACGTGCTCCTTGAGCGCGCGCTCGATGCCCATGGAAAGGGTCATGCCCGAGAGGGCGCAGCCGGCGCAGGCGCCGTTGAGCTCGAGGGAAACGACACCGTTCTCGTCGACGCCCACAAGCTCGCAGTCGCCGCCGTCGGCCTGCAGGCTGGGGCGCACGGCGTCGAGGACCTTCTCGAGCAGCTCTTCGTCAACGGCCATAGGGCCTCCTTTGGGTCGGCGCCCCGCGAAATCCCGGCGGGGCGCAGGTGTTTTCTGTGGGCATGGTACCAGCTTCACGCCAACGATAGGTGAAGGCCCTGAGAAGAGCCGAGCGCCAGTGCCCTACCGGCGAGAGGCCTAGTCAAAGTCCTCGAAGTCGCACTCCACCTGGTCGCCCGCGACCACAGGGGTGTCTGCCGCGGCACGCCGGTCGTTGACCTCGAGCTGCCAGTAGCCCCAATTGCCGGACGCCCTGCCGTCCACAGAGACGATGGCGCCGGCGCTGTCGGTCTCTACCGTCGCGCCGGCGGCCTTGAGCGCGTCGAGGGCCGTCGCGCCTTGGCCCACGTCCACAAGCTGCTTGCGATGGCCGTCGACATCCACGAGCACGCCGGTCGAGGCTGGGGCGGCACTCCCGGACGTTGCGGCGCCCGAGGTAGAGCTGCCAGATGCCCCGGTATCGGCAGGCGATGTGCCGGCGTCGTTGCTCGGGGCGTCGGTCGAAGGCTCTGCAGGCGCCGAAGGAGCCGATGTTGAGGACGGCGCCTGCTGGGAGCTCGAGGGCGCAGCTATCGAGCTTTGCTGAGCCGGCATTTGCCGACCTGCAGACGCGGCGCCGGCCGAAAAGGCCCACACGCCCAGGCAGGCGCCGGCAACGGCGGCCACGCAGGCCACGGCCACCAGGCTGCGGCGGCCGTGATCAGGCGCGGGCCGAGGGTCGGAGGCACCGGCCGAAGGCGTGGCCTCGTGGGACTTAGGGCTCGCAGGACTCTCGTGGCGGCTCTGGGAGTCGTCGGTCATGGATTTCTCTCCTCCAGCAGGTCGTTGGTTTTCCGAAAGACCATACCGGACCGGCGCCTTCCCTATGCACCGACGAAGATAAATCCGTTGAAAAGCCCCAGCCTCAGTCCACTTTGGAGAAGAGATGGCCCAGAGTGCTTCCGGGCTCCGGCGCGGGCAGGGCCCTCCCTTTTGCCACGGCCTCCAACGCGCCCGCCACCCGGCGCACCTGACGGGCGGCTCGGTCGGCATCGAGCAGCGTGGCGTCCACCATAAGGCGCGTCACGCCGGCGAGCAGGAGCTCGCGCGCCTTGGGGGTTGCGTCCAGAGGCTCGTCCCACCAAATGCGGGAGCGGCCCTGACGGTCGGTGCGCACGGGAAGCCTGCGGTCGTCGATGTTTCGCAGGTAGAGGTCGCGCTCGCGCAAGCGGCAACGGTCGCAGTCGTGGATGCAGGCGTCGGCCATCTGAAGCACGCAGTGCTCGCTCGTCATGGCGCGCACCGCGCCGTACACCGTGACGCCCACGGGAACGGAGGCGGCGCGGCACACCGGGACCATCTGCGCCACGGTGAGCTCGGGCGAGAGCCAAAAGGCCACAGCCCCGGCCTCCTCCAGAGCCTCCACGCAGCTGCGGTTGTGCACGGGAATGCAGCCGCGAATCTCCGGGGCAGCGCCACGCTCGGCCGCCAGGGCCAGCTCGCTCACGTTGCCCACGGCCACCGGGGCACCGGCTGCAACGAGCGGATCGATGCGACCGTGGTCGGGCTCGCGGCAGACCTCGTCCAGGACGGGGACACAGCCGGCAGGAAAGTCTCCCGGCCGGGCGAGAAGCTCGTCTCCTGGCACATAGACGCGCTGCGCCCCTGCCTCAAAGGCGGCGCGGGCCACCTCGGGCGAGGGCGCCAAGCAGCACACCTCGGCGCGACGGGCCGCCTGCCGCAGGGCACCTTCGCGGTCCTTGGCGTCGCGGGGCACTGCGCGCTGGGCCTCTCCCACCCGCTGCGCACGGCGCTCGGCGCACTGGGCGCCCCATGCCTCCCACGCAGGCGGCACGGCGGCCGTAGCAGCGCGCTTCTCGTAGGGGGCCTCGATGGCCGCCACCAAGGCGTCGGCCGCCTCGGCGCGCACGCGGTGCAGCACGGAGAAGCCCATGCCGCACCCGGGCGAGAGCTCCACGTCCATGGACACCGCCTCAAAGGGCGTCTCCCCCATGCGGCCCACATGGGCGACAACGTCTTGCTCGGCAAGCTCCTTCGTGCGGGCGGCGTCCACCACGGGGCCTGTGGCCTCGGCGCAAGCGCCGCTGTCCAGGCAGGACAGCCGCACCCGCAACGGCTCGCCGAGGACGCAGCGCACGGTCACGTCCACGGGCCTGCGCCTCGGCCAGGTGCGGCCTTCCACGGACGAGACGGCGTCGAGGGCCGCTTGGCTCCTCAGCACTCGCACCGGGGCACCGACGGGCACCCGGCGCCGCACGGGGCACCGGTAACGGGCGCCGGCCTCCCCTTCTGCAGGTGCCGTGACACAGAAGAACGTGTCGGGCGCGTCAACGGGGCGAAACTCCAGCAGGTCGCCCTTCCCCACCGGCGCGTCCAAGGCAACGGTCGCCTCGGAGGCCGAGCAGGCCGCAACCGAGCCCACGGTCTCGCCGCGGTTGTTGGAGCGCTCGTAGCTCATCATGTCGTTGTCCGAGCGGCCCATGAGGTAGGCGTCTGTGAAGTCGCGGTTGAAGGCCCGCTTGAGCTGGCGATAAAGGCCGCCGGCGGCGTCTGCGGACCGGCCCTTCTCCACGGAGTCGATGGCCTCGCGATAGGCCGAGACCACGGAGAGCACGTACTCGGGCGCCTTCATGCGCCCCTCGACCTTGAGGGATCCCGCGCCCGCGTCCATAAGCTCGGCGAGATGGTCCAGCGACAGGGCGTCTTTGGGGCAAAGGCCCCGCTCCCACGCGACGGGGCCAAGCCGCTTGCCCGATGCGTCCTCCAGGGTGTGAGGCAGGCGACAGGGCTGGGCGCACAGTCCGCGGTTGGCGGACCGAGGGCCGCGCAGCGAGCTCATCTGACAGAGGCCGGAGTAGCAAAAGCACAGGGCGCCGTGGCCAAAGACCTCGCACTCCACACCCGTAGCGCAGCATGCGGCCACCTCGGCAAGCGGCAGCTCGCGAGAGAGCGTCACGCGCTCAAAGCCCCGCTCGCCGCACCAGGCCACGCCGCGGGGGTCGTGCACGTTGGCCTGCGTGGAGACGTGCACCTCCACCTCGGGCCAGCAGCGCTTGGCCTCGGCGGCAAGGCCCCAGTCCTGAACGATGAGGGCGTCGGCGCCCAAGCGGACGGCCCTGGCCACGCTGGCCAGGGCGCGGGGCATCTCGTCGTCTTGGATGACCACGTTGAATGTCACGAACACCTGCGCCCCGGCCACATGCGCGGCGCGGCAGCACGCGGCAAAGGTCTCGTCGTCAAAGTTGTCGGCGCCGCGGCGGGCGTTGAAGTCGTTGCCCAGGCCGCAGTAGACGGCGTCAGCGCCGCCTGCCAGAGCCGCCCAGAAAGCGTCTCTCGTGCCGGCCGGCGCCAACAGCTCCAAAAAGCGCTTTTCCACGGCTACACCAGCTGAGCGGCGTGGCGCTTGCCCACCTGCACGAAGGCGCCCTCAACGCGGGCGGGGTCCACGTTGTAGTCCTTGGGGGCCACGGGCTCGTCGTTCAGGCGCACGGCGCCTCCGTCGATGAGGCGACGGGCCTCGCCGGCAGACTTCGCCAGGCCGCAGGCCACCAGCACGGGCGGCAGGTAGATGAGGCCCTCGTCGTTGACGACGAGCTCCACGGCCACCTCGGACGCATCGGGGCGCTTGTGCTCCTTGAACAGGGCGTCAAAGGCCGACGCGGCCTTCTCGCCCGTCCCCTCGCCGTGGTAGAGGTCGCAGATGTTGGCGGCCAGCTCGCGCTTGAGGCGGTAGGGGTCTGCCGTGCCGTCGGAAAGGCCGGCCTCAATGGCGTCCACCTCGTCCACGGGCAGGGTGGAGGCCAGCCGATAGTACGTGGCGATGAGCTCGTCAGGGATGGACATGAGCTTGCCGTACATGTCGGCCGCGTCGTCGGTGAGGCCCACGTAGTTGCCGTAACTCTTGGACATCTTCTTAGAGCCGTCGGTGCCCACGAGCAGCGGCATCGTGAGGGCCACCTGCGGGTCCATGCCGCTCTTCTCCATGAGGTCGCGGCCGGCCAAAAGGTTGAAGATCTGGTCGTTGCCGCCCATCTCCACGTCGGCCTCCACCACCACGGAGTCATAGGCCTGAAGCACCGGGTAGAGGAACTCATGCAGTGCGATGGGCTGCTGGTTCTTGTAGCGGTTGGAGAAGTCCTCGCGCTCCAGGATGCGGGCCACGGTGAACTTGCCCATGAGGCCGAGCATCTGGGAGAGGTCCAGAGGCTTCAGCCACTCGCCGTTGAACACCACACGGGTGCGCTTAGGGTCGAGCACCTTCATGGCCTGCTCCACGTAGGTGGCGGCGTTGGCCTCCACCTGCTGTTCGGTGAGGGGCGGGCGGGTGGAGTCGCGCCCGGAGGGGTCGCCGATGAGGGCGGTGCCGCTGCCGATGATGAGCACCACGTTGTGGCCCAGGTCCTGGAACTGGCGCATCTTGCGCAGGGGCACCGCATGGCCAAGGTGCAGGTCGGGGCTTGTGGGGTCCACGCCCAGCTTGATGGTGAGGGGGCGGCCCTCGGCAAGCTTCTTCTTGAGCCCCTCCAGCGGGACGATCTGCATCGTGCCGCTCTCGATGACCTTCAACTGCTCCTCGGCGCTGAGCATGGCGATCCCTTCGTTTATGCCCGGCGGACCGGGTCGTTGCATGTGCCTAGCCATGCTACCCCAAAGAAGGGGCCGCGCCCGGTGCTCCGAGCGCGGCCCCTTTGCAAACACGTCAGACGAGACGCCCTATCCGGTGATGGACCTCATGGCCGACAGAAGGTCGCGGCCGTAGAGGCGGTTGCTGGCCCACACGAGGCCGCCATGGCCGTCGGCGCCGTAGTCCTCCAAGTAGGGCGCGACGCCGCGGCTCACGAGGTGGAACCGGGGGTCCACGCAGGCCTGGTTGAGCGCGGCCTTGGAGGAGTAGGCCTTGAGGTGTTGCGCCTGGGCGAGCAAGCCCTCCTGCACGTTCTTGAACGTGGCGGCGTTGCCGTTGGAGTTGCCGTCAAGGGCGCCCAGACCGCCAAAGTTGCACTGGTTGGCGTTGACGATGCCGCCGAAGCGCAGCCAGCCGGTCTCGTTGCCGATCTGGGCCGCGAGAACCTCGGGACGCACGCCCTCGGAGGCCGCGGCGTCCCACGTGGCCGCGGCAAAGGCCTCGGGCGTGGTGGCGCCGTACTTGGCGTCTGAGCGGTAGATCTGCGGGTAGTTGCCCTGGATCTTTGCGGCGAACGCCCTCACGAAAGCGTCCTTGCCCATGGACGAGGAGCCCATGACGGCAGTGTTGGTGGTGCGGGTGTAGGTCTCTTTGCCGCTTGCGTCGAAGAAGTGGACCTTGGAGCCCGACACCGCGGAGCTCGACGGACGCCACGAGGAGTCGTACCAGGCGTTAAGCGGGCCTTCGGAGACGAGAGCGCCGTCGGAGGCGAAGTTGCAGACCTTGCCGTCCACAACGTGCACGCCGGTTGCAGCCGCGCCACTCGAGCGGTCCAGGAAGTAACGCTTGCCGCCGTCGGTGAGCCAGCCGGTGCCCATGGAGCCCACGGGGCCGTACGTGGAGTTAGTGCGCAGGTAGTAGCGCTTGCCGCCGTCTGAGATCCAGCCGGTGCGCATGGCGCCGTTGGAGCGGTCGAAGAAGAACCACTGGCCGTCGAGGGCCTTCCAGCCGGTGGCCTTGGTGCCGTTCTCGTAGTAGCAGCGGGCGCCGTTCTCGGTCTGCCAGCCGTTCTTTACCGCGCCCTGGGACACGAGAGCACCGCTGGCGTCGAAGACGCAGGTCTTGCCGTCGATGGTCTTGGTGCCCGTGGCCATGGCGCCGCTGTTGTCGAACCAGTAGCGCTTGCCGTCGATGTCGCGCCAGCCGCGCACCATGGCGCCGTTGGCCCCGCGGTCGAGCCAGTACCAGGTGCTGCCCTCCTGGAGCCAGCCGGTGCGCATGGCGCCGCTGGAGCGGTCGAGGAAGTACCACTGGCCGTTTTGGGCGAGCCAGCCGGTGCCCATGGAGCCCTCGGGTCCGCTGGCAGAGTCGACCCGCAGCCAGTAGCGCGCGCCGCCGTCGTCAAGCCAGCCGGTGCGCATGGCGCCGCTGGAACGGTCAAGGAAGTACCACTGGCGGCCCTCGTTGAGCCAGCCGCGCCCAAGCGAGCCCACGGGCCCGCACCCGGAGGTGGTGCGGAACCAGTACCAGGTGCCGGAGACCTTCTTCCAGCCCTGCGCCATGACGCCGTTGGCGGGGTCGAGATAGTAGCGCTGCCCAGCGTCGTCCTTCCAGCCCGTGGCCTTCTTGCCGTTCTCGTAGTAATACCAAGCGCCGTTCTCAAAGAGCCAGCCGGTCTTGTTCACCTGCCCCTGGCAGGCCCCGGAGCCGTCGAACCGGTACTGGACGCCGTTGATCGTCTGGACGCCGGTGACCATCCGGCCGGACCCAGGCGTGAAGTAATAGCGCTTGCCGTCGATGTCGCGCCAGCCCTCGACGCGGGCGCCCGAGCCGTCAAGGTAGTACCACTGGCCGTCAAGCTGGAGCCAGCCCGTGCCCATGGAACCGACAGGGCCGTAGCTGTTGCCGGACGGGCGCAGCCAGTACCACTGGCCACCGACCTGTTTCCAGCCCTTGGCCATGTCGCCGTTAGGAGCGTTGAAGTAGTACCACTGGTTGGATATCTTCGCCCAACCGGTCACCATGTAGGTGTCGCCGCCGATGTAGTAGCGGCTGCCGCCGGAGTCGACCCACTTGCCAGCGGCATAGGAGCCGTAGGCCCCGGAGACGTCGAACCAGCGCCAACGGCTTCCAGACGCCACCCAGCGGCTGCTATAGGAGCTGGCAGCAGGCCGGCTGTAGCTGTTGGGCCACTGGCGGGCGATGGCCTCGGCGTCGGCATAGCCGAGCTGCTTCAAAAAGGCATCGCTCTTGAACTTGAGGGCGTCGTCTCCCCTGTCGATGAAGCCGTGCTCGATGATGGTGCCCGAAAAGCCCGAAGCGCGGGCATTGCGCACGATGGCGTAATAGTCGGACGACTGGGCGCTCGCGTAGAGCGACACCGTGGAGCCCGACGGGTAGTCGCGCGGCTTGTTCCCGCGGTTGTAGAGGCCCAGAGACGAGAGGCGCGACAGCACGTCGCGACCGAACGATTGGGTCTCAGAGGCGCAGAAATTGTTGTATGCGGCGTTGTTGGCCACAAGGACCTCGGCGCCGGTGCCGCCGCCGCTGTTGATGTGGAACGAGACGATGGCTCGCGCCTTTACATCCTGCGCCACCTTGTTGCGCTGGTAGAGCGACGGATTTGAGTTCTCCGAGGCGCGCGCCATGACCGTGGGAATGCCCAGCTGTTTAAGGCGCTCCTCGGCGTATTTGGTAATCCTCCACGTGAGGTTGCTCTCCGTGAGGCCGTTTCCCACCGCGCCAGAATCGCCGCCGCCGTGGCCCGCGTCGAGCACCACCGGGCCGCAGGCGGCAAAGGCCGGCGCCGCCAAAGTCAGCGAGACCGCAGCGGCCGCACAGGCGGCAACGACGGCCTTCTTAAAGGTGCGTTTGAGGCCCGGGGCCGCGCCCTGAACCCCCCTGATCTCCTTCATTCGGGGCCCTCCCGTTTCATTGCGTCGTTTCATATGGGCCGAAGTATAACCACTATCGATACTACTGAAATGTGTCTGATGAATGAGGGGGCTTTTTTCTACGCAGCGACTCCGAGAACCCTTACCGTTTCCAAAATGCCGTGGAGACACGCACAAGCACGCCCCTTTGGCCCTCGGTTCCTTGATAATGGCTAGCGACCAAGCCCCCAAAGGAGGTCGCTACATGGGAATCAGGACGCGACGTGCCCGCAAGCACTCACGCACCCACATCGTAGGGTTCGGCGCAGCCGGACTCTTTGGTTTCATAGCCCTTGTCGTCATCGCAATCGCCTTCTCCGTAGGCTCCATCGTGGAGGGCTGGCTCAAAGACCTTCCCGACTTCGACTCGCCGGACGCCTACGTGGTGTCGGAGCCCACCACGGTCTACGACTCAAAGGGCAACGTCATCGCGGAGTTCATGGCCGAGAACCGGCGCAACGTGGAGCTCTCCGAGATCTCGCCCTACGTGCTCACCGGCACCGTGGACACCGAGGACATCCGCTTCTACCAGCACAACGGCGTGGACCCCCAGGGCATCGCCCGCGCGGCGCTCGTGACGCTCGTCGGCGGCTCGGAGGGCGCCTCCACCATCGACCAGCAGCTCGTGCGCAACACGGTGCTCTCCGACGAGCAGTTCGACCGAACCCTCAAGCGCAAGGTGCGCGAGGCCTACATCGCCGTGGAGATGGAGAAGAAGTACTCCAAGGACCAGATTCTCAACATGTACCTGAACACCATTTACTACGGCAACGGCGCCTACGGCATCGAGGCCGCGGCCAAGACCTACTTCAATACCACAGCCAAGGACCTCACCCTGGCCCAGGCGGCCCTTCTCGTGGGCATCCCCAACTCCCCCACTATGTACGACCCCACGCAGAACCCCGACGCCGCCATCAAGCGCCGCAACCTCGTGCTCAAGCGCATGCTGGATGCAGGCGACATCTCCCAGGCCGAGTACGACGAAGCCTACAACACGCCCCTAGAGCTCAACCCCGGCTCCAACAACGCGTCCAACACCGGCGTCTACCCCTACTGGACCCAGTACATCAAAGAGGTGCTGTCCGAGGACTTCTCCACCGACACCGTCATGAAGGGCGGCCTCAAGGTCTACACCACCATCGACCCCGACGCCCAGCAAGAGGCCCAGAAGGCCGTGTCCGACCGTCTGGAGGCCATTGGCAAGGAGGGCCTGGAGAGCGCCCTCGTGGCCGTGGACCCCTCCACCGGCTACATCAAGGCCATGGTGGGCGGCAGCGACTTCTCCAAGAACCAGGTGAACCTGGCCACCCAGGGCATGCGCCAGCCGGGCTCCTCGTTCAAGGTCTTCACGCTCGTGGCGGCCATCCGCGACGGCATGAACCCCGACGTCTACCTCAACTGCAACTCGCCGCTCAAGGTGTCGTCCAACTGGACCGTCAAGAACTACGGGGGCGCCTCCTACGGCACCATCACGCTCAAAAAGGCCACCGAGCTCTCCTCCAACACTGGCTACGTGCAGGTGGCCCAGGCCGTGGGCGGCCAGAGCATCGTCAAGTGCGCCAAGGACATGGGCATCACAGAGGAGCTGCCCGCCTACGACTCCATCACGCTCGGCACCATCCCCGTGCCCGTGATCCAGATGGCCGAGGCCTACTCCACCCTGGCCTCGGGCGGCGTGCACCGCGACTCGGTGGCCATCACCAAGATCGAGGACCGCAACGGCAACCAGGTCTACGAGCACAAGGACGCGCCCACCCAGGCCCTCGACCCGGCCGTGGCCGCGGCGGCCACCGACGTGCTCCAGGGCGTGGTCTCCTCGGGCAGCGGCACGGCCCACGTGGTGGCCGGCTACGGCATCAACCAGCCCATCGCCGGCAAGACGGGCACCACGGAGTACGCAGACAACCTGTGGTTCTGCGGCTACACGCCCCAGATTGCCGTGGCGGTGTGGACGGGCTACCCCGACTCCTCCAAGACCGTCATCATCGGCGGCTCCGACGGCCACCCCTCCAACAGCTCGTGCCCCATCTTCGGCCAGTTCGTGAAGGCCTATGTGGGCGACACGCCGCGAGCGGAGTTCCCCGCTGCCGAGGAGCGGCCCACCTACAAGGCCAACAGCACGTGGTCGTTTGCCAAGAACACCGGCAACAGCAACGGCGGGGGCTCCTCGCGCTCGACCCGCCAGCAGCAGCCGCAGCAGGAGACCGCGGTCACCGAGGAGACCACGACCACCACGACCGAGACCCCCAATGCCCCGGCAGACACAGGCCAGAACGGCGGCGCCACCGAGGCGCCGGGCGCCCCCACCCAAGGCGGGAACACGGGCGGCGAAAGCGGCGCGGGCACCGGAGGGGCGGCCGGTGGCGGCACGGGCGGCGACGGCGGCAACCCGGGCGGAGGCTCCCAGGCCCCCGCGGCCTAGAGCCCCGACAAAGGCCCTGCCCCGAGCCTTCTTCACGACCGTGCCCGACAGGATTGCGGCCCGCTTCCGCCCCTGAAAACGGTTGAGGGCGACCCGGCATGCCGGGTCGCCCTCAACCGTTTTCAGGGGCGCTTTTGCGCGCTCTTAGGAAAAGCGGCCCTCGGCGGCGATGCGCTCCTTGAGAAGGACGAGCTGCTCGGCCACGGCGACAGGGGCAGTGCCCCCATAGGTGGTGCGGCGCGACACCACGGCGTCGATGGCAACGGCGTCGGGAGCGTCGTCGTCAAAGAGGGGCGACCAGCTCCTGAGCTCCTCGGCCGTCAGGTCCTGGAGCGCCACGCCGGCCTTCACGCAGTCGGCGACCACGCGGCCCACCACTCCGTGGGCCTCGCGGAACGGCATGCCCTTGCCCACAAGATAGTCGGCCAGATCTGTGGCGGCCATGAAACCCTCGTGGGCCGCCTCGCCCATGCGATCGGCCTTCACCTTCATGGCGTGCACCATGCCGCTCACGGCGTGGAGCGACCCCAACACCGTGTCAAAGGCGTCGAACATGGGCTCCTTGTCCTCTTGGAGGTCCTTGTCGTAGGTGAGCGGAATGCCCTTGAGCACGGTGAGGATGGAGACAAGGTCCCCGTACACCCGGCCGCACTTGCCGCGCACAAGCTCGCAGAAGTCGGGGTTCTTCTTCTGGGGCATGATGGACGACCCCGTTGAGTGGGCGTCGTCCATCTCCACGAACCCGAACTCGGCCGTGGACCAGACGATGAGCTCCTCGCACAGGCGTGAAAGGTGCATCTGGCACATGGAGCAGGCGTAAACGAGATCGCACACAAAGTCGCGGTCGGCCACGGCATCCATGGAGTTGGGGATGACCGAGGAGAAGCCCATGGCCGCAGCTGTCATGGAACGGTCCAGCGGGTAGGTGGTGCCCGCCAGGGCGGCCGCCCCCAGAGGCGAGGCGTCGGCTGCAGAGACGGCCTCGTCAAAGCGGTGGCAGTCGCGCAGGAACATCCAAGCGTAGGCCAGAAGGTGGTGGGCCAGAAGCACCGGCTGGGCAGGCTGGAGGTGGGTGTAGCCCGGCATCACCACATCCGCCTCCCCCTCCGCGCGCTCGGCCAGCGCCGACACGAGGTCGAGGGCGGCGTCGTGGAGCTGGGCGGCAAAGCCCTTGGCAGCCAGGCGTCCGTCGGTGACGGTCTGGTCGTTGCGGGAGCGCCCCGTGTGCAGGCGGCCGCCGGCGGACCCAATGCGCTCGGTGAGCACGCGCTCGATGGCCATGTGCACGTCCTCGTCCACCGCAGGGTCGAAGACGAACGCGCCCTCCTCGATTTCGCAAGCGATGGCCTTAAGCCCGGAGCAAATGGCGTCCACGTCCTCTTTGTCGAGGATGCCCTGCGCACCCAGCATGGTCGCATGGGCGATGGAGCCTTGGATGTCCTCGTTCCACAGGCGCCGGTCAAAGGGAAGGGAGGCTCCAAAGAGCTCGAGCTCGCCCGACGGTGTTGCGTCAAAGCGGCCGGACCAGAGGGGCCTTGAGGGATTGCTGTCCATGAAGGGCCTTTCTTGGAGGTCGCGGGGCTATTTGTACAGGGTGACCTTGGCGGCAGCGCTGGAAGGCTGGACGCTCACCACGAGGGGCTTGGCCTCGACGGACGCCTCAGGGGCGCACGATGCCGCGCCTCCTAGGGTGCGCTCGGCCCAGACCTTGTTGGGCAGGCCGTAGAGGTCCATGAAGCCCTTGGCGGCAGAGCGATCGTAGGTGTCGCCCTCATCGTAGGTGGCCAGGCCGAAGTCGTACATGGAGCTGTCGCTCTTGACGCCGGTGACGGTGCAGGAGCCCTTGTAGAGGCGCAGGCGCACGTCGCCGGTAACGGTTGCCTGGGTGGACTCGAAGAAAGAGTCAAGGGCGTCCTTCAAGGGGCTGAACCACAGGCCGCCGTAGACCTGCTTGGCCCACTCGTGCTCCAGCTGCAGCTTGACGGCCAGGACGTCGCCGGGCAGGCAGAGCGACTCCAGGTGCTTGTGGGCGCAGATGAGCGCGAGCGCGGCGGGCTGCTCGTAGCACTCGCGGCTCTTGATGCCGATGACGCGGTCCTCGATCATGTCGATGCGGCCAAAGCCGTTGCCGCCGGCGATGTTGTTGAGCTTGCTGATGAGCTCGAACATGGGCAGGGGCTCGCCGTTGAGGGCCACGGGCTTGCCGGACTCAAAGGACACGACCACGTCGCAGGGCATGTCGGGGGCCTCGACGGGGTCGCACGTCATGACCCAGGCGTCGCAGGGAGGCTCGTTCCAGGGGTTCTCGAGCACGCCGCACTCAATGGCGCGGCCCCACACGTTCTCGTCGATGGAGTACGGCGACGACTTGGTCACCTCGATGTAGATGCCGTGGTCGGCACAGTACTCGATCTCCTGGGAGCGGGTGAGGAGGTCCCAGTCGCGCACCGGGCCGAGAATCTCGAGGCTGGGGTCGAGGGCCTTGCACTCGAGCTCGAAGCGCACCTGGTCGTTGCCCTTGCCAGTGCACCCGTGGGCGATGGCCACGGCGCCCTCCTTGTGGGCGATCTCCACGAGGTGTTTGCAGATGACGGGGCGCGACAGGGCCGAGAGCAGCGGGTACTTGTTCTCGTACATGCCGTTGGCCTTGATGGCGCAGGCACACACGTCCTCGCAGAACTCCTCGCGCATGTCGATGGCATAGGAGGCGGTGGCGCCGAGGGAGACGGCCTTCTGGGCGATGTCGTCGATGTCGGAGGATCCGGGCTGGCCGAGGGCCGCGATGGCGGTGACCACCTCGTAGCCCTGGTCTTGGAGCCAGGGGATGAGACAGGAGGTGTCAAGGCCGCCGGAATAGGCGAGGACGACTTTGCCCTTGGGGGCGACGGCGGAAGCGGAACCGGTGGCGATGAGGTCGGCGGAAGCGGTCATAGCTTTACTCCTTGATGATTGGTGTCGTAGAGCAGGCCCTCCCTTGCGAGAGGGGCTCTGGCGACCGTTGGGTTGTGGGGATGGTCTTTGCGTAAAGACACGGCACACACCCGGCACAGGCGGGGTATGCGCAACCAGGCGCGCCTCGCGGCGTCGCCTGGGGTCTGGGGCGCGGACACCCGGCGGCCTTAGGGCCTACCGAATGGCCGCCATCATCGGAAGTTGCGAAGCTTGTTGATGTGGCCCTCGAATGCCTCTGCGCCTTCGGGAGAGGTGGCCACCACCAAAATGGTGTCGTTTCCGGCAAGGGTTCCCACGGCCTCGGGGAGGTCGGCGGCGTCTATGGCCGCAGCAATGCCCGATGCGGTGCCCGGCTGGGCCTTCACCAGCACGAGGTTGCCGGAATGGTTGACGTCGGTAACGAGCTCGGAGACCATGCGCTGCAGATGAAGGTCCTCGGCAAGGACGTAGACGCCCTCGGGGAGCTTGCGCAGCCCCATGTCGGCGATGTCGCGAGAGACCGTGGCCTGAGTGCAGGCATAGCCGGCATCCTCAAGCTCCTGGACAAGGACGCGCTGGGTACGAATGCTCTTGCCGCGCACGATCTCGCGGATAGCATCCTGCCTGTTGTTGCGTCCCTTGACCAAAAAAATCACCTTTGCCTTGGTTTGCTCGGCCCTCAATTCATTGCTGCGCATGAACTGAGGCCGCTATGCCGGGCTGTTCGGCTTGCAGGAAGTGTGCTCCTCTCCGCCCGATTTAAGAGCTGCATTTCCCCGCAATTATCGTCTTCGTAACAAAACTTGTCCGGCGGACGGTAGAAAAGCGTCGGCGGGCGGCTATGCCAAGCTTGCTGAGCCAGACCTGAGCCGCTTGGACCCCTAAGGCTTGGGTTTATCATGGGAACCCGTAGGGCTGGACATGAAAACGACGCCGGGAGGGGCTGTGAGAGAGAATCCGCGCATGGGAAGCGAACGGCCGTCCTTGGGTGCAGGGTCGGGGCACCGTACCGGCCGCAACCGCCACGCCACCCGTCGCCGCTCCTCGGGCCAGCCACCCCAGCTCCATGGGCGCGGCTACCAGACGCCAGGCCAGCGGCGCCGCAACGCCGGCGGCTACCAGCTTCAGCGCCATCCCATCAACTTTGGCGGCCGCCGCGGCCGGCTGGGGTCCGTGGACCCGCGCCTCATCGTCCTTGCGGCCGCAGCCCTTCTCGCTGTGGTCCTCATCGTCTTCTCGGTGGTCTCCTGCGTCTCCTCCACTGCCCCGAGCAAAGATCAAGGGCCCACGGTAAGCCAGGAGCTGCCAAGCGACCTTCAGAACTCGCTGAAACAGGCCCTTTCACGCAACGCCCAGCTGGCAGACATCGCCGAGCGGGGTACCGAGTACCCCGAGAGCCTTATCAGACTTGCCCTGTCCGAGCCTGCCTCGGTGGGCTTTGTCTACGGATGGACCTCCTCGGACCACGAGACGGCCCAGGCCTACGACGATGCCGTGGCCAAGGGCACCGTGCCCGAGCTCTACGGCTGGGACGCCCGCTGGGGCTACCTCGATTACGGCGGCTCTCCCTTGGCGGTCTCCGGCTCCGGCCCCATCGCCTGTGCCATAGCGCGCATGGGCCTGCTCGGCAACGCGGAGCAGACGCCCACCACCATCGCCAAGGCGGCCGCCGACGCGGGCAAGGCCTCGGGGGACTCCGGCACCGACTCCACATTCTTCACCGAGAAGGCCGCCGACCTCGGCCTTGCCATGGCCGCGCTCGATTTGCAAGGCGCCTCGGGGGGCGCGGCTAGCTCCAGCGGCCAGGGAGACAACGCCGCCGAGGCAGGCGATTCCGGCACCGGCGATGCGGGCCAGGCCCAGCCCGGCGAGGCGCTCGCCAAGGCTCTCGGCGGCAGCGCCTATGTGCTTGTGGAGACCAACGGGGGCGCGTTGGGCAGCGCCTCCCACTGGGTGCTCGTGACCGCAGGCGACAACGGGGCCGTCACAGTGCACGACCCCATGTCCACGGCAAACTCCTCGCACCAATGGGACCCCGCCACCGTGGCGGCCGACGCCAAGAGCGTCCTCACGGTGCAGCCGGCCAAGGCTTAGCGGCCCCCTGCACTCCCCCGCCGCCGCACCCATCAGCGCCGCGCCCCTCGATATCGCGGCCCAACACTGCGCCTGAAAACGGTTGAGGGCGACCCGAAAAATCGGGTCGCCCTCAACCGTTTTCAGGCGCGCTTTCTCACGCGCACTTTGCTTTCAAGCAGGAAGAAGCGCTAGGCCAGCAGGCTCTCCTTGGCGGCAATGGCGAGCTTGTCCTGCACCGCCTCGGCGTCCTCACGGGTTGCACCGGTGGTGAACAGGTATGCCTTGATCTTGGGCTCAGTGCCCGAGGGGCGCACGATCACCTTGTGGCCGCCGGCAAGGCGGTACTCGAGGACATTGGCGGCAGGCAGCGTCTGCGCAGGGTCCTCGGGATCCTTGTTGAGGACGGGCATCTCCACGCACTCGGCGTAGTCGGTGCAGCCCTCGACGCCGTAGCCGGCGATGGTCTGCGGCTGCTGTGCGCGCAGGTCCTTCATGATCTGGGCCATCTTGTCGGCACCGGCAGCGCCCTCGAACGTGACGTTGACCACGCCGTTGAGATAGAAGCCCAGCTCGCTGTAGAGCTCGTCCATGGCCTCATAGAGGTCCTTGCCCTGCCTGGCGTACCAGCCGGCCATCTCGCAGATGAGCATGGAGGTGACCACGGCGTCCTTGTCGCGGGCATGGGTTCCGGCGAGGTAGCCGTAGGACTCCTCGAAGCCCAGCAGATAGCGGTCGCCCTCGCCCTTGGAGGTGAGCATGTCGATCTGGCCGCCGATGTACTTGAAGCCGGTGAGCACACGGCGCATCTCAAAGCCGTACTTGGCGGCCAGGGCGTCAGGCATGGCCGAGGAGACAATGGTGGAGACGACCACCTTGCGCGAGACGTCCTCGCCAGCCTCCTTCTTCAGGCGAGCGAGCCAGTCGATGAGCAGGACGCCCACCTCGTTGCCGGAGAGCAGCTTGTAGCCGCCGTCGTGGGGCACGGCGATGCCCACGCGGTCGGCGTCGGGGTCGGTGGCAAGAAGGAGGTCGGGCTTGACCTCGTCGCAGAGCTCCAAGCCCTTCTGCAGGGCCTCGCGGATCTCGGGGTTGGGATAAGGGCACGTGGGGAAGTCGCCGTTGGGCTCCTTCTGCTCGGGCACCACCACGACGTTGTCGATGCCCACACGGGACAGAATCTTGGTGACGCACTCGAGGCCGCTTCCGTTGAGCGGGGTGTAGACCACCTTGAAGGAGCCGTCCTCGGCAACGCAGTCGGGCACGGAGACCGTCTGGATGGCGTCGAGGTAGGCCTCGATGACGTCGTCGGAGATCCACTCCACAAGGCCCTTCTCCTGGGCCTCGCCGAAGTCCATGGACTTCACGCCGCTGAAGATGTCGGTGCCCTTGATGGACGCCTGGATCTCGTCGGCGGCCTCGTTGGCGATCTGGCAACCGTCGGGTCCGTAGACCTTGTAGCCGTTGTAGGGGGCAGGGTTGTGGGAGGCGGTGATGACGATGCCGGCGTCGCAGCCCAAGTGGCGGGTGGTGAAGGAAAGCACGGGAACGGGCTCGATGCGCGGGGCCACGAAGCTTTTGATGCCGTTGGCGGCGAGCACGCCGGCGGCAGCCTTCACGAATTCGTCGCCCTTGTTGCGCGAGTCGCGCATGATGGCCACGCAGGGGTTCTCGCAGTGGGCGTTGAGGTAGTCGGCCAGACCCTGGGTGGCCTGGGAGACGGTGTAGACGTTCATGCGGTTGGTGCCCACGCCCAGCACGCCGCGCAGACCGGCGGTGCCAAACTCAAGGTCGCGATAGAACGCATCCACGATGGAGTCGGTGTCGTTCTTGGCGAGCAGGTCGGCCAGCTCGGCCGCGAGCTCGGGCTCGTCGACGTTATCTTTCCAAAGCTGCGCGCGCTCCTGGATTTTTGCGTCCATTGACCCTTCTTTCCTGTTGTAGCGGGGCTTCGATGTCGTTCAAAGCCCGTTCAGCCTTCTTGTTGGCCCCATTCTAAATTCATTCCAATTGAATGGCGCAGCTTTGGAGATTCTTCAGCAAAGCGCACCTTTTTTACAGAAGAGTCCGGTATTTGACAGCAGGCTGAAGGGGACGGGCCGCGGGCGTGCGGGTATCATGGCCAAAGCCCACGAACCGAGGAGGACCTTTGGAAAAGATCGACTTCTCCCATGCACGCTTTCGCGCCTCCTTTGGCACGCCCGAGCAGATTCCCGAGGCAGAGCGCCCCGAGGTCTCCGTGGTGGGCCGCTCCAATGTGGGCAAGTCGTCGCTCATCAACCGTCTCGTGGGGCGCAAGGCGCTGGCCAAGGTGAGCTCCAAGCCGGGAAAGACCGCCACGGTCAACTTCTACGACGTGGACGGCATCTTCCTCGTCGACTTGCCGGGCTACGGCTTTGCCAAGGTGAGCGCTGCCGAGAAAAGGCGCTGGGCCGACCTCATCGGCGGCTACTTCGACCAGGAGCGCAGCTTCAACCTCGTGGTGTCCCTCATCGACATACGCCATGAGCCGCAGAAGCTCGACTACGAGATGGTGGGCTTTCTCAAGGAGGGCGGCTACCCCTTCATCGTGGCGCTCACCAAGGCCGACAAGCTGAGCCGCGCCCAGCAGCACCGCCAGCGCGACCTCATCGCAAAGAAGCTCGAGGTGGACCCGGCGCGCCTCTACATCACCTCGGCCGAGAAGGGCGCCGGCATCGACGAGCTCAAGGATGCCATCTCCGCCGCCTGCGTCTAGGGCCTGCGCCCCCCGTTGATCTTGAACCTCCGGCCCGACACCGCCACCAGGCCCTCTCGGTCCATGCGGCCCAGCTCCCGAGACAGGGCGCTTCTGTCTGCCCCGAGGTAGTCGGCCAGCTGCTGGCGGCCCACGGGCACCTCGAACCATTGGCCCGGCCGCGCCCCGGCCGCGCGCTGCTCGGCGGCCAGGTAGGCCATGAGCTTGCCCCGGATGGTGCGGGGCGCCCCTAGGACGGCCCTGCGCGAAAGGCCCACGTTGCGGCGGGCCATGATGGCGCAGAGGTTGCGGGCCAGCACGGCGCAGTCGGGGTCGTCCGAGAGCAAGAGCAGGCGCGCGGCGTCAAACCACAGGACCGTGCCGTCGCGGTCGGCAACCACGTCCACCATGAGGGGCTCGTCCTTGAGCACCGCGTAGGCCTCGGCAAAGACCTCGCCGGGGCCTGCCCACCCCATGACGGCCACCTGCCCCTGGCCCGAAGAGGCCTCCATGCGCATGCGTCCCTCCAGCACCAGCCCCGCCCAGACGGCGACGTCCCCCTGGGAGAGGAGGCGTTCCCCCGCCGCGCAGCTCGCAAGCGAGAAGCCCACTTTTTGAGCCGCCCGCTCGAGACGGACCTCATCCACTCCAACAAACAGGCGGCTTTCAAGCATTTTAGGCACCTCTCAGCCTTCTCAAGATGTTGCATCTGCAACATACCACGGCCCCTTTCCTTTCTAGAGTCGGCCTTGAAAGAAAGCGCCGACGAAAGGAGCCCCATGACCGCCCAAGAGGCTGAAGTAATCCGCCGCGAGATCGCCGATTCCCTGCCCCATGAGATGTTCTGCTTCCAGTGCGAGCAGACCGCCGCCGGCACCGGGTGTGTGTGGCGCCAAGGCGTCTGCGGCAAGAAGTCGGCCACCGCCAACCTCGAGGACGAGCTCACAGGCAACCTCGTGGCCTATGCCCGCTGCGTCCACGACGCCGGCGTGACCTCGCCCTGCGCTAACGCCTCGCTCCCCATGCTCGAGGGCATGTTCTGCTGCATCACCAACGTGTGCTTCGACGATGACGCTGTACGCGCCCTCATCGACACCGTTCGCGGGCGCATCGACCACGTGTGCTCTCGCCACGGCCTTAACGCCGCCAACTACCCCGCCTACGATATGAACCTGGTGTGGAACGCCGATGAGGACGTGCGCTCCCTCGAGAGCCTTTTGCTCTTTGGCCTGCGCGGCATGGCGGCCTACGCCTACCACGCCCGCATGCTGGGCGCCCGCTCGGCCACCGTGGACGACTTCTTCTTCCGCGCCCTGTACGAGCTGTCGGCCACCGACGACGCCCAGACCCTCTTAGGCCTCGTCCTGGAGTGCGGCCGTGTGAACCTGGAGTGCATGGCCCTGCTCGACAGCGCTAACACCGGCGCCTACGGTGACCCCGTGCCCACCATGGTAGACCTGGCCATTGAGCCCGGCCCCTTCATCGTGGTGACCGGCCACGACCTTGCCGACCTCGAGCAGATCCTCGAGCAGACCGACGGCCGCGGCGTGAACGTCTACACCCACGGCGAGATGCTCCCGGCGCTCGCCTACCCCAAGCTCAAGGAGCACCCGCAGCTCAAGGGCAACTTCGGAGGCGCCTGGCAGAACCAGCAGCGCGAGTTCGCAGACATCCCGGCGCCTGTGGTCTGGACCACCAACTGCCTCATGCCGCCCAAGGACTCCTACGCCGACCGCGTCTTCACCACCGAGGTGGTGGCCTACCCCGGCTGCACCCACATCGAGGCCGACGAGAACGGCCGCAAGGACTTTACCCCCGTCATCGAGCGCGCCCTTGAGCTGGGCGGCTACCCCGAGCGCCACGAGATGACCGGCATCAACGGCGGCACACAAGTGAGGTGCGGCTTTGGCCGCAAGACGGTGCTCGACAACGCCGGGGCTATTGTGGAGGCCGTCAAGGGCGGCGACATCGGCCACTTCTTCCTTGTGGGCGGCTGCGACGGCGCCAAGCCCGGCCGCAACTACTACACCCGCTTTGTGGAGCAGACACCGGCCGACAGCGTGGTGCTCACCCTGGCCTGCGGCAAGTACCGCTTTAACGACCTGGACCTCGGCGAGGTGGCAGGATTTCCCCGCATCCTCGACATGGGCCAGTGCAACGACGCCTATGGCGCCATCCAGGTGGCCCTCGCCCTCGCCGACGCCTTTGGCTGCTCGGTGAACGAGCTCCCGCTGTCCTTTGTCCTCTCGTGGTACGAGCAGAAGGCCGTCTGCGTGCTGCTCACCCTGCTCTCCCTGGGCGTCGAGGACATCTACCTGGGCCCCGACCTGCCGGCCTTCGTGAGCCCTGGAGTGCTCGCCATTCTGCAGGAACAGTTCGGGATCCGCCCCATCACCACGCCCGAGGCGGACATGGCCGAGATGCTGGGGTAGATTGCCAATAAACGCGCTGGGTGCCTGCCCGACGAACTGGGCCCCGGCTTCGCCCCCAATTCGTCGGGCAGGCACCCAGCGCAGCACTTTCTCCTCCCCAGCGGCTCGGCCATGCCGGCTTTGAGCGCTGATGGGGCGCTGACCGGCCCTGCAGTCTTTTACCTGCTTTTCCATTTGATTGTTTCTCGCTGTTGGAGGCTCTTCCGCCTTCGTCTTGCGGGGACTCTGCGTTTCTCGGCTTTTTTCCTTTTGGCGGTCTACCATGGTTTTTGCTCCTTGTGGGTTTAAATACCTGTGATGGGGTAGGATTAATGCCGTGGCCGTTCGGCCACCTTGTCCCGGCTTTGGAGGAAAGCATGCACATCGCAACCAGCGTCAGCGCCGCCATCGGCGACACCCCCCTGATCGACCTCTCGTTCCTCTGCAACGGCGACGTGACGCTGCTGGGCAAGTACGAGGCGGCCAACCCCGGCGGCTCCGTGAAGGACCGCGTGGCCCGTGCCATGGTGGACGCCGCCGAGGCGGCCGGCACTCTGGCCGAGGGCGGCACCATCGTGGAGCCCACAAGCGGCAACACCGGCGTGGGCCTGGCCATGGTGGCCGCCGAGCGCGGGTACAACATGATCCTCGTCATGCCCGACACCATGAGCGTTGAGCGCCGCAAGCTCGCCGCCGCCTACGGCGCCAAGATCGAGCTCACTCCCGGTGCCACCGGCATGACCGGCGCCGTGGAGCGCGCCGAGCAGATCGTGGCCGAGACCCCCGGCGCCGTCACCATGGGCCAGTTCGTGAACCCCGAGAACCCACTCGCCCACTACCGCACCACCGGGCCCGAGATCTGGCGCGACACCGACGGTGCCGTGGACGCCTTGGTCGCCGGCGTGGGCACCGGCGGCACGGTGAGCGGCACCGGCCGCTTCCTCAAGGAGATGAAGCCTTCCGCCCAGGTCTTCGCCGTGGAGCCCGCCGAGTCACCCATCCTCGAGGGCGGCCAGGCCGGCCCCCACAAGATCCAGGGCATCGGCGCCAACTTCGTGCCCGACAACTACGACGCCGACGTGGTGGACGAGGTGCTCCCCGTCAAGGGCGACGATGCCATTGCCATGAAGGACCGTCTGGCCGAGGAGCTGGGCCTGCTCGTGGGCATCTCCGCCGGCGCCGCCGTGTCCGCTGCCGTGGAGCTCTCCGAGCGTGAGGACATGGCCGGTGCCGTGATCGTGGCCATCCTGCCCGACACCGGCGAGCGCTATCTCTCCCTCATCGAGGCGTAGGGGCCCGCCCCGGAACGCATCACCCATCCGACGCAGAGGGGCCGGCACACGCACGCGCCGGCCCCTCTCGTATGTTGGTAGGTCTGACGTTCGTCGGCACCCCTGGGCGCGTTCAGGCGCGGGAGACGGCGCCGCTCGCGGTCCGATGACGACCGCTCGCCTCCCTGAACACGCCTGGGGGTACCGACGAACACAGAGAACCCGGAGACTCCACTCGTCGTAGCCCCCTGCGTCATACCCGAACAATAGATAGATTACTGATTTAACCGATCACATTGCCTGATAGGCATCTATCTAGGCAGGCTATGAGCTATAATAAAATGGTTGAACTACACTTCCCAGCGAGCTCGCTATTGGCACTCCAGAACGGTTGTAGCCACTCACGTACAGTTCTCCGCTATAATTGACGCCTGCCGTCGTGTAAGGGGCCCAGCTTCCCGACCAAGAAGCCTGCCCATAAGAGCCCGAGATGTAGTTTGTCGCCTTCAGCGTCTTCCTCCCATTGTCCTCGTAAGCCCATAGTTTGATATTTCCATCAATACTCATTTTTGATGCAGAGGGGAACAGCGTAACATTCCAGTGGAACGACTTGGACGAGTAAATCCACTCGAGGGAAACACGTCCAGCATTGCCGACTACAGCGGCACGCCCAGCGCTGTCAGACTGAAGAATCAAATCTCCTTCATAAACACAGATGGAATCCTCGGTCTGGTGGCTGCTCAGGTCTTGCGCCCTAGCGGTCACAGGGAGAAGTAGCCCTGCACCCCCAATTGCCAACGACAAAAAGGCTCTCCGGCTGAGATTGGTTTGCGGACACATCCTTAGCTCCCTTCTAGCTAAATTGCGTTAACTGATGGTCATATTGTCCGTTATTATTACCGCGCTGTCTCTCTATTTTTGTAAACGGTACTATTAAAGAGATGAGCGGTAGCATTGCTGCTCACTGCTGAAATTAGCAGCTTGTCAACGAAACGAGGCGACCATGGAGATCATCTACCCGGAGGAATGGACGTTCACCCTCGTGATGCGCCGCAAGGACGACCCCTCGATCGCCATCGAGAGCGAGATGTCCGAGGGTCTGGGCTACGAGACCTTCGTCAAGTGCGGGGAGGAGTTCCGCCGCCAGGTGCAGGAAGGGCTCGAGGCCGCCTCGGAGTAGCGACGGACAGTCAAAGCCACCGACGCAGAGGGGCCGGCACCCACACGTGCCGGCCCCTCTTGTTTGTCGGTAGGTCTGACGTTCGTCGGTACCCCTGGGCGCGCTGAGCGCGGGTACCGGGCGCCCGGCGCCCGTGCTTTCCGCTGCCTTTGGGTCCCGCCTTATTTCGTGGGGTTGTACCTGCCCAGACCCGTCGAGCATCCCGCAAGCGCTAACATGGGTTGACTTTGTGCTTGACAACCCAAGAGAGGCGCACCATGAGATTCTATGCGACCTGCCCCACCGGCCTGGAACATCTCCTCGCCCAAGAGCTTGAGAGCTTGGGCGTTCCCTCCGTGCGCCCGCTCCAGGGCCAAGTGGGCTTTGAGGACCCCCTCAAGTGGGCCTACGTGGCCTGCCTGTGGAGCCGCATCGCCAGCTCCGTGGTGGCCGTCGTCGAGTCGGGCGAGGTCACCGGCGCAGAGAGCCTCTATGACTTCGCTTACTCCATCCCTTGGGAGGACCACCTTCCCGTGGGCGCCACCTTTGCCGTCTACACCTCCGGCATGATGGAGGGCCTGGACAACACGCTCTTCACCAGCCAGAAGGTCAAGGACGCCATCGTGGACCGCATGCTCGCGGCCAAAGGCACGCGCCCCAACGTAGACACCGACAGCCCCGACCTGCGCATCCGCGTGCGCATCCGCGAGGGCCACGCCACCTTGGGCATCGACATGAGCGGCGAGCCGCTGTTCCGCCGCGGCTACGAGAAGGCCTCCCGCCGCGCCGCCATTCCGCCCCAGCGCCCCGACTACGCCGCCGCCGCGCTCGAGCTTGCCGGCTGGTGGCGCACGGTGCGCCGCCCCATGCCCTCCATCTGCGTGGCCTTCTCCGGAGGCGGCACCCTGGCCGTGGAGGCCGCTTCCGTGGCCCTCGACCGCGCCCCGGGCCTTCTGCGCGTGCGCTGGGGCTTCTCCCAGTGGCTGGGGCACTCCGAGCGCAGCTGGTCGCAGGTGCGCAACGAGGCCGAGCGCAGGGCTGCCGCAGGGGCCAAGAATCCCCTCGTGATCGTGGTGAGCGACACCCGCGAGGGCTTTGGCGCCGACTGCCGCACGCTGCTCAACTCCGCCGGCATCGACCGCGAGCCCGTGGTGGTGCCCGCCCGCGAGGCCTCGCGCGCCGGCGCCGAGCTCACCGACGACCGCCTGGTGGCCGTGGACCTTGCCTGGCTCCATGCCGACGAGGCGGCCCGCGAGGCCGAGGCCCTCTCCTACCTCACGTCCATCTGCTCCGGCCTGCCCGAGCCCACGCCCGCCTGCACGCTGTCGCGCGACGGCGCCCTGGATGCCCTTCTCGGCATCGAGCCCGACGACGAGGTGGAGTCGCTCATGGGCAAGAACTCCGTCTTTTTGCGCGACTACCCCAACGTTGCCATGGAGCCGCCGGCGTCGGTCACGCTCAAGGACGGCGCCGAGGTGCCGGTGCTCATCCCCGTGACCGACCAGTTTGCCGCCCGTCTGGAGAAGGACGCCAAGGACCGCGCCGCTTGGAGCGAGGCCGAGGACGTCTCGTGCTACCGCGTCTATGACCAGGACCTCCCCGACTACAACGTGGCCATCGACCTGTTCCGTGGCGCGCCCCAGACGCCGGGCCGCTGGCTCGTGGTCTCCGAGTACGCCGCGCCCGCAGAGATCGACCCCGAGAAGGCCCGCCGCCGCCTCATCGACGTGCTCACCGTTGCCCCGCGCGTGCTCAACGTGCGCGGCCGCGACGTGGCCCTGCGCGTGCGCCACAAGGCCAAGGGCGGCTCGCAGTACGCCGCGCCCGAGGACATCACCCGCACCATCAAAGCCCGCGAGCTCGCTCGCAGTGTGCCGGGACGCCCCGACCGCAAGCCCCGCATCCACTACGTGGACGGCGTAGAGCTGCCCGAGGGCTGCAAGCTCGTGGAGGAGGGCGGCCTCACCTTTGAGATCAACCTCGTGGACCGCCTGGACTGCGGCCTGTTCCTCGACCACCGCGACGTGCGCGCCGAGATCCGCGAGATGGCCAAGCAGATGAAGGGCTCCAAGCGCTTCCTCAACCTGTTCGCCTACACGGGCACAGGCACCGTCTACGCCGCCGACGGCGGGGCCGGCTACACCACCACCGTGGACCTCTCCTACACCTATATCGACTGGGCCCGCCGCAACATGCAGCGCAACGGCTTTGACGGCGAGGAGCACGAGTACGTGAAGGCCGATGTCTTGCGCTGGGTGGATGACCAGCGCAAGACGCGCAACCGCTGGGACCTCGTCTATTGCGATCCGCCCACTTTCTCAAACTCCAGCGCCATGGGCGAGCGCAGCTTCGACGTACAGCGCGACCACTCCGAGCTGCTCATTGGCATCTCCCGCCTGCTCACCAAAGACGGCGTGTGCCTGTTCAGCTGCAACCTGCGCGACTTTGAGCCCGACGTGGAGAAGCTCGACCGCTGCGGCGTGACCATCGAGGACGTCACCGAGCGCACCATCCCCCACGACTTTGAGCGCAACGCCAAGGTGCACCACGTCTACATCGTGCGCCGCAAGCCCATGAGCGAGGAGAAGCGCGCCGAAATCGAGGCCCGCAAGGCCCGCGGCGACCACGCCGGCAAGCGCGCCCCCGACAGCCGCTACCGCGGCGACCGCAAGCCCGGCGGCTTTGGCGGCGGCAGGGACGGCCGCGGACGCGGCGACCGCAGAGACGACCGGCGCGGCCCGAGCGGCCGAGCAGACCGCAAGCCGGGCGGCTTCCGCGGGCGCGACGGGCGCGATAACGACCGGCGGGGCGGCGGCCATGGCGGCAAGGACGACCGCCGCGGCGGGTTCAAGGGCGGCAGGCCCGGATCGGACCGCGGCGGGTTCAAGGGCGGCGACCGCCGCGGCCCGCGCGGCGCAGGCCCCTCGGGCAACAACCGCCGCGGCCAGGGCCGCGAGGGCGGCAACCGTCACTAGACGGTCTCTCTTCAAAGGCGGCGAGGGTGCCAAAAGCATTCTCGCCGCCTTTTTGCCCCTTGCCGCAAGGGCTCTGCATTCGGCGCCCTTTCAACAGCGCCGCCCCCATCACCAAGTGAAATACCGCATCGTTTTTGCCGATGGCGGCTCCTTTCGCAACAAACTCTATCAATTTAAACAAATGATTATGTTTGTTATGGTTAGTGCCTTTCTTGGGAAGATTCAGCTTGGATGCTTTTTCGGCCCCGCGTTACCCCAGGCGAGAGCCGCGGTGCTCGACCCAAGCGCTCCGTTGATTTGCAACAACCGGTCCCGGGTAGAAACCATAGATGTTTTCCCAGCACAAAGGGGCTTCCACCTCAGCGGAACAACGCTAGACTAGGTGAGTTTTTCGACCTGCCATCCCTCGATTGGAGTCACTATGGCATCAACCGTCCCGGCCGTCGCCAAGAAGGCGGGCCACGGCGCCATCCCCTTCTCCCTGGGCATGTCCCTCGTGACCCTGGGCGTCGTCTACGGCGACATCGGAACGAGTCCCCTCTACGTCATGAAGGCCATCGTGGCCGGCAACGGGGGTCTGGCAAGCGTCTCTCAAGACATGATCATCGGCGCCGTCTCGCTGATCATCTGGACCGTCATGCTCATCACCACGGTCAAGTACGTGCTCATAGCCATGCGGGCCGACAACCACAACGAGGGCGGCATCTTCGCCCTTTACTCCCTCGTGCGCCGCTGCGGCAGGTGGCTCATCCTACCCGCCATGGTCGGCGGCGCGGCCCTTCTGGCCGACGGCATCCTCACCCCCGCCGTCACGGTCACCACGGCCATCGAGGGCCTCCGCACCATCGAGGTGGGCCACACGTTCCTCGGCGACACCCCCACCATCGTGGTGCTCATCACCATCGTCATCCTCTGCGCCCTGTTCCTCTTGCAGCGTGCCGGCACGAGCTCCATCGGCAGGCTCTTCGGCCCGGTCATGTGCGTGTGGTTCCTCTTCCTGGCCGTCACCGGTGCGATCAACCTCGTCGGCAACCTCGACATGCTCCGCGCCCTCAACCCCCTGCGCGGCGTCATGTTCCTGTTCGGTCCCCTCAACAAGGCCGGTTTCGCCGTCCTGGGCTTCGTGTTCCTGGCCACCACCGGCGCAGAGGCCCTCTACTCGGACATGGGCCACGTGGGCCGCTCCAACATCTACGCGTCCTGGCCCTTCGTGGTCTTCTGCCTGTTCCTGAACTACCTCGGCCAGGGCGCTTGGATCGTGGCCAACGCCGGCAACGCCGAGCTGGCCGCCACGGCCGAGCTCAACCCCTTCTTCGAGATGATGCCCGTGGACATCCGCGCCTTCGCCGTGGTGCTGTCGGCTGTGGCCGGCCTCATCGCGTCCCAGGCCCTCATCACCGGCTCGTTCACCCTGGTCTCCGAGGCAACGCGCCTGAACCTCCTGCCCCACCTGCGCGTCACCTACCCCTCCCAGACCAAGGGCCAGCTCTACATCCCCATGGTCAACACCGTCATGTGGATCGGCTGCATCGGCGTGGTGCTGCTGTTCAAGACCTCCTACAACATGGAGGCCGCCTACGGCCTGGCCATCACCCTCACCATGCTCATGACCACCCTGCTGCTCACCGTCTACCTGTCCAGGGTGCGTCACCACACCGGCCTCGCCGTAGTCTTCGCCTGCTTCTTCGTGGCCCTCGAGGGAGCCTTCTTCCTCTCGTCGCTCTCCAAGTTCTTCCACGGCGGCTACGTCACCATCCTCATGGCGGCCGTCATCTTCTTCATCATGTTCGTCTGGCGCCGCGGCAGCGCCATCGAGCGCTCCCAGTCGATCTTTTTGCCCGTGTCGCGCTACATCCCCCAGCTCAAGCGCCTGTCGGAGGACGACACCATCCCCATGCTGGCGGACAACCTGGTGTTTCTCACCAACGACGCCACGCCCGACATGCTCGACCGCGACATCCTCTACTCCATCCTCGACAAGCGCCCTAAGCGCGCCCGCTGCTACTTCTTTGTGACGGTGCGCGTCACCGACGAGCCCTACACCCACGCCTACACCGTCAACAACTTTGGCACCGACTTTGTCTTCAAGTGCACGCTGCACCTGGGTTTCAAGGTCAACCAGCGCGTGAATGCCTACCTGCGCCAAGTGGTGGGCGATCTGGTGGCAAGCGAGGAGATGGCGCCGCAGCCCATCCGCTACTCCATCTACCGCGACCCCGGCTCCATCGGCGACTTCCGCTTTGTGATGCTGCGCAAGCTGCTCACTCCCGAAACCGAGCTCGCCGGCGACGACCGCACCGTCATGAGCGTTAAGTACGCCATCCGCCGCATCTGCGGCAGCCCGGCCCAGTGGTACGGCCTGGCCACCTCCGGCGTGCTCTTTGAGTACGTGCCGCTGTTCAGCCGCATGGCGCCGGCCACCGTGCTCGAGCGTGTGCCGCTCGCCCTCTCCGCCCCTCTCGAAGAGGAGGAGTCCGGCGACGAGGAGGACATCCTCTCGGCCGACCTTGCCGACGAGATGGCCGACGTCATCGCCGAGACCGAGGCCAACGTCATCGGCGGCGAGGAGTCCGCGGACCGCACGGGCGTGCACCCCAAGGTGGTCTTTGACGAGAAGGGCCGCCCCGTGCGCGTCGAGCGCCCCCAGGGCCAAGACCAGCAGTAGCCAACTGCACCGCCTACACCGCCGCGCCCACGACTGCGCCCTGAAAGCGATTGAGGGTAAGTGCTTCGCACTTACCCTCAATCGCTTTCAGGCGCATATTTCCAGGTCCTTAGGCCTGGATCATAGAGAGAAGCCACTCGCCCACCCCGCCCTCGGCATTGGAAAGGCGTGTGGAGGCATCGGCGTACGTCGCCACGCCGGGCTGGGCGTTGGCCATGGCAACACCAGTGCCGGCAGCAGCGAGCATGGAGGTGTCGTTCATGCCGTCGCCAAAGGCCACCGACTGGGCCACGGGGACGCTAAGGTGGCCGCAGAGCCACTCCAAGGCGCTGCCTTTGGAGGCCCCGGCATCGCTGATCTCCAGATTGCACGACTCCGAAGAGGTCCAGCTCAGCGTGGGGTCGGCATCCACCGCGGCCACGCACTCGTCGCGCTCCTCAGGTGTGTGGTAGTACACAGAGACGCGGTCCACCCTGCCCAAGCGGCCGGCAACCTCGTCCAGAGGCTCGTCCACCACCGTGCGCGACCTGCGGATCTGGTCGAGAAACCCCGGGGCGAGGCCATAGGTGGACAGCCGCTCGAAACGGCGGCGCTCGGCAAAGGCGCCGCCGTCGGCCATGATGTCGATCTCGATGTCGAGATGGGCCACCGCCCTGTAAAACGAGACGGCGCGCCTGTGGCCCATAGGCCGCGCGTGGACGACCCCGTCGCCGCCGGCGCGCACCGCGTCAAGGTCCACCACCACGGCGCCGTTGACGCACACCGCGTAGCGTGCTCCGGGAAGGTCGCGAAGCTCCGCGGGAATGCCCGACAGCGGGCGCCCCGTGCATATGACGAACTGCCCGCCGGACACCGCAAGGGCCTCCAGGGCACGGCGGTTGAGGGGATGCACGCGCTTGTCGGGCGTGAGAAACGTCCCGTCGAGGTCGGAAAAGACGATGGCCATAGGACTCCTAGTGGGGCGACGACTGGGCAAGGGCCGCGGGCAGCGGAGGCTCTTCTCCCGAGCGAGCCGCAATGGGCACGTACATGGGGCATGTGGACGCCCAAGGCACCACGTAGGCGGGGCGGATGATGCGGCCGGCGCCGTAGAGCTCCTCCATGCGGTGGGCCACCCAGCCGGCAAGGCGCGCGATGGCAAAGATGGGCGTGTGCATCTCGGCAGGGATCCCGAGCATGTCGTAGACAAAGCCGGCGTAGAGGTCGACGTTGGCGCACAGGGGCTTGGAGGTGCCGCGCACGTCCATGACAACCCTAGGCGCCAAATCCTCGATGGCCTCGATGGTGGCAAACCGCTGGGAGAGGCCCTTCTTCTCGGCCAAGGCGCCAGCATAGCGCCGGATGATGGCAGCGCGGGGGTCGCTCAGGGTGTAGACGGCGTGGCCGATACCGTAGAGCAGGCCCGTGCCGTCAAAGGCCTCCCCCGCCGCGATCTTGGCGAGGTAGGCCTTCATGGCCTCGGTGTCGGCCGGGTCTGCCACGTGGGCGCATACGTCGTCGATCATCTGGCCCACTTTGAAGTTGGCCCCGCCGTGCTTGGGGCCCTTGAGCGAGCCCATGGCGGCGGCGTAGGCAGAGTAGGGGTCGGTGCCCGACGACGACAGCACGCGGCAGGTGAACGTGGAGTTGTTGCCGCCGCCATGCTCGGCGTGGAGCATGAGCATGGTGTCGAGGACCTTGGCCTCGTCGCGGGTGTAGCCCTCGGAGCCGCGCAGGACGCGCAGGATGGTCTCGGCCATGGAGAGGCCAGGCTCGATGGGTGGGATGGAGAGCTCCGACTGACTGGCCTCCGCCGAGTAGGCGGCGCTCGCGATGGCGGCGATGCGCGGCAGGCGCGCGAGCAGGGAGATGGCCACGTCCACCTCATGCTGGGGGTCGGTGGCGTCAGGGGCGTCGTCGAACGCGTACAGCAGCAGCGTGGCGCGCTGGAGCACGTTCATGATGGACGAGGAGGCCGTGGTGCGCGGGAAGAGCGACAGATAGCCCACGGGAAGCGGCCGGCGCGAGTCGATGCGGTCGTTGAAGTCGGCCAGCTGGGCGTAGGTGGGCAGCTGGCCGCTGATGAGAAGAAACGCAAGCTCCTCGTAGCCAAAGCGGTCCTCGGAAGCCACGGCCCCCACGAGGTCCGCGATGGAGTAGCCACGCAGGAGCAGGTCTCCCTCGTCGGGTTCAACCCCGTTTGGCCCCTTGCGGTAGCCATGGACGTCGCACACCGTGGTAAGGCCGGCCACAACGCCGGAGCCGTCGGGGTTGCGAAGGCCGCGCTTGACGCCGTAGCGCTCGTAGAGCTCCGGCTCGGCGGCGTCGATGTTTTGGAAGCCCTCGTAGAGGGCGTCGCTCACCGGCTCGCGGCCGCACGAGACCGACGGCATGGGGCGCACGTCGGTGACGTGGAGCATGGCGCTGGTGCTGGCAGAGGGGATAACGGGACGGTAATGGGCGGTGAGGCTCTCTTTGTTCTCAGTCATGGCACTCCCTGGGGGCGGTCCTCGCGCCGCAGTCGGGCGCGAAGGCGGGCCTAAAGGCGGTACATGAAGCGGAAGACCTCTTCGCGCTGGAACGTGATCTGCACGCCGAGCTCCTCCTGGAGGGCCGAGAGCTCCCCTTGGAGCGTGTCGAAGTCGACATCGACGGCATTGAGGTCTACCAGCATGGTCATGGTGAAGACACCCTGGAGGATGGTCTGGGAGATGTCGAGGATGTTAGCGTCGTGGCGCGCGAGCACCGCCGTGACGGCGGCAACGATACCGGCGCGGTCGGAACCGAGGACGGTGAGGATGGCGCGACCGCTGTTTTCCTGACGCTCCTGAGCCATGGTGCCTCCATACAACGAGGGCCCCGGGGCGCGCCCGGGGTCTTAAGGAAAAGTCGAATCTAAATTCTAGCGGACGGCCGCGGCGGGGCGCCTAGGAGACGCAGGATTGAAAGCGGGCCGTAATCTGGTCTTCCGACTCATGGAGCGCGCAGCAGAGCTCCTCGACGGAGCGCTCGCGGGCCTCCTTGTAAATGCGCTCGTAGATGACGGGCGCCTTCTTGTGGTTTGCCTCCACGTTCTCGATGCGGGAGCGGAACGTCTTGGCGATGCGCATCACGTCGGAGCAGGACCCGTGGCGGATGACCTTTTTGAAGTGCTTCTCCTCGAGCACGGCAGAGCGGTCGGTAAAGGGGTCGAGCTCCATGGAGGGGTAGTTCTCGATGAGGGAGGCTGCCTCGTCGGCGGATAGGACCGGTCTGAGGTTTGCCTCGGAAGCCACGGGATATTTGATGAGCATAGGGTTGCGCCCGTGGGTGGGCATGAGGTGGTAGACCGGGGCATCGCCGTCCTCAACAGCCTCAACGCAACAGACGCCTTGACCGGGATGAACAACGAACTCGCCGATTTCGTACATGACTTCCTCCGTTTCGCTTGCATATATGCTAGCACAAGATATACTTATGAGTTTTTGTCATCGATATAAGGCACTCCAAAGCCCCGCCAGCGGCTCTGTGGCCTTTTGACAAGGGACAAATCGCCCCTGGTAGGGATGCTAGGATTGAAACGTTGTCCCGCGAACGGAGCGCCATGAGGGTCTTGGCCATAGTGCCTGCATACAACGAGGAAGAAAGCTTGCAGCCCACCGTTGAGGAGCTCCAAGAACGCTGCCCCGACGTCGACGTGCTCGTCGTCAACGACGGCTCCAAAGACGCCACGGGCGCCATTTGCGACCGCGAGGGCTACAACCACCTCGACATGCCCATCAACTGCGGGCTTACGTCCGGTTTTCAAGCGGGCATGAAGTACGCGCTGCGCCATGGCTACGACGCAGCTGTGCAGTTTGACGCCGACGGCCAGCACCGCCCCGAGTTCATTGCGCCCATGGCCCAGGCCATGGCAGAGCAGGGCGCCGACATCGTGATCGGCAGCCGCTTTCTCGAGGGGGAGCGCGGGCACTCCCTGCGCCATATCGGCAACTCGCTCATCTCGCGCCTTATCCGGGCCACGACAGGGGCCACCATCACCGACCCCACAAGCGGCATGCGTATGTTCTCCCGCAACACGTTCGAGGCCTTTGCCCGCGGCATGGACATGGGCCCCGAGCCCGACGCCGTGGCGCTTCTGGTGCGCAAGATGGGCGCCAAAGTGGTGGAGGTGCCCGTGAGCATGCGCGAGCGCCAGGCGGGAGAGAGCTACCTCTCCCCTGCCAAGGCGGTCACCTACATGGGGCGCACCTGCCTCAACATCCTGTTCTTCCAATGGTTCAGATAGGAGCGTCCATGGACCGCAACCTGCGCATTCTCCTGATCGTGGGCGCCGTGGCAACCTTGGCGCTCATCTGCGGCGCCGTGAAGCGACAGAAGATCCAGATCGAGGACTCCCTGTTCTGGGTGTGCTTCTCCGGCCTTCTGGTGGTTTTGGCGGTCTTCCCGCAGATCGCCTACTGGCTCTCCAATATCTTTGGCTTCCAGTCGCCTGCTAACTTCGTCTACGTGCTCATCATCGCCCTCATGCTCGTGAGGGAGTTCCGCAACTCGTCCAAGATCTCCACGCTCAAGTACCGTGTGGACCAGCTGGCCCAAGAGGTGGCGCTCGACAAGAACGCCCGGGAGTCCAAAAAGGGCGACGAGCGCTAAGCCTGCATGACAAGGCATCGGGTTGTTTTTGCCGCCGGCCTCTCCGCCGCCGGCCTCTCCGCCGCCGGCCTCTCCGCCGCCGGCCTCTCCGCCGCCGGCCTCTCCGCCGCCGGCCTCTCCGC
>JBCLSF010000001.1:0-34092 GCA_041225335.1 Atopobiaceae bacterium 24-176 | reverse complement strand
CTGAAAGCGATTGGGGGTGCCCCCAATCGCTTTCAGGCGGAGAGGAAAAGACAGGCGAGGGTTAACTACGGACGGAAGACGGCGCGGTTGTTGGGCGTCTCGTCAACCTCCACTGCAACTACTGGCAGACCTGTGGCCGCGAGCCTCTCGAACACATAGTGGGCGAGGTTCTCGGCCGTCGTGCGAAACGGCAGCATCGTGAGCGAGAACGTCTCGGCCTCCAGGGCCTCCACCGTGGGCGGCGCCAGCGTGCCCTCCTCCACGAGCAGCGTGTGGTCGAGGGAGCCACAGACCTCGGCCACGGCATGCTTGACCGTGGAAAAGTCCATGACCATGTCGCGCATGTCGCCGTCGGCCACGAGCCCCTCGGACGAGAACGTCGCGACCACGCGCCAGCGATGCCCATGGAGGTTCTCACACTTGCCGTGGTAGCCGTGAAGGAAGTGGGCCGAGTCGAAGTGGCCCTCGGCAATAAGCTCGTACATGACAGCCTCCCATGACATCGGGCGGCCCCCGTGGGAAGCCGCTGTGAACCTGCGCATCATACCCCAGGCCCTCTGGCAAGCGTGTATGCTTGTCTGGCTTTTCTCCCCTCACACTTACACAAGGAGCACGCCTTGGCGAGCCGAGCACCCGTGTCCGTCTTGTTCATTTGCCACGGCAACACAGGCTTTACGCTCATGGGGAATCTGTAACCGATTTACCTGCGTATTTGCAGCGCCACGAACGTGCAAAACGCACAGTTCCCGTGATTTGGGACGCGCTTGGGACCAAGGAGATGGTTAGAAAATAGTATGCACGGCGTCGGTCAGCGCCGCCTTTCGCTCTACGGCCTGTCCACGACCGCCAAGTAGGCCGTTGACTTCCCTGACCTCCGCCTGATACCATTTGGACCACGGCAGAGGGTTCTTCGGAAGCAAGGGTCCATGCTCCCCGCATAGCGGGGATGACCCAATGTTCGGAGGAGACTTCGGATAGACGGTCCAGTGTTCCCCGCACCTGCGGGGATGATCCATGACCTTGGAGGTAACTCCTGGTTACGGACCGACTGCTCCCCGCATCGGCGGGGATGACCCATGACTTCGGAGGACACTCGTCTAGGCAGGGTCGCTGCTCCCCGCATTAGCGGGGATGATCCGTGATTCTGGAGGGAACTCCGGGAGACGGTTCGACTGTTCCCCGCATATGCGGGGATGATCCTGAATTCTGGAAGCGATTCCGGACGAGGGACCGCCTGTTCCCCGCACACGCGGGGATGACCCGATGTTCTGGAGGAGTCGCGGAACGGCGAGAGCCTGCTCCCCGCGCGAGCGGGGCGACCCGCATCCCTCTGCCGTGCACGACGAAAAGCCCCCGGCCCCACACGAGGGACCGGGGGCTATTTGTTTGCAGCCGGGCATGGAAAAGCCCCCACTGCACGCATGCGTGTGGGGGCTACCCGTGTCCCGCAGGTTTCACGGGGCGATTACCGTTCCGCCCCAAGCCGTCGCGCGTGCGGTTGGGGCAAGGTCCCGATGCAAGGTCGGAACCTACGACGTGGATTGCGGGCTCCCGTCCGGCCAGGTCCCCTTGCGGACTCGGTGCAAGTATAGCAGGTGGGGCGGATGGACCGGATCACCTCCAGCTCAGAGCTTCCCCCCGTTGAGGGCCTTCTGGAACGCCGTCACCGTCTTCGGGCCCATGATGCCGTCGACGCCGACGCCGTAGCGGCGCTGCATGGCCTCGACGCTCTTCTTGCCCATGATGCCGTCCGTGTCCACGCCCCAGATGGACTGGAGCTTGCGGATGAGCGGGGACCCGTTCGGGTTGGACAGGAACTTCCAACCGCCCGCGACGTTGGGGAGGTACTGGAGGTTGCCGGTGTACTGGCCCCACACCTCGCCGTCGTCCACGAGCCCGAGGGACTGTTGGGCGACCGTGGTCGTCTTGGGGCCCCACACGCCGTCCACGCCCACGCGCTGGGCCGGTGCGGGTGCCGTGACGACGGGGGTCGTGGGCACGGCGCCGTTCTTGGCGGCGATGCCTGCGGCGGACAGGATGGCGCGGGCCACATCGTCCATGCGGTCGATGAAGGTCTGGCGGTCCGTCGCGTTGTCGATGAAGCCGCACTCCGCGAGCCTGAAGTTGATGCCGCGCCTCGCGGCCCTGTTGACGTTGGCGAGATCGGAGCGGCCCACGATGATGGACGAGCGCCCGGGGAAGATCTTGGCGAGGGCGTCGGCGAGGGCCGTGTCGAAGCTGTCCGCCTTGAAGCCGTCCTTGATGATGACGTGGGCGCCGCGTGCGTTGCCCCCGGCCGCGTCCATGTGCAGCTCGAGGACCATGGTGCCCTTGGGAACGTTCAGGGTGTTCAGGTCCCCCTGCGCGTAGGCGTTGCGGCTGAAGTCGTGGAGCGTCACGTCGGCGGGGTTCGCCGCGAGGTCCTTGATTCGCTGGGCCAGCTTGCGGACGAGGTCGGCCTCGGTGTACCCGCCGCCACCGGCGCCGGGGTCTCCGTTGCCGTGGCCGGGGATGACGTAGAGCTTAGGCATCCTCGCCCTCCTCCCCCACGTGGACCATCACGGGCAGGCTCACGCCGCCGTCCACCTCCGGGATGCCGGCGATGGACGTGAGGTAGCTCACCACCATGGACAGGGCCGCGCCGGAGACGACCAGCGCCCAGTCCACCTCGCCCATGACCGCGGCCGCCCCGATGATGCCGACGGCAGCCTGGGCCCCGGTCTTGACCGCACGCACCGTGGATGCGAGCAGCCATCGCTTGATGTTGTTCATCTTTCCTCCCTTGTCTCCATGCGGGCCGACTCGGCCATGACGCTCTCGAGGTCGTCCACGCGGCCCTCGAGCCGGACGTGCTCGCCCTCCAGCCTGTCGACCCGGTGGTCCACCGTGTCCAGCCGCTCCTTGACGGCCCGGACCGTGACCGTGTTGTCCTCGACCTTGGCCAGGACGTGGCCGAGGTTCACCTCCATGCGCTCCTCCCACCGCACCCGGCGCTCGTCCCTGAGCGACGAGTCGTTGCGGTGGCGCGACGCGTTGATGGCCAGCCCGGCCACGGCCACGGCGCAGCCCACGGCGGAGATGACCGCCGTGTAGACCCATGCGGCGTCAAGCTCCACGGGGTCACCTCCTTGCCGTCGCTATCCCGCGTCCACCTCGCGCCACGGGGCGCCGACCGCCCCCGGCTCCCAGACGTTGCCGTCGGCCGTGGACTCCCAGAGCTTGCCGCCGTGGGTCACGCGGTCGCCCTTGCCGTAGCCGTTGGTGGAGTCGGGCTGCACCCACTCGCCGGCCTCGCCGCCCTGCCCGGGCAGCACGGCCGCCCAGAGCGAGGGGGCGCCCGCCGGGTCCCATCCCCGCCGGGACGTGTGGGCCGTGAGGCAGCGGTAGAGGGTGCCGGCGTAGCAGACGCGGTCGCCGGCGGCGTAGGCCGCCCCGTCGCCGGACCACTGGTCGAAGAGCTGCGGCACCTCCGCCGCCTCGGCGTCGGGCAGCCCATCGGCCTGCATGCGGGCGAGGCGCTCGACGGCGTCGGCCACGGTGCCGCCCTCGGGCGCGAGGGACCACACCTGCGTGACGGCCCCGTCGCCCTCGACCCACGAGGGGTGGGCCCCGTAGCCTTCCGGGCACTCCGGGGGCTCTGTCTCCACGACCGGCAGGCCCTCCCCGTCCACGAGCAGCAGGCCGTCGCCTATCAGGTGTCCTCTGAGCATTCGGTTCTCCTTTCGTCACTGGCGCATGTAGAGCACGGTGGCCTGCGCCGTCTTGTTGGCCCCGTTGGCCCCGTACGGGTCGTTCCGGGCCACGGTCAGGTTGACGTTCGAGCCGCTGAGCTGGGCCGTCACGATGCCGTGCCACGGGTCGCCGGTGTTGTAGCCCACGATCCCGACCGCCGCGTAGCCGGCCCTGGCCGGCACGGCGATGGTCACGGTGGCCGTGTTCTTGTTGTTGCAGCTGTAGGTCTTCGACAGAACCTGGGTCACGTACTGGGCGCCGCCCACCGCCCTCCACGCGGTCCACCCGCCGGTGTTGATGGACTGGCGGACCCAGACGGTGCCGGTGTCGGCCGTCGTCTTGGCGAACTGGTAGGCCCAGTTGCTCGCGGAGTCGGCCTGCTGGTTGGATATGCAGATGCCCATGCCGTAGCTGTTCGCCTCGGGGATGCCGACGGTCGACGGGGTCCAGGCGAACAGCCCCGGGTGCCAGAGCGCGTTGAGGTTGGACGAGGTCCGGGTCTGGTACCAGTCTCCGTCGAGGCGGTTGAGCAGCGCCGCGAAGTGCTGCATGTCCGTCTCGTAGGCCACGTCGTCGTCCATCCCCCCGCTGATCGAGGCGAACCTGACCTGGGACGCGGCGACGGCGAAGGTCCACCCGGACCGGGAGTTCCCGGCGAGGCGCAACGACGGGTTGGACTCCGTGGCCCCCATGACCCGCAGGTCCACGCCGTCCTGGCCGTACAGCTGGATCTCCCTGTCCGTGCCATCGGAGGAGATGAAGGTCCGCACCGACCCCACGCCGCCGCACATGTCCACGACCGAGTTGGTCGAGCTCAGCCCGAGGCCGATGCGCTCCGCCTCGAACGTCGCGAGCGTGGTCGACCCGTTGCGGATATCGACGCTGTCCGAGTCGATGCGGACGTTCTTGCCGACCGTCGACCCCCTGAGGTCCCCCACGGTGAGCCCTCCGGAATCCATCCTGAGGAAGTTCGTGGCGGTCTTGGCGGCGTCGTCCACCGCCTCGCCCATCGCGTCGACCCGCTCCACGGCGCCGGAGACCGTCACGGTGAGCGACTCCGCGGTCTGCTCCACCTTCGTGGCCTTCTCCGCGGCCGCGGATGCGTCGGTCGCCGCCTGCTCGACGGTCTGGGTTATGCGGTCGGTCTCGACCTTCACCTCGGCCTTGCTGGCGTAGGTGGTCTCGGCGTCGCCCTTCTTCAGGTACTCGGACTCCACCGCCGCCGTGATGGACGACGCGGTCTGGTCCACGTAGCTCCTGTCGGCCAGGGACTCGACCGACTCCTTCGTTGCGTAGGCCCCCTCCACCTCTGAGCGGATGCCGTCGGCGGTCTGGGACAGTTCCGACTTGGTGGCGAGGGTCTCCCCTGTGGCCTTGTCCACGTAGTCGGCGGCCACGGAGGACAGGACCTCGCCCTTGGCCTCGTCCACGGCCTGCGTCACCTCGACCTTGGTGGCGGCGGTCCGTTTCAGCTCCTCGGCGGCAGCCCTCGCCTCCTCGGCCATGGCGGCGCCGTCCGAGACGAGGTCCACCACCTCCACCGCCACCGGGGGGCACGGGTCGGATACGTTGTGGGCCGGGGTCCCGTCCCAGAGGCAGGCGTCGTCCTCGGATGTGGCGGTAACCTCCACGGTGGCGCCCACGGCCTGCGGGGGCGTGAAGGCGCTTCCGGCCTCCGTGAGGGCGGCGAACCAGACGCCGTCCACGTAGAGGTTCACGCGGAGGAAGTCGGCCGGGATGTCGCCGTCGAGGGTGCCGTCCCACGTCACGGTGACGGTGCCGTCCCCGCTCCACGCGGCGACGCCCGCGGGCACGGGCGGCGGCGTGGTGTCGCCCACGTGGGTGGCCAGGGTGGCGTCGCCGGACCCCAGCACCGTGGCGGTGCCGTCCTCGTTCTCCACGTAGATGAGGCCGGAGTGGCCCGTCTGGGCCGAGTGGGCGGTGACGCGCGCGTCCACGGCCATCTCGGCGAGGAGCTCGGCCGTGGTCTTGAGGGCGTTCGCCTTGCTGTGGATCAACTCATACCTCCCTCGGGTCTTCCATCTGGTCGAACACGAGCGTCACCGTCTCGCCGAGGTCCCCGGACATCTCCATGAGGCGCATCTCGTAGCGCCCGTCGGGCAGCGTCGGGTGCCCCTCGAGGTCGAGGTCCACCCTCTGGCCGGGCCACACCGACCCGGGCACCACTGGGTTCCTCGGGTCCGACGCGTCCACGGTGCAGCGGAGCTGGACCAGGGGGCGCTTGGCCGCGGCGAGGCGCGACTCGGTGTGGGCGCGCACGAGCCCGTAGGAGTCCCAGTCGCTGGAGTTGGACACGGTGGCCTCGAGCAGGGGCCACGGGTCGGCCCTGCGGCAGAGCGAGAGGTCGGCGGCCTCGTGGCAGAGCGTCGCCTTGTCCTGCCCGCTCCCCGTGCCGTAGACCCTCATGACGGGCGCGAGGCTCGCGCACTCGAGGCCCTGGGCGGTGCCGCCCCCGGGGAAGCAGGTGAGGGTCGGCACCGTGTCCGCGCCGGGCAGCCCGGGCACCGCGTCGCTCCCGGCCACGACGTCCCACCGGACGCCGGGCCACGGGTCGGACACGAGGTAGGGCCTGAGCTGGATGTCCGGGCCGCCGGACACGTTGGTGAGGGCGTCCAGCAGCTTGGCCACGTCGTTGTTGGCGGCGTTGAAGCCGTCGTAGGTGCGCTCGTGGCCGCCCCTCTCGCCGAGGTAGCGCCCGTAGTCGATGGGCAGGGAGGCCCCCTCGCCGGACACCGCCGCCTCGATGAGCCGGCAGGCTATGGACCTGAGGCTCTGGCCGGTCCACCGGAGCTGCGAGGTGGTCACGTGGTCCACGCGCTTGCCCTTGTCCTCCCCCTCCTCGACCGTGGTGGTGCCCCGGCCGAACGTGTTCGGGGCCACGGCGAGGCGCTGGGACAGCAGGGCCATGGGCGACATGACGGCGAAGGACGTGCCGTCCCACGTGTCCGTCCTCGGGCCGATGGCGCCGGCCGCCACGGCGGCCCCGTCCCGCACGAGGCAGAGACCGCGCCGGAGGGGCGCCAGGGCCCCGTGGGCCGCGGAGGGGTGACCCGGCACGGCGGACCACGGAAGGTCCACGGTGCCCACGTCGTCGGCCCCGACGCCCTTGTCCCGGGCGGTGGACAGCGAGCAGTCCGACACCGACACCGACCAGGTGAGGGCGGGCACGTCCACGGGCTGGCCCACAAGGCCGGTCATGGTGTCGAAGAGGCAGCACTCCCACATGTCAGGTCGCCGACCCCTCGTCCACCACCGTGAGCACCTGCCCCGGCCACTTGGTCCCGTTGGAGTGGGAGTAGCACGGGGTCCAGCCGGAGGTGCCGTCGGAGCCCTGCAGGGCCACGGTGTGGGTCCCGGCCCCCAGGACCTTGGTGTAGGGCAGCGCCTCGCAGGTGACGGCGGACCTCAGCTGGCGCTCCCAGCGTATCTCCTGCCTGTCGTCCACGAGCAGGCGCAGGTGCATGGACCCGTCGCAGGCGGTGCCGACGTTCTTCACGGCCCCGCGCATGGAGGTCACCGTGTCGATGCGCACGGCGCGCCCCACCGGCAGGGTGAAGGTGCACGAGCACACCGTGGACCAGGCGGCGGTGCCCTGGGCGTTGGACGTGTTGACCTTGTGGCCGAGGATGCCCATGGTGGCCCCGCGCACGATGGCGGCGGGGCCGGCGGACTGCCGGGTCGCGGACGAGAGGGTCGTCGCCCCCGCCGGCACCCTCATGACGGCGAGCACCGTCGCGTAGGACGGCACCGACGGCACCGCCGGGTTCGCCGCGGCCGAGCCCTCGGTGACCCCGAGGGCCACGAGGTTGTCCCCGTCGCCGTACTGGGGGTCGTGGCTCACCAGCCAGACCACGTCGAGGCGCGGGTTCGAGGACGGGTTGGACGGGTGCGCCGGGGCCGCCGTGCCCCCGTCGTGCCACGCGAGGGCCATGCCGTCGCTCGGCCCGCGCTTGGTGACCGCGAGCCCGGCAGCCACGGCGTAACCGCCCGCCGCCGGGGACACGGCGAGGCCGCTCACGACCCCGGGGGCGTCGAAGAGCACCTCGATGGACCGGCGCATGGCGAGGGGGCTCGTCCCCTGGTCCCCCACGTTCGCCACGCCGAATGCGGTGGTGTTGGCCATAAGCCGTACCTCCTATATGTATGTGTCGTGCCACGAGACGGAGACGGTGCCGCTGCCGGGCGCCACGACGGACAGCCGCACGGGGCCCGACGGCGGGATGGACGGGAAGCCCCGGGCCGAGAGGTTCCGCGTCACGTCCACGCCCCCCACGGACGCCGTCCGGCCCAGGCAGTCGAGCACCAGCGGCACGGAGCCCACCGGGGCGTCGTAGCGGAGCACCGACTGCCCGGCGGGCCCCTCGGAGACCAGCTCGAACCCCGACGGGAACCCCACGGCCTCGACGACCGGGTAGGCCGTGGCGGTGCCGGCGGCCTCCGCCACCGTCACGGACGGGGCCGTGCCGCCGGCGTCGCCGAACGAGGTGGGCCAGACGAGGCCGCGCGGGGCGTCCACGGACCACTGGAGGGCGCCGGAGTGGGTGCCGCCGGCCGAGAGCGACCGCCCGTGCCGCTCCCCGTAGCGCCTCGGGTCGTCGCAGACCACGGTGAGGGTGCCGGGCATGGCGTCCCTGTACCGATTCGCGTCGAACGCCACCTGGCAGTAGCCCCGGGCCCACGTGGCCACCCCGTCGTCCTCGACGGTCACGGTCACGTTGCCCGAGAGGGCGCGGTGCAGCGAGTTGGCGTAGGCCACCACCTCGGCCCTCGAGGGGCCGTGGGCCATGACGTGGGCGGTCACGGTCCTCGACTCGTAGAGCACCCGGTCGTCGGGGGTGGCGAAGTTGCCGTCGCCGGTCTGGCGGCTGTGGGACTCGACCTTAAGGTCGGGGCTGGAGTACCAGCCCTCTATGTACTCGTGGAGCAGGGCCAGGCACGGGGCGTCCGCCGACGTCGGCTCGCCAACGACGTGGACCACGGTGCCGTCGGCGCAGGCGACGTCCATCGTCGTGGCGCTCATCGGAACACCTCCCTCGCCGCGCTCAGCATGGAGCGGTTGATGACCTGCATGGCGCTGTCGAGGTCGCTCCCCGAGCGCACCACCTTGTTGTTCTGCACGACCTCGACCCGCACGACCCGCTCGCCGGACGCCGCCCTCATCTCCCGGGCGGTCTCCTCCGCGATCATGCGGACGAAGGGCATGGCGTAGATGCGGTTGGACAGCGGCACGATGGCCTCGGCCCCTGCCTCCCCCACCACGTCGAGCGGTGCTGAGTAGCGGGCGATGGCCCCGGACGCGTGGCGGCGGATGCCGCCGTCGGCGTGAAGGTTTACGGACGCAGGCCCGACGATGCCGCCGGACGCGTGCTCGCCGGTCACCTTGTTCACGACCCAGTTGACCGCCTTGTGGACGGTCTCGAAGGTCTTGGAGATGAGGTTCGGCAGGGCGCTGAAGTCCCTCGCCCGGGTGAGCGCCGACGCGAGCCCCTCGTCGATGCCCCTGGTCGTCCCCTGGTACGTCTGGAGGGAGCCGATGGCGCGCCAGTCCCTCATGCGGCGGTTGCCGGTCTCGACGGTGTCGGACTGGGCCGTGGCGAGGCCGCTCCTCGGCGGCATCGTGAGCCCGTTCCACCGCTGCATGCGGTCGTTGCCCAGGGACACCGATTCGGAGGTGGCGGACGCGACGCCGAACCTGCCGGGCATCGACAGGTTCTGCCACAGGCCCATGGCCGAGTTGGCGGCGCTGACGGACCTGTACTCTGCCGTGGCGGAGCCGTACTTGGCACCGAGGTCGGCGGGGGAGGCCATCCACTCTGACACCTTTGCGCCCGCCGTGTCGAGGGACGAGTGGTCCACCGTCACGGCGCCGTTCTTGTCGTCGATGTGCGTGTTCTCGTTGTAGTCGCCGAGCACCCCCTCGGCGATGACCACCTCGCCGGTGTCGACGTTGACCACGGCGTTCTGGTCCCTCACCGGGTTGTCGTTGAAGGTGCCGACCTGCTGCATCTTAGCCTCGACGTCGGACGTTATGCTGATCTGCGCGTTCTGGTCCTCGACGGGGTTCTCGTTGTACTTCTGGATGAGCTCGACGAGGCGGTCGATGTCGCCGCCGGCCTCGGCCACCATGGACGAGAAGGCGTCGGCGGTTATCCCCCTCATCTGCTCGGCGGTGACGCCGACGTCCAGCAGCTTCCCGGTGAGGTCCTCGAAGCCGATTCCGTCGGTCTGGAGCGAGTCGCGCACATCGTCCCCGAAGCCCCTGAGGGCCTCGAGGATTCCGTCGGCCCCCTCGCGCACCGAGGAGGACCCGTCGAGGAGCTTGCTTCGGATGGCGTCCACGAGCTGCTGGGCGGTCATGGAGCCCACGTCGCCGAGCTCGATGCCGCCTGCCTCTATGGACTCGGCGAGGGGGCGCAGTATGCCCTCCGCCTCGTCCTGCAGGAAGTCGGGGAGGTCGTCGAAGGCGTTGACGATGTCCTCGACGTTCTGCCGGCTCGCCTCGGTCAGGGGGCCTCCCGCGGCCACGGTGGCGGCCTGCGCGGCGAGCCAGGCGGCGGTGGCTCCCTGGTCGATGGACGCGGCGAGCTCGTTGAACTCCTTCTCGACCTGCGCCTGGGTGAACGGGTCGACGGGGAAGCCGTCCTTGAGGAGCAGCTTCCATGCCGCCATGCCCGTTCGGCCGTACTCCTCGAGCTTGTCCCACCCCTTCTCCGTCTCCTCGCCCATCTCGCCGAACTTCTGCGCGGTGAGCTGCACCGCCTTGTCGCGCTCCTGCTCCAGTACGGAGAGGGCGTCCTCGGCGGCCTGCTGGGCACGCTCCACGTCCTGCCGGTACGCCTCGCTGTCGAGGGTCCCGGCGGCGCGGTGCTTGGACTCGATGACGGCGAGCATGTCGTTCAGGGTGGACTCCACGTCCTGCTTGCCCTGCTCGAACACGGTCCCCACGTCCGCCACGTACTGGCCGACGCTGGAGGAGTCCAGGGACTCGAAGCGCTTGGGGATGGCCTGCAGCTGGTTGACGTAGGCGCCGGTCTTCTCCGCCGTGGCGTCGAGGATGCGCTGGAAGTTCTCCTCGATGTCGGCGGCGCCCTGCTCGGTGATGTAGCCGGCCTCGGCCATGTCGCGCTGGACGATGGCGACGATGTTGCCGAACGCCTCGCGGGTGACCCCCTGAAGGCCGCTGATGGACGAGCCGGAGGACGAGAGGGCGAGGTCGAGGTCCACGGCGGCGCCCTGAACGCCGGAGAACGAGTCCACGAACTCGCTCGAGGCAGCGGACGCCGCACGGGCCGCGTCGGCCGCCTCGTCGTAGCCGATGGCCGCCTTGTGGACGGCGTCGGCCACCTCGGTGACCACGGCGGCGATGGACACGACGGCGCCGATGGTGCCGATGGCGCCGACGAGCCCGGCGAACGCCTGGGACGCGCGGTCCACGGCCGACACCTGCTTGGTCATCGACCCGGTCAGGGTGACGGTGCCTCCGACGAACTTCCCGGAGGCGGTGTCCGCCGAAGCGATCATTGCCTTGTAGCCGCCGGCGTTCTTGGTCGCGGACGCGAGGGCGCTGCGCTCCTTGGACAGGGAGTCCACGAACGGGCCCGCCTTGGACGAGGTCTTGGCATAGGCCCCGGACAGCATGTTCAGGCCGTTCGCCGCCCCCTTGGAGCGGTTCAGGGCGACGGCGAGCTTGTCGCTCCACGTCCCCGTGGCGCGGTAGGCGTTGATGAGGTGGGGGTTGGTGGTGGTGAGCGCGGTGCCGAACCCGTTGACGCGGCCGACGGCGCCGCCGATTCCCTGGGCGAACTTGCCGATTCCCACCACGGCGGAGCCCGTAGTGGACACGACGCGACCGAGCAGGGACGTCACCGGGCCCACCGCCGCCACGAGGGCGACGGCCTTGAGCACGGCCTGCTGCTCGCTCTTCCCCATGTCCGCGAAGCCCTGGGCGGCGTCGGTGACCACCTTGATGAGCGGCTCGGCGGCGTCCACCACGTCGAGGAGGGCCTCGGCTACGGGCTTACCTATCTGCTCGGCCACGGCGATGACGCGGTTCTTGAGCACCTCGAACCTCGACGCGAGGGACTCGTTGCGCGCGCCTACCTCGTCCGTGAGGGCCGTGTTCTCGGTCCACGCGGTGTTGGCGCGGTTCACGCTGTCTATCACGAGGTCGGAGTTGCCTGCAAGCCGTCGCATTGCGTCGGACTGGCGTATCTCGGAGATTCCGAGGTCGGTGAACAGTGTGTTCAGGCTCTCGCCCGCGTCGCCCATCTCGTTGGCCTTGACGAGGAAGTCGGTGAGGGCGCCGGCGGCGTCCTCGGACCACGCCTGACGGAACTCGTCCACGGTCATGCCGGTGACCTCGGCGAGCCCCTCCATCATCCAGACGGTCTTGTCCATCTGGGCCTGCGTGCCGTGCATGGTCCCGTCGAGGGCACGCTCGTAGTTGTCGCAGGCGTTGGCGATGTTCTTGATGACCGTCGAGATGGCGGAGCCGCCGGCATCGGCGTTCATGCCCGTGGAGGACAGGGCAGTCGACAGGCCGAGGATGTCCGCCTCGCTCATGTGGGCCGACTCGCCGGCCGACGCGATGCGGGTCGCCATCTCGAGGATGTCCGCCTCGGTGGTGGCGCTGTGGTTGCCGAGGTCCACGAGGGCGCTGGCGAAGTTCGACAGCTCGTCGTTGGACATCTTCGTGATGTTCTTGAACTGGGCGAGCTTGGTCGCCGCCTCCTCGGCGTTGAGGTTGGTGGCGATGTCGAGGCCGCCGGCGACCATGGCGAAGTCCTCGAGGGTGCCCACGAGGTCGGTGGTGCTCTCGTCCACGATGCCCAGCTGGCCGCCGAGCTCCTCGATGTTGAGGATGGTCTCGGCGGATATGGGCTGCTGCTTCGACAGCTCGATGGCGCTTTCCTTGAGCTGCTCGTACTGCTCCTCGGTGGCGTCCACGGTCTTGCGGACGCCGTACCACGCGGTGTCGATGTCCACCGCCGCCACGACCGACGCGGTGGCAGCGGCGGCGATGGGGACGGTGAGGGACGTGGTGAGGGAGTCGCCGATGCCGGAGATGGCGGAGCCGACGCCCTTGATCTTCTCGCCCGCCTCCACGGCGCCCTCGCCGAACTCCTTGATGGACGCCGCGGCGCGGCCGAGCGGGGTCGCGGCCTCGGTGAAGCGGATGAGCTCCTCGCGCGACTTCTTTAGATAGGCCTCGGCGATGGCGAGCTCGCGGCTGATGCGCCCGTAGGCGTCCGTCCCCGCGCCGACCTCTGCCTGCGCCTGCTTGAGCGCGTTCACCTTCTCGGTGGCCTGCCCCACGGCCCTCGTGGCGCTCTTGACCCGCTCGCTCAGCAGCGCCGTGCTCTTGGGGTCGAACTTGAGTGCCTTGTCCAGCTGGGCGAGCTCCTTGTTCGCCTCCCGGCTCTTGCGGCGCACCTGGGCGAGCGCCTCGTTGAGCTTGGTGGCGTCGCCCTTGAACTCGATGTAGAGGCCCTTGTAGGCGTCGGCCATCGGGCGTCACCCCCCGAATATCCTGTCTGCGTCGGACTTGCCGCCCATGACCACTCCCCCCTCCCGTTCCGGGGCGGGGATGGACAGGGCGTTGTATATGGAGACGAACCGCGACGAGTCCATGGGGCTCATGTGCCACGCGTCCCCGTAGGTGAACCCGCACCTCACGAGGCCGAGGAGCCGCGCGTGGACCGGCCACGCCTCCGACTCGGCCACCGGTCCGTCGGACCCCTCGGCGTCAGCCCTCCGTGTCGGGCTCCCCAGGGTCGCCAAATCCGTCAGGGAGCCGAAAAAAGGCCCTCGCCCCGAACCCGTCGTCGTCGAAGAGGGCGTGGAACGCTGACGAGGCCTCGTACATGTTCGCGCCCGCCTTGTCCACGGTGTTGCGGAACGTCTTGAACGACCCCTTCACCGAGCCGGCCGCCTTGGCCATGGCCCAGATGGCGCAGAGCACGTGCGGGCACTGGGCCCAGATGGGGAACGAGACCCCGTCGGCCAGGAGGCTCTGGCGCTCGGAGAGGATGTCGGTCATGAGGTTGCCCGTGAACGGTGGCTCGCAGGAGTCGCGGTTCTCCTCCCAGTAGGTGACGCACGCCCCGTTGGACGCCTCCACCTCGTACTCGACCCCTCCGACGGTCACCGTGCCGCGGGGGCAGCGGGCTTCGTCTGCCATCGTGTCTCCTTGTCTATGAAACGAGGGGGACGGGTCCTCCCCGCCCCCCTCCGGTGCGTCGCTTCGTTCGGTTACTCGGTGGTGGCCGCCGTGGAGAACGGGACCTTGGCGAGGAAGTCGGCGTAGGCAGCGTCGCCGGTCTCGCAGCGGGTGGAGGTGCGCGTCTTGCCGTCGGGCATCTTCGCGCCGACCGCGGTGAAGGTGGACGTCTCGGGCGCCTCGGACACGGAGTCGGTGTTGGTGGACGCGCTGGAGACGGGCACCGTGGCGGTGCAGCGGAAGTAGCAGACGCGGTAACCGCCCTGGTCTCCGGAGAGCTCGAACATGAAGGCGAACTCCTTGCCGGTGTCCTCGGGGGACTGGCTGATGGAGCCGTCGGCCTCCTCGGTCATGCCGCACACGTCGGTGAGGAAGGAGCGGGGGAAGCGCGCCATCTGCACCGAGAGCTCGACGGAGCTGCTGGAGCTGCTGTTGTAGAAGGGCTCGTTGTCAGCGTAGATCGCGGAGTTGTTGCCGCCGGAGGTCGAGACGTCGACGGACTCGGCACCGGGCATGGGCACAGGGGCCTCGTAGGTGCCGTCGGCCTTGAGGAGGGCGTAGTGCGCGTTGCAGATACCGAAGCGCACCTTGGAGCGGACGGTGGTGCTGGGCATGGGTTGTTCCTTTCTCGCGGCCCCGGTCAGCGGCCGAGGACGGTGAGGTAGTAGGCCATCTCGACCACGCCGTGCTCGAGCGGGACGCAGCGCCGGGTGTACGGGAACCCGGCTGCCTCCAGCGCGTCCTCGAACGACCGCTCGAGGTCGAGTCGGCTGCCGCGCTCGTAGAGCTCGACCCGGTAGGAGGTGGCCTTCGTGTAGTTGGACCCGTCCGCCATCACGTCCTCGGAGTCCTCCGGGACGATGAGGCAGAACGGCATGGGCACTTTGGACGTGTCGTCGGCGTCGCGGCCCACCCGGTAGTAGCGGACGCCTGTCGAGCGGACGGCGGCGCAGAGATCGGCGTAGGTTCTCATAGGCCGAGCTCCTTAGCGCCCTCCTCGTAGGCGGGCTCGATGTGGGGGTATCCGGGCACGTACTCCCCCGTCGGGTGGCCGAAGATGAACTTGGCGTGCCCCTTCTCGAGGAGGTGGGTGAGGCCGGGCTTCTTGGACTGGTAGACGGTGCAGACCGTCTGGGTGCCCTGACGCTCGGTCTTGGCCCTCCACCCCGACGCGTAGCCGCCGGTCTTGGTCGGCGTCATGCCTGCCGACGGGCGCCCGGCCGGAGAGCGGACGGTGCGGAGCCGGTTGGCGGACTTGGCCCCCGCCTTGCGGACGTTGCGGTCCAGCGCCTCGGAGTTCTCCCTGATGGAGTCCTCGACCATCCGGCACACCTCGTCACCGAACCCCGTGAGCGATGCCTTGGCGCACACCGGCGGTCACCCCTTCCATATCCGTGGGCTGGACCGATGCGGAGAGCTTCGTCCACTCCCCGTCGACCGCCGCGGCCGTGACCGAGTAGCGGGTGCCGTCCCGCACGACCGTCGGCTCGCCGCGGTAGTCCACGGTCCTCACGGTCGCGGTCAGGGACCCGGTGGACCCCTCGACGGACACGGACACGTCCCTGGCGGTCACCGTGACCGTCGACTCTGACCTATCAGCCTGCCCGAGCTCGTCGTAGGTGGTTCTCTGGTCCACGAGCGCCACGGTGCCGTCGGACACGACCTCGGTGAGGTAGAGGTAGGCGGACCGCCCCTCCACGTCGTAGCGGGTGAGGTCGTAGGCGGCCCCGCCCATCTCCACCACGGACACGGTCGAAAGTCCGGGAGGGGCGGCCACGCGCACCTTGGCCGTGTAGGCGTCGCCCTCGGACGCCGCCAGGGCCACGTCGTCGGAGCGAAGCAGCATGGACCGGTAGGGCAGGAAGACCCCGCGCACGAGGCCCGCCGTGCCCGACCAGTCGAAGCCGCGGGACAGGCGCTCGGCCGACTCCGCGCAGAGCCACAGGGCGCCGTCGGTGGGGGCGAAGACCTCACCCTTGGCCTTGAGCATCGCCGCCCCCCTCCCCCTCGGCCGAGCAGAGGACCAGGAGCCGCTCGGCCCTGACCTCGCAGGCGTAGTTGACCCAGAAGTCGTCCAGGGCGTCCGAGAACTCGTAGAGGCAGGCGTTGAGGAAGAGAGCCCACGGCCCCCCGTCGGCGGGCGTGAAGCCGTGGCCGTCGGGGTAGCCGAGGCGGGAGTTGAGCACGGGGGTGACCGTGTCGACCACCGAGCGGACGCGCCGGTCGGTCTCCTCGGACTCCCATGTGACGTTGAGCTTGTCCCTCACCGCCTGCAGCGTGGCGTCGTCCGCCCGCTTGTCAGCCATGGGTCACCTCCCCGGCCCTAGTCGCCGGAGCCGGCGGCGGCGTCGGTCTTGGCCTTCACGGTGATGTAGGCCGAGTCGAGCTTGGAGATGTCGAGCACGATGGCGCTGGACTCGTCCTTGGCCTGGCCGAAGGCGTACTGGACCACCTTGAAGACGCGCTGGTCGTCGAGGAACTTGAACTCGTCGGAGTACTGGATGCCGCGGTTGCCGCCCACGAACAGGTCGTACTCGTCCAGCAGGCAGAGGACGGCCTTGCCGGCGGGGACGAACGCGGACTCGTAGACCTTGGTGGCGAGGGGGAACAGGTCGTTCACGTAGGAGCCGGCGGTGTTGAGCAGCGTGGTGGCCGGCATGACCTTGGTGAGGTAGTCCTCCGTGTTCACGATCAGGGACAGGGACTTGAGGACGTTTCCGGTCTTGGTCCTGCCGTCGGAGTCCTTGACGAGCTTGCCCACGAGGGCGCCGTAGGTGGCCGGGGTGAACTCGGTGACGGACTCGGCGGTCTTGGCGGGGTAGCCGGTGGTGGTGTTGACGGTGCCGGAGACCTTCTTCATGAGGCCGACGGGCTCGCCGCCGATGCCCTTGCCGTTGATGACTCCGTCCTCGAGGCCGCAGGCCATGGCCTCCATGAGGCAGCGGCGCAGGTAGGCGTCGAGGAAGGTAGGGCCGAGCTCCAGCATGTCGATGGAGATGACGGCGAAGCAGGAGAGCTTGCCCTGCTTGATGTCCACGACCTCGAAGGCGCTCGTGATCTCCTTGGTGATGACGGACTCGAGGGTGCCCCACGAGGCCAGCTGGCGGGTGTGCTTGTTGCGCAGCCAGCGCACCACCATGCCGGTGTTGGTCATGTTGATGGCGCCGAGGAGCGGGTGCTCCTCCTCGAGGTCCTTGAGCACCTGGTCGATGACGGTGGTGGGCAGCATCTCGTCGGGCACGGCGGGGTCGCCGGTGAGGGAGGTGAAGGCCTGCTGGGGGTTGGGCGACTTACCGGCCTCGATGAGGCGCTGGTAGAACTTGGTCTCGGTGGACGTCAGCTCGCGGAATCCGCGCTGGGCGAGCACGGCGCGGTCGCCGGCGGCCACGGCCTCCTTGTACTGGACGGCGAGGTCGTCGGCCACGGACTGCTGGAAGGCCACGAGGGCGGCCTCGACGGCGTCGGGGTCGCTGCCGGCGAAGGCCTCCATCAGGCGCTTGGACGCGGCGGTGGACGCGTCGTTGAGTGCGATGGGCATGGGGTTTCTCCTGTCTTGTCAGGGTTGCTACTGGGCGGAGGCGACGCGCCTCAGCCGGTCGATGAAGGTCTCCGGGGCGGGGTCCGCCGGGGCGCCGAGGCGCGCGGTCTTCCCGAGGGGCTCGGGCTCGGCGTCCTCGGGGGCGGCGTCGCCGGCCCCCGCGAGGAGCTCCACGGCTCGCTCGGCTATGCGGTCCACCTGCTCGTCGGAGAGGTGGAGGTCCACGTGGGCCACGGGGCCGTCGCGCAGGGCCTCGGCCACGCGCTCGGACACGAGGGCCGCCGCGGCGGGGCGCTCGGCCCCGGCGCTCTCCACAAGGGTGCAGAGCCCTGCGTCGAGGGCGTCCTCGGCCGTGAGCCACGTCTCGGCGCGCATGGCGGAGTCGAGCCACCCGGCGTCCACGTCGGTGCCGTCCAGGTAGGCGGCGCGGCTCGCGGCGCCCACGGCGTCCAGCGACTCGGCCGCGTGGCGGAGCTCGTCGGCGTTGCCGGTGGCGTCCATCCACGGGTCGTGGACCATGAGCATGGAGGCGGGCCCCATGACGCGCTCGGAGCCGGCCATGAAGACCACGCTCGCCGCGGAGCACGCGAAGCCGTCCACGTAGGTGGTCACGCGCCGGCCGCAGCCCTTGAGGGCGTTGTGGATGGCGACGCCCTCGGAGCAGTCGCCGCCGTAGGAGTTGATGTGGACGTCCACGGCCTCCACGGCGTCCGGCAGGGACGTGAGGGCCTGCACCAGCTCCACGGAGTCGGTGCCCGTCTCGAGGCCGAACATGTTCCAGACGTGGGCGCCCTCGCAGATGTCGCCGTAGACGTAGAGCTCTGCGGTGTTGCCGCGCTCGGAGCGCATCAGCTGCATGGGTCTAGTCATCGTTGTTACCTCCCTCCGATGTCCTCGTTGTTCTTGGTGCGCTGGTATTCGTCGGCCCAGGGCTCGTCGATGGGGTCCTGGCCCGTGAAACCACGGAGCTCGTTGGTGCTGTCGATGGAGGAGCCCTGCAGCTTGTAGATGGCGTCCGCGCTCTCGAAGAGGTCGATGTGGCGGATGCGCGAGGTGTCCACCCGGGCCTCGGAGCCGGCGAGCACCTCCTCCCGCGCGAACGACTTGCGGGTGATCTCGGTGGACAGGGCCTTGGCCACGGGGTCCACGCCGAAGGTAAGGAAGCTGCTCATGACCTCGGAGAAGTTGGCGGTGTTGCCGAGGAGCATGGACGCGGGCATGTGGAAGGCCGCGGCCACGAAGCTGAACATGTCCGAGCGGATGTTGGCGATGTCCTTGGCGTTCATGCCGGAGAAGCGCCCCGAGTCGAGCGAGGCGCGCTCCAGCGACTGGCCCTTGTAGAGGGGCATGACGCCGGTGGTGTGCCTCACGAACGGCATGACCGATTTCGTGAGCTGCCGGTCGATGTTCTGCTGCTGCTCCTCGGTGCCGGTGTTCGGCTGCTCGAGGTGCAGGAACCACTTGCGCCCGTTGCGGTCGGCGGTGGCCTTGAAGACGATGTCGGCGATGGCGTCGTACTGGGATTTCGTCTTCGCGTCCATGGCGCTCCACCCGCCCGCGATGGAGCTCGCGTCGAAGTAGTAGACCTCGTCGGCGCTCATGGCGTGCGGCACCACCGCGGACGAGCCCTCGATGACGATGTTCGAGAAGACCGACGCGGCGCCGGGCACCGGGGTGTTCTCGAAGGACTCGGCGATGTAGAGCCGGGTTCGCCCTCCGCTCCTCACCGGGACCACGAGGGCGTCGCCGTCGGTGCACATGAGCCGCGTCACGAGCTCGCCCATGAAGTCCGTGGCCGACTGGTTGGGGTTCGGGCTCACGTTCCACAGGTAGTTTGCGTCGAGGGTGGTGTCGCGCTTCCCGTCCACGTAGAAGTTGACGGGGCACATCCTGAGCGCGTCGGCCACGTAGCCGGCCATGATGGAGTGGGCCGCCTCCATCCACCTGCAGGCGCCGAGCTCGTCGTTGTCCGTGGCCGAGTCTGGGACGTCCATCGACACGACCTCGTTGCCGAGCCAGTCGATGACCTTTCGGCGTATGACGCCCACGGGCATCACCTCTATCCGGTTGTCTCGGGGGTGCTCAGAAGAAGACGGGGGCGGCGAACTGGAGCGCCGCGGGCTCGCCTATGCGCCCCTCCACGCACATGGCGTGGACGAGGGCCATGAATGGGTCGGTCTTCCTGGAGTGGGGCTCGATCTTCCCGTACTTCCAGCAGTTGTTCGGGCCGGGCTCGAGCTTCGCGTTGTTGGCCGCCCACCTCATGAGGGGGTTGTCGCCCCAGAGGATGTCGTGGTTGGCGAAGGCGGACTCTATGACCGGCTGGACCTTCATCACGTCGCCGGGGCGCGTCTCCCACACCTGCTTCTCGTCGCGGGTGCCCGACGGGTCCATGCCGATGGACTCCAGGGCCTTGCGCATGAGGGTGAAGCGGTAGTTGTCGATGGCCACGCAGCGCAGGTCCGCCCCGAGGGACGAGGCTGTGTCCCGTATCCAGGCGGCCACCTCATCGGGCGACACCTCCACGGCGGACGTGACGGTGAGCAGCCCGGCGGCCGCCCACTCCCCCAGCGGCGCCTTGACGTCGCCGGCGTCGGCGGACCGGGTGCACCACCACGCGTGGGGAACCACGAGCCGGCGGTCGCCGTCGCGGAACAGCAGGCACGCCCCCACCATGTCGGTGGTCTTGGCGTAGTCGATGCCGGCCACGCACTCGCGGCCCCGGAGGTCCGCGAGGTCGAAGCCCCTCGACGCCGCCACGAGGTTGCCCCACGACGTGACCTGCAGGTCGCGCCGCTGCTCGGGCAGGTTGAAGCGCTTGGTCGGCACCTCCGGGTGGCGCCCGGGGTTGGCGCGCCACTCGGCCACCTCGCGGCGGTACTCCGCCATGAGGCTCGGCGAGGTGCGCAGGCGCGGGTTGGCCTTGGCCCAGAGGGACTCGTCGGCGGCGTCCGCGAGGTCGTCCAGCTTGCATATGAACGGCAGGAGGCCGCCGTCGGGCTCGCCGTCGCGCAGTATCGACTGGGCGCGGGCCTTGAGGTCGTCGAGCGGCCCTTCTCGGACGAAGCCGTCGGTGGTGGTCATGAGGCGCCTCGGCTCCGGCTTCTTGCCAAGGCCGCCGGTGAAGACGCCCATGGAGTCGGAGTTCTCGTAGGCGTGGACCTCGTCGAAGAAGACGGCGCCCGAGCGCATGCCGTCCTTGGAGTTGGAGTTGCCGCTCCAGTACTTGAAGCGCGACCCCGTCGACTTGCAGTATAGCTCCACGCGGTTCCACTCGAAGCCCTGGGACCAGAGGTCCGGGTCGCTCTCGAAGAGCCGCCAGAGGTCGTCGTAGCCTATCTTGGCCTGCGGCTCGGTGGTGGCGCAGATGTCCACGTCGTAGTTGGGTATGCCGTTGGCCGGGGACAGCAGGCAGAAAGCGCAGAACCCGGCGAACCCGGTCTTGCCCCACCCGCGGGCGACGTAGGCGAGCAGGTCGCTCCACCGAGGCATGCCGTCCTCGGAGTAGGTGCAGAGCCAGAGGGCGACGAGGAACCGCTCCTCGGCGGACAGCTCGAACGGGAAGTAGCGCCCGTAGCCCATGTAGGCGCGGAGCCTCCCCCGGTCCACCCAGAGCCGCTCTGTGGCGAACACGGAGCGCACGTGGGCGCAGAGCAGCACCTGCTCCTCGCAGGCCGGCACCTCCCCGGACTCCACGAGGCGGAGCCACCCGGAGATCTCCGGCACGTCGATGCGCCTGTGGGTGGAGTAGCGGCGCTTGGCCGCCACCTCACAGCTCCAGCTGGACCTTCGGCTTCTGCTGCGGCGCCGTGCGCCGCTTCACCGGGTCCATGTCCAGCTGCTCGCGGGCGAGCATGTCCAGCGCCTTGGCGTTGCCGTCCACCGCCTGCTCGTAGAGCGTCGAGCGGAGGTTGGCTTTGCCCACTGCGGAGAACTTCGCCTGGGCGTGGGCGAAGTCGAGCCCGAACGCCCGCTCGCACAGGCCGTCGAGGGCGGACTCCGGCACGTCCATGACGGCGGCCACCGCCTCGGACCCGTTGAACGCCTTGAGCAGGCGCTCGACCTCGTCCACCTGCTTCTCGTCCCACGGTTCAACCTTGCGGGCCATGGTCACCACCTCTCGGGCGTCAGCGGGGGCGCCTTGGTCTGGCCGCCGGCGAACCTCCTCCCGTGGACGAGGTCGTGGGCGGCGTGGGTCAGCGGTATGAGGTTCCTCACGACGCGGCCCTCCCCGTCCAGCGCCCACGGGTGCAGGGCGTAGCCGGGGTAGCGGTCAAGACGGAGGATGTGGTGGACGGTGTCGGCCCTCGCCACGCGGGCGGGGCTCCCGGACAGCTCGAGCAGCGACTCCATGTGCATGGACCCCAGCACCTCGGCCCTCACCCGGCGCCAGGCGGCGGAGCGGTAGAAGCGGAGGTTGCTGCCGTCCCTGCGGCGCTCCTCGCGCAGCCTCGCGGCCAGCGCCCGGTCGTAGGGGGGCACGCTGGCGGGCGGGTCCGGGTAGAACCTCGCGGCCAGCTCGGCGTCGATGTCCATGGCTACCACAGTAGGGCCGAAGACCTGCCACGGGGTGCCGACGGTTGCCGGAAAGCGCCGGGGAGTGCCGGGGGTTGCCAAAAGGTGCCGAAAGGTGCCGGAAGGTGCCGACGGCCGCCGGGGGGTCCACCGGGGGGGGTGGCCCGGCGCGTTAGCGCGCGGGGCCGGCCCCGCGCCCGCACGGTAAGGGTGCGGAAAATAAAAAAACCGGGAGGAGGCCCGGAATCCGGGGCCTGGGCCGCCGGTCCCCCCATCCGGCGAGAAATTTGATGGGATACCCGGGGGGTTCGGTTCCGTGCTTTATCTCCACAACCATACCGTTCCTAACCGTTGCGAAACGCGCCAATCGTTCTACCTGCGCTTTTAGCTCTGAGCTTCGTCCCTCGACGGCTATCGGCGGCGATATGCGCCGTCTACCTGCTGTTTCGTGCGGCCCATGGTCCGCCTGGGCTACGGCCCCCGCCTAGATCGATCCGGCCCGCGCCCTGTCGGCACAGGAAAAGGCGCCGCCCCCGTGGTGAGAGGCGGCGCCCTGTGGCCTGTGGTCGTGGCCGTGGTCTGTCGGCACAAGAAAGGCGCCCATACCGCTGTGGCATGGGCGCCGCTGTGGTGCGCTCTGTGGCCGCGCTAGTCCTCGCCGCGCTTCGGCGGGTCTATGGTCGCTATGGTCTCGCCTGTGGCGCGGTCGACTATGGCTATGTCGCATCCGGCTAGGTCGGCAACGTTGGCGATAGTCCCTAGCTTCGGGTTTTGGCTGTTGCGAGCCGTTAGCCTAGCCCAGTTGTCCGCCTTGCCGAGGGCAATCGATATAGACCTAGCGCTCTTGCCGGAGTGGTCAAGCAAAGCGCGAACTACCTCGTTTATCTGCATGTTTGTTTCCTCCCTACAGTTGGGCAATATGATAGCGCAATTGCTAGGGATAGTGTACTTATGTATGAAATGTGTAGATAAGGATAGTCTACTTGCTATGGATAGCTAACTATCCCATTATGAAGCCGTCGAAAGGCAACGCCGACCGACAGGCCCCCGAGAGGGGCGAGGCCCCAAGGGCCCGACCTACCCGCCACGAGAGCACCTTGACAACGGCATAGCGAGAGTCAGCGCCAAAGGCAAACGGGTGGGGCTAAGAAACCCCGGCCGAAGACGCTAGGTAACCGAACGCAACATACGAAAGGGGTGAGTCTATGGACCCGGAAACGGCAATCGCCGCCATCGTCTCGTTCCTGTTGGGAGCTGCTGGAAGCTTCCTCGGGACGTATCTCGGGACGATAGCGGCGATGCGGCGGCTCGAACGTGACAACCGTCACGAATCCTAAGAGCGCCGATGGGTCGCGTCCCTCGCGAGGGGCGCGGCCCTATGCCGCCCCCATCTTACCCCACACACGAGAGGAAAGGAGGCAGCCCATGGATGCGTTCCCGCTGATGCTCGTCTGCCAGGCGGCGGGCTCCCTGTTCGGGTGCGCCCTCGCCCTCTGGCTCTTCAGCCGCCGATAGCACCGAACCCCGACCGAACCTACCCCCATCCCGGAAGGAGACCCGCCATGCAGACCGTCCGAATCGCCAACCAGTACGTCCTCGCCTCCGACGTCGAGGCCGCCGCCCGGCGCCTCGTGGAGAGCGGCGAGCGCCTCTGCCTCCACAACGCCCGGCGCCACGCCATGGGCCTCGCGGGCAACCTGACCTCGTCCCAGGAGGACAGGCTCGGGCGCCTCGTCCTCGCCGAGGCGGAGTCCATGGCCGCCTGAGGCAGCAGACAGCGCCCCGGTGCGGGGCCTCGTACCGCACCGCCATCCGCCAAGTCACCACCAAAGCACGTCCACCAGAGAGGACACGCCATGACCAGCACCCCCGCCACCCAGATCTGCACCTGGAACAACCTCTTCCCCTACAGCGGCTCCCCCGAGGCCGACGTGTACGCGGTCATCGACGGCTTCGAGGCCGACTACGACGTCGAGGCCATCGTCGAGGACTTCCGCAGCGCCATCGACGCGGCGCTCGAGGGCACCGGCGTCACGCTCTGCGGAGACATCTTCTTCGGCCCCGCCGACCACGCCGAGGACATCGACGGGACCATCCGCGAGGCCGTCGAGTCCGTCGACCTCATGGCCGTCGCCGAGCGCCACGACGTCAGCGGCGAGTAGCGCCGGACGCACCGACACAGCAACGCCCCCGCAGGCCGAGGCCTACGGGGGCTTTTTCATGCCGGTCCATCGTCCTGGGCTACAGCGCCATCGGCTCCGTGGCGCACCCGTTGCCGTCCAGCACCCGGCCCGGCCCCAGCGCGTCCATGAGGTCCATGGCGGCCCCCTCCATCTGCCGGCAGGTGGACGGCGACAGGGACAGGGAGCGGGCCACCTCGGACCACGGCAGGGCGTCCACGTGGCGCAGGCGCACCACGCTGGCCGTCGTGGCCCCGAGGAGCTCGGCCACCCCGCCGCCGGCGTCGCCCCAGAGAAGGCGGTCCGCCGTGCGCAGCAGCGCGAGGGCCGAGTCCACCGCCGGGGCGCAGGCCGCCTCGTAGTCCATGCGGGCGTCCGTGGCGCGGTTGGCGTCGCAGGGCCCTGAGGCGCGCCCCGTGCCGGACATAGGCGCCGCTCGCAGCCCCTCCCGGGCCCGCATCCTGTCCACCGCCCGCCCCATGCGGGCGAGGTCCCGGCTCGCGGCGCGGACCGTGGACCACCACGCCCGGGAGTCCGGGCAGCCGAGGAAGCCGTCGCTCACGAAACCACCGCCTTAGTCATGTCGTGAACAGTACCATCATAGCCGCTGCTACCGGCGCCCGAGGAGCCACGCGATGAGCGCCATGGAGCCCATGTAGACGGCCACGGCCGCCACGTCGGGCCACGTCACGCCAGCACCCGGCGCACCTGCGACACGGCGCGGCGCTCGTCGGCGTCTGAGACGCGCGACACCACGTTGCCGCAGGAGCGGCACACGGCCCGGGCCTCGTAGAGCAGGCCGCGCCCCTCGGACTCGCGCACCACCGTGTAGGCGGCGTAGCGGTCGCCCCCGCAGAGGCGGCAGCGGCGGCCGGAGAACTCGTCGACCATCAGCCGTCCACCTCCCCGACCATCGCCGCCACCTTGGCCCTCTGGGCGGCGACGTGGGCCGTGTAGGCCTTCTCGCACTCCCGCAGGCACTCCCGGGCCTTCTTGAGGTCGCGTGCCCTCTCAGAGGGCGTCTGGCCCTTGTACGGCCATCGCAGCAGGTACTTGATGCCGTTGCCCCACCACCACGCCGTCACGGGGTCCAGCCCCGAGTCGGCCATGAAGGCGGCGGCCACGTCCTTGGCCTCCATGCCCCCGTGGCAGTAGTGGGACGGCTTGTGGACCGGATCGAACAGGGTGCACTTTCTCAGGTCGATGATGTGCTCCTCATCCATCGGCGCTCTCCTTACCGTCGAACTTCCCGTACGCCGCCATGTTGAACAGCCTCACGGTGATGGCCGCCGAGTCGTTGTACAGGTCGTTGACGAGATACCTGTCTATCGTGCCGCCGTGCTCGGCGTCTCGCCGCGCGTTGTAGGCGCGCAACCAGAGCTGGTCGATGCTGTACTCGATTTCCTTAAGCTCATCGATCAGAGAAGGGTTCTTGCACATAGCGACACCGCCCATCGTTCTTCTCGTGCACGTAAACGTAGGCGTCGTCCAACACCGACTCCACGCGGTCAAGCCGCAGGCCACCGTCTCCGTAATGGTCCTCGACAACGGCGCACGCGAGGTTCACCGTAGCCTGGATGACGTCCGCACACTCGTAGAGGACGATTTCGTAGTCCCACGGGTCCCACTCGTTGTTAAGCTCGTAGACGTTCTGCCACGCGCCGAAGACCTCGGCGGCCTCCTCGAGGACTTTGACGGCGAGGGCCTTCCGGTCCCCGAGCCGGTCGGGCGAGAAGGCCTCGACCACCGGGAGCCTTACGAGGTCGGGCATGATGCGCTCACTCATCGGTCTCCTCCCTCCTCGGCATGGCGTTCCACCTCTCTGTTGCCTCTTTGATGCCGTCTCCCCACGGCCCGGACACTCCGCACACGAGGCACGCGAACCTGCCCCAATGTGGTTTGTATGGGTTGTTACTCGTCGTATAGCTAGGCCGTTCGTTGCCGCAGTAGGGGCACGGGGCGATGCGCCTACTCATCGCGCGCCTCCCTCCAGCACCCGGGGCGCACGACGCCCCTCTCCCCGTCTAAGACCGTCACGTGGCACCCGGGCACCGACGGGGCGTCGCGCGCACCGTAGTTCCCATCGACGGCCTTGGCGCACTTGAGGCAGACGCCGTCCCGATAGCAGACACCGAGCAACTCCGCGGGCCTCTCGACGTAGTAACGGCATGTGCCGCAGGTGAGGTGCCTCACCGGGGTTCCGTCACTCATCGCGCGGCCTCCTCTCCCTGAAGTGGTTGACGTTGACGGTCCACACGCGCGGGCCGAAGAGCCACCTCCCGACGGAGAAGCCGGCGGTGAGGCCCATGACGAGCACGGTGAGGTAGTCCATGGCGTTGAACTCGCCGGCCATGAGGTCCCGGCACGTGATGAGGGTGCCGACGGCGGCGAGGGCGGCGGTGAAGATCTTCGACCAGGTGGCGTCACTCATCGCCGACCACCCCCGCCATCACCCTCACCTCGTGGTGCAGGTCGTGCAGGGCCTCCTCCGCCCTTAGTGCCTTCTCGTGCAGCGCCTCGTCCTCGTACAGGCCGTCCTCACGAATGGCGTCGAGGGCCACGAACAGCATCTCCCGGGAGTAGTGCAGCGCCATGTCTGCTATGAGGTGCCTTGCCTCAGGGGGAAGGCGGTCGATGCGGCTGTAGTAGCTCATGCGTCCACCCCCGCGAGGGCCTTGGCGCGGCGGACGATGTCCATGGCCATGGCCCTGTTGCATGGCTCGGTGGCGCCAACCGGGCATCGGTTGCACGTGAACTCCTCGAGACCGAAGTATCCGCATGGATGTTCGCCTTCGGCCTTGCCCACGTCCTCCTCCAGCCGAGCCCAGCTTTCGGGGCGCTCGTGGGTGAGGAAGTCGGCCGCAAAGCCGTGGACCAGTCCGGACGCGGTGCGGATGGTGACGGGGAGGTCCTTGCCCGGGTCGACGTCCACGACCTCCACCGGGTGCGTCCCGCCGTCCTGCCACACCGTGTCCCCGACCTTGATGGGCACGCCGTCGCGGTCCTCGGCGGTGAGGTCAGTCATCGGCGGTCACCATCCCCGTGCTCCCGGACGAAAGTCTCCACCCCGGCCAGTGCAGCGTCGGCAGGGTCCTCCGGCACGTCGTACTCCGCGTCCGGGTCGAAACCGAGGGAGGCCAGGTACTCGTCAAGGTTTGGCGTCGTAGCCATCGTCTCCCCATCTCACCAGCTCCACCGTCACGTGCAGGCAGTCTCCGCCCCGGACGGCGCCCTTGGACACGAGGATGGCGGGCACCTGCGTGGCGCCAAGACAGCCGTGGCAGATGTCCGCCTGCGGGTCGTCGATGCACTCGCGGTCGATCCTAACCGCCCCCACCTCGACCCACGTGCCGTCGGCGTCCCACAGCACGTCCCCCGGCAACACCGGCTCTCCGTCCACCTCGGGCCACGCGATGCCCGGCGGGAGCGTCTGCCGGACCGTGGTGAGGTCCAGTGCCTCGGCGATACGCGAACGGGCCTTGTTGCTCACGCCCACGCGCTCCCCGTCGATGACGAGGTGCCAGTTCTGGTTGTCTGCGCGGCGGCGCGTCTCGATACCGCCCCCGGGGCGGCGGCACAGGCAGTTGTGCTCTCCCACTCGCTCTCCCTCCTCTTCCGGCACAAACTCGAAATGCAGCTCGGCCGGGCGGGTTATGCGGACGGTCGAACCGTCCTCGTATGTCAGCTCCTCGCAGACCGTCCATTCGGGGTCGGGCATCCCGCTCATTCGCTCTCCTCTCTTTTGTCCCTGCCGTCCCGCCGCCACCGGTCCACGGTGGAGCGCCCGACGCCGAGGTAGGCGGCGGCGCGCCCGCGGGTGATGCGGCCCTCGTCCACGGCCCCGCACACGGCCCGCCACCCCTCGGGGCGGACCGCCCTCGGCCGCCCGAGGTGCTTGCCGCGGGCCCGTGCGGCGGCGATGCCCTGGGCCTGCCGCTCGCGGAGCTTCTCCCGCTCCAGCTGGGCCACGTAGGCGAGGAGCCGGATGACGACGTCCGATATGAGGCGCCCGGTGACGCCCCCCCCCCCCCCGGCGACTCCCGGGTGTCCAGCAGGGGCATGTCGAGGACCACGATGTCCACGCCCCGGGCCGTGATGGACGCCCACGCGTCGCAGACGTCGCCGTAGTCGCGGCCCATGCGGTCGATGGAGGCCACGTAGAGCACGTCGCCGGGCCGGAGGGCCGATACCATGGCCCGCCACCGGGGCCGGTCCATGTCCTTGCCGCTCTGCCGGTCGCACCACAGGCGGTCCACGAGGGGGCCCAGGGCGTCGGTCTGGCGGTCGAGGTTCTGGTCGGCCGTGGACACCCGGGCGTAGCCGTGGGCCGTCACAGCCCCATCACCCCCTCGTTGCGCGCCACCATGGCCGGCCAGTCCTCGCGGTCAGACGCCACGAAGTCCAGGCACGTGCGCCCGGCCTCGCCGCACTCCACGGACGGCCCGGGCACCCGGCGGCACCTCCCGCCCGCGGGCACGTCCAGCCACAGGCGGCAGCGGCAGCAGTCGTCGGTCAGGTAGGGGCGGCGGCCCCAGGGGGCGGTCACCACTCCTCCCGGGGCAGGTCCAGGGGGACCGCGGCCGCCGTGCGGAACACGGCGTCGCAACCTACCGCCCTCGCGCTGTCGGTCAGTATGGTCGCGTAGGCCGCCGCGTCCGCGGGGTCCGAGAACGCCGCGACCATGGCGGACCCGTCGCCGCCCATCGCCTCCACGATGTAGACCTTCCTGTCCTCTCCCATCAGCTCTCCTCTCCAATGGACGGGGCGCCCCGGTGGGACGCCCCTGTCGTGTCGTGTTATGCGGTTGTGCCTATCAGCCGTCCCATTCCACAAGGCGCTCTTTTCCAAAGCGGTTCTCGGGATGGTTGAGGATGTCGAGATGGCCGCCGACGGATTCTCCGTCCGTGTAGAACAGCGCTCCGATTGTCGTCATGATCGCGCCGTGCATCGCCGCAAGCTCGCGATGGGCCTTCTTGAGATAGTCCATGACGTAGCTTGAGCACTCGATATTCGCCCGCTCCAAGTAGCTGACGAGGGACTCAGCTTTGCGCACGCTGACTTCAGCCTCGTGGACGATGGCCTCGAGCGCCTCGACCGCCGACAGCCCGTCTTCGAGCTTGTCGGAGACGGAGCCGTCGATGTCGTCAACCACTGCAGAGACGTACGTCCTCAGCCTCTTGGCGTTGTCCATAAGGAGCTCGAACTCGTTTAGCTTTCCCATATCTGTCCATTTCCGGGGCATGGGTCCGGGGATTTTGCCCTACCCGTCCGTTTTGCCCTAGGGCAAAGGCCGTTTTCCAAGCATTACCGCAGGTAGACGTTGGTTTTTGCCCGTTTTGCCTTTGCCCTACGCCCCAAAACTTCTAGAAGGGCTCCCCGCCCCCTTATAAGCCCCTTATATAGTCTTCTCTTAAGAATCAAAGTTGGTTATCGAGGGCAAAATGGGCAAAATGGGCAAAACGATACCGTCTACCAGCAGTTTTCCATTTGCCCAACTTTTGCCCTGTTTGCCCTACGGGCGCCGCCAGCTCCTCGACGTGCCGAACGACTTGCCGCCCTCGTTCTTGACGAGCTGCTTGCCCTTCTCCGGCACCCACCCGCACGCGGCGATGGCGTCGGCCACGGACGCCCGGACCCACTTCTTGGCCTCCATGAAGTCCTTGCGCCTGTAGTCCATGCCCTCCATCATCACCATGCGGACGTTGACCCGGTCCACATTGGCCGGGAGAGAGCCCAGGTACTCCTTCACGGCGTTGGCCGTCTCGTCCTCGAACGAGTGACTGTCCTGGGCCGCCCTGGCCGTGTCCAGCACGTCGGCGGGGAGCCTGAGGAGCTTCAGGAACTCCCCCTCCCCCACCTCGGTGCGCTCGGTCATGGACTGGGCCAGCCACACCCTGACGCACCGGTCGAGGGTCCCGTCGAAGATGCCGGGGTTGGCCCGGTTCATCTCGCCGCCGCACTCCACGATCACGAAGCGGCGGTTGCCGGTCGAGTCGTCGAGCACCGACTGCTTGTTTGACGTGCCCATGAGGATGCACCGTCGCGGCACCGTGACGGCGTAGCGGCCGTAGCTCTTGCGGTAGGTGTCCTTGACGCGGGTCACGAAGTCCTTGATGGCATCCATGTCCGCGCTGTTGAAGGCCGACAGCTCGCCGACCTCGGCCACGAGCTTCCCCTCCAGCCGCTTGATGCCCTCGTCGTCGAACCGGTTGAAGCCCTCGATGGCGAACTCGTCCCGCAGGGCGAGCTTGCGTATGACCGTGGACTTGCCGGTCCCCTGGTTCCCGAGGAAGATGGGCATGTAGTCGAACTTGCACCCGGGGTGCAGTGCCCTCGCCACGATGCCGCGGCTTATCAGGCGCTCGACCTCGGTGTTGTAGCGGTTGCACTCCACGCCGAGGAAGCTCGGGAAGAGCATCCCGCGGACGGACTCCAGCGGGGCGTCCTGCCACGTCTGCCCGTGGTCCTCGCTGTACTCGATGTCGGTCGCCTCGGACATGGGGGCGCCGGACTTGGATCGCACCAGCGGGAGCAGGGCCATGGCATCGGCCATGGGGCTGTAGCGGTGCCTGTCCATGCCGAGGTACGCCTTCATCACCGTCCGGAACGTCGATATGTTGCTCGTGCCTCCCATGTTCTCGACCATCATGAATAGCATCGCCTCCTCCTCGTCCGTGATGGGGTGGGGCCTAACGAACGGTGCTGTCCCGATGAACGGCTCGGTGACGTATGGGAGCATGTCGTCCTCGTTGTACCGGAGGCCGTCGCAGATGCCCGGGTTGCCGTCCATGATCTCGAGCGTGACGGCGGCGACGGACTTCCCGGGGGCCGCTGTCGGCGCCGTCTCGTCGTCTTTGGCCGGCACCTCCTCCCTCTTCTCGAACCTGACCACCTCCCCTCCCTTGGACCCCTTTGACCTCTCCTTCGCCTCCGCGCTCATGCCCACGGGCAGCCTGCACACCGAGCGCTTGATGGTCTCGAGCTCCCGGTCGCCGAGGGGCGTCTCGCACACCTCCCGGTTCGCCCGGTCCAGCTCGTCGCGCACCGTGCTGTCGTCGGCCCCGCGGCCGCGGAGGTGGCAGCCGTAGCGGAATAGCCCGTCGTTGCGCTCCCCGTGCCCGAGGGACTCCGGCGGCTCGTAGTCGCGGAACCTCCCCGGGGCGGACGAGCCGCCAACCCAGTCGAGCAGGTGGTCCACGAATGCGTTGACGTTTTTGTCGGCCCTGGCCACGTCCATGTCGTCGGGGGACACGGACCACTCGTAGGCCTCCCCGGTGCCCGGGTGGATGGACGGCGGCGCCACGACGTAGTTGTTGTACCGGAGGTCCACCCCGAGGGCGCTGTTGGCCCGTCCCGTGACGACGCGGTCCACGAGGTAGAAGAGCTGCTTGCCCCCTCCCCCCGTGATGGACGTCACCGTCTCGGGCAGCGGGCCGTGCTCCCGCTCCCACTCCGCCAGCGTGGCGAAGCCGTCCGCCCCGCCCTCGTGGCGGTCGATGTCGATGACGAGGAGGTTGCGGCTCGGCTGGCCGCAGACGATGCCGACGTTGCACCAGTGGCCGTCGTACTCGAAGTAGTTGGCCTGCATGCTGCGCTCCACCTCGCGGAACTGCCGCGCGACGGAGTCGGCGTCGTCGCACCAGTCGTCGCGGCCGTGGGTTGTCGCCGGCTCCTTGGACTCAGGCTTGAGCGGGATGACCGCGAACCCGTGCCCGACGTAGTCGACGGCCGCGGCCGCCCCCGGCGAGAGTTCCGTGTCGACCACGGCCCCTCCTCCCTATGCTCTTGTCATTGGATGTACGGGACCCCCAGCAGGTCGCACACCGCCTGGGCGGAGTCGGCGGGGGAGCAGAAGCTGAACCGCGCCCCGTGCCTTGCCGCCACGGTCCCTATGGTCTTGGCGAGCTGCCACCCCGGCATGGGGCGGTAGCCGTACCGCCTGCACTGGTTGCGCCCGATGGCGTTGGGGTGGCACGGCTCGGCGGCGCCCTTGCCGTTGAAGGCGAGGAAGTGGCGGCAGGCGGCGCACCGGTCGTTGACCCAGTCGGACACCCAGTCGGCGGCCGGGACGCCCGGGGGCGGGGCCTGCTCGGTGAGAATCACCAGCCGGTACCCCGCCCCTGCGGCCCTCTCGCACTCGCGGACGAACCTGTCGTGGTCGCGCCCGAGGTCCATGGCGAGCTCCATGAGGTCCTGCTTCGTGTCCACGACGATGTTGGACGGCCCGTAGAGGTAGTCGCCGAAGTCCAGCTTTCGCCGGACCACCTCGACCCCGTGGGCCGCCCACCACCCGTTCTTGAGCCCGTGCTTCCCGACCTTCTGCCGAGTGTCCTCGACGATCGTCGCCACGGGCCTAGAACGGCACGGCGAAGTCGGTGGTCACCTGCGCCGCGGGGGCGCCGGGCATGGGCGGCTGGACCGTCCCGCCCTGACCGTCGGTCGGCGCGGCGGTGGTGTCGCGACAGGCGGCGGGGTTCTTGCGGACCTCGGCGTCCCAGCGCTCCTGGTCCTTCTTGGACAGGGGCTTGCGGGAGATGCCCTTGGCCTTCCACTGGTCCATCTCGGAGAGGGGGAAGACCTCGGTGGGGCTGGTGCGGACGAACTTCACCGTCTCGCCCTTGTCGTTGGTGAAGACGCTCTCCTCCTCGCGCATGCGGACCCCGAAGCGCTTGCCCCAGAACGCCTGCCAGTTGTCGCCGAGGAACGCCGCGTCGGCGTCGAACCCGGTGTTGGACTCGGAGATGGCCTTCATGCGGCCGCGGGTCATGGCGAGGGCCTGGTCGTTCTTGTAGGACAGGCAGATGCGGTGCTTGGCCTTGGGGACGGCGTTGCGCTTGAAGAACTCGGGCTCGGGGTCCACGAGCTCGTAGACCATCCAGACGTACTCCTTGTCGGGCAGGGACTCCATCTCGGTCACGCAGGCGGTGTAGCAGCCCGGCTCCGGCATGGGCGCCTTGCCCCCATCGGCCTTGGGGGCGACGGCCTCCCAGTTAGCGATACGCGGCATCTAGATCTCCTTCTGTTCGTCGTTGCCTGTCTCCTCCGCGGCCCTCGCCGCGGCCTTCTCGGCCGCCTTGACCGGCGGCGCCATGTGCCAGAACGCCCGGGCCGCCCGGTCCACCTCGGCGAGGTCGTTGCCCATCTCGTCGGGCAGCATCCCCGGCGGGCACTTGGACAGGTTCAGCCCGTCGTTCTTGGCTATGAAGCGGTAGTCGCCGTCCCTGTTGACCGAGGTCAGCACGAGGTTGCAGCGCTCCACGGGGTTGTACTTCTCCTCGACCAGCTTCCCGATGGACCGGACCTTCTGGCGCCCGATGTCGTCCACGTCGACGTGGTGGAGGAAGTAGACGATGGTGTCGTCGTCGGTGTCCGCCGCCGCCTGCACGAGGCTGGCGAGGTGGACGCCTATCTCGAGGAACTTGCGGTACTGGTCGCCGCCCTCGAGGGCCCTCTCGAGGTTCTCGTCCGCCTGGAGGAAGCTCGAGTCGTCGATGACGTAGGCGTTGAGGTTGTTGGCCCTGAGGGTCTCCTCTATGTACGTGTAGCGGGCGGCGTAGTCCATGCGCCGGAGCGACACGGACGCCGGGCCGTCCGGGAACGGCATGCGCTTGCCGCCGACGGAGAAGACGCCGACGGTGCCGGGCTCGAAGTTGCGCAGGGAGTAGCTCTTGCCGCTCCCCGTGCGCCCCATGACGAAGACGCACTCGCCCATGTCAGTCCTCCCCCGATAGCGGGAGGTCGCAGCCGAGGGCGGCCAGGGCCGCGTTGGCGTCGGCCAGCTCGCACTTGGCCTCCGCCAGCTCGTTCTGCCCCTTGAGGTAGATGCGGCGCCACATGGCCGCCTCCTCGCGGTAGTGCTGGACCACGTCCATGAGGTCGTCCACCTG